>NZ_JNWQ01000028.1 GCF_000716875.1 Streptomyces novaecaesareae | reverse complement strand
GGTGAAGAGCTACCCGATCCCGGGCGGCAAGGTCGCGCTGGACCTGAAGGCCGACACTGCCTCCCTGGTCTCCGCCACCCCGGACCCCGGCTGGCAGATGCAGGTGTGGAACGGCCCGCAGTGGATCCGGATCGACTTCACCAAGGACAACCAGGCCAACTCGGTCTTCGTCTACTGGAACGGCCACCCGCCGATCGTCGAGACGGCCGTCCGCTGACCGCCCGCCCCCTCGGACGGGGCTTGCTGGTCAAGCCGTGCCCCGGAGCGGGAGAATCGGCGGCACCGCTGTACGGAACGACCACCGGAGGAGGAGCCGCGATGCCCCCCGCCCACTCCCCGAGCTCCCCCGGCTCGCCCGACTCCCCCACCCCCCAGGGCGTTTCCACTCCCTCGCCGGGCGGCGGGAACGACACCATCGACGCCCTGGACGGCCGGCTGATCCGGCTGCTCGCCGAGGAGCCGCGGATCGGCGTGCTGGAGTGTTCGCGCCGGCTGCAGGTCGCCCGGGGCACCGTGCAGGCCCGGCTGGACCGGCTCCAGGCCAAGGGCGTGATCGGCGGCTTCGGCCCGGAGGTGGATCCGGCGGCGATCGGCTACCCGGTGACGGCCTTCGCCACCCTGGAGATCTCCCAGGGCCAGGGCTCGGACGTGCGGGCGCACCTGGCGAGCGTGCCGGAGGTGCTGGAACTGCACACCATCACCGGGATCGGGGACATGATGGTGCGGATCGTGGCCCGTTCCAACGCCGACCTTCAGCGGGTGATCGACCGGGTGGTGGGCTTCGACGGGATCGTCCGCTCGTCCACGGCGATCGTGCTGGAGAACCCGGTGCCGTACCGGATCCTGCCGCTGGTGGACCAGGCCGCCGCCGAGTAGCACGGTCCGGGGTTCCGGGCGCGGGCACCACGCACGGCCGGTCAGCAGGCCGGGACGCTGCCGCCGCTCTTCAGCGCCTGCAGCGCCGAGACCGCCTCGCCGAGCGTGCCGACCGGCACCAGCCGCAGCGTCTTGGGCGTGTCGACCTTGGCGTCCGTGCACTCGTCCTTGGGCAGCAGGAAGACCGTCGCGCCGTCCCGGGCGGCCGCCTGGGTCTTCAGCGGGACGCCGCCGACCGGGCCGACGGTGCCGTCCTTCTCGATGGTGCCGGTGCCCGCGATGGTGAGCCCGCCGGTGAGGTCGCCGCCCTTGCCGTCGCCGGCGAGCTTGTCGACGATGCCGAGCGCCAGCATCTGGCCGGCGCTGGGGCCGCCGACGTCGCCGAGGTCGACCTTGACCTTCACCTGGTCCGGTGAGAGGTGGAGGTAGCTGAGCGCGGCCGCGGTGGCGCTGTCCTGCGACTCGGCCATCTGCTGGGCCGTGACCTCCTCGGCCTTGGCCGGGTTGCCCTGCGGGTAGACGGTGTCGGTCGGGCGCACCGCCTCCTTGGAGTCGAACCAGGCCTGCATCGACCGCAGGAAGGTGTTGCGCTGGTCCGGGTTGGTCGCCGAGATGGTGACCATCCGCAGCTGGCCCTCGGTGGTGCGCAGCGGTGCCCCGGTGATGGTGAGCACCGGCTTGTCCTGGTACGTGCCCAGGGTGTCCGCGGTCAGGCCCGGCCAGGTGAGGGTGTACGGCAGCGGGACGAAGGCGGCCACCCCGAACAGCGCGGTGACCAGCAGTCCGCACAGCGCGAGCGCGCGGGTCCGCGAGGAGGTGAGGGCCTTGGGCAGCTTGGTGTCGGACACAAGGGGAATCCAAACACACCCGACGACGCGCAGGCGCTACCGCAGGGCGTCGGCCACCTCGGTCGCCGCCTCCACCACCCGGGGGCCGACCCGCTCGGGCACCATCCCGTTCAGCATCACCACGCCGACGCTGCCCTCGATGCCGCTCAGCCCGAGCAGCGCGGCGGCCGCCCCGCAGGCCCCGGACTGCTCCTCCGCCCGGGTGATGACGAAGCCCTGTTCGGGCCGGCGCTGGCTGGGGAAGGTGCGGGCGTCCAGGATCGCCCGGCCGGCCGCGCTCTCGGTGAGCGGGTGGCGCTGGCCGGTCCGGTAGGCGACGTGGAAGTCGGTCCAGCTCGGCTCGACGACCGCGACGGCCAGCGCCTCGTTGCCGTCCACCAGGGTCAGGTGGGCGGTGGCGCCGAGGTCCTCGGCGAGGCTGCGCAGGGCGGGCAGCGCGGCTTCGCGCAGCAGTGGGTGCACCCGGTGCGCGAGCCGCAGGACGCCGAGGCCCACCCGGGCGCGGCCGCCGATGTCCCGGCGGACCAGGCCGTGCTGTTCCAGGGTGGCCAGCAGCCGGTAGACGACGGTGCGGTTGACGGCCAGCCGGGCGGCGAGTTCGGTGACGGTGAGCCCTCGCTCGGAGTCGGCGAGGAGCTTGAGGACCCGAACGCCACGGTCCAGGGTCTGGGAGGTCTCGGCTGTCACGACGGGCGATCCTTTCCGCGGCGCTCGCGGGGCGTGCGGCGCCGGCCCGAGGTCGGTGTCGCGCACAGGTGGGGGTGGCCGCGCTCGGACCGTCCGGTGTCTCCTTGACACCCGTACGGCCCTGCGGCGCCCGTCCCGCGGGGGGGTTGCCCGGCGGAAGAGCGTGGGGGAAAGGTAGTGAAGGAAAGGTCGCGGCGGAAGTGGTTGTCCAAAATTCGGGCGTGATCGACATCAACACCGCCGCAGATTCCGGACAAACACCCCTAATTCACCGGGCATATCAGCACACGAGTTCGACCTCGGTCCGAAGTCCGGACACACCGGGGCAGGTCGGCCCGCAAAGGCTGCCGGACCGTTGCTTCACCCGCTCCCGCGCGTCCTACTTCGCCCACTCCCGGATCTTCGCGATCCGCGCCTTGAGCTGGTTGGCGGTGGCCTGCGCGGTGAGCGGCCCGCCGCACTGGCGGCGCAGCTCGTTGTGGATGGTGCCGTGCGGCTGGCTGGTGCGGTGGTGCCAGGCGGCCACCAGCGCGTTCAGCTCCTTGCGCAGCTCCCGCAGCTCCTGGTGGGTGACGACCGGCCGCTGCTCGGCCGGCAGCTCCAGCAGGTCCGCCTCCTCGGCGGGCTTGGTCTTGCTGCGCTGGATCTGCCGGTGCTGGCGCTTCTGCAGCAGCATCTGCACCTGGTCCGGCTCCAGCAGGCCCGGGATGCCGAGGTAGTCGTCCTCCTCCTCGCTCCCGGGGTGGGCCTGCATGCCGAATTCCATGGCGTTGTACAGCACCCGGTCGAAGACCGCGTCGGAACCGAGCGCCTCGTAGGAGAACTCCTCGCCGCCCGCGCCGTCCGGCCCGTCGTTGGCCCGCTCGGCCTCGGCGAGCAGCCGGTCCTCCTCGTCGAAGAGGCCCTCGCCCTCCTTCTTCGGCCGGTCCAGCACGTGGTCGCGCTGGACCTCCATCTCGTTGGCGAAGCCCAGCAGCATCGGGATGGTCGGCAGGAACACCGAGGCGGTCTCGCCGCGCTTGCGGGCGCGCACGAAGCGGCCGACGGCCTGGGCGAAGAACAGCGGGGTGGAGATCGAGGTCGCGTACACCCCGACGCACAGCCGGGGCACGTCGACGCCCTCGGACACCATGCGGACCGCGACCATCCAGCGGGAGGTCCCGGCCGCGTAGTCGGAGATCCGCTTCGAGGCCTCGGTCTCGTCGGAGAGCACCAGGGTGACCTTCTCGCCGCTGATCTCGCGCAGCATCTTGGCGTACGCGCGGGCGACGTTCTGGTCGGTGGCGATCACCAGGCCGCCGGCGTCCGGGATGGCCTTGCGGACTTCGGTGAGCCGGCGGTCGGCGGCCTGCAGCACGCTGGGGATCCACTCGCCCTGCGGGGAGAGCGCGGTGCGCCAGGCCTGGGCGATCAGGTCCTTGGTCATCGGCTCGCCGAGCCGGGCCTCCAGCTCGTCGCCGGCCTTGGTGCGCCAGCGCATGTTGCCGCTGTAGCTGAGGAAGATCACCGGGCGGACGACGTGGTCGGCGAGCGCGTGCCCGTAGCCGTAGGTGTAGTCGGCGACGGACTTGCGGATCCCGTCGCTGCCCGCGTCGTACGCCACGAACGGGATCGGGTTGGTGTCCGAGCGGAACGGCGTACCGGTCAGCGCCAGCCGGCGGGTGGCCGGCTCGAAGGCCTCGAAGCAGGCCTCGCCCCAGGACTTGGAGTCACCGGCGTGGTGGATCTCGTCCATGATCACGAGGGTCTTGCGGGCCTCGGTCCGGTTGCGGTGCAGCATCGGGTTGACCCCGACGCCCGCGTAGGTGACCACGATGCCGTGGTAGTCCCGGGACAGCGGCCCGGAGGAGTACGCCGGGTCGAGCCTGATGCCTATGCGGGCGGCGGCCTCGGCCCACTGCTTCTTCAGGTGCTCGGTCGGCGCGACGACGGTCACCTGCTGCACCAGGTGGTTGTGCAGCAGGTACGAGGCCAGGGTGAGCGCGAAGGTGGTCTTGCCTGCGCCCGGGGTCGCGACCGCGAGGAAGTCGCGCGGCTGGGTCTCGATGTACTTGTCCAGCGCACCCTGCTGCCAGGCCCGCAGCTTGCCCGCGGTGCCCCAGGGGGCGCGGCCGGGGAAGGCGGGCGAGAGGTGGTGCGAGGCGGCGGGCCCGGCGTGGCCGACGGCCCGTACGGGGGCCTCCGGCTCCGACACGTCGGAGAACAGCGGCATCGAGGAGGCGGCGGCAGTACTCACGGTCTCCGAGGGGGGATCATCGCAGGTCAGGGGCGGTTTTGCGGCCCCGTCCCGCGGTCGGGCGGCGATCGGACAACCCGCCCAGCCTACCGGCCCGGCGCCGTCGGGGCCTCCAGAAGAGGCTCCGCGCCGGGCCCGCACGGCCGGAAATCGATGTGACGCGAGTCACATCGGATCGGCCTCGAAACCGGGTAATCACGGTGGTCATCAGGACTCTCACCAGGGTGAGGCCGCACCACCCCTCCTGCCAAGGCGCGGCCTCGCACCGAACCGAAGGGACCTCCCGTGCGCACCGTCGAAGAGACCGTCCAGGCCCGCCTGATCCTCTCCCCCCACCGCTCCGTCCGGCTGCGGGCGGTCCTGTCCTACCTGCCCGAGGACCCGCTGGCCGTACGGATGGCCTTCCCCGCCGAGTTCTCGCTGGACGAGGCCCCGGAGGAGCAGGACGGCGAGGACATCGTCTGGGTCTTCGCCCGCCGGCTGCTCTCGGCCGGCATCGAGCTGCCGGCCGGCCTCGGCGACGTCCACGTCCGGCCCGCGCCCGGCCGCTGCACCATGGTCGAGCTGCGGGCCCCGGAGGGCACCGCGCTGCTCCGGTTCGACACCGGCGACCTGCGCCGCTTCCTGTGGCGCAGCCGACTGGTCGTCCCGGAGGGCGAGGAGCACCTGCACCTGGACGCCGACCGCGCGCTCGCCGAGCTGCTCGGCTGAGGGGGCGGGCCGGCCTCCGGGGCGCAGGGCCCGCCTCGCGTCGCTCCCTCAGCCCGAGAGCTTGCGCATCAGCCGGACGCCCTGCGCCGCCGTCAGGTGCGGCAGGTACGCCTTGCCGATCGCCCGGGTGATGCCGGGCAGCGCGGCCGGGTCGGGGTAGGCCATGTACATCGGCCGGTACTCCGGCTGGAACTTGGCCTTGAACGCGAGCAGCGAGCGGAAGCCGTACACCGGCTCCAGCGCCTTGCCCATCCAGTCCAGCATCCGCTGCAGGCCGGTGGGCTCCCCGTCCTGCCCGGTGCGGGCCAGCGGCGCGCCCGACAGCGAGAGGAAGCGCGCGCCCTCCTCCTTGAAGCCGAGCGCGGCCGAGGCGATCAGGAACTCGCTGACGCCGCGGAAGCCGTCGGAGCGCCGGCGCATGAAGTCCAGCGTCCA
Source organism: Streptomyces novaecaesareae (assembly GCF_000716875.1). Taxonomy (GTDB): domain Bacteria; phylum Actinomycetota; class Actinomycetes; order Streptomycetales; family Streptomycetaceae; genus Kitasatospora; species Kitasatospora novaecaesareae. Next base: position 72,225 of record NZ_JNWQ01000028.1, on the reverse strand, counting down.
GCCGACCGGCACGCCGTCCTCGTACACCGGCATCCAGCTGGTCAGCCCGTGCACGACCCGCTGCTCGTCCACCGCGATCAGCACCCGGACGTCCGGGTCGTCCAGCTCCTCCAGCCCGCCGAGCGTGAAGCCCATCTCGGGCAGGCCCTTCTCGGAGACCCACTCCTCGGAGATCGCCCGGATCTGGTCCCGCAGTGCGAGCGGTGCCTCGTGGTACGCCCACCACTCCGCGGTGATGCCCTGCTTGCCGGCCTTGTTGAGCGCGGTGCGGATGTCCTGCCACTTGCGGCCGGTGAAGGCCAGCTCGGGCAGCGCGACCACGGTGTCCTCGGCGACCTGCACCGAGCGCCAGCCGAGCTGCGCGGCGGCGTCCCTGGTCTGCCCGCAGACGCTGTAGAAGCACGGGGTCCAGCCCCGGGCGTCGCAGTACCGGGCGAAGCCGGCCACGGCCCGGGCCCGGTCCTCCGGCGCGCCGAAGGGGTCGCCGGTGGTCAGTGCGACGGTGCCCACCACCCGGTAGGCGACGGCTGCCCGGCCCTGCTCGTCGAACCAGTAGTGGTTGCCGTCCCAGGTGGTGATGAACGACAGCGTCCCGCCGCCGTGTCCGGTCAGCAGCGCCCGGGCCCGGGCGGCGGCCTCGGCGTCGGTGTGCAGCGACGGCCGGCGGAAGGCCGACAGCAGCACGGCCAGTGCCACCACCCAGAACGCCAGCCCGCAGTACGTCTCCAGGAGGCGCGCCACCGGCCCGACCGCGATCGGGTAGTCCGGCGTGAGGTCGTTGTACGCGGGCGGCAGGAACTGCGCGGGCAGCCCGTGCAGCAGTCGGCGCACGGTCGCCCCCGGCTCGAACTGGCTCGCGACCAGCCGCCCGAGCCCCACGTACGCGGCCGAGGAGACGAACGCGGCCCCGCCGAGCACCAGGACCAGCCGGCGCACCGAGCGGCCGGACAGCCGCAGCCGGAACCGCTTGCGGGTGGCCAGCAGCAGGCCGGTGGTCAGCAGCGGCAGCAGCATCGCCTCGACGAAGTACTGCACCACGTCCCGGCTGACCGGCCCGGCGTCCAGGTAGAGCCAGCCCAGCAGCGCCCCCCAGAGCAGCTCGGTGGCGACGGTCACCAGCCAGGCGAACCGCAGCCCCCGGCGCAGCCCCTCGGCGAGCACCAGCAGCAGCGCGGGGAAGAGCGCCGCCATCAGCCGGCCGGGGGTGTCGAAGATCCGGACGACGGCGTGCGCGCGGGCGCAGTCGTGCGCCGACATCGCGCAGAAGTCGGCCACCTCGTCCGGGCTGAGCCGGTGGGAGAAGTACAGCTCGGAGAAGGTGTTGAACGGCCCGCTGGCGGTGTCGTACAGCGAGGCGATCAGCGGCCCGACGGCGGCGGCGACCAGGCAGAGCGCGACCAGCACCCGGGTCTCGGAGTGCGAGGAGCGGTGCGAGCGCAGGTACGGGCGGCCGCGGCTGAGCAGCGCGCCCACGCCGAGCCCGACCAGCGCCGCGGCGCACCGCTGGACGCTCTGCAGGTGGCCGACGTACAGCGTCATGACCAGCGGGAGGAGCAGCACCAGCAGGTGCAGCCGGCGGCGCCACAGCACGGTGAGCCGGTACCCGAGGACCGCGGCCAGCGCGAACAGGCCGACGGCGGGGCCGACCGAGATCTGGTCGGCCACCGAGGCGGTCCACTGCTCCCCGGCCGAGGAGCCGAGCGCGACCAGCCCGGTGCCCAGCAGGGTGCCCACGACCTGCCCGCCGACCAGCACCGCGAGGGTGCGCAGCCGGCCGAGCCGGTGCTCGGCGGCCGGGCCGACCAGGAGCAGCAGCAGGCTGGCGAACACGTACGAGCCGATGCCCGAGCACCAGAACATCGAGGTGACCGGCGCCCACCAGTGGCCGTCGGTGAGCGTGGACAGGCCGACCCCGGCCCGGCCCAGCAGCCGCTCGGACGGCCCGCCGCCCAGGCTGCCGGTGGCCGCGCCGAGCAGCCAGAGCCCGGCGAGCAGTGCCAGCGTCAGCGGCGCGGAGCGCAGCCGGACGCCGAGCGCCCGGGCCGCCCGCCGGACCCGCTGCGGGCGCGGCTCCGGCGTCCGGGTGACGGGCGCGCGGTCCGCGCCCCGCTCGTCCGCGCGCTGCGCGACGACCTTGGGCGACTTCTTCTGGTCCTGCTCTCCGGTGGCGACGACCGCCGTCCCCGCCCCGGTCACCGGGTCAGTCCGGTCTGCTGGGCGAGCCACGGGATCTGCTGGGCGATGCCGGGGCGGAAGACGATCCAGCCGTGGCCGCCCGGCATCAGCTCGAACTTCGCCTTCATCCCGGCCCCCTGCACGGCCTGGTAGACCTTCTCCATCTGCGGCCTGAACTCCTCGTCGGTCTCCCCGACGAGCAGGGCGACATTGGTGTCCGGGAACTTCTTGCGGGCCATCACCTGCACGGGGTCGACCGCGTCGAACTTCTTGCCGTCCCCGCCGAACGCGGCCTTGACGGTCTGCTCCTTGCTGCCCAGGGTCGGCTGGTCCTGTCCGGACATGTCCAGGACGGTGCCGTACACGTCGGGCGCGTTGACGCCGAGCTGGAGCGCGCAGGTGCCGCCCATCGAGGCGCCGCCGATCGCCCAGGTGTTCCGTCCGGTCGCGGTCTGGAGGTTCTGGTGGACCCAGTTGGGGACGTCCACCGCCAGGTAGGTCTGGGTCTTGGCGATCTTGGAGTCGAGGCAGAGCGTGTTGGCCCAGGTGGAACCGAGCTGGTCGGGCATCACCACGATGGGCGCGAGGCCGCCGTGGTCCGCGGCGTAGGCGTCCAGCGCCTCGTTGATCTGCGCGGAGAGCACCCAGTCCCCCGGGATGCCGGGCTGGCCGGTGATCATCACGACCACCGGGAGCAGCGGCCGCGGGTTGGCCTGGTAGGCGGGCGGGAGGTAGACGTACGCGTCGCGGGCCTTGAAGCCCGACCTCGTACCGGGGATCGGCACCACCGAGACGGTGCCCTTCTCGGGCAGGCCCGCCGGGGGCTGCCAGACCTCCTCCAGCACCTTCCCCGGCGGGGCGGCCACGGTCTGGCTGACCTTGTCGGCGATCAGCCCGTCGGTCTTGGTGAGCCACGGCGCCAGCATCACGCGCCCGCTCGGGAACTGGCCGAAGCCTATGTTGACCTGGGAGGAGGCCATCAGCAGCACCAGGGCGCTCAGGCTCAGCACGAGCCCCCGCCGCTTCCAGGTGAGCCGGCGCATCCGGTAGCCGGCCAGGCAGAGCCCGAGCAGGGCGACGGCTATCCACCAGGTGACGTAGTCGGGCGTGCCCTCGGGGAAGGGGTGCCACCAGCCGTCGACCAGGACGTCCAGCAGCAGGCTGAGGGCGGCGGCGGTGAACAGCGCGGCGGGCAGGCGGAACCGCCACCAGCGCCGGTCGCGGCCGACGGCGAGCGCGAGCAGCGCCGCCCAGCCGACGACGGACACGGCGTGCGGGATCGGGCCCTCGGTGAGCGGCCAGTCGATCGGGTTCCAGCGGGTGGCGAGAGTGAGCGTGGTCATGCGGCTTTGCCCGGCTGGGTGGTGTCGGCCAGGAACCCGTAGGCGACGACGTTGCCGTCGTAACCGTGTTCCTCGCTGTAGGCGCCGCCACAGGTGATCACCCGTAGTTGCGCGTCGGCGGCCTGACGGTAGACCCGATCGTCCGGGAAGTCCTTTCGGTCGTGCACTTCGATGGCGTACAGCTGGTAGACGGCGGTGGCGCCGTCGGCCCGGGCGATTTCGATCCGGTCTCCACGACGGAGCGCTCCCAGATGGTAGAAGACGGCCGGACCGGACTTGTTGTCGACGTGCCCCGCAAGGATCGCGGTGCCCCGCTGGCCGGGGCTGGCCCCGCCCCGGTACCAGCCCGCCAGGTTGCGGTCGGCCTCGGGCGGGGCCTGGAGGTGGCCGTCGGAGTCCAGCCCGAGCGCGGTGACCGGAGCGTCCAGGCGGACGGCCGGGATGCGGATCCGGGTCGGGGCGGACGGCCCCAGCGGCGGGACGACGGAGACCGGCGCGATGCCGGCCTGTGCCTGTCCGCCGCCCGGGGCGGGCGGCAGCACCAGCGGGCCGCCGCCGTGCAGCAGCCAGGCGCCGAACACCAGCGCGGCCCCCGCCGCCAGGGTGCCCGGCCAGGGGCTCCTGCTCTGCTGGACGCCCACGGGCGCTCCCCTCTGCCGACGGAATCCCGCTTCCTGGGAGTTTCCTGGGAACAATTGAACCGGATCGGACTGTAAGGCACGTCCATACGATGGTCATATCGACACCCCCCGATCGGCAGGGCCGCCGGCGCATTCCCTGCGCCGCGTGGGCACCCGGTCGCCGAGCGCGACGACCGCCTCCCACGCGCGGACCCCCGCGGGACCGCGCCCGGCAAGTCCTACCGACGGTTCCACGGCCCCGATCGGTTGCGTCGTTCGGGCGATCACTTACGACCGCGCGCTGTGCCTCTTCGACCGTCTCCACCCTCATGCCATGCTGACTCGGTCACGGGTTCGATCCCCGCGTGTCCGACCGGACCCACACTCCCGCACGCAGTCGAACGCCACATGAACGGAGTGACCATGGACGCTCTCTCCCGCCGCACCCTACTGGCGGCCGGCGCCGCCACCGCCGCCGCCCTGGCGGCCGCCTGCGGCAGCAACCACGCCACCGGCGGGGAGCGGGCGACCGGATCCGCCGCCACCGGCGCGGCCGACGAGCAGAGCACCACCCCCGTCCCGGCCCCCGCCCCGGCCCCGGCCCCGGCCCCCAAGCCGCAGGCCGTCCTGATCGGCGACGGCTCCACCTCCGACACCGGCACCCAGCCGCACCAGCCCACCCCCGAGCAGCTCCGGCCCGGGCAGCGCCCGCCGCAGTTCGTGGTCTTCTCCTGGGACGGCGCCGGCGAGCTCGACAACGGCCTGTTCGCCCGCTTCCGCCGGCTGGCCCAGGAGCACGAGGCGAAGATGACCTTCTTCCTCAGCGGCCTCTACCTGCTGCCCGAGTCCAAGAAGGACCTCTACCGCCCGCCGCAACACAAGGCCGGCGCCTCCGACATCGGCTACCTGAGCGACCAGCACATCCGCGACACCCTGGCGAACGTGCACGCGGCCTGGCTGGAGGGCCACGAGATCGGCACCCACTTCAACGGCCACTTCTGCGGCGCCACCGGCGTCGGCAAGTGGTCCCCCGAGGAGTGGGACAGCGAGATCCAGCAGGCGATGGACTTCGTCACGAACTGGCGCACCAACACCGGTTTCACCGACCTGCCGGCCCTGCCCTTCGACTACCGCAAGGAGCTGATCGGCAGCCGCACCCCCTGCCTGGAGGGCCAGCGCAACCTGCTGCCCACCGCGGTCAAGCGCGGCTGGCGCTACGACAGCAGCGGCAACGGCACCCAGGTGTGGCCGCAGAAGATCCAGGGCGGCGCGCTGTGGGACCTCCCGCTGCAGTCCATCCCCTTCCCCGGGCACACCTTCCAGGTGCTCTCGATGGACTACAACATCATGTACAACCAGTGCGGCCCCAACACCAAGGCCGACCCGGCGCTCCACCCGGGCTTCCAGGCCCAGGCCCGCGACTCCTACCTGATGGGCTTCGACCGCACCTACAACGGCAACCGGGCGCCGTACATCATCGGCAACCACTTCGAGGAGTGGAACGGCGGCATCTACATGAACGCCGTCGAGGACGTCCTCAAGGCCATCGCGGGCAAGCCGGAGGTCCGGCTGGTCTCCTTCCGCCAGCTGGTCGACTGGCTGGACGCCCAGGACCCGGCGGTGCTGCGCAAGCTGCAGACCCTCTCCCCGGGCCAGTCCCCGACCGGCGGCTGGGAGGCCTTCCTCGGCACCCCGGCGGCGCCGCCGGTCCCCGCCACCGCCGCCGCCACCGCCGGCTGACCGTCAGGACCGGGTACGGACCCGGCCGGAGAGCAGCGCCCCCAGCAGGGCCACCCCCGCCATCACCAGCAGGATCACCGCGAAGGCGCCGGTCGAACCGGCGCCTTCGGCCTGTCCGTGGCCGGCCGCCGCCAGGGCACCACCGCCCAGCGCCGCGAACAGCACCCCGGCCAGGCCCGTGAGCAGCACGTTGCCCAGCGCGTCGCTCATCTGCAGCGCGGCCGAGTTGGCCCCGGCATCCTCCGGCGCGGAGAGCTTCATCATCAGCACGCTGACGCTCGCGATGGCCAGTCCCATCCCGACGCCGCCGATCCCCCAGGCCACCGAGGCCACCCAGGCCGGCACCGCCGGGACCAGCACCAGGGCGGTGCCCGCGATCGCCACCGCGGTCAGCACGAAGCCGCCCCGGATCATCGCCCCGCGGTAGCGCTCGGCCCCCGGCCGGCCCTGCAGCCAGGAACCCAGCGCCCAGGAGAGCCCGCCGCTGGTCAGGGTGAGGCCGGCCAGGGTCGGCGACAGGCCGCGCTGGGTGGTCATCATCAGCGGGATGAAGGCCTCGGACGCGAAGAACGCCCCCGCCGCCACCCCGCGCAGCAGGATCACCGTCGGCAGCCCGCGCCCGGCCCGCAGGGTCCGCTTCGGCAGCAGCCCCAGGACGGCCGGCGCCAGCAGTGCCGCCCCGGCGATCCCGGGGAGCAGCCCGACCAGGTCGCGGCGCTGGCCCGCGTACTGCAGCAGGCCCGCGCCGAGCGCGGCCATCGCGGCCAGCAGGGTGCGTCGGCGGTCGAAGTCCGCGCCCTTGGGCACCGGGTGCTCGCGCTCGGAGCGGGTCAGCGCCGGGCCCATCACGGCCAGCGGCAGCAGGATCAGCACCGGCACCGCCAGGAACACCCAGCGCCAGCCGAGGTGCTGGGTGACGGCCCCGGCGACCAGCGGGCCGACGATCGAGGGCAGCACCCAGGCCGAGGAGAAGGCCGCGAACACCGACGGCCGCAGCCGCTCCGGATAGGCCCGGCCGACCACCACGTACAGCGCGACGATCACCAGCCCGCCGCCCAGGCCCTGGATCGCCCGCCCGGCCACGAAGACCCACATCCCGGGCGCTGTCCCGGCCACCAGCAGGCCGAGGCCGAACACCGCGATGCCGGTGAACAGCGGCTGCAGCGGCCCGCGCCGGTCGCACCACTGGCCGGAGACGACCAGGGCGAACAGCGTGGTGGTGAAGTAGCCGGAGAAGGCGAAGGCGTACAGCCCGAGGCCGTCCAGCTGGCGGGCGGCCGTCGGCATCGCGGTGTTGACGGCGGTCGCCTCGAAGGCGATCACCAGGACCACCGAGACGATCCCCAGCGTGAGCGCGCGGTAGCGGCCGCTGAGCACCCCGCCGCCGGGATCGTCGTCGAGGGGTATCGGAACGGGGTCGACCGAGGTGGGAGAGGCAGTGGTCATACGTAACATCGTAAGAGCCGTCCGCCCCGATGACCCCTGACCGGGGTCGGTGATCGACTCCGTCCCTGGGCGTAGGACCAGGGCGCAGGACCCTGGGGTCAGTGCAGCACCTTGAGGCCCACCACGCCGGAGACGATCAGCAGCAGGCAGGCGATCCGGGCCATGGTCACCGCGTCCCCGAGGACGGCCATGCCGTAGAGCGCCGTACCGACCGCGCCGATGCCGACCCAGACCGCGTAGCCGGTGCCGATCGGGATGGTGCGCATCGCGTACGCCAGACCGCCCATGCTGAACAGCAGCGCGACGCCGAAGACGACGCTGGGGACGAGGCGGGAGAAGCCCTTGGAGGATTCCAGGGCGACCGCCCACACGGTCTCCAGGATTCCCGAGACGATCAGAACGAGCCAGGCCATGACGGTGATGCCTCCGCAGTCCACAGCGGCCGGATTGCCGCTGAACTGCGCCGTCTTGTCGTCACCGGGTACGACGCGCTCGTCCGGGGTGGCGGGAAAAACAGCCACCGGACTTCGACCGTAGCACACATTGCCATACAGAATTTACAAAACGGCGTTGACCCTGCTCCCGGGGTCCGCCACCATGAATTCACTGGCCGTGTGCCCGAGTGGCTTAGGGAACCGTCTGCAAAGCGGTGCACGCGGGTTCGATTCCCGCCATGGCCTCGTGGAAAAGGAATTGCCGGTCGACTTCGGAAGTCGACCGGCAATTCCTTTCTGTCATTTCGGCCGGCCACCGCTGCTATTTCGCGGCGGCCCGCCTCAGGCCGTGACGGCGTCCTCCGCCCGGATCGGCAGCCGGCCGACCGGCAGGCCGGTGGCGGCGCGGACGGCCGCGGCGACGGCCGCCGGGGCCACCACCGCGGGCACGGCGCCGACCGCCTTGGCACCGAAGGGGGCGACCACGTCGCGCTCCTCCAGCAGGGCCGCGATCCGCACCTCCGGGGTGTCCAGCGCGGTGGGCAGCCGGTAGCCGGTGAGCGAGGGGTTCTGCAGCACGCCGCCCTCGGTGCGCAGGTCCTCCAGCAGTGCCAGGCCCACGCCCTGGGCCACGCCCGCCTCGATCCGGTCCTCGATCTGCCGCGGGTTCAGCGCCCGGCCGACGTCCTGGGCGACCGTCATCTCGACCACCCGCACGGCGCCCAGCTCGATGTCCACGTCCACCACCGCCCGCATCGCGCAGAACGAGATGGAGACGAAGGCGTCGCCGTGCCCGGCCTCGTCCAGGGGCTCGGTGGGGTGCGGGCGGCACTGCGCGGTGGCCCACAGCTCCTTGCCCTCCAGCGCCTCGGCGACCGGCATGCCGAGCACCCCGTCGTACGAGGTGATCTTGCCGTCGGCGATCTGCAGCAGCTCCGCCGACATCCCGAAGTTCGCCGCGATCGGCTGCAGCAGCTGGTGGCGGACCATCAGCGCGGCCCGCTCGACGGCGCCGCCGGAGACCCAGGTGTGCCGGCCGCGGGCGGAGGGCCCGGCGATCGACTGGTCGCTGTCGGCGGGCGCGATGTAGACCTCGCTGACGCCCAGCACGGTCTGCACGATCTGCCGGGCCAGCGTGGCGAAGCCCTGCCCGGCGTCGACGGCCGCGCAGATCACCGTGGCGTGGTCGCCGCTGACCCGGACGGTCGCGGTGGAGACCTCGTCCTCGCCCTCGGCGCCCAGCATGTGCACCATGCCGACGGCGTAGCCGATGCCGCGCCGCACCGCCGCCGGGTCGCCCGCGCCGCCGGGCCCGCCGGGCAGCAGCCACTCGGCGTCCGGGTCGTCCACCGGCAGGGCCGGCAGCGGCTCGTCCGCGACGGCGTCCAGCAGCGCGCGCACCGGCGCCGGGCAGGTGACGGCCTGTCCGGTGGGCAGCGGGTCGCCGGTGGACATCGCGTTGCGCCGGCGGATCTCCACCGGGTCCACGCCCACCCGGGCGGCCAGCTGGTCCAGCTGCGATTCGTACGCGAAACAGGCCTGCAGCGCGCCCTCGCCGCGCATCCGGCCGGCCGGCGGGTTGTTGGTGCGCACCGCCCAGGCGTCCACGAAGACGTTCGGGCAGACGTACGGGCCGGCCGAGAACGCCGTCGCGGCGGCCAGCGCCTCGGCGGAGACGTCCGCGTAGGCGCCGCCGTCCAGCAGGATCTGCGCCTCGACCTTCACCAAGGTGCCCTCGGCGTCGGCGTGGTGGCGGTAGCGCAGGAGCGCGGGGTGGCGCGAGGTGTGGGTGTGGAAGGACTCCTCGCGGGTGAGGGTCATCTTCACCGGGCGGCCGGTGCGCAGCGCCAGCAGCGCCAGGGTGACCTGGAAGGACAGGTCCTCGCGGTCGGTGGTGGCGCCCGGCACGCCGGTGACCACCAGCCGGACCCGGTCGGGCTCAAGGCCCAGGCAGGCGGCGGTGCGGTCGCGGTCGCCGTGCGGGTCGGTGGAGGACAGGTGCAGCTCGACGCCGCCGTCCGGCCGCGGCACGGCCAGCCCGGCCTCGGCGCCGAGCGGGGCCGGGTCCTGCCGGCCGACCTGGTAGAGGCCCTCGACGACGATCTCGCCGACGGCGTCCGGGTCCCCGGTGCGCAGCGGCAGGTGGCGGAACAGGTTGCCGTCCGGGTGCAGCGGCGGCGCCGTGAAGGCCTGCTCGGGGTCGGTCACGGCCTCCAACGGCTCGTAGTCGACCGCGATCAGACCGACCGCCAGCCGGGCGGTGTCCGGGTGGTCGGCGGCCACCGCGGCGATCGGCTCGCCGTGGTGGCGCACCACGCCGGCGGCCAGCACCGGCCGGTCGGCGACGATCGGGCCGGCCGGAGCGCCGTCCGCAGTGCCCTCCGGGCCGGGCGGCAGGTCGGCGGCGGTGACCACGGCGTGCACGCCGGGCAGCGCGAGCGCGGCCGAGGTGTCGATGCCGCGGATCCGGGCGTGCGGGTGCGGCGAGCGCAGCAGCGCGCCCCACAGCAGCCCCTCGGCCCACAGGTCGGCCGCGTACGGGTAGATGCCGAGCGCCTTGGGCAGCGCGTCGCTGCGCAGCGGGGAGCTGCCCAGGCCGAACGGCTCCGGTGCGCCGCCCTCGCCGCCGTCCTGCTGGAGTGCTGCGCCGATGTCGGTAGGCGACGTCATGATGCGTGGTCGTCCTCGGGGAGCCGGATTCCGTGGGCGGGGGTGGCGCCGTACGGGACGCCGGCCGGGGCACCGCCCTCGGCCGGGGCGCCGTGCGGGGCGGCGTACGGGGTGCCGTGCGGCGGCGTGCCGTCGAAGGCGGCGCCGGGCAGCGGGGTGCCGTGCGCGGGGGTGGGCTCGTAGACCGGGGCGTCGTACCCGGTGTCGTAGCCGCCCTGCTGCTGGCCGTCCGGGTAGGGCAGGTACGTGCCGTGGGCGGGGGTGCCCTGGTACGGCTGCTCGGGGTAGGCCTGCGGCGGGTAGTACACCTGGTCGTCGACGGCCTGGGCGGGGATGCCGCCCTGGACCGGCGCCAGGACGGCGGTGTCGTACACGCCGGTGTCGTAGCCGCCCGGCGCGTCGCCGTACGGCGTCCCGGCCGGCGCCTGCGCTTGGTCCGCGGGGTGGGGGGCGACGGGCTGCTGCGGGACGTGTTCGATCCAGGCCTCGGCGTCGGCGTAGACCGGCGGCTCGACGGCCGTCCCGGGTTCGACGGGCACGCCGCCGGGCACCTCGGCGGGCGCCTCGGCCACCGGCTCGGCGGGCGTGTCGCCCGGCGCCCCGGCGGCCTGCTCGGCGGAGCGCGCGGCCTCCGCGGCAGCGGCCTCCTCCGCCTCCTCGGCCACCAGCGCACGGGCGTCCGCGACGGTCTGGACGGCGGCCAGCACGCCCTTGTAGCCGGTGCAGCGGCAGAGGTTGCCGCAGAGCGCCTGCCGGGCCTCGACCTCGGTGGGCCGGTGGTTGCGCTGGAGCAGGTCGTGCACGGCCATCGCCATGCCGGGGGTGCAGTATCCGCACTGCACGGCGCCGGAGGCGGCCAGCGCCTGCTGGACGTCGCTCGCGCCGCCGGCCGCCGACAGGCCCTCGACGGTGTTGATCTCGCTGTCCGCGGCCAGTGCCGCGGGCACCAGGCAGCCGGCCACCAGCTGGCCGTCCACCTGCACCGAGCAGGCCCCGCACTCGCCCTGCTCGCAGCCGTCCTTGGCACCGGCCAGGCCGAGCCGCTCGCGCAGCACGTAGAGCAGGCTCTCGCCGATCCAGGCGTCGGTGACGGGCCGTTCGAAACCGTTGACCCGCAGCGTGTAGGAGGCGCACGGGCGCAGCTCGCGGCTGACCTGCGGGGAAAGGCCGAGCGGGTCGGCGTCGAGGGTCTCGATGGGGTCTGTGGTCACTTCAGCGCCCTTCCCAGTGCCCGTCGGGCCAGCACCGCTACGGTACGCCGCAGCCGAGCGGCGGCCGCCGTCGGCCCCTCGGTCACGGCTTCCCAGGCGCCCTCGGCGCCGTAGTTGTCGGGGACGCAGGCGGCGGCCACGTACTCGCCGAAGGCGGCGGTCGCGGTCGGGTCGATCTCCCGGCTGCCGTCCCAGTCGATGCAGCCGGCCACCCAGGCCTCGGCCTCCAGCGGGCGCAGCGGCACCGGGGCGACGGCCCCGACGGCGCAGCGCACCGAGCGCCGGGCCGGGTCGAGGACGAGGGCGACGGAGGCGGTGGCGCGGGCCGGGCCGCTGCGGCCGGTGGCCTTGAGGAAGACCTGCGGGGCGTGCAGCAGCGGGACGCGCACCCAGGTGAGCAGCTCGCCGGGGCGCACCGGGTCGAGGCCGGTGAGCAGGTGACTGACCGGCACCTCGCGGCTGGCGCCGGCCCGGGCGAGGGTGACGGTGGCCTCCAGCGCGGTGAGCACCGGCAGGGTGTCGCCGGCCGGCGCGGCGGTGACGATGTTGCCGCCGAGGGTGCCGACGTTGCGGACCTGAGGCGGGCCGGCGGTGCGGGCGGCGTCGGCGAGCGCGGGGATGAGCGCGGCGAAGTCGGGGCGGTCCATCCGGGCGTGGGTGAGTCCGGCGCCGAGTACGGCGGTGCCGCCGTCCTCGTAGCGCCAGCCGCGCAGTTCGGTGATCCGGCCGAGGCCGACCAGGGCGGCGGGGCGCAGCCGTCCGGCGTTGACGGCTTCCATCAGGTCGGTGGCTCCGGCCACCGGTACCGCGGCCGGGGCGGTGGCCAGCGCGTCGACGGCCTCGTCGAGCGAGGCCGGCAGCATGATCGTCCGGTTCACCTGGGTCCCACCGTGCTCCACTTGCTCATCGATCGCCTGCCGCCCGCCGGCCCACGGCCGTGTCGTCCCGCGTCAGCAGCCCGGCCTGGCCCGTAGGGTACGGGCGATCGGGCCGGGTTGGGCAACTCTGGCACACAATGCTCGATGATCATTTCGGGGCCGGTGAACGGGACTGCCCGATTGGGACGGATACCGGGCGGTATCTGCCACGACCCGGTCCGGGCCAGGGCGGATGTTCATCTGTTCTTGACGTCGGATGACCGCCCGGAAGTTCCCGGTGAGTAGGACTAGCGCACCGGAGGCGGGCCCTCGATGTCAGCGCCGGGCAGCACCCAGCCCTCGCGGCGCAGCGGCGAGCGGCGGTAGGCGTCCGGCCCGAGCAGCTGCCGCAGGGTCTGCGCCCCCCACAGCGCGCCGGCCGGGCCGCCCGCGGCGAGCAGGGCGCGGCCGGGGCGCACCGTGATCCGGTACGCCTCGGCGGCGAGCGCGTCGTCCTGGACCAGTTCGATGCCCGCGCCCGGCCGGCCGGGGCCGAGCGGCAGCCCGGTGGCGGCGGACAGCGTGGTGCGCAGCCAGCGCTCGGCGTCGGCCAGCGCGGGCGCGGCGGTCAGCGTGGTGGCGGCGTCGAGGGGGAAGTCCTCGTCCGGGCGGCGGACGGCACTCGAAGGTGCGGGAATGAGGTCCATTCCGACATCCTGCCCACGCCCGGAACGATTGGCATAGACCACTGCGGAAACGCGGTGCTATCCGGAACGACGCCGCACGCCCGGCGGACTACTTGTCGTCGTCCCCGCCCTGCGGCTTGCCGATGCCGTCGTAGATCTCCTTGCACATCGGGCAGACCGGGTACTTCTTCGGGTCGCGCCCGGGCACCCACACCTTGCCGCAGAGCGCCACCACGGGAGACCCGGAGAGCGCACTCTCCATGATCTTGTCCTTCTGGACGTAGTGCGCGAAGCGCTCGTGGTCGCCGTCCCCGTGGGACACCTGGGGGACGGGCTCGACCAGGGTGCCGGTGCCGAGGCCGCGCTCGGGCTCAAGAGTGCTCATGGGTGCCAAGTCTATGGGCGCCCCGGGAAACCGGGCCAGTGTCGCGCGTGGGGGGCCTGCGGCTCAGTTCATCGTCGGGTCGTCCGGGTACGTCGCCAGCAGGGCGATCGGCCCGCGCTGGCGGCGCAGCACCGAGCGCCAGAGCCGCTCCGGCTCGGGGCTGGAGACGTCCCCCGGCTCGCAGTCCACCAGGTACCAGGCGCCGCTCTCCAGCTCCGCCTCCAGCTGGCCCGGCGACCAGCCGGCGTACCCGGCGAAGATCCGCAGGCTGCCCAGCTCGCCGGCCAGCACCTCGGGCGGTGCCTCCAGGTCCACCAGGCCGATCGCCCCGTGCACCCGCCGCCAGCCCAGCGGCTCGCCGCTTCCCGGCTCCCCCGGCGCCACCGCGAGGCCGAGCGCCGAGTCCAGCGCCACCGGCCCGCCCTGGAACACCACGGCCGGCTGCCCGACGAGTCTTCCCCAGCCGTCCAGCACACTGCCCACCTCGACCGGCGTCGGCCGGTTGAGGACCACACCGAGCGCCCCCTCGGCGTCGTGGTCGAGGAGGAGCACCACCGCCCGCGCGAAGTTCGGGTCGGTGAGCAGGGGCGTCGCGACGAGCAGACGGCCGGTGTGGGACCGGCCTCCGTGCGAATGGGCCGCCGTCATGCCACACATGATCCCGCAGAACGGCACCGGTCGGACACCGCAACGCCCGAAACCGCGCCACGCCGGACGAACACCCGTACAGCCGTACCGGAGGGCGGTAGCGGCCCCGGAGAGAGCACCATCACGGGAGAGGCACACGGGAACCATCGGGACGCCTACTACCATCTACGTCTGGTGGACGCCCTTATACGTGCCGACTCGGTTTCGCCGGGGGCCCGAACGCGCCCGTACGACCGGTCCACCACCGGCTCTCTCCCGGAGCCCCCTCCTCACTCCTCTGGCACCCCGGATTGCGAGAACGATGACCGACGACGTCCTGCTGGTCCACGGCGGAAACCCGCTCGAAGGCGAGATCCGCGTCCGCGGTGCGAAGAACCTGGTCCCCAAGGCCATGGTCGCCGCCCTCCTCGGCCAGGGCCCCAGCAGACTGCGCAACGTCCCGGACATCCGCGACGTCAAGGTGGTCCGCGGGCTGCTTCAGCTGCACGGCGTGACCGTGCGCACCGGTGACGAGGACGGCGAGCTGATCCTCGACCCCTCGCACGTCGAGAGCGCCAACGTGGCGGACATCGACGCGCACGCCGGCTCCTCGCGGATCCCGATCCTGTTCTGCGGCCCGCTGCTGCACCGCCTCGGCCACGCCTTCATCCCGGGCCTGGGCGGCTGCGACATCGGCGGCCGCCCGGTCGACTTCCACTTCGAGGTGCTGCGCCAGTTCGGCGCCACCATCGAGAAGCACCCGCAGGGCACCTACCTGGTCGCCCAGCAGCGCCTGCGCGGCACCAAGATCGAGCTGCCCTACCCCTCGGTCGGCGCGACCGAGCAGGTGCTGCTCACCGCGGTGCTCGCCGAGGGCGTCACCGAGCTGCGCAACGCGGCCATCGAGCCGGAGATCGTCGACCTGATCTGCGTCCTGCAGAAGATGGGCGCGATCATCACGCTGGGCACCGACCGGACCATCCTGATCACCGGTGTGGACGAGCTCGGCGGCTACACCCACCGCGCGCTGCCGGACCGGCTGGAGGCCGCCTCCTGGGCCTGCGCGGCGCTCGCCACCAGGGGCGACATCTACGTCCGTGGCGCCCGCCAGCTGGAGATGATGACCTTCCTCAACACCTTCCGGAAGGTCGGCGGCGCCTTCGAGGTGGACGACGAGGGCATCCGCTTCTGGCACCCCGGCGGCGAGCTCAAGGCGATCGCCCTGGAGACCGACGTGCACCCGGGCTTCCAGACCGACTGGCAGCAGCCGCTGGTGGTCGCGCTGACCCAGGCCACCGGCTTGTCCATCGTCCACGAGACGGTGTACGAGTCGCGCCTCGGCTTCACCGGCGCGCTGAACCAGATGGGCGCGCACATCCAGCTGTACCGCGAGTGCCTGGGCGGCACCCCGTGCCGCTTCGGCGCCCGCAACTTCCTGCACTCCGCGGTCGTCTCCGGCCCGTCCAAGCTGATCGGCGCCGAGCTGGTCATCCCGGACCTGCGCGGCGGCTTCTCGTACCTGATCGCGGCGCTGGCGGCCGAGGGCACCTCGACCGTGCACGGCATCGACCTGATCAACCGCGGCTACGAGAACTTCATGGAGAAGCTGCGCGACCTGGGCGCCCACGTCGAGCTGCCCAGCGAGCAGCTGGTCGACGCCTGACCGGTCGGCACCTGACACGACGAGAGGCCGGGCTCCCCGCGGGGAGCCCGGCCTCTCGGGCGTTCAAGGGGTGGTTCAGGCGCCCTTGGCGGCTTCCTTCAGCTTGGAGCCGGCGCTCACCTTGGCGCTGTAGCCGGCCGCGATCTGGATCGGCTCGCCGGTCTGCGGGTTGCGCGCGGTGCGGGCAGCGCGGTGGGTGCGCTCGAAGGTCAGGAAACCGGGGATGGTGACCTTCTCGTCGCCCTTGGCGACGACCTCGCCGACGATCTCGGCGAAGGCGGCCAGAACGGCGTCGGCGTCCTTGCGGGTCACCTCGGCGCGCTCGGACAGCGCGGCCACCAGCTCACTGCGGTTCATGTGTACTCCTGTGGTCTGTTCGCTTGCGGTGTGCGGGGGCCCATCGGTTCTCCCACCGGGGGGCACCCGGATGGGCCGCAGGTCCGCACACTGTGCTCATGCAGGCAATGCGTGGTCGCAGGCCGGGTCCGTACCCGATGCCGCGCGCCGGAGCCTTCGAAGGCCCGCCCGCCCGCCTGGATACGAATCCTGCCCCGACCGGCCCCGAGAAAGCCAATCGGGCCCCGGCCGGGCCACCCGAAAATCGCCCGCCCGTTGGAGGTGTGACGCTCCGTCGGCTCCGGCGGACCGGGCGCGGACGGCGGTCGGGACGACTCGCCGGAAGACCAGGGGGACGTTCCGTACTTGTCGGACACGCCTGCCCCGTGCAGGGCTACCGTACGCCCTAGGACTGACAAGCCCAAACACGCCCCTCGCCCTTGTGTCGCAAGGGTTCGGGGCGGGCTGGGCGGGTATGACCGCTATTCGCACATTTGAGCGACGGACGACACGTCCACCGGGCCGATCGTCAGAGCTTGACGACGGGGAAGGCGGAGGTGTCGAGGGTGCCGACGATGCCCGGGGTCGGGCGGGCCGGCGCGGGGGCCTCCTGGCCGCCGGCCAGGGCCGCCTCGCGCACCGCGGCGGCGACGGTCTTGGCGACGTCCTTGTGGAAGACGCTCGGGATGATGTAGTTCGCGTTCAGCTCGTCGTCGGCGACGGTGGTGGCCAGCGCGCGGGCGGCGGCGATCATCATCTCGGTGTTGACCGTACGGCTCTGGGCGTCCAGCAGGCCGCGGAAGACGCCCGGGAAGACCAGCACGTTGTTGATCTGGTTCGGGAAGTCGCTGCGGCCGGTGGCGACCACGGCGGCGGTCTGCCGGGCGATGGCCGGGTCGACCTCCGGGTCCGGGTTGGCCAGCGCGAAGACGATCGCGTCCGCGGCCATGGTGGCCAGGTCGTCGCCATCCAGGACGTTCGGGGCCGAGACGCCGATGAAGACGTCCGCGCCCGCCACGGCCTCCTTGAGGCTGCCGGTGCGGCCCGAGCGGTTGGTGTGCTCGGCGATCCAGCGCAGGCTGTCGTTGAGGTCCTCGCGGCCCTGGTGGACCACGCCGCGCACGTCCGCCACGGTGGCGTGCTGGACGCCGGCGGCCAGCAGCAGCTTGAGGATCGCGGTGCCGGCCGCGCCGGCGCCCGACATCACCACGCGGATGTCGCCGATCTCCTTGCCGACCACCTTCAGCGCGTTGGTGAGGGCGGCCAGCACCACGATCGCGGTGCCGTGCTGGTCGTCGTGGAAGACCGGGATGTCCAGGGCCTCGCGCAGCCGGGCCTCGATCTCGAAGCAGCGCGGCGCGGAGATGTCCTCCAGGTTGATCCCGGCGAAGCCCGGGGCGATCGCCTTGACGATGGCCACGATCTCGTCGGTGTCCTGGGTGTCCAGGCAGATCGGCCAGGCGTCGATGCCCGCGAAGCGCTTGAAGAGGGCCGCCTTGCCCTCCATGACCGGCAGCGCGGCCGCCGGGCCGATGTTGCCCAGCCCCAGCACCGCCGAGCCGTCGGTGACCACGGCGACGCTGTTGCGCTTGATGGTCAGCCGGCGGGCGTCCTCGGGGTTCTCCGCGATCGCCAGGCAGACCCGGGCGACACCCGGGGTGTAGATCATGCTGAGGTCGTCACGGTTGCGGATCGGCAGCTTGGACGACATCTCGATCTTGCCGCCGAGGTGCATCAGGAAGGTGCGGTCCGAGACCTTGCCGATCGACACGCCGTCGATCGCGCGCAGCTTCTCGACGATCTCCTCGCCGTGCGCGACCGAGGAGGCCGCCACCGTGACGTCGATCCGCAGCGCCTCCAGGCCGGAGGCGGTGACGTCGAGACCGGTCACCGATCCGCCGGAGGACTCCACGGCCGTGGTGATCGCGCTGACGGCGTTGCCCCGGGCCGGGACCTCCAGCCGTACCGTGATCGAGTTGGAGACACTGGGCACCGTCGCCATCGACGCTTCCTTCTTCCGTCTGTCCCGCAGGCTCAACATTTTGTTGAAGGCATCGCCTGCGCATGCTAGACCTCGATCGTCGCACCTTCCAAGGGATAGCCAGAAATAACGTTCATAGAGTGTGCGGATCCGACAATCCCGGCCGACCCGACCGAGCTCCCGCCGCGCACTCCTTGCCTCTCCGGGCCGATGCGTTACATTGGACGGGACACCGGCTCGATCCAAGCCCCCGGGCCCAACCTTCGTCCCTTCGAGGGACCACTTGCCGCGAGGCGAGCATGGCGGGTCGGTGTCATCAACGTCTGAAGGCCCCTCACCGAGCGGTGGGGGGCCTTCTTCCGTACGGTCCGTCAGCCGTGCAGCAGCGCGGGCACGCCGGCCGAGTCCGGCAGGTCGTCCGGGCCGGACAGCACCGTCAGCCGCTGGGTCGCCCGGGTCAACGCGACGTACAGCACCCGCAGGCCCGCCTCGGACTCGCCGGCGATGCCGGTCGGATCGGCCACCACGGTCGCGTCGTACTCCAGGCCCTTGGCCTCCAGGCTGCCCAGCACCACCACGCGCTCGCCCAGGCCCTCGGCCCAGCCGGCCGCCTCGGCCCGGCGGTCCATCGGCACCACGATCGCCACCGTGCCGTCCACCTCGCCCAGCAGCCGGTCCAGCTCGGCCCGGGCGGCCCCGCCGAAGGCCTCCGGCGAGGGGTCGGCGACGGCCGCGAAGCGCGGCTCCACACCGACGTGGCGCACCGCGCTCGGCGAGGGCGTGCCCGGCGCGGCCAGCGCCAGCACCTTGGCCGCGACCTCGGCGATCTCGGCCGGGTTGCGGTAGTTCACGGTCAGCGTGAAGCGCCGGCGCGGCTTGCCGGACAGCACCTCGTCCATCGCGGACTGGGCCTCCTGCGGGAACGGCCAGGAGGACTGCGCGGGGTCGCCGACGATCGTCCAGGTGGCCATCCGGGCCCGGCGGCCGATCATCCGCCACTGCATCGGGGTGAGGTCCTGCGCCTCGTCCACGATCACGTGGGCGTACTCCTTGCGCTCCACCGGCTGGCGGTCGCGTTGACGGGCGCTGCGGTCGGCGAAGGTGGTGACCTCGTCCAGGCCGGTCAGCAGGTCCATCGCGTCCACCTCGCGGACCTTCGGACGGGCCGGCTCGCCGAGCAGCACCTGCAGCTCGTCCACCAGCGCGACGTCGTGCGCGGACAGCGCGCCCTCGCCCGCCGGGGACAGGTGGCGCCAGGAGGCGGCCAGCAGCCTCGCCTCGTCCGGGGTGACGGCCCGCCGCGCGATCCGGTTGGTGTGGCGGTGCTGCTTGAGCGTGCCGAGCACCCGGCGCGGGGTCAGGGCCGGCCACCAGGCGTCCAGGAAGTCCAGGAACGACGCCTCGTCCGAGACGTACTCGTCGAAGGACTCCTTCTCCTCCTGGCGCTGCTCGCGGGCGTAGTGGTCGGTCGGCTTCGGCAGGGTCTTGACGATCTCCTGCCACAGGGCGTCCAGCAGCAGTCGGCGGGCGCGCGGGCGCAGCAGGTTCAGCGGGGTGCCGCCGGAGCCCACCACGTTGCCGCGGACGGCCTTCAGCCGGCCCGCGTCGAGCTTCAGCACCTCGCCGCGGGCGACCACCTTCAGCTCCTGCGGCGCGCCCAGCTCCAGGGCCGCGCGGGCGGCCCGGCGCAGCAGCTGCGTCATCCGGGCCGAACCCTTGACCCGGGCCGCCTCGGGGGTGTCGTAGGTGCCCGCCTCCATGCCGTCCACCAGCGAGCCGACGGCCCGGATGGCGACCTGGCCCTCCTCCCCGAGCGCCGGCAGCACGCCCTCGGTGTAGGAGACCAGCAGCGGGGTCGGCGAGACCACCAGGATGCCCCCGGCGTAGCGCCGGCGGTCCTGGTAGAGCAGGTAGGCGGCGCGGTGCAGGGCGACGGCGGTCTTGCCGGTGCCCGGGCCGCCGGTGACCAGGGTGGCGCCCGCGGCGGCGGCGCGGATCACCTCGTCCTGCTCCTTCTGGATCGAGGAGACGATGTCACGCATCGAGTGGCTGCGGGCGCGGCCCAGCGAGGCCATCAGCGCGCCGTCGCCGACCACGGCCAGCTCCTCGCCGTCCAGGGTCGGGGTGAGGTCGGGGCGCAGCAGGTCGTCCTCGACGCCGATCACCCTGCGGCCCTTGGAACGGATCACCCGGCGGCGGATGACCCGGCCGGGCTCGACCGGGGTGGCGCGGTAGAACGGCGCGGCGGCGGGCGCGCGCCAGTCGATCACCAGCGGGCCGTACTCGGCGTCCAGCACGCCCAGGCGGCCGATGTGGAGGGTCTCGGCGACGGCCGGGTCGGCCGGGTCGAGTGGGGTGTTCGAGGGGATGCCGTGCTCCTCCGGGGCGTCCGCCCGCTGGAGGTCGATCCGGCCGAAGAGGAAGTCCTCGAACTCGTTGTTGAGCCGCTGGAGGTGGGCGCCGGCCCGGTAGACCTGGGCGTCACGCTCGGCGAGGGCGCCGGGGGTGCCGACCTGGACCCGCTTGGCGGCGTCCTCCAGGATGTACTCGGCCTCGGCGAGCTTCTCCTCCAGCCGGTGGTAGACGGTGTCGAGGTGCTGCTGCTCACCGGCGATCTCGCGCTCGCGGACGGTCTCGTGGTCGGTGGCGGGGGTGGTGTCCGTGTTGCTCTGCATGGCCTCGGTGGTTGCGACGGAATCCGGCTCCGGAAAACGAGCGGACGGATGATCCTACGCCGCGACCCCCGGACGGCGCTGCACCGGAACGTACAAAATCCGAAGGCCGCCCTCCGCGGAGCGGTGGACGGCCTTCGGTGTGAACATGGGGTGGTGGAGATGCCGGGAATCGAACCCGGGTCCAGTGGAGTTAATTCAGGGCTTCTCCGAGCGCAGTCCGCTGTGATTTTCTCGGCCCTGGCGGTCACACGGACAAGCCGCCAACAGGCCCAGCTGCTGTTTGATTTCCCATCCACCCCCGCAGCCCGGGCGGACGGTTGAGTTCCCTAGATTATGCCAGGGTCCGGGTCGGGAACCCCCCGGTCTGACACCCAAGCGCTATCGGTGCTTATTAGGCAGCGAGAGCGAACTGCTGGGAATCGCGCTTAGAGTTGGCGATTATTTTTTTGCGACAGATGGTTTACGAGATCATTGCCGCGTTCCTCGGCTCGCTTCCCCTGTTTCAACATCCCCTGTCGAAACCGATCATCCCCATGTTTTTTTGAGAAACAGCTCGGACGATGACCGTCCGTGTTGCTTGCGCCATAGTACGCGAGGCGACGGGCGAGGGTCCAGCGGATTAACCCTGGCGCCGTCGGGCGGCCGCCACGGCGCGTGCCGTCTCGCGGGTGTCCTGCTTCTCGCGCAGCGTCTGGCGCTTGTCGTACAGCTTCTTGCCGACGGCGAGCGCGAGTTCCAGCTTCACCCGGCCGTCCTTGAAGTACAGCGAGAGCGGGATCAGGGTGTGGCCCGCGTCGCGGACCTTGGTCTCGATCTTGCGGATCTCCAGCTTGTGCAGCAGCAGCTTGCGCTTGCGCCGGGCCGCGTGGTTGGTCCACGTCCCCTGGGTGTACTCGGGGATGAAGACGTTGTCGATCCACGCCTCGTGGTTCTGGATGTAGGCGTAGCCGTCGACCAGGTTGGCCCGCCCCTCGCGCAGCGACTTGACCTCGGTGCCGGTGAGGACGAGGCCGCACTCGTAGGTGTCGAGGATCATGTACTCGTGTCGCGCCTTCTTGTTCTGCGCGATCAGCTTCTGTCCGGTTTCCTTTGCCATAGCCCGGTCATTCTCGCACTTCCGGGCCCGGAGGGGCAGCTCCTTTAGGCGCGGGTGCCGAGCCCGGCCAGCACCCGCAGGGCGAGCGCGTCGGCGTCCTCACCAGTGGCCGCCGGGACGTCGGGGGCCAGGCCGGTGCCCTCCGGGGAACGGCCGGCCGGGGTGTAGTAGCGGCCGACGGTCATCTCCAGCACCGCGCCGTCGGCGAGCCGGCTGGGCTGCTGGACGGTGCCCTTGCCGAAGGTCCGGGCGCCCACCACGACGGCGCGGCTGCGGTCCTGTAAGGCGCCGGCGAGGAGTTCGGCGGCGCTCATCGTGCCGCCGTCCACCAGCACCACCAGCGGGGTGCGCTGGTCGCCGCCGCGCGGGGCCGTCAACTCCCTCGTCCCGCCGCGCTCCTGGTACGAGCCGACCGGGCCGCCGTCCAGGAAGATCCCGGCGGTGCCGGCCGCCTCGTCGACCAACCCCCCGGAGTTGCCGCGCAGATCGAGCACCACGCCGGTGTGCGGGGCGCGCAGCACGGCGCGCACCCGGTCGGCCACGCCGCTGGTGAAGGCCCGCACGGTGACCCTCAGCACGCCCCCGTCCAGGCGCTCCGCGACCACCTGCTGGCTGTCCAGCAGGGCGCGCCGCAGCCGCAGTACGCGCACCTCGCCCTCGCCGCGCCGGACCTCCAGGGTGACTTCGGTGCCGGCCCTGCGCTCGTCGCCCCGGCCGCGCAGCCGCGCGACCACCTCGGTGACCGGCAGGTGGTCGGCCTGGTCCCGGCCGACCCGCAGCAGCCGGTCGCCGGCGGCGATCCCGGCCGCGGCGGCCGGGCCGTCGGGCGAGACCTGGGAGACCTCGGTGACACCGTCCTCGCCGCGGCCGACCGAGAGGCCGACGCCGAGGTAGCGGCCGTCCAGGCCCTGGCTGAACTCGGCGTACTCCTGCGCGCTGTAGTACGCGCCCCAGCGGTCGCCGTTGGCGCCGAGCAGGTGCTCGGCCTGCTGCTCGGACAGCGCGGTGCCGGCCGGGTCCGCCGGGAGCGCGCCGCCCGCCGCCCGGGCGGCGTCCGCGGAGGGGCGCGGCGGAGGGACGCCCGGGTCACCCCAGGCGCCGGTGGCCGCGCCGGCCAGCAGCACGGCGCCGAACACCAGGCTGAGGGCGGCCACCTGACGTGCCCCGCGCGGAGTTTGCAGCATGGCAACGGAGTGTAGACACCGCCCCGCGCCCGGCGGGCCGGAACGGCGGACCGCGAAACGCCGGCGGCCCCGGACGGCGCAGTGCCGTCCGGGGCCGCCGAGGCGTCCGGGGGTCAGACCTTGAGGTACTTGCGCAGCGTGAAGAACGCCGCGATGCCGGCCATGCCCATACCCACCACGACCAGCAGCGGTATCACCGCGAGCACCGAGCCGAGGCCGATGAAGTGGATGAACTGCACCCGGTCGGCCAGCCAGTTCTGGACGAAGAAGTGCCCGGCGACCAGCAGTCCGGAGGCCATCGCCGCGCCGAGCAGCGCGGCGAACGCGGCCTCGGCGATGAAGGGCATCTGGACGTAGAAGTTCGAGGCACCGACCAAGCGCATGATGCCGGTCTCGCGCCGCCTGCTGAACGCCGACACCCGGACGGTGTTGACGATCAGCAGCAGGGCGACGAAGAGCATCAGCACCATGATCACGAACGCCGCCGTCTGCAGGCCGTTGAGCAGGCCGAACAGGTTCTCCAGGATCTTCCGCTGGTCCTCGACCGACTTCACGCCGGGCTTCCCGGCGAAGGCGCTCTGGATCACGTCGTACTTGGTCGGGTCGTTGAGCTTGACCCGCCAGGACTGCGGCATGGCGTCCGGGCCCAGGACGGAGATGAGCGGGTTGTCCGGGTTCATCTCCTTCCAGTGCTTGTACGCCTCGGGGGAGCTCTCGTAGGTGGACGACTGGACCACCGAGCTCATCTTGTCCAGCTGGTCCTTGATGTCCTGGACCTGCTGGTCGGTGGCCGCGCCCTTGTCGCACTGGGGCGAGTTGCGGGCATCCGCCTTGGTGCAGAAGTAGATGCTCACCTCGACCTTGTCGTACCAGTACCCCTTCATGGAGTTCACCTGGTCGCGGACCAGGAGCGAGGAACCGGCGAGGGCGAGGGAGAGCGCGACACTGACGACGACCGCGATGGTCATCGTCAGGTTGCGTCGGAGACCCACACCGATCTCCGACAGGACGAACTGGGCACGCATGCGGGAAACAACTCCAGGGTCGGTACTGCTCGGTCGGGCGGATCGGGCCGGCGGCCCTAGCGGGTCAGCGCTGGTCGGTCAGTGCTGGTACCCGTAGACGCCGCGGGCCTGGTCGCGGACGAGCAGCCCCTTGTCGAGCTCGATGACGCGCTTGCGCATCTGGTCGACGATGGCCTGGTCGTGGGTGGCCATCAACACCGTGGTGCCGGTGCGGTTGATGCGGTCGAGCAGCTTCATGATGCCGACCGAGTTCTGCGGGTCGAGGTTGCCGGTGGGCTCGTCCGCGATGAGCAGCATCGGACGGTTCACGAACGCCCGGGCGATCGCCACGCGCTGCTGCTCACCACCGGAGAGCTCGCCCGGCATGCGGTCCTCCTTGCCGCCGAGGCCGACCAGCTCCAGCACCTCGGGCACCACCTTGTTGATGGCGCTCTTGGGCTTGCCGATCACCTCCAGGGCGAAGGCGACGTTCTGGGCGACCGTCTTGTTGGGCAACAGACGGAAGTCCTGGAACACGGTGCCCAGCTGGCGGCGCATGTGCGGCACCTTCCAGTTGGACAGCTTGCCGAGGTCCTTGCCCAGTACGTGCACCGCGCCCGTGCTGGGACGCTCCTCGCGCAGGCACAGGCGCAGGAAGGTGGACTTCCCCGAGCCGGACGAGCCGACCAGGAAGACGAACTCACCCTTCTCGATCTCCAGCGAGACGTTGTCCAGGGCGGGACGGTTCTGCTTGGGATAGGTCTTGGAGACGTTGTCGAATCTGATCACGGCTGCATCACGGAGGCCATCCTAGGCGGCGCCAGTCCTCGGTCGGTCCGCCCCGGAGGCCCGGTCCTGGGGCGGGCGAAAGGAGCGCAGAGGGCCGCTCCCGGTCTGGGACCATACGCGAATCCGCAACCGGCCTGCAGGGCCCGCCCGGGACAGCAGTCGAAACCTGGGGGAGAATGTCGGGTTATGCCCGGAATATTGCGAGGCATCTCACAGCCCGGGAGCCGGAACCGCCGGAACCTGGCAGAGTGGAGGGAGCGACCGTGTCCGGCCGCTCCCCCGTACAGGGCAAGAACGGGAACCAAAGCCCCGTCCGGCGCGTTGGCTGTAGCAGCGAGGAGGAGATCGCATGACCTGCGACCATCTGGTGTGCGCCAACTGCAACGGCCGCGTCAGCGACGGGCGTTGCCCGGTGTGCCGCGCCAACCGGGCCCGACTGCAGGAGCAGCAGGGGCCGTTCGCCGCGCTCTCCCCCGCGATGCTGCTCGCCCTGCTGGCCGGGCTGCTCGCGGTGGCGCTGATCGCCCGGCAGGCGCTGGCCTGACGGCCACGAGACGTACGACGAAGGCCCCCGACCGCTGCGGTCGGGGGCCTTCGTCGTGTTCGGTGCCCACTGGCACCTGTCTGTGCTTACTCGGCGCTGGTCTCGCGCTGCTTGCGCCAGCGGATGCCGGCCTCGATGAAGCCGTCGATGTCGCCGTCCAGCACGGCCTGCGGGTTGCCGGCCTCGTACGCGGTGCGGACGTCCTTGACCATCTGGTACGGGTGCAGCACGTAGGAGCGCATCTGGTTGCCCCAGGAGCTGCCGCTGTCCTTGAGCGCGTCCATCGCCGCCTTCTCCTCCTGGCGGCGCCGCTCCAGCAGCTTGGCCTGGAGGACGTTCATCGCGGACGCCTTGTTCTGGATCTGCGAGCGCTCGTTCTGGCAGGAGACCACGATGCCGGTCGGGAGGTGGGTGATGCGCACCGCCGAGTCGGTGGTGTTGACGCCCTGGCCGCCGGGGCCGGAGGCGCGGTAGACGTCCACCCGCAGCTCGCCCTCGTCGATGTCGACGTGGTCGGACTGCTCGACGACCGGGAGCACCTCGACACCGGCAAAGGAGGTCTGCCGGCGGCCCTGGTTGTCGAAGGGCGAGATGCGGACGAGGCGGTGGGTGCCCTGCTCGACCGAGAGGGTGCCGTAGGCGTACGGCGCCTTCACGGTGAAGGTCGCGGACTTGATGCCGGCCTCTTCGGCGTACGAGGTGTCGTACACCTCGGTGGGGTACCCGTGCCGCTCGGCCCAGCGCAGGTACATGCGCATCAGCTGCTCGGCGAAGTCGGCGGCGTCCACGCCACCGGCCTCGGCGCGGATGTTGATCAGCGCCTCGCGGGAGTCGTACTCGCCGGACAGGAGGGTGCGGACCTCCAGCTCCTCGACGGCCTTCTGCAGGGCGACGAGCTCGGTCTCGGCCTCGGCGCGGGTGTCCGCGTCGTCCTCGGCCTCGGCCAGCTCGAACAGCACGCCCAGGTCGTCGATGCGGCTGCGCAGGCCCTCGACCCGGCGCAGTTCACCCTGGAGGAAGGAGAGCCGACTGGTCACCTTCTGCGCGTTCGCGACGTCGTCCCACAGGTTGGGGGCGGCTGCCTCCTCCTCCAGGACCGCGATGTCGGCCCGGATCTTGTCCAGGTCGAGGACGGCCTCGATCGACCCCATGGTCGTATCGAGGTTCTTGAGCTCTTCGGAAGGATCGACGGCTGCCACGCCCCCCAGGGTAATGGTTCCGGGGGTGGTCATGACGACACCCCCGTTCCCGCGGACCCTGGGGCCTGTCTTCGAACCCCCGGCGTCGCCCCGCAGGCGGGAGTTCGAAGACAGGCCCCTAGGGCGCCCGCGGAGCGGTGCTGTGCACGGCCGGACGGGCCGGCCGGCCGTGGTCCGGGGCGGTGGCCGCGAAGGCCGTCCAGGCCGCCGCGGCGCCCGCCAGCAGCAGGACGGTGGCCAGCAGGACGGCCAGCATCCGGCGGCGGCGCAGCAGCGCCTGGCGGTCCCGGCGGTGGCCCGGGGCCGTGCGCTGGGCGCGGGACTCGGCGGCGTACGCGGCCAGCTCCTCGGCGGACGGGCGGCGCAGGCTGGTGTGGGTGTCCCGGGTGGAGTCCGGGGCGGCGCCGGGCACCAGCGGGACGGCGGGGCCGCGGCGGCGCTTGTGGGTGCCGGGCCCTGCGTCGATCTCGGCGTAGACGGCCTCGCCGGGGGTCAGCTGCTCCTCGGCCGGGGCGCGGCCCTGGGTGGGCACGGCCAGCACCGGCAGGCCGGCCAGCGAGGGCAGCTGCTCGCGCAGCCGGGCGGCCAGCTCGGCGGCGCGCAGCCGGGAGGCGGGGGCCTTGGCCAGGCACTCGGAGATGATCCGCCACAGCCCGTCCGGCAGGCCGGGGATCGGCGGCACCTGCTCGGTGACGTGCCGGCGCAGCACCGCGCCGGTGTGGCCGCCGCCGAACGGGGTGGAGCCGGCCAGCAGCTCGTACAGGACGGTGGCGAGGGCGTAGATGTCGACGGCGGCGCGCGGCTCCAGGCCCTCGATGATCTCGGGGGCGAGGTAGTCGGGGGTGCCGATGATCCGGGTGGCCCGGGTGCGGCGCGGGGCGTCGACCAGGCGGGCCACGCCGAAGTCGGTGAGCTTGGCGCGCGGGGCGCCGCCGGGGCCGGGGGCGGCGGCGAGGTCGAGCAGGACGTTCTCCGGCTTGACGTCGCGGTGGACGATCCCGGCCGCGTGCGCGGCGGCCAGGCCGTCGGCGACGTCGGCGATGATCGAGGCGGCGGTCTGCGGCGGCAGTGCGCCGTCCCGCTCCAGCCGGGAGCGCAGGTCGGTGCCCTGGACCAGTTCCATCACCAGGGCGAGGTCGCTGCCGTCCACGACCATGTCGCGCACGCCGACCACCCGGGGGTGGTCGAGGCTGGTCAGCGCGGTGCGCTCCTGGACGAAGCGGCCGACCAGCACCTGGTCGGCGGCGAGGTCCTCGCGCAGCAGCTTGACCGCCACCGGGCCGTCGGGCCCCTCACCGAGCCAGACCGTCCCGGCCGAACCCCGGCCGATCACCTGGTGGACGGTGTACCGGCTGCCGATCTTGCGTGCCAATGCTGCTCCGTGGGCGGCGCGGGAGCGCTCCGGGGGTCCGGTGCGCTCGGTGGGGCGGGACAACAGCGACCAACCTACGCGCCCGGAGGCCCGCGGGGGCCGCCTGAGGGGCCCGGAGCGGGACTCTCGGGCGAGAATTCTCGTGGATTGTCGACAAAGCGTCAATCCTGCTGTCGGGCGCGGTCGGGAGCCCGGATCAGCCCACCGAGTCCGGCAGACTCCAGCGCTGCCCCGGGGAGCCGTCGCAGCCGGCCAGGTCGGCGCCGCCGCCCGGTGCGGTGCCGTCCGCCGGGTCGCGCAGGCAGCCCTGGGCACCCTGGTTCCACAGCGCGCCGGCCATGCCCACCAGCCAGACGTGGTACGGCGAGCCGTTGCAGGGGTTGAGCGAGGCCCGGTTGCCGTCGGTGCCCAGACACTTGCCGCCCTGGCGGATCGTGCCGTCGATCTCCACGCTCCACTGCTGGGCGGGCGAGCCGTCGCAGTCCAGCAGCGCGACCGGCTCGGGGCCGTCCGGGGTGCCGCCGGGCAGGTCGGCCAGGCAGCGGCCGCCGGGGGCGCCGATCGGGCCCACCGGGCGCCCGGGCCGTACGTCGGTGGAGAAGGACTCCGTCCGCAGGCCGGCGCCGTCGCGCCAGACCTCGAAGCCGGCCTCCACCGAGATCAGGTACCACTCCGGCTTGACCACCCCGCGGGCCACCGCGTCCCGGACGAAGGCCCGCAGGTCGAGGTCGGTGACCGAGTCGACCGGGGTCTGCGCCTGGTAGGCGACCATCGGCCACTGCCGGCCGTTGGCGGCGATGGTGAGCTGCCAGCTGGTGTAGCCGGCGCCGCCGATGCTCGCGGTGCTCCCGGCGGGGGAGGCCGAGGCCGGGCGGCGGTCCAGCCAGATCATCAGCTCGGCGCCGTCCGGCTGGCCGTTGGCGGCCGGGGTCGTCGCGCCGGTGTTGAACCACAGGTCGTACGCCGCGTTGAAGTCGCCCCGGGCGGGCAGCGTGGTGGACCAGCTGCTGGTGGCCCGCCCCAGCTCCGAGACCCGCACCGGCAGCGCGCTGCCCGTGCTGCAGGTGCCCCAGTGGCAGCCGTCGAAGATCTCCGGGTAGGCGACCGGCCCGGCCGGCGGGCTCCCGGCCGCCTCGGAGGACTGCACGGTGAACCCGGCCCGGCCGTCCGTCCCGAGGCACTGGCGGGCCCCGCCGTAGTTGTTGTTGTCCACCACGTACCGGCCGCCCGCGACCGGGACGGTCTCGTACTGGCCGCAGTGCGACACCTCCGCCGCCGCTGCCGGACCGGCCGGCAGCAGCAGCCCGGCCACCGCGAGCACGGCGCCCATCAGCACCGCACCCGCCCGGCTCCCCCGCGTTCCCATCCCCGTGCTCCCCCTCAGTCCTGTCCTATTTCCCGAAGACGCTGCTGACCCAGTCGCGCACGGAGTCGTACCAGCCCACCACGTTGTCCCAGTAGTGCGGCAGCGGCGTGAAGTTCCACAGCGCCACCGAGGCCAGCGTCAGCACCAGCAGCACCATCAGGCAGCCCTTGAGGCAGCCGAGCCCCGGGATGTACATCCGGTTGCGGCTGCGCGGGCGCGGCTCACGGGCCGGCGCGGGCTCGCGGCGAGCCGACTCGCGCGGCTCCTCACGGCGCGGCGGGGCCTCCCGGTACTGCGGTGCGGGCGGCTCGGCCCGGCGCGGCACCGGGGCGGGCGGGGGCGGCGGCGGGTAGCCGCCCTGCGGCCGGCCGTACCCGTCCGGGGCCTGCCGGTAGCCGCCCGGCGGCTGCGGACGGCCACCGGGCTGGCCGCCCTGGCCGCCCTGGCCCGGCTGGCCCCCCTGGCCCGCCCGGTAGGGCGGCGGGGCCACCGGCGGGCGCTGCGCGTAACCGGGCGGCGGCGGGGCCTGGCGGTAGCCGGCCGGCGGCTGCTGCTGGTGGCCGGGCGGCCCGGCCGGGGCGCCGCGGTAGGGCGGCGGGGCGCCCTGGCCGGCCTGGTAGGGCGGCGGGGCGACCTGCGGCTCGCCGTACTCCTCGTAGTCCTCCGGGCCGAAGTAGCCGACCTGGGTCTGCTGGTTGCGGTCCCGCGCCGCGCGCAGCTGGGTCTGCCACGGGTGCGGCGCCTCCTCCTTCGGAGCACCGGGCGCGCCGGGCGCGGCGGGCGGGGGCGGCGGGACGGCGGCGGGCGGCATCACCTGGGTGCGGTCCTGGCTGCCGTACGGCGGCGCGGGCGGCGGCTGGGTGCCCATCACCCTGGTCGCCGCGGCCGGGTCGTACGCCGGGGCGCCCGGGCCGGTCGGGGGCAGCACCTGGGTGCGGTCCTCGGTGCCCGGCAGCACCCCGGGGACGGCCGGGACGGTACCGGGGACGGCGGTGGGCCGCGGGTCCGGCTGCAGCAGGGCGGCGACCGCCAGCGCCTCGTCCACCGCCGCCGGGGAGGCGTGCACGCCGACGCCGGCCGCGACCACCCGCAGGGCGCGGGCCAGCGAGGTGGCGCCGGGCCGCTGGGCCGGGTCCTTGCGCAGGCAGCGCTCGATCACCGTCCAGAGCGGCTCGGGCATGGTGCTGGGCCGCTGCGGCTCCTGCGCCAGGTGGGCCTGGAGGACGGCGAGGGCGCTGTCGCCCTGGAACGGCTGGCGGCCGGTGACCAGCTCGTACAGCATGATCCCGGCGCCGTACACGTCCACCGCGGAGGTCTGCGGGCGGCCCTCGGCGGACTCCGGCGCGACGTACGCGGGGGTGCCGACGAACTCGTGGGTGCGGGTGACGCCCGGGGAGTCGGCGAGGCGGGCGATGCCGAAGTCGGTCAGCAGCGGGTGCATCTGCTCGATGCCGTCCACGACCGTGGAGGCGAGCAGCACGTTGGCCGGCTTGAGGTCGCGGTGGACGATCCCGTCGGCGTGGCTGGCCGCCAGCGCGTCCGCGACCTGGGCCATCAGCAGGGCGCCCGCGATCGGGCTGAACGGACCGTTGGCGCGCAGGTAGCGGGCCAGGTCGGGGCCCTCGACCAGGTCCATCACCAGGGCCAGCAGCTCGCCCTCGACGACCAGGTCGCGGACCCGGACGATGTTGGGGTGGGTCAGCCGCAGCAGCAGCGAGCGCTCGCGCAGGAAGCGCATCACGACGTCCGGGTCGGCCGCCAGTTCCTCGCGCAGCACCTTGATCGCCACCCGCTGCCCGGGCTCGCTGCCCGGCACCTGGACGTCCTCGCGCACCACTGCGCGCCAGACGGTGCCGGTCGCACCCCGCCCGAGGGTCTCATCCAGCAGATACTTGCTGCCGACTGGCCGCACCTGTCGCACTCCTCGCCGTGCCGCCCGCGCGGGGCGCTCCTCCGCCGGTGCGGTGAGCCTGCCGGGCCCGTGTCTGCGGCCACTCTAACGGTGTCCGTTCGGGTTTTCGGGGTGACCGGCAGGGCATCGGAGCAGGGTTGGGGGACATCCCCTAGGGGAGTCCCCGGAGCCGCTCGCCGGGCTGTTCACAGGCCCGGCGGGGCACCGGTTGACCTGACTCACCGTCGCCTCCACCATGGCGATGATCGCAAGATCGTCAAATCCGGTACCGTGCGCGGACCGTCCGTGCCGGATGGCAGGATGGACACTCGCCACTCGTGTGGCCCAATGGGGCCGCCGCGGCCGCCCGGTGCGTCCACGACGGCGCCGGGCAGCGGTACCAGGCTTCACATCAGCAGAAGGGACCCGCGGGCGAGATGCAGATCCGGCTGACCGTCCTCCGACCGCGCAGCGGCCCGACCGCCGCCGGCTCCGCCATCCCCTACGTGGACGTGCTGGTCACCGCGCCCGTCGGCACCGCGCTCGGTGCCATCGCGGGCGCCCTCGCGGGCGCCGTCGGCGTGCGCGGGCCGCGGGCCGCCACCCACGTGCACCTCTACGCCGGGGCGCACCGGGTGGACGAGCACACCCTGCTCGGCCACCCCCCGCTGCTCGACGGAGCCGTCCTCAGCCTCAACGAACCCGACCCCACCGCCGACGACCCCGACGACACCCCCGCCGCCGCCGAACTGCGCGTGGTCGGCGGCCCGGACGCCGGCGGCGTGCACCGGCTGCACGGCCGGGAGATCCGGATCGGCCGCTCCGGCGAGGCCGACGTCCCGCTCGACGACCCGGACGTCTCCCGACTGCACCTCGCCCTGCACCTCGCCGAGGACGGCCGGGTCTCCGTCCGCGACCTCGGCTCCACCAACGGCACCGCCCTCGACGGCCGGCTCGTCCCGCCCGGCCCGCCCGAGGCCGCCGTCCCGCTGGAGCCCGGCGCCCTGCTGCGGATCGGCGAGTCCACCCTCCAGGTGGCCGCCCCGGCCCCGGCCGACACCGCCGCGGCCGCCCGCGCCGCCCTGCCCGACGGCCACGGCCACCTCCAGCTCGCCGCCCCCGGCCCGGCCGCCCGGCCCGCACCGCCGGCGGTCGAGCCGCCCGCCGCCCCCGAACCCGCACCCGGCCGGGGCCGCGGCCTGTTCTCCCTGCTGCCCGGCCGCGCCGCCGAACCGCCCGGCCAGGAGAGCGCCGAGCGCCACCACGCGGCCGTCCGACAGCGCCAGACCGCCGCCCAGCGCGAACGCTGGC
Source organism: Streptomyces novaecaesareae (assembly GCF_000716875.1). Classification (GTDB taxonomy): domain Bacteria; phylum Actinomycetota; class Actinomycetes; order Streptomycetales; family Streptomycetaceae; genus Kitasatospora; species Kitasatospora novaecaesareae. The sequence goes on along the minus strand of NZ_JNWQ01000028.1, from coordinate 39,620 downwards.
CCGACCTCGCCACCCTGCTGCTCAACGCCGTCGGCCCCGGCCCCCGGCTGTGGGAGCGCGGCCCCGGCCACCCCGACGCGCTCACCCTGCGCCTGGGCACCGCCGACCGCCCCGCCGGCCCCGGCACCACACCAGGCACACTGCTGCCCGCCGTCCCCGTCACCCTCGACCTGCAGACCGCCGGCAGCCTCGGCCTCAGCGGCCCGCGCGAACGCCTGGACTCCCTCACCCGCGCCGTCGTCGCCCAGCTCGCCGCGCTGCACCCGCCGACCGGCCTGAGCCTGGTCCTGGTCGACGCCGACCCGACCCGCACCCCGGAAGAACGCGTCGACACCTGGGCCTGGGCCCTGTGGCTGCCCCACCTGCGCCCGGTCGACGGCCAGGACTGCCGCCTGCTGGTCGGCCTCGACGACGAACAGGCCACCGCCCGGCTGACCGAGCTCACCGCCCGGCTCAGCGGCCCGAGCGGCCTCGGCGGCCACCCCGCCACCGTGGTCGTGGTGGACGGCCGCCCGGCCACCGAGGCCGCCCGCCAGGCGCTCGACCTGCTGCTGCGCCAGGGCCCGGCGGTCGGCATCTTCCCGGTCTGCCTCGCCGAGCAGCCCGAACTGCTCCCCCGCGGCCTCGGCGCCACCGCCCTGATCACCGGCGAGGTCGGCACCCAGCTCTCGCTCGACCGCCCGGTCGCCCGCGGCCGCGAGACCTTGCACGAGGTCTCCCTGGACGCCGTCTCCGACGCCTGGGCCGAACGGCTCGCCCGCGTCCTCGCCCCCCTGCGCGAGGCCGTCCCGGCCGCCCGCGGCCCGCTGCCCGACGCGCTGCGCCTGCTCGACCTGCTGCAGCTCGACACCGTCACCCCTGCCAAGCTGTCCGCCCGCTGGGCCGCCCACGCGGGCGGCATCGGCGCCGCCACCGCGCTGCTCGGCACCACCCGGGACGAGCTGTGCACCCTCGACCTGGCCGACCCCGAGCTCTCCCTCCCCTCCCCCGACCCGGGCGGCCCGCACCTGCTGATCGGCGGCGCCCGCGGCTCCGGCAAGACCGAACTGCTGCGCACCCTGGTCGCCTCGCTCGCCGTCTCCGAACGCCCCGAGCGGCTCGCCGTCACGCTCATCGAGGGCCGGGCCACCGAGGACGGCCTCGACGGCTGTACCGAGCTGCCGCACGTCACCGGCCTGGTCAACGCCGCCACCGACCCCCGCGCCGCACTGCTCGCGGCCGAGGCGCTGGAGGACGAACTCGCCCTGCGGGAGCGGCTGTTCGACGGCCTGGACTTCGCCTCCTGGCACGCCGCGCGGATCCTGGACGGACACGGCCTGGACGGGCACAGCCTGGACGCCCGGACCGGCGTGACCGCCGACCACCCGCAGGTCCCGGTGCCCGCCACCGTGGGCGCCCCGGCCACCCTGGCCGCCCGCATCATCCCGCCGCGCAGCGCCGAAGGCCCCCGCCCCGCCGCCACCCCCGCGGCGCCCGTCCCGGCCCGGCTGGTCGTCGTCGTCGACGACTACGACGCCCTGCTCTCCCCCACCTCCCCGGCCGGCCGCCCGCTCGCCCGCGCCCTGGCCGCCGTCGCCCGCCGCGGCGGCCCGCTCGGCGTCCACCTCGCCGTCGCCACCCGCCGCCCGGAGGAGAGCGCCGGCACCGAGGTGGACGAGGCCGCCCTGCTCCGGATCGCCCTGCGCACCGACGACCCGGCCGACTCCGACCTGCTGATCCACCTCGGCGACGCGGCCGCCCTCCCCGAGGACACCCCCGGCCGCGGCTACCTCCGCCTCCCGGACGGCGGCGTCACCGCCTTCCAGGCCGCCCGGATCAGCGGCCGGATCCCGCGCACCGCCACCCTGCGCCCGACCGTGGTCGCGATAGACCCCCTCCAGGTCGGCGCCCCGCCCGCCCGCCGCCCGGTCCGCGAACTCGGCAACGGCCCCACCGACCTCGCCCTCCTCGCCAGCGCCCTCCAACGCGCCGCGGCCCGGTAGGCCCTGCGCCTTCCCCTTGATCGCCCCGTCGCCGCTTCGGCACCACCGAAGCGGCGACGCCTCCTGCGCAGGAAGTCGGCCGAACCGACTTCCCGTGCAGTGGGCAAGAACAGGCACCCGCCCACCCACCCGGCCACGAACACAACAACTCACGCGGCCCGGCCGAGTCGGCCGGGCCGCCCGAAACAGGTGCCGCCGGGAAGATCGATAACAGATCCGGTGAGTGATCAACACAAATGGGCGGGCCCATGCGCGAGCAGATGGGCCCGCCCAGTTCTTGCCCCCGCCACCCGCCGTCGCCGCTTCGGGTGCACCGAAGCGGCGACGGTACTGTCCAAGCTCTTCTGCGTAGGAAGTCGGCCAGACCGACTTCCTACGCAGAACAAAGGGAGGACGGCGGCGATGTTGGACACTGTCGGGATTGATCCAATTTCTGCATCGCTGCGAAGAATTCGAGCGCTGAAACATGATGCTGGCCTTCGAGATGATCTCGAAGGCCAGCACACGAGATGACGGAACGATTCGACCGACGAGGAACAAGAACCGCCGAATCAGATGTCAGGGACGGCAGATCAGGATGCCGCCAAGGCATGCGATTTTGAATGATCCCTCGGCCTCGATCGTGGCAGCAGCGATCTGGGCTGCTCGCCCGACGGTTTCGCGGAACGGGACGCCGCATTGGTCGGCCCACGCCTCGTAGGAGGCAAGGTGGGCGACGATTGGCGCGGGGTCGGTGATCTCGATGGTCCCGGGCAGTTCCCGGACCCGGATGTCATTGAACGCCGTCCGCAGGTAGCCGGGGGCCTTCTCCAGAGAGAAGCGAGAGCTGAGGGAGACCCGCGCCGGCCCCTCGGGAATCCCGAGGACGTCTCCTGCAGCTTTGGCCCAGAGCTCGTCCAGTTCGTGCTTGTCGGTGTCGCTGTTGGTGGAGGCAATGAGCACGCCGCCAGGTCGGAGGGCGCGGGCCAGTTCCTTGATCGCGGCCTCGATGTCGCCGACGTGGTAGAGCATGTGCAGGGCCAGCACGGCGTCGGCGCTGCCGTCGGCGAAGGGCAAGGCCTGAGCGTCGGCCACCAGAACCGGCTTCGCAACGTCGGCGAGGATGCCCGCCGAGATGTCCATCCCGACGGCCCGAAGGTCCGGGCGGTCCTTGTGTAGACGGCTGACGAACTTGCCGTTGCCACAGCCGACATCGAGGACGATCCCCCTTGTACCGACCAGCTCTTCAACGACGATCCCGGGCAGGTCGTACTGCGGCCTCTGCCACCGGTAAATCGACTGGCGGGCGGCCAGGTGGCGTCCGTCGGCGTAGGCACTGTTCGCGAGGATCACCTTGTCGGCGACTGCGGCGTCCTGCTGTGCGGTGTTGCTCGTCATGGGGGCAGCTCCGGAGTGATTGACGTCTTAGCCCTTCTGCCCTGCCGGAGGTGTCCGGCAGGGCAGAAGGACCCGAGGATCTCCTGCGCCGACCACATGCGACCGGTCTGAGCGCTTCTCAGACCGGTCGCCCTGCAGCCATCAGACGTCCCAGAAGGCCACGGTCGGCTCCGGCCACTCTGCGGCCGTTGCTGCGAGATCCGCCGGAAGCAGGGCAACCAGAGAGGCCCTGCCGTCGGCGACGGCCTTCAAGGCGGCTTCCCGGGCCTCACCCTTGGTGTCGAACATGCCATCCCCCACCGTTTCGTTGTGGGGCGGCTCGCCGACCTCGCCGACCCACTGTGACGCGCCCGGCCACACCCGGATGTGGGTGAGGTGGGAAGGCTCCGGGAGCCCCGCGACACCCCGAGCTGCGGCTTCCTTGATCACGTCTTCGACGGTCATGCTTGGGCTCTCCTCATCTCGGCCAGTGCGGCGTGCAGTCGTGCGGAGCGGACCACGGTGGAAAGGTCAGTGGCTGTGTGGGCGTAGTGCTCGGCTTCTTCCCGGGCGCCCTGACGGTAGAGCACCGTTGCCAGTTGGGCGGTATCGATCGCCTTCGAGCGGGCGCGGTTGGAGGTCTGAGAGTCCACGGCTCGGCGGAGTCGGGACACCAGGTCGGACACGGGTCTCCCCTTGACCGTCGCGAGCAGGTAGAGGGCGTGACCGGTCTCGCCGTGCAGCTTGTGCTCGGTGAAGTACCACATCCAGCGTGGCTCGCTACGGAGATCGCTTACGCGGCTGTAGATCGACTCCGCGAGGGCGATCTGTCGCATGACCTCGGGTTCGTCGCCCTGGATGGCGTACGCCTGGGCCTTCACCGCTGCAATCATCGCGAGTGCCGACAGCGGCACATTGCCCATCGCCATGTCGGCCAGGGCGACGACGTCCCTCGGCTTGCGCTCGGCGATCTCCTGGCGGGCGAGGCCGGTTGCGACGTGGCACAGCAACCCCTCATCGCCGGCCTCCTGGGCCGCCTTGATGCCAAGCCCGAACGTGCTTCGTGCGGGCGCGCTCTGGCCAGCGTCGAACGCCGACCACGCCGCCAGGTCCGCGAGATTGGCGATCTGGCCGCACAGCCGGTCGCGGACGCGCGGTCCCATCGATGACTTGGTGAGGTCGACGACGCTTCGCAGTTCACCGAAGGCCAGATGGCGAGTGGCGAGACCTCCGCTTCGCCGGTCCCACTCCTCCAGAGCGAAGGTTCGCTCGGCGATGTCGTCAACGTCCTTCATCCCCAAGGAAGATGGGGACGGAATCACGTCGGGCAAGATCGAGGCCAGGGACACGGCCAAGAAGTCACGGCGCTTCGACTCACTCACCTCCTCACGGTCCCGCCGGGTCCGCTTCGGGAACAGTCCCAGCTCTGCGTTCGTGGCCACGCCGAAGATGCCGCGCAAAGCATCACGGACATCCGCGTCGGCCAGCGGATCACGCCACGTTCTAATCGGCTGATCACATTGGCGTCAATCGCCGACTCACGGCCTGTCGCAGCCTTGATCCGGGCGTTCGCCCGGCTCGCGACCTCGCCCTGGGTCCACTCTCGCCCGAGACGAAGCCTTCGTAGCGCGTCGTTGGTCATCTGAGGCCCGTCTCTGCGGTGCCGCCGGTGAGGGCCAGACAGCCTACTGAACTGCCTAGCGTCTGCCTACAGGATCGCCCTGTCTCTGCTCGGCCCGCAGGCGTTTGATGGTTCTCAGTCGCCCAGGGTGATGGGCCGGTTACGCCGGTCCTGTCGGGAAGGCCCCCGGGCGGCGCCATCGGTACCTGCCCCGCTCACAGACTGGAGGCCGCGTGTCCCTCAGCGTCAGCGCAGCGTCCGCCGGCCGCTCGGTCGACGCGCGCATCGAGATTCCGGTAGTACTGCCTGACAGCCTCGGGTGCGAGCTGGAGCTCCCTTGCATTCCCCAATCGGCGAGTCTGGCCCGCAAGTGCCGACTCCGCCACCGCCCCGTACGACGACGCACTCAACCTAGGACACGCGGACCGCTACCTGCTGAGAGAGGCCCGCCATGTAGGCCGTACCGCCGCGACGGAGAACCAGCTCGCCGCCGTACACGGCATCGAGATGCACAACCCCTTCACGGACGCCCGCATCGTGGAAACCGTCCTCGCCACACCCGCGCCGCAGCGATGGTCCGCCCGCCGGTACAAGCCACTGCTGGCCGACGCCGTGACGGTCCTCCTGCCCCCGGACGTCGTCCAGCGCGGCGCCAAGGGCGTGTTCGCGGCGGACCACCATCACGGACTGCGCGCGAACAAGATCCGCGCCCTGAACCTCGCGGACGGACACCTCGCCGACCTCGGCCTCATCCGCCCGGCCGCTGTGCGCTCGCTGCTGGGCAACGCTGCGCTCGGCATCGACATCCCCTGGGGGCTGATCGAACCCGTCCTCGGCACAGAACTCTGGCTCCGGGCCTCAACTGCTGTCGGACAGGCGGTTCGATGGGAGGAGGCATCATGACAAGGCCAGTACCCTCGCGGCACACCCGCACCGCCCTGACCGGCCGTGCGGGCGTCGTTGTCAACTACCTGACCGGCGAGACGATCGTCCTCACGGGCGACGCGCTCACCCGCTGGCTCGGTGCCCTGGAACACAGCTCGGCGCCGGCCCCGGTGATCGTCCGCGACTCGCAGGTGTCGTGGGGCACGCGCGAAGCCCCCGCTCGCCTACAGGCGGTCACCCCACCACCGTGGGCCTGGCGCTTGACTGCGGCGGCCATCCTGGCGATGACCCTTGCCGTGCGCACGGTCGGCCGGCCGGGAACGAGGTTCGGGCGCCTGCGCCGCATCGCCGAAGTCGGCCACCACCTTCCGGCCCCGGCAGCGAGCCACGCCCGTCTGGTGGTGCGGTCGGTCCGCTGGACGGCCCGATGGTTCCCCGCTCGCGTCGCCTGCCTGGAGGAGTCCACCGCGGCTTCGCTCCTGTTGGCGCTCGGCGGACGTGGGGGTGCATGGCGGCATGGGGTGGCCACCGACCCGATTCGACTGCACGCCTGGATCTGCGACATTCACGGCCTGCCGGTCGAAGAACCCGAGCACACTGGCGACTACACGCCGATCAACACACCGACCGACCTGGAACGAGGCTCCGATGTCCGTCCCGCACATCCTGCTGCCCGGCAAGCGCGTCAGCCTGGCCATGACCAATCATGACCACCTGGCCGACTACCACCGCTGGGAGAACGACCCCGGCACGATCCTGGGCTTCGGTACGCAGGTCGCCCAGTCCTGGGAGGTCCGCGCCGGTGGCTGGGAGGCCCAGGGTCGTAACCGCGACTACCCCCAGTTCGAAGTGGTCACCACCGACGACCACACCCCCGTCGGCATCACGACTCTCCAGATCGACCCTGCTGTGAGGACCGCCGAGTACGTCGTCCTCCTCGCCCCCGAGGCGCGTGGGAAGGGCTTGGCTGCCGAGGCGACAGAGCTGACGCTTCGTTGGGCCTTCGAGTACACGGCCCTGCGGATGGTGTGGCTCAAGGTTTTGGAGCCGAACGCGGCAGGGATCGCGGCCTACCAGAAGGCCGGATTCCAGCCAGCTGGCCGCCTGCGGCAGTCCGGCCATTGGCTCGGCCGCCCCTGCGACGAGCTGCTCATGGATGCCATCGCCGACGACTTCCTTCTCACAACCGAGCCCGCCTGAGCGACAGGCGCGGCCGGACAACTACGCGCTCGGGGCCGTGGCCATCCCCATGGCCCCGCCCTCAACTACCCGCCTGTTAACCGATCTCGCAAACGCTTCGCACTCAGCGTGATGATTGTGCTACGTTGCGCATCATCAACAGAACAGAGAAGACCCCGGCGGTGGTGGAACACCCCGGGGTCCGGCACAGGAGCTGACACTCCCAATGCAGATTCATCGTAGCGCTCACGCGCGCTGTTTCACCGTTCTTCCGAACGGCCTCCTCCAGGACCGCCGCCTCAGCTACACCGCCCGGGGCCTCCTCGCGGACCTGCTCTCCCGCCCCGACGGCTGGCGCGAGGACGGGCGGCACATGGCCGACACCAGCCCGCAGGGACGCGGCGCCGTCCGCCGTGCGCTCAAGGAGCTGACGGACGCCGGGTACTACAAGGTCCACCGCGTTCGGCTGCCCAACGGCACCATTCGTTCCGAAGCCCATGTCTTCGACACCCCGCAGCTTGCAACTGCACCGGTTGTCCCCCGTCCGGCCGCCGGTGAGCGAGACACCGGCCGAGCTGTCACCCCTCCCGTAAAGGACCCGGGAGAAGTACCCACCCTCCCCTCCCAGTTGACGCAACCGGACGAGCAGACGCGCGCGGCGGTGGCAGCACTCTTCCGCGCGATCCGGCTCGAACCCCGGCTGCGCGTCGGCGAGGCCGAGGCCCTGCAACTGGCACCGCTCGTCGCGCAGTGGCTGGAACGCGGCAGCACCGCAGCCGAGTTGGCCCAAGCCCTGGTCCCCAGCCTGCCCTCGCCCGTGCACTCGCCGGCCGCGATCCTGCGCGACCGCCTCCAACGCAAGATGCCGCCCGCGCAGGCGGCGCCTCCGTCCCCGTCCTACGCCGAGTGCGCCAAGTGCCACGATCCGGTGCCCCGCCCCGGGATCTGCCGCCCGTGCGCGGGCCTCAGCACCAGAACCGTCGCGGTCGGCACCGGCGACACCGCCACGAGGAGCGGTGTCGCCCGTGCCCGCGCAGCGCTGCGCGGGCGCGGGCTCCCTGCCGTAGCGCCCAGTTGTTAGCCGGTCAGACGCACTTGCTGTCGCGGTCGGCAACGGCCATCCCGACGACCTTGCCGCCGTCCACGGTGAACTCCCACTTCCAGACCTGCTGGCCGTCGACCGGCATCTCGTACTTGCCGCTCTTGGCCAGTTGCAGGCCCTTGGCGCCGTACGCCTGCTGCAGGGCCTCCAGGGTGGAACCGGCGCCGATGCCCTCGGCCGTCCTGGCCTCCGCCGGGGCGACCAGCTCGCGCAGGCCGGTGGCGGCGAAGGAGACCCGGCCGGTGGCCAGGTACGCCTTCTCCTTGGTCTCCCGGGCCACCATCTGGTCGACCATGGACTGCGTCGCGTCCGCGATCAGCTTGGCGGTGGCGGCCGAGTCCTGGGCCGCGGCGGCCGAGCCGGCGGCGGCGTCGGCCGCGCCCTTGGCGGAGGCGTTCGGCGGCAGGGTGCCGGCCGGGGCGGGCGCCTTGCCGGTGGCCGCGTCCGCCTTGGCGTTGAGGTCCTTGTAGCGGGCCTCGGTGGCGGCCTCGGCGGCCATCCGGGCCTGGTCCGGCGCCGGGCCGCCCTTGTAGACGAAGTCCGTGCAGCCGTCGAGCAGCGAGACCGGCGCGGTCTCCAGCGCTCCGGTGGCCAGGCCCGCGTCCTTGGCCATGCCCGGCTTGAGGCCGCGGTAGCCGGCCGCCGTGAAGGCCTCCGGGCCCTTCGTCGTGGGCGCCGCCGAGGGCGCGCCCGCCTGGGCCGTCGCCGCGGCGCCGGCCTTCGCGGTGTCCTTCTTGTCGTCGGACGAGCAGGCCGCCGCTCCGGCGACCAGCAGCACCACCGAGATGCCCACGCCCACCGCGCGGACCGAGGCTCGGTTCTTCCCCATGTCGTGATCCCCCTTGATCGTTCGGGATCACCGTAGCGAAGGTGCGCTCACGATCCGCAATCGGTTTCCGTACGGCAAGCGGAAGGGGCCCGCGTCCGAAGACGCGGGCCCCTTCCGTGCGGCTGTCCGTCAGCGCATCGAGCCGGTGCGCAGGAGGGTGCGGATGACGCGCATCGCGACCGAGAGGCTGGACAGCTCGTAGTTGTCCGAACCCCTTATGTCGTCGAGGGTGCTCTTGGCCCGGTTCAGCAGGGTCGCGTTGAGGTCCGCCCAGGCGGTGTAGCGCTCCTCCGGGGTGGCGCCCTCGGGGCCGCAGACCAGGATGTCGGCGGTCAGTGCCGCGTGCGCCGCGAAGAGGTCCTCGCGGATCGCGGCCCGGGCCATCGACGACCAGCGGTCGGTGCGGGGCAGGTCGATGATGCGGTCGAGCAGGTGCGAGATCTGCAGCCGGTCGCCCAGGTCGTAGTAGAGCTCGGCGACGTCGGCGACGTCCTTGCCGGAGCGGTCCGCGACCTCGGTGATGTCCAGGGTCGGGAAGACCGAGGAGAGGCCGGCGATCCGGGTGGCGAGCTCCTCCGGCACACCGGCGGCGGCGAGTTCGCCGTACACCGAGTCGAACCAGGTCAGGTCCTCGCCGCGCAGCGGCTTGGGCAGCGAGCCCCAGACCTGCTTGACCCGGTCGTGGAAGAACTCGATGGTGCCGGCGATGTCGAGCGGCTGGCGGCGGTTGTTGAGCATCCACCGGGTGGCGCGCTCGACCAGGCGGCGCGAGTGCAGGCGCATCTTGGTCTGCACCCGGGCCGGGACCTGGTTGTCCAGGCCCTCGATCTCGCCCCAGATCTCCTCCAGGCCGAAGACGGCCCGCGCGGCGGCGTGCGTCCGGGCGATCTCCTCGTAGGTCGCGCCGGTCTCCTCCTTCAGGCGGAAGGCGAAGGTGCAGCCACCGCGGTTGATCGTGTCGTTGACGATCAGCGTGGTGATGATCTCGCGGCGCAGCGGGTGGCTGTCGATCGCGTCGGCGAACCGGGTCCGCAGCGCGCTCGGGAAGTAGTCGTGCAGCGCGGTGCGGAAGTACGGGTCGTCGGGCAGGTCGGTGGCGAGCAGCTCGTCGGCCAGGATGATCTTGGTGTAGGCGAGCAGCACGGACATCTCGGGCTGGGAGAGCCCGCGGCCGTTCTGCTGGCGGTCGCGGATCTGGCGCTCGGCGGGCAGGAACTCCAGCCCCCGGTCGAGCCGGCCGGCCGCCTCGAAGCGGTTGATCATCCGCGCGTGGACGTTGACCATGCTGTGCGCCTGGGCGACGGCGTTGGCCAGCACCACGTTCTGCGCGTAGTTGTTGCGCAGCACCAGGCGGCCGACCTCGTCGGTCATCTCGGCCAGCAGGGCGTTGCGCTGCTTGACCGTCATGTCGCCCTCGGCGACGACCTGGTTGAGCAGGATCTTGATGTTGACCTCGTGGTCCGAGGTGTCCACACCGGCGGAGTTGTCGATCGCGTCGGTGTTGATCCAGCCGCCGGTGCCCTCCGGGCCGCCGGTGGCCGCGTACTCGATGCGGCCGAGCTGGGTGCAGCCGAGGTTGCCGCCCTCGCCGATGACCCGGGCCCGGACCTGCTCGCCGTTGACGCGGATGGCGTCGTTGGACTTGTCGCCGACCTCGGCGTTGGTCTCGGCGGAGGCCTTGATGTAGGTGCCGATGCCGCCGTTCCAGAACAGGTCGACCGGCGCCTGCAGGATCGCCTTCATCAGCTCGGCCGGGGTGAGGCGGCTCTCCTGGATGCCGAGCGCGGCCCGGACCTGCGGGGTCAGCTGGATCGACTTCGCCGACCGGGGGTGGACCCCGCCGCCGGCCGAGATCAGCGACTTGTCGTAGTCGTCCCAGGAGCTGCGCGGCAGGTCGAAGAGCCGGCAGCGCTCGGCGTACGAGGAGGCCGCGTCCGGGTTCGGGTCGAGGAAGATGTGGCGGTGGTCGAAGGCGGCGACCAGGCGGATGTGCTCGCTGAGCAGCATGCCGTTGCCGAAGACGTCGCCGGACATGTCGCCGATGCCGATGACGGTGAAGTCCTCGGTCTGGGTGTCGACGCCGAGTTCGCGGAAGTTGCGCTTGACCGACTCCCAGGCGCCGCGGGCGGTGATGCCCATGCCCTTGTGGTCGTAGCCGGCCGAGCCACCGGAGGCGAACGCGTCGCCGAGCCAGAAGCCGTACGACTCCGCGACGCCGTTGGCGATGTCGGAGAAGGTCGCGGTGCCCTTGTCGGCGGCGACGACCAGGTAGGTGTCGTCCTCGTCGTGGCGGACCACGTCGGCCGGGTGCACGACCTCGCCGCCGACCAGGTTGTCGGTGATGTCCAGCAGCGCCGAGATGAACGTCTTGTACGAGGAGATGCCCTCGGCCAGCCAGGCGTCGCGGTCCACCGACGGGTCCGGCAGCTGCTTGGCGACGAAGCCGCCCTTGGCGCCGACCGGCACGATGACGGTGTTCTTGACCATCTGCGCCTTGACCAGGCCCAGGATCTCGGTGCGGAAGTCCTCGCGCCGGTCGGACCAGCGCAGACCGCCGCGGGCGACCTTGCCGAAGCGCAGGTGCACGCCCTCGACCTGCGGCGAGTAGACCCAGATCTCGAACGCCGGGCGCGGGGCCGGCAGGTCCGGGACGGCCTTCGGGTCGAACTTCATCGACACGTAGGAGTGCCACTCGCCGTCGGCGGCGTGCTGGAAGAAGTTGGTCCGCAGGGTGGCCTTGATGAGGTTCAGGAAGGAGCGCAGGATGCGGTCCTCGTCCAGCGAGACGACCTCGTCGAGGGCGCCGGCCAGCTCCTCCAGGATGCCCTCGGTCAGCTCAAGGGCGCCCGAGCGGTGGCTCGGGCTGAGCCGGGCCTCGAACAGGTTGACCAGCAGGCGGGTGGTGTGGGTGTTGTTGCGGAGCGCGTCCTCCATGTAGTCCTGGGAGAACGTGGAGCCCGCCTGGCGCAGGTACTTGGCGTACGCGCGCAGCATCATCGCCTGGCGCCAGGTCAGCCCGGCGGTCAGCACCAGCTCGTTGAAGCCGTCGTTCTCGGCCTTGCCCATCCAGGTGGCGGCGAAGGTCTCCTGGAAGCGCTCGCGGGCCTCGTCGGTGAGCCCGGTGGCCTCGCGCAGTCTCAGGCCGAAGTCGTACACCCACGCGGTGGTGCCGTCGGAGCGGCGCAGCGCGTACGGGTGCTCGTCCAGCACCTCGACGCCCAGGCGCTGGAGCACCGGCAGGACCTCGGTGAGCGAGATCGGGCCGCCGACCCGGTAGATCTTGAAGCGGCGCTCGTCGTCGCCGGCGCCGACCGGCTGGTACAGGTTGAGGCGGAAGTCGCCCTCGCCGTGCAGCGACTCGATCTGCTTGATGTCGGCGACGGCGGTGCGCGGCGGGAAGTCGGCGCGGTAGCCGTCCGGGAAGGCGTTGGCGTACTTGTGGCCGAGCTCGGCGGCCTTCTCCTCGCCCAGTTCGAGGTGCAGCTGGTCGTGGAAGCCGTCCATCCAGAACCGGGCGGCCTCGGCCAGGCGGTTCTCGATCCGCTCGATGTCGCTGTCGGTGAGGTGCGGCAGCTCGGTGCCCGGGGCGACCCGGACCACGAAGTGCAGGCGGGTCAGCACCGACTCGGTGGCGTACACCGTGTAGTCGATGGTGGCGCCGTTCAGCTCCTCCTTGAGGATGTCGGTGAGCAGCAGCCGGATCCGGGTGGTGTAGCGGTCGCGCGGCAGGTAGATGAACGCGGAGAAGTAGCGCCCGTACTCGTCCTGGCGCAGGAAGAGGCGCAGCTTACGGCGCTCCTGCAGGTAGAGCACGCTGGTGGCGATGGAGAGCAGCTCGGAGGCCGGGGTCTGGAAGATCTCGTCCCGCGGGAAGGTCTCCATGATCTGCAGCAGGTCGCGGCCGTCGTGGCTCTCGCTGGAGAAGCCGGACTCCTCCAGCACCGCCTGGACCTTGCGGCGCACGACCGGGATGCGGGTGACCGACTCGGTGTAGGCGGCCGAGGAGAACAGGCCGAGGAAGCGGCGCTCGCCGATCGGCTCGCCGGCGGCGTTGAACTTCTTGACGCCGACGTAGTCCAGGTAGGCCGGGCGGTGCACGGTGGAGCGGCTGTTGGCCTTGGTCAGGACGAGCAGCTTCTTCTCGTGGGCCTTGGCGCGCACCGGCGCGGAGAGCCGGCCGAAGGCCTCGCTGACCGAGTGGTGGCGGTCGTCGTGGCTGTGCGGGTCGGCGCGCAGGATGCCGAGGCCGGTCCCGGCGACGGCCTTGAGGACCTCCTCGCCCTCGTGCTCGACGAGGTCGTACTCGCGGTAGCCGAGGAAGGTGAAGTGGTCGTCGGCGAGCCAGCGCATCAGCTCCCAGGCCTCGCCGACCTCCTGCTCGGGCAGGCCGGCCGGGGGCTGCTCGGCGAGCTCGTCGGCCAGGCGCAGCGAGCTCTCGCGCATCTTGCCCCAGTCCTCGACGACCTCGCGGACGTCGCCGAGCACGCGGCGCAGGTTGGTCTCGATGGCGCGCAGGTCGTCGCGGTCGGTCTCGCGGTCGACCTCGATGTGCATCCACGACTCGACGGTCGCGTCGGCCGGCCACTCGGTGCCGGCGGCCTGGCTGCGGGAGCAGGCGTCGACGTCCAGGATCTCCAGCAGCTTGCCGGTGATGTCACGGCGGACGAGCAGCTGGGGGTGGATCACGATGTGGATCGCGCGGTCCTGGCGGGACAGCTCGTTGGTGACGGAGTCGACCAGGAACGGCATGTCGTCGGTGACCACCTCGACCACCGTGTGGCCGCAGGACCAGCCGTTCTCCTCGACCGAGGGGGTGTGGACCCGCACCTCGGCGGTGCCCTGGGGGCGCTTGAGGCCCAGGCGGTAGTGGGAGGCGGCCGCACCGTAGACGTCGACCGGGTCGCGGTCGACCAGGTCCTCGGGCGCGGTGTGGAGGTAGTAGTGGTGCAGGTACGCGGTCAGAGCGCCGTTGCTCAGACCCTCTCCCGGCGCCGCTCCCCCCACCTGGCTGTTCTCAGCTGCTGCGGCTGCCTTCTTGAGCAGTTCGGCCTTGGCTGCGTCCAGCTTGGTCTGCATGACTTCTTGGCTCCTGTCGCGCGCCGTTGCGTGACTCGGTGGTGTGTGGATGTACACCGACGGGTCAGCCGCAATCCTGCCGCACCATCCGACTGAAAGGGGCTCATGGCACGCATGAAACGTCCTCCCAGTGGGTAGGACGACACGTTCGTCCTGCAAGCCACCCGACGACGCCAGCCAGCCTAACCGGATCAATCGAAGGTGGACAGGGACAGGGAGGCGCAAACCTGCAGGATGTCGGGTCCGTCCTGGACAGCATGTCCAAACCGGAGCCTGATGTTCACTCTCAGCCCATGTGCGGGTATCCGTGGTGTGTCGGCGGGACGAAGGACTCCTTGATCGAGCGGGCCGAGGTCCAGCGCAGGAGGTTCTGGGCGGCACCGGCCTTGTCGTTGGTCCCGGAGGCCCGGCCGCCGCCGAAGGGCTGCTGGCCGACGACGGCACCGGTCGGCTTGTCGTTGATGTAGAAGTTCCCGGCGGTGAAGCGCAGCTCCTCGACGGCCTGGGCGATGGCGTAACGATCCTGCGCGATCACCGAGCCGGTCAGGCCGTACGGGGCGCCGCCGTCGACCCGCCGGAGCACGTCGTCCCAGCGGGAGTCCTCGTACACGTGGACGGCCAGGATCGGGCCGAAGTACTCGGTGCGGAAGATCTCGCCCCGGTGGTCGGAGGAGACCAGGACGGTCGGCCGGACGAACCAGCCGATCGCGTCGTCGTACTGGCCGCCGGCCGCCAGTTCGATCGTCGGGTCGGCCTTGGCGCGATCGATGGCGTCCCGGTTCTTCTCGAAGGCGCGCCGGTCGATCAGGGCGCCCATGAAGTTGGACAGGTCGGTCACGTCACCCACCGCGAGCGCGTCCACCTCGGCCAGGAAGTCGTCCTTGATCCGCTGCCAGAGGCTGCGCGGCAGGTAGGCGCGGGAGAGCGCCGAGCACTTCTGCCCCTGGTACTCGAAGGCGCCGCGGATCAGCGCGGTCCTGAGGATCTCCGGGTCGGCGGAGCGGTGGGCCAGCAGGAAGTCCTTGCCGCCGGTCTCGCCGACGATCCGCGGGTAGGTGCGGTAGCCGCCGATGTTGGCGCCGATGGTCTGCCACAGGGACCGGAAGGTGGCGGTGGAGCCGGTGAAGTGCAGCCCGGCGAGCGCCGGATCGGCCAGCGCGACCGGCGAGACCTGCAGGCCGTCACCGGTCACCAGGTTGATCACGCCGGGCGGCAGGCCGGCCGCCTCCAGCAGCCGCATCAGGTGGTGGGCGGCCAGCATCTGGGTCGGCGCGGGCTTCCAGACCACGGTGTTGCCCATCAGCGCGGGGGCGGTGGGCAGGTTGCCGGCGATCGCGGTGAAGTTGAACGGGGTGATCGCGTAGACGAAGCCCTCCAGCGGGCGGTGGTCGGTGCGGTTCCACACCCCGGGCGAGGAGATCGGCTGGTCGGCCAGGATCTGCCGGGCGAAGTGGACGTTGAACCGCCAGAAGTCGATCAGCTCGCAGGCCGAGTCGATCTCGGCCTGCTGCACGGTCTTGGACTGGCCGAGCATGGTGGCCGCGTTGAGCGTCTCCCGCCAGGGCCCGGCGAGCAGGTCGGCGGCCCGCAGGAAGACCGCCGCACGGTCGTCGAAGGACAGCGAGCGCCACTGCCGCCCGGCGGCCAGCGCCGCGTCCACCGCCGCGCGGGCGTCCTCCCGGGTGGCGTTGCCGAGCACGCCCAGCTTGGCCGCGTGGTGGTGCGGCTGGACGACCTCGATCCGCTCGCCGCCGCCGAAACGCCGCTCACCGCCGATGACCATCGGCAGCGGGACCTGCTCGGCCGCCAGTTCGTCCAGCCGCCGGACCAGCCGCTCCCGCTCCGGGCTGCCGGGCCGGTACGCGTGCACCGGCTCGTTGACCGGGGTCGGCACCTCGGTGACTGCGTCGATGGGCATGGCGGCTCCGTCCTGCTGACTGCTCGGCTGTCAGTCCAGCCTGACCAGCGGCGGCCCGATCCGCCCGCTCAGACACGCGGACGGCGGACGTGGCGCCCGCCACTGCGACCGGGCCGCCCGACTCCCGCCCACCCGGGGAGAGGGCCGCTCAGCCGGCGATCCGGCCCGCCAGCTCCACCGCCTCGGCCAGGGTGTCCACCACCGGGACGCCGACCGGCTCCAGCTTCTCCCGCGTGTGCGAACCGCCGGTGTACAGCACCGCGTGCGCACCCACGCTCAGCGCCGCCAGGGCGTCGTCCGCCGCGTCCCCGATCAGCACCGTACGGGCCGGGTCGACCTCCTCGCCGAGCGCGGCCAGGTGCCGGACGAGGTGCTCCGCCTTCTGCCCGCCCGCCGGGCCGCTGCGGCCGTCCACCCGCAGGAAGTGGCCGGTCAGGCCGAAGGTGTCGACCAGCGGGACGAGGTTCTCGTGCACGTACAGCGACAGCAGCGACTGGCTGTGCCCGGCCGTCTGCCAGTCGGCCACCAGCTCACGGGCGCCCTCGGTCAGCCCGCAGGACGAGCTGAGCTCGCGGTAGCGCTCGTGGAAGGCGTCGTCCAGCTTCAGCCACTCCTCCCGGGAGGGCTCCCGGCCGAGCAGCCGCTGGTAGAACCGCGGGATCGGGATCTCGTACTGCTCCCGGTACTCCTGCAGGCTCATCGGCCCGACGCCGATGGTCGCGAACGCGGCGTTGCTCGCCCCGAGCACCGCCTCCATGTCGTGGAAGAGCGTGCCGTTCCAGTCCCAAACGATGTGAGTGCGCACGGAGGACAACGGTAACGCCGGGCACCGACACGCCGGTAGGGCTCAGCTCACGCACCCGTCCCGGACGGCTCGCCCGCTCACGCCAGCAGCGCGGGGATCTCCTGGGTCGCGAACCAGAGCAGGTCGTGGTCCTCGGCGCCGTCCACGGTGAACTGGGCGTCCTGGTCGCCCGCGTCGGCCGCGACCACCGCCGCCACCGCCGCCGCCACGTCCGTGACCACCTCGTCGTCGGACACGTCCGCGTGCACCGCGGCCGCCTTGGCCAGCCGCACCGGGCCGGCCAGCACCACCCGGCCGAGCGAGGCCTGGTCCTGGTACTCGTCGCCGGGGAAGGGCCGCACGGACGCGTCGGCCACGTCCAGCGCCACCACGACCCGGCGGCGCGGGGCGTCCGGGTCGGCGGCCAGCAGCCGCAGCGAGGACTGCGCGGCCCGGTTCAGCGCCGCGTACTCCAGCTCCTCGAGGTCGTCGCTGACGTACCACTCGCGCAGCGCGGGCGTCACGGCGTACGCCGCGGACTGCTCCAGGGCGCCGCCCTCGTGTGCCGCCGCCAGGCCGGTCAGGGTGGTGGGCACGTACACGCGCATCGGTGACACTCTCCGGTTCGGTCCAGCGGGGTCCGTCCAGCCGGGTCCGTCCAGCGGAACGGATTCCCCGGCGCCCCAAGAATAAGCGCCGCCGGGCCCCCGTGATCACCTGCGGTGCGGCTTGCCCGGCCGTTCACCGGGCGGCCCGCAGCGCCTCCCGGCTGGTCCGCAGGGCGCTCTCCAGGACGGCGCCGCGGCGGGCCGGGTCCATCAGGTTCGGGCCCATCACGGCGAGGTCCGCCAGGGTCGGCGCGAGCAGCCGCACCCGGACGCCCTCGGCCCGCAGCAGCGCGGCCTCGCGCAGCAGCTGGCGGGTGACGGCCCGGCGGTAGCGGCTGACCAGCTGCGCCAGCACGCCGCGCGGGCGGTCCCGGGCGCGCCACTCACGCAGGGCGGCCAGGGTGGCGCGCCCGGCCGGGCCGGAGCGGTCGTCCCGGCCGGTCCCGTCGCCGCCCCGGTCCAGCCGCAGGGCCATCGGGGCGAGCACGTACACCTCGTCCAGGCCGCGCCCGAGCATCAGGTCGGCGTTGGTGGCCGACCAGCAGCCGCCGTCCACGTACGCCGAGCCGTCCAGGCGCACGGGCGCGAACCAGCCGGGGATCGCGCAGGAGGCCATCACGGCGTCGGCGACCGCGACCGCCGGGGCGTCCGGATCGCCGAAGACCACCCGGCGGCCGCTGCGGTAGTCCACGGCGGCCACCCGCAGCGGCGAGCGCGCCGCCCCCGCTGCCCCCGCCGCCGTCCCGTCCGCCGGTTCCGCGCCCTCGGCGCCCGCGTCCGGGGCCGCGTCCGGGGCCGCGTCCGGCCAGCCGCCCGGGCCGAGCAGCCCGCGCACCAGCTCGCCGACCGGCGCCAGCGAGCCGCGGCCGTGCGGCGCCATCGCCGAGACCATGGTCAGCAGCGGGTACTCGCGCGGGTGCCGGACGGCGTCGCGCAGCAGGCCCGGTGAGCCGATGCCGGCCCGGGGGCGGGGCGGCAGCGCGCCACCGACGGCGGTCTCGTAGTCGAAGGCGACCCCGGCCAGCGGCCCCTCGGTGATCGGCAGGCCGCGCTGGTGGTCGCGCAGCTGCTCGGGCCGGACCCCACCGGCCAGCATCGCCGCGAGGATCGCGCCCGCCGAGGTGCCGAGCAGGACGTCGGCCCCGCCCGGCTGGCGCCCGGTGGCCTCCTCGACGGCGCACAGCGCGCCGACCGTCCAGGCCGCGCCGAGCATCCCGCCGCCGCCCAGCACCAGGCCGCGCCGGGGTGCGCCCCCGGCGGGCGGGGCGGTGCCCTCGGCCGCCGGGGCCGGCACCGTCGCTGCTACCCGTGTGGTCATGGCGGCCGCCCGTCGTCGTGGGGGCGGCTGCCCGCGCCCCGCGGTTCCCGGTCAGGCTCCGATGGTGCGCGCCGGGAGCGGTACCGCGCAACGCGGCGGCCCGGCGCGAACCACCCGGTCCGCCCAGCCGGAGCGTCCCCTTTCGGACCGTACGGCCCGCCCCCGCACGTCAACCGGGCGTTGCGCGAACGCTGCGCCGATCCGCCGCCACACTGGCCGACTCACCCGGATAGGTGAACTCGGAACCCGGCCCGGCCCGCGCCGAAAAGGCATTGCCGCCCAGCCCCGGCCGCCACCAGCCTGGACCCGTCCGTACCCGCACCACCCGGCCGAGGAGCCACCGTGACCGCCCACCTCACCGCCCGCCCGCACCGCCACCCGCACCCCCGCCCGCACACCGCCGGCGCCTGCGACCCGGCCGGGCGCCGGCCGCGCCACCCGCGCGCCGCCTGCACCGGCGCCCCCGGCCACGACGCCCGGGCGCTGGCCTCCCGCTTCGCCCACCAGCTGGTCGAGGTGCTCACCGGCGCCCGGCCCTCCGGCCAGCTGATGCGGCACACCAGCCTGGACGGCTACGGCCAGCTCGCCTCGCTGGTCCGGGCCGGCGCACTGCGCCGCGGCGGCGCCGCCGACCGGCCCCGGCTCGGCCCGGTGCACGACCGCTCGCCCTCGCCCGACGCGGTCGAGGCCTGCGTGCGGGTCGACCTCGGCCGGCGGCACCACATGGTGGCCTTCCGGCTGGAGCAGCGCGGCCCGGCCGGGCAGTGGCAGTGCACCGCCGTGGAGGCCCGGTGAACACGCGGCGCCACGCGGGGGCGCGGGGAACGGCGCAGGGCGCCGCCCCGGTACGGGTACGGCGCCCTGCGCGGCGTCCTGCGGCCGACTCAGGCCTTGCGGCGGCGGCCCTTGGCGGACTTGGCGGCCTTGCGGCGCTCGGCGCGGGTCATCCCGTCGCCCTCGTCCTCCGGCGCGAGGTCCTCGAAGTCGCCCTCGATGACACCGCCGCCGACCTCGTCCGAGGGGGCCGTGTAGTGCAGCCGCTGCGGCTTCGGGGCCTCCAGGCCCTTGGCCTTGATCTCCGGGCGGGCGGCGTCCTTCTCCAGCTTGTCGAGCACCACCTGGGCGTCCTCGACCGGGACCTCCTCGACCTGCTGCTCGACCTGGACCTCCAGGTTGAACAGGTAGCCGACGGACTCCTCCTTGATGCCCTCCATCATCGCGGTGAACATGTCGTAGCCCTCGCGCTGGTACTCGATCAGCGGGTCGCGCTGCGCCATGGCCCGCAGGCCGATGCCCTCCTGGAGGTAGTCCATCTCGTAGAGGTGCTCGCGCCAGCGGCGGTCCAGCACCGACAGCACGACCCGGCGCTCCAGCTCGCGCATGATCTCCTCGCCGAGCTGGTCCTCACGGGCGCCGTACTGCCCCTGGATGTCCTCCTGGATGACCTTGGTGAGGAGCTCGGAGGTCAGGCCGCCGGAGCCGCCCGCCTCCTCCTCCAGGTCCGCGAGGTCCAGGGAGAGCGGGTAGAGCTGCTTGAGCGCGGCCCAGAGCTTCTCCAGGTCCCAGTCGTCCTCGAAGCCCTCGCCGGTGGCCGCCTTGACGTAGGCCTCGACGGTGTCGTCCATGAAGTGGCCGACCTGCTCCTGCAGGTCCTCGCCCTCCAGCACGCGGCGGCGCTCGCCGTAGATGACCTCGCGCTGGCGGTTGAGCACCTCGTCGTACTTGAGGACGTTCTTGCGGATCTCGAAGTTCTGCTGCTCGACCTGGGTCTGCGCGGAGGCGATCGCCCGGGTGACCATCTTGGACTCGATCGGCACGTCCTCGGGCACGTTGGCCATCGAGAGCACGCGCTCGACCATGCCGGCCTTGAACAGGCGCATCAGGTCGTCGCCCAGCGACAGGTAGAAGCGGGACTCGCCCGGGTCGCCCTGACGGCCGGAGCGGCCGCGCAGCTGGTTGTCGATCCGGCGGGACTCGTGGCGCTCGGTGCCGAGGACGTACAGGCCGCCGGCCTCCTTGACCTCGTCCTGCTCGGCCTTGACCGAGGCCTTGGCCTTCTCCAGCGCGGCCGGGAAGGCGGCCTCGTACTCCTCCGGGGTGTCCGTCGGGGTCAGCCCGCGCTGCGCCAGCTCGGCGGCGGCCAGGTGGTCGGCGTTGCCGCCGAGCATGATGTCGGTGCCGCGGCCGGCCATGTTGGTGGCGACGGTGACGGCGCCCTTGCGGCCGGCCTGCGCGACGATCTGCGCCTCGCGCTCGTGGTGCTTGGCGTTCAGCACCTCGTGCGGGATGCCGCGCTTGCGCAGCTCCTGGGAGAGGTACTCGGACTTCTCGACCGACACGGTGCCGACCAGCACCGGCTGGCCCTTCTCGTGCTTCTCGGCGATGTCCTCGACGACGGCGGCGAACTTGGCCGGCTCCGACTTGTAGATCAGGTCGGGCTGGTCGATGCGCAGCGGGGTCTTGTTGGTCGGGATCGGGACGACGCCGAGCTTGTAGATCTGGTGGAACTCGGCGGCCTCGGTGGTGCCGGTACCGGTCATGCCCGCGAGCTTGTCGTACAGGCGGAAGAAGTTCTGCAGGGTGATGGTGGCCAGCGTCTGGTTCTCGTTCTGGACCTCCACCCCCTCCTTCGCCTCGATCGCCTGGTGCATGCCCTCGTTGTAGCGACGGCCGGCCAGGATGCGGCCGGTGTGCTCGTCGACGATCATGACCTCGCCGTTCATCACGACGTAGTCCTTGTCCGCCTTGTACAGCTCCTTCGCCTTGATGGCGTTGTTCAGGAAGCCGACCAGCGGGGTGTTCACCGACTCGTAGAGGTTGTCGATGCCGAGGTAGTCCTCGACCCGGGTGACGCCCTCCTCCAGGACACCGACGGTGCGCTTCTTCTCGTCGACCTCGTAGTCGCGGTCGATCTTCAGGCGCTGAACCAGCTTGGCGAAGTCGGCGTACCACTTGGTCGCCTGGTCGGCCGGGCCGGAGATGATCAGCGGGGTGCGGGCCTCGTCGATGAGGATCGAGTCGACCTCGTCGACGACCGCGAAGTTGTGGCCGCGCTGGACGAGTTCGTCCTTGGACCAGGCCATGTTGTCGCGCAGGTAGTCGAAGCCGAACTCGTTGTTCGTGCCGTACGTGATGTCCATCGCGTACTGCTGCTTGCGCTCGGCGGGCGTCATGTTGGCGAGGATCACGCCGACTTCGAGGCCCAGGAAGCGGTGTACCCGGCCCATCCACTCCGAGTCGCGCTCGGCGAGGTAGTCGTTGACGGTGATCAGGTGGACGCCCTTGCCGGTCAGCGCGTTCAGGTAGGCGGGCAGGGTGCCGACGAGGGTCTTGCCCTCACCGGTGCGCATCTCCGCGACGTACCCGTGGTGCAGGGCCGCACCACCCATGAGCTGGACGTCGTAGTGCCGCTGGCCGAGCACGCGCTTGGCGGCCTCGCGGACGGTGGCGAAGGCCTCGGGGAGGATGTCGTCCAGGGTCTCGCCGTCGACGAGCCGCTGCTTGTACTCGTCGGTCAGTGCGCGCAGCTCGGCGTCGGTGAGGTTGACGAAGTCCTCTTCGATGGAGTTGACCTGGGCAGCAATCCGCTGCAGCTTGCGAAGGATCTTGCCCTCGCCTGCGCGCAGGATCTTGTCGAAGACGGACACTTGAGCGGGCTCCTTGCCTGTATTGGCACTGGACGACTGCACGGGGGGTCCACCCCACCGCACGGGCCATCGTATGCGAGGAGTCCAATGCCCCGGGAGGTGCGTCAGCACGGTATTCCCGTGTCACCCGCGCGAGCACATAACCAGATAGCACCGTCCACCGGGACAAAACGGTCGACTGGTCGAGGAGTTGGCCAGATAATCGGATGCCCCGATTCCTCATGCCACGGAATAATCCGTACATGGACGAACTCCCCACCGAACTCCCCACCGAACCCGTCACCCTCACCACCGAGCGCCTCGTCCTGCGTGCCCCGCAGGAAAGCGACATCGACGCGGTGTACAGCGCCTGCCAGGACGCCGAGATCCAGCGCTGGACGGTGGTTCCCTCCCCGTACCGGCGCGAGGACGCGGAGTTCTTCGTGCGCGATCTCGCCGTCGAGGGCTGGCGCACCGGTACGAACCGGATCTGGTGCGTGTTCGAGCGCGGGTCCGGCGCCCTGGTCGGCAGCCAGGGGCTCGTCCTGCGCGACCACGACCCGCGCTGCGCCGAGGTCGGTTGGTGGGCCGTGAAGGAGTTCCGCGGCCGCGGCTACACGGTCGAGGCCGCCCGCGCCGTGTCCCTGTACGGGCTGCGCGAGCTGGGGCTGCGCCGCCTGGAGTGGCAGGCCTACGTCGGCAACGAGGGCTCCCGCGCCGTCGCCGAGAAGGCCGGCTACCGCTTCGAGGGCACGCTGCGCTCCTACGCCGAGCAGCGCGGCGTCTTCCACGACGCCTGGCTGGCCTCGCTGCTGGCCTCCGACCTGGACTGACACCCGGCAGGCCGTGCAGACCCGGTAGGCCCTGCACGCCCTGCACGCCCTGCAGCCGGGCAGGCTCAGCCGGCCCGGTCGCTGTCAGTGCCCCGGGCTACGCTCGCCGGCATGACCGCCGAAGCCGCCCGCAGCGTCCCCGTCACCGTCCTGAGCGCCGACGACGCCCGCCGGATCGCCCTGCGCGCCCAGGGCCTGCTGGGCGCGCCCGACCGCCGGGCCGGGGTGCGGGGGGTGCTGCGGCACCTGGGCGCCGTCCAGCTGGACACCATCTCGGTGCTCGCCCGCTCCCACGAGCTGGTGCCGTACGCCCGCCTCGGCGCGGTCGGCCGCCCGGCCGTCGAGGCGGCGTACTGGGGCGGGGGCACGAGCTTCGAGTACTGGTCACACGCGGCCTGCATCCTGCCGGTCGAGGAGTGGCCGCTGTTCGCCTTCCGGCGCCGCCGCTACCGCGACCGCGGCCACCTCTGGGGCCACCAGGTCGCGCCCGAGACCTACCGGCTGGTGCTGGACAAGCTGCGCGCCGAGGGTCCGCTGACCTCCACGGAGCTGGGCGGCGCCAAGAAGACGGCCGAGTGGTGGGACTGGTCCGACACCAAGGTCGCGGTCGAGCGGGCGCTGGCCTTCGGCGACGTGGTCTGCACCGAGCGCCGCGGCTGGAAGCGCGTCTACGCCCTGGCCGAACAGGCCATCCCGGACGCCCTGTTCGGGCAGGACCGGTCGGACGAGGAGTGCGTGCGCACCCTGGTCGCCCAGGCCGGCGCCGCGCTCGGCGTCGCCACCCGGGCCGACCTGCTGGACTACCACCGGCTGCGCGCCGAGGAGTTGGCCCCAGTGCTCGCCGACTGCGGGCTCGTCCCGGTCGAGGTGGAGGGCTGGGGCCCGGACGGCGCCGCCGCCCCCGCCTGGGCCGATCCGGCCGCCCTCGCCACCACCCCGCGCGGACGCCACCGCACCACGCTGCTCTCGCCGTTCGACTCGCTGGTCTGGGACCGCCCGCGCACCGAGCGGATCTTCGGCATGACGCACCGGCTGGAGGCCTACACCCCCAAGCACAAGCGGGTGCACGGCTACTTCGCGATGCCGCTGCTGGCCGGCGGCCGGCTGGTCGGCCGGGTCGACCCGGCCCGCGAGGGCCGCACCCTGGTCGCCCGGCAGGTCTCGCTGACCGACGACCGGGGGCAGGGGGCCCGGCACCTCGCGGCACTGGCGACGGCCCTGCGCGAGGCGGCAGCCTGGGTCGGCTGCGACGAGGTACGGGTCGGGGCGCTGCACGACGAACGGCTGCGCCCCGCCCTGGAGAAGCTGCTGGCGGACGGCTGAGTCCGGCCCGGCTCACCCTATTTCGAGGATCTTCTCCCGCATCGCGTACACCACGGCCTCCATCCTGGAGTGCAGTTGGAGCTTCTCCAGGATGTTGCGCACGTGGTTCTTCACGGTGTTCTCGCTGATGAACAGCTCCTTGGCGATCTCCCGGTTGTTCATCCCGGTCGCCACCAGCTTGAGCACCTCCAATTCCCGGTCGGTGAGCCGGGGTGCGGGCACCAGGTCCCGGTCGTCGGAGCGGCGCTGGATCATCGACTTGAACTCGGTGAGCAGCTTGGAGGCCATCGAGGGGCTGATCTGCGACTGCCCGTCGGCGACCGCGCGGATCGCGGTGGCGACCTCGTCGGTGGAGATCTCCTTGAGCAGGTAGCCGGTGGCCCCCGCCTTGATCGCCTCGTAGAGGTCGGCCTCCTCGTCGCTTATCGTCAACATGATGATCTTGGTGCTGGGCGCCACGTCCTTGATCGCCGTGCAGGCCTCGATCCCGCTGCGCCGCGGCATCCGGACGTCCATGAGGATGATGTCGGGCAGCAGGTCGGCCGCCTTCAGCACGGCCTCGGCGCCGTCCCCCGCCTCGCCGACGACCTTGATGTCCGGCTCCTCCGCGAGGACGATCTCCAGCCCCCGGCGGAACAGTGCGTGGTCGTCCACCACCAGCACACGGATCGGCTCACCCCGGTGCGGTGCGTACGCGGGCTCCTCCTCCGGGCCCCCCAACGGCAGCCCGGGCCCAGCCGCGGGCCCCAGCCCGAAGTGATCCCCCATCCGCTCCTCCCCCTTCGCGGGTCGTCGTACGCCAATCATTCCACGCCCCGCAGCCGCCGCGGTCACCCTCCGACGCCGATTCCCCCGCATCGGGTGACCCCTCCCCCCGGGACCGGCCCGCCGCTCGAACCGCCCTGCCCCGGAACGCCGGTGACCCCGGCGGCCACGGCCGCCGGGGTCACCCCTCCATCGCTGCTCGGACGGTCAGTCCTCGTCGTCGGCCCCGCCGATCGCCCCGCCCGCACCGCTGCCGGCCCCGGCCGACTGGTCGGTCTGCAGGTGGATGACACCGTAGTTGTAGCCGTGTCGGCGGTAGACGACGCTGGGCAGGCCGCTGTCCTTCTCCACGAAGAGGTAGAAGTCGTGGCCGACCAGCTCCATCTCGTAGAGCGCCTGGTCCAGCGCCATGGGGGCGGCTGGGTGCGTCTTCTCCCGGACCACCAGCGGGCCTTCGCCCTCCACTTCCAGGGATCCCATCATGGTCTTGCGGACGGCGCCGTTCGTCCCGCCCTCCCGCGCCGTCGTGTCCGGCAGCGCGGCCAGGGCCGCGGTCGCCTCGGCGACGCTGATGGGGGTGCGGCCGTTCGCGCCGCCCTTGTGCACCCGGCGCCGGTCTGCGGACTTGCGCAGTTGCGCGTCGAGCTTCGCCGAAGCCAGGTCGAGCGCCGCGTACGGGTCGGCGGCGGCGGCTTCGGCCCGGATCACCGGCCCGCGGGTACGGAGAGTGATCTCCACCCGCTCGGACCGGTCGGCCTGCCGCGGGTTGTGCTCCTTGGACACCTCGACGTCGAGGCTGATCACCTTGCCGTCGAACTTCTGGACCTTCTCCAGCTTCTCGGCCACGTGCTCGCGGAACCTCTTGGGCACCTCGGTCTTGCGGCCCTTGACGACGATGTCCACGCAGAACTCCGATCCCTCGTGCTGACGCCGATCCGGGTGCTACCGGATCGGGCTGAGACCCAGCTGGACCAGCCCATCCACTGCCGGCCCCCCGCCCCCGCCGCCGGCGGGAAACGACTGGCCCTCACCTCACTTCCTCCCCACCAGGGACGGTTGAAACCCCCTGGAGCCTTATCGAACACCTCACGCGGGCTTTTCGCCTCCCCGGGCGAGAGGGCGGGTATGACCCGATACTGCGAGCGGGCGGTCAAGCTGGTGCACCCTGTCTACCCTCTCGCGAGTGAAGTAAGGGTAAATACCTGGACAACGCCCCCCATACGGCGCATCCTTTGCTCACTCCCCGTGCCTGCCGCCGCCAGGAGCAGCCGTGTCGCTGAGCCCCTCCCCCACCCGTCCACCGTCCGCGCGCGGACCGTTCGGCCACGCACTGGCCGGGCTGCTGGACGTCCTGCTCCCCGCGAACTGCGCGGGCTGCGGCACCGAACGCAGCCAGCTCTGCCCGGCCTGCCGGCACGTCCTGGCCACCGCGCGGCCCGGCTCCACCCTGCTGCCCTGGGCACACGCCGCCGCCCCGTACACCGACCCGGTGCGGCAGTTGCTGCTCGCGCACAAGGAACGCGGCGCGCTGCGCCTCGCGGGGCCACTCGGCGAGGCCCTGGGCCGGGCCGTGCGCTCCGCCCTGGGGGCGCGGGCCGACGCCGCGCCGCTGCTCCTGGTGCCGATGCCCTCGGCCCGCTCGGCCGTGCGCGCCCGCGGGCACGACCCGACGCTGCGGCTGGCCGGGGCCGCCGCCCGCTCGCTGCGCCGGGCCGGTCTGGACGCCCGGGCCGCGCCGCTGCTGCGGCACGCCCGTCCGGTCGCCGATCAGACCGGGCTGAACGCGGCGGAGCGGCGCCGCAACCTGCACGGCGCGCTCACCGTACTGCCGCGCGCCAGGGCCGGCCTGGCGGGTCGCCAACCCGTCCTGGTGGACGACCTGGTGACGACCGGGGCCAGCCTCGCCGAGGCCGCCCGGGCGCTGGCCGACGCCGGCCTGCCGGCCCGGGCCGGCGCCACGGTCGCGGCCACCGCGGTGCAGCCGGCCGACTGACCGCCCGCCACCGGAGCGCCCGGACACGGCGTCACCCCAGACGGGCCGTCACCGCGAACAGCCCGTCAGCCCCAACAGCCCGTCAGCCCGCGTAGAAGAACAGGCGCGGCTTGTCGATCAACGGGGCCTCCCGCCACTGGTTGTTGACCAGGCGGTAGGCCTTGAGCTCGCTGGGCTTGCCGTCCGGCTGCTTGACCTCCGCCATCGCCAGCACCGGCGGCGCCTGGGTCAGGCTGTCCCCCCGGGACTCCGAGGCCGCGACGGTCGTCATGCTCTCGGCGCTCTGCAGCTGGGTGTCCGTGCTCTGCGAGCCGTCGGTGCTGATGAAGTAGAGCTGCTGGGTCCGGTCGGCCTCCTTGCCGAGCACCAGCAGCTGGTCGGTCTCCGCCCAGGACACCGAGGCGACGTCGGTCAGCGTGGGAGCCGCCCGGCGCAGCCCGGTGATCTTGACGGTCGGCGCCTGCGGCGTGCCGCCGTGCACCACCAGGCCGAACATCAGCGAGCGGATGGCCAGGCCCGGGGTCTTGACCACCAGGGCGACCCGGACGCCGTCCGAGGAGATCTTCAGCGCCTGCACGGTCTGCCCGGTCAGCCCCTCGACCGGCGCGGTGTACGACTTGTTGCCGCGCACCATGACCACCCGCTGGCCCTGCTGGTTGCGGTCCACCACCCAGAGGTCGCCGTGGCCGTCCCAGCTGGGCGAGGCGAAGCCGTCCTCCTTGTCGCCGGGCTTCGCCGGGGAGCTGAGCACCGGGTCGCCCAGGGCCACCGCGCCGCCCGACAGTGGCACCGAGTAGACCTGGTGGCCGTCGTCGCTGATCGCGGCGGCCTGGGAGCCGTCCCGGCTGACCGCGATGGCGCCGAGCGGCGGCTTGGTGTTCGACTGCGGCTTGCCGAGGATGCCGCGGACCGGGTCGCCGGGGCGCCCCTCGTCGGTCGCCACCAGCGAGCCGTCGGCACGCTGGTAGTACTGCGTCGCGGGGGTCGGCCCGGCCAGGGCGCCGGGGCCGGTGGCCGGCACGTCGGTGCGGCTGGCCGTGCAGGAGCCGCGCTGCCCCTTCAGCTCCAGCCGCTCGACCTGGCCCTTGCCCTGGTCGGCGAGGGTGTAGAAGAGCTGGGTCGCCATCCGGCGGCAGGCCATCGGCTCGCTGACGTCCGCCACCCCGAGCTGGACGTGGGCGACCCGGCTGTCGTCGATGGTCACCTTGTCGACCTTGGCGCCGCTCGGGAAGGCCGTCCGGACCACCGGCGAGAGCCAGGTCGAGGGCCCGTCGACGAGCGCGCGGGCGGCCGAGGTCAGCGGGTCTATCCGGCGTCGCAGGTAGATCGGGTCGGCGACCAGCACCTCCTGGCCGGCGTTGCCGGAGACCACCCCGGACGGGTCGGGCGCGGTGTAGAAGAACCGCTCGACCTGCCGGAAGCTGTTCCGGAAGTTGGTCTCGTTCATGATCACGCCGGGCGGCAGCTTGTCGATCCGCCACTCGCCGTCCTTCTCCCGGACGAAGGTGAAGTCGGACGAGACGTTGTTGTCCTGCCCGGCCACCAGCTGGTACGAGTGCCGCTCGTCGACGCTGGCGACCAGCTGCCCGCGCACCGTCGTCGAGACCGTGGTGTCCGTGTCGGCGACGTCCGGGCCGACCGGGATGGTCGTGGACGAGAGCACCCGGATCCCGGCCTCCGGCTTCCAGGCCGCGGCGGCGGTCTCGGTCAGGTACTTGCGCGCGGTCTCGTACCCCTCGTCGGCGGTCACCGCGTCCAGGAACCCGGTCAGCAGCTCGCGCGGCTTGGCGCCCTTGCCGGGCGCCACCGGGTAGACCCTGGCCTGCAGGTTCTTGTCCGCCGAGCCCTGGGACAGCTCCACCCTGGTGATGCCGCCGGAGTCGGGCATGGCCGCGCAGCCGCTCGCCACCAGGGCACCGAGCAGCGTGCCGGTCACCGCGAGCAGCCGCGGCTCAGTCCTGTTGCTGGTCCTTCGCACGCTGCGATCCCTCCAGGTCCGTCCCACCCGTCACGTCCGGCTCCGCCGTCCGCTGCGCCACCGACGGCCGTCCGGACGTCGCGTCCACCATGACCTGGGCGCCGGTCACCGCGTATCCGGCCCCCGCCGTCCGCACGTCCGAGGGGTCCGAACGCGGCCCCTCGGGCAGTCGGCTGCGGCCCAGGCCGGGGCCGATGTTCAGCACCCCGCCGAGCCCGCTGCCGAGGCCGCTGCCCGCGGCCTCCGGCGTCTCCGCCTGGTCCTCGGCGGCGGTCAGCGCCGTCGAGCCGGTCGGGCTGATCGCCCGCCGGTACGGCGTGCCGTACGTGCCCAGGCCCCGGTTGTTGCGGGAGTCCTCCGGCTCCAGCCGGAACGGCGCCCGGGAGATCTCGCCGCCGCGGGTGCGCGGCAGCGTGAGCCGGAAGTGCGAGCCGCCGCCGGGCTCGCCCCAGGCCTGCAGCCAGCCGCCGTGCAGGTGGGCGTCCTCGACCGCGATGGACAGGCCCAGGCCGGTACCGCCGGTGGTCCGCACCCGGGACGGGTCGGCCCGCCAGAAGCGGTGGAACACCCGGGACGCCTCGCCCGGCTTGAGGCCGATGCCGTAGTCGCGCACGCCGACCGCGACCGCGCCGTCCGCCGAGCCCAGCCGGACCACCACGTCACGGCCCTCGCCGTGCTCCAGTGCGTTGACCACCAGGTTGCGCAGGATCCGCTCGATCCGGCGGGAGTCCACCTCGGCCAGCACCGGCTCGCCGTCGCCGCGGATCACGATCGCGCTGCCCTTGGCCTCGGCCAGCGGCTCGGCAGCCTCCACCACGCGGCCGACGATCTCCCGCAGGTCGACCGGCTCGGCGTCCAGGATCGCGGCGCCGGCGTCGAAGCGGCTGATCTCCAGCAGGTCGGCGAGCAGCGACTCGAAGCGGTCCAGCTGGCCCTGCAGCAGCTCCGCCGAGCGGGCCGCCATCGGGTCCAGGTCCTCGCGGCTGTCGTAGATGAGGTCGGCGGCCATCCGGACGGTGGTCAGCGGGGTGCGCAGCTCGTGCGAGACGTCGGAGACGAAGCGCCGCTGCACCCGGGACAGCTCCTCCAGCTGGCGGATCTGCGCCTGCAGGGCGTTGGCCATCCGGTTGAAGGACTCACCGAGGCGGGCGATGTCGTCCGTCCCGGTCACCTTCATCCGCTCCTCCAGGTGCCCGTCGGCGAGCCGCTCGGAGATCCCGGCGGCCATCCGGACCGGGGTGACCACCTGGCGCACCACGACCCAGGCGATGCCGCCCATCAGGATCACCACGAACACGCCGGCGGTCGCCAGGGTGCCGGTGACCAGGTTGAGGGTGTCGGTCTCCTGGCCGAAGGAGAACACGTAGAACATCTGGTAGCTGTTCCCGGCCGGGCCGATGAACTGCATGCCGAGGGCCAGCCCGGGCTCGGACTTCCCGCCGCTCTCGGGCGAACGGTGGATCCGGGTGGGCTGGTCGAACATCTGGCCCGGCTCGGCGATGAGCTTGGCCCGCAGGGTGTCCGGGATGCTGCTGGGCTGGATGTCGCCCGAGTAGCGCGGCGCGAAGCCGGCGGTGTCCGGGACGACGGCGCCGGTGCCGGGGGCCATCGCGATCACCGAATAGACGGTCTGCCCGCTCCCGGCCAGGTCGTTGACCTGCCGCAGCAGCCAGGTGCCGGTCTCGTCGACGGTCGGGTCGGCCGTGCCCCGCAGCTTCTGGTCCCTGGCCTCGTCGATCTTCTTCTGCTCGACCTGGAAGCCGATCCTGGCCTGCGCCCGGGCGGCGTCCATCTTGGTGTCGAGCAGGCCGGTGCGCACCTGCGCCACCACGACCACGCCCAGCACCAGGACCACCGCGACGGACGCCAGCAGCGACACCGCGACCACGCGCAGCTGGATCGACCGGCGGTACAGCGCGGCCACCCGGTGCGTGGGCCGGCGCAGCTGACGCTTCACCAGCGCGGCCACGCCGGAGGAGACGCGCCGGCGGCGGGTGGTCGAACTCAGCACGTCCCCGCGCACGGCCCCGGCCCCGTCGGTCGAGGAACCCGACGGGGTGTCGTCAGCCCGCTCCGTCACGTCAGCTGGGTCCGGCCTTGTAGCCGACGCCGCGGACGGTCACCACGATCTCGGGGCGCTCCGGGTCCTTCTCGATCTTGGAGCGGAGGCGCTGCACGTGGACGTTGACCAGACGGGTGTCCGCCGCGTGGCGGTAGCCCCAGACCTGCTCCAGCAGCACCTCGCGGGTGAACACCTGCCAGGGCTTGCGGGCCAGCGCGACCAGCAGGTCGAACTCCAGCGGGGTCAGCGGGATGCCCCGGCCGTCCCGCTTCACCGAGTGGCCGGCCACGTCGATCACCAGGTCGCCGATGGTCAGCTGCTCGGGCGTCGGCTCCTCGGCGCGGCGCAGCCGGGCACGCACCCGGGCCACCAGCTCCTTGGGCTTGAACGGCTTGGTGACGTAGTCGTCGGCCCCCGACTCCAGGCCCACCACGACGTCGACCGTGTCGGTCTTCGCGGTCAGCATGACGATCGGGATCCCGGACTCCGCCCGGATCTGCCGGCAGACGTCGATGCCGTCCCGGCCGGGCAGCATCAGGTCGAGCAGGACCAGGTCGGGCTTGGTCTCCCGGAAGGCTGCTAGCGCCTTGTCCCCATCCGCGACGAAAAACGGCTCAAAACCCTCACCACGCAACACGATGCCGAGCATCTCGGCCAGTGCGGAGTCGTCATCAACGACGAGGACGCGTCCCTTCATGCGTCCATCCTCTCATTACCGGATTGTGACCTGCCGCACAGCAGTGCCAATGCTCCAGAACGGCCAACTCCCGCCGCCGGTGAATTCCGGCCATACCGGGCGAATGACCCCCGCCGAAGCGCCGCCGAACCGTCCGGAACCCGCCGCCCCACCCTCCGTGACCCCACGTTGTCGATCAGCGACCGCATCGCCCTGGGGCCTCCTCCTGCCCCATGGCACGATGGGCGCTGCGCGCGGGCGGAAGATCCGTCCGGAGCCGCGCCCACGACGCCCCTCCGAGGAGCAGTGATGACCGACACTCCGGGCTGGGCCTCGCCCGGCTCGTCCGAGCCGCCCCGCGACGGCGTCCGGCCTCCGGCCGACGCGCCCGCCGCCGTGCCCGGGCCGTCGGCACCACCGCAGAGCACCCCCGGCTGGAACGCCCAGTACGGCCGGCCGCAGTGGGGGCAGCAGCCCCCCGGAGGCCAGCGCCCGTACGGCTGGGGCGCCCCGCAGAGCCCCACGCCCGGTGTCATCCCGCTGCGCCCGCTCGGCATCGGCGAACTGCTCGACGGCGCCGTCACCACCGTCCGCCGGCACTGGCGGACGGTGCTCGCACTCTCGCTCGGCATCGCCGTGGTCGCCCAGGCCGGGGCCGTCGTGGTGGACCTCCTGGTCAGGGGCAAGACCGGCGCCGCCACCCAGACCCTGCGGCTGGTGGCCGCCCTGCCGCTGCAACTGCTGCTCGACGTGCTCGCCGCCGCGCTGCTCACCATCGTGGTCAGCCGCGCCGTCCTCGGCCGGTCCGCGAGCGCCGGGGAGGCCTGGCGGGACGCCCGGCCGCGACTGCTGCAGCTGCTCGGGCTCACCGTGCTCACCGTCCTGATGGGCCCCGGGGTGGCACTGCTCGGCTTCGCCCCGCTCGTCGGCTACCGCATCAGCGGCTCCCACGAGCCCGCGACCGCGGCGCTGCTGTTCCTCGTCGGCCTGCTGACCCTGCCGGTCGCCGCCTGGCTGTGGGTCCGCTACTGCCTGGCCGCCCCCGCCCTGATGCTGGAGAAGCAGGGCGTGACGACGGCCCTGTCCCGCTCGCGGCGCCTGGTCCGCGGCTCCTGGTGGCGGGTCTTCGGCATCACGCTGCTGAGCAAGCTGCTCGGGCTGGTCGTCGCGGTGGTCATCGCGGTCCCGTTCCGCTTCATCGGCCTGCTGCTGGGCTTCGACAGCCTCGACCGCCACGGCCTGACCGACTCCACCCAGCAGGTCGCCGGAATGGTGGTCGTCATGGCGATCGCCGGGATCATCGCCGGCACCCTGACCACCCCCTTCATGGCCGCCGTCGGCGTGCTGGTCTACGTCGACCAGCGGATCCGCCGCGAGGCCCTGGACATCGAGCTGGCCCGCGCCGCCGGCCTGCCCGAGTACGGCGACGCCGGCTGGGGCGAACAGACCGACCAGACCCCGGCGAGGCGCTGAGCCGGATGCCTATCTGGGGGGACAGGCTCCTCGCCGCGGGCGGCGCCCCGGTCACCGTCCCGCGTGACCCGGCGCGTGACGCCGCCCGCGACGAGCTGCTCAACGCCGAGTACCACAAGCACGACCCGTCGATCCTGCAGCGGGTCACGGACTGGTTCTACGACCGCATCTCCGACGCCCTCGGCAGCATCTCCGGCGAGGGCGCCGACGGCACCACCGGCCTGGTGCTCTTCCTGATCGTCGCGGTGCTGATCGCCGCCGCGCTCTGGTGGCGCCTCGGCGCGCCCCGGCGCACCGCCCGCACCACCCTCGACGTGTACGGGGCCGAGGGCGCGCGCAGCGCCGCGCGGTACCGGGCGGACGCCGCCGAGCACGCCGCCGCCGGGCGCTGGGCCGAGGCCGTCCGCGAGCAGATGCGCGCCCTGGTCCGGGGCCTGGAGGAGCGCACCCTGCTCGACGCCCGCCCCGGCCGCACCGCCGACGAGGCCGCCGCCGAGGCCGGCCGGGCGCTGCCCGAGCACGCCGCCGCGCTGTCCGCGGCCGCCCGCACCTTCGACGACATCGCGTTCGGCGAGCGCACCGCCGACGAGGCCTCGTACCGGCTGCTGCACGAGCTCGACCGGACGCTGGAGCGGACCCGCCCGGTCCTCGCGCCGCCCGCGGGCGTGGGCGCCGCCGCGGCCTCGGCTTCCGGCCCTGTCCCTGGTTCCACTTCCGGTCCTGCTTCCGGTTCGGCTTCCGGTTCGGCTTCGGGAGGAGCGGCATGACGAGCACCGTCCCCGTGCCACCGCCCGTGGCCGAGGCGCCCGCCGGCGCCGCCCCGACCAGCCTCACCCCCACCGGCCGCGGCCTGTGGCGCCGGGCCCGCTGGTACCTGGCCTTCCTCGCCGCCGTCCTGATCGGCGCCACTGCCGTGGCCGCCCTCGGCCAGGACCACAGCTACCCGCCGCTCGACCCTCGCTCGTACGACCGCGACGGAGCCCACGCCGTCGTCGCACTGCTCGAACGCCAGGGCCTCAAGAGCGAGTTCACCACCGACCCGACCCGCAGCCCGGCCGCCCCCGACACCCTCGTGCTGCCCGAGCCCGACCTGCTCAGCCCCGCCCAGCTGCGCGCCGTCGCCGCCGCCCGGCACCGGCGGCTGGTCCTGATCGCCCCCGGCCCGGCCGCCCTCACGGCACTGGCGCCCGGCATCCGGCTGTCCGAGGACGACGGCGGCCTGCCGTACGCCTCCGTCCGCAGCACCCCCGCGGACTGCTCGCTCCCCGAGGCCGTCCGAGCCGGCAGCGCCCACCTGGGCGGCACGCTCTACACCAGCGGCAGCCGCGGCGACGGCTGCTACCCGCGCAGCCACGGCTACCCGCTGGTCCGCATCCCCGTCGGCGACGGCGACGTCATCGTGCTGGGCAGTGGCACCTTCCTCCGCAACGAGCAGCTCACCCAGGACGGCGACGCCTCGCTCGCGCTCGGCCTGCTCGGCTCGCAGCCCCGCCTCACCTGGCACCTGCCCGACTACTCCGCCCCGCTCGCCGAGAACGCCCGCCCCAGGACCTTCACCGACTTCATTCCGAGCGACTGGCACTGGGCCGGCTACCAGCTCGCCGTCGCCGCCGTGCTCGCCGCCCTCTGGCGCGGCCGCCGGCTCGGCCCGGTGGTCGCCGAGGACCTGCCGGTGGTGGTCCGCGCCTCCGAGACCACCGAAGGACGGGCCCGCCTCTACCGGCGCGCCAAGGCCCGCGGCCGCGCCGCCGAGGCCCTGCGGCGTGCCGCCGCCCACCGGCTCGCCCCCGCCCTCGGTGTCCCGCTCCGGTCCGGCGCGCCGGACCCGGACGCCCTGTGCGCGGCCGCCGCCGACCGCCTCCCCGACCAGCCCGCAGGGGACGTCCGGGCCCTGCTGTACGGCCCGCCCCCGACCGACGACGCCGCGCTGCTGCGGCTCGCCGACGACCTCGACGCCCTCGAAAGGCAGGTACGGAACCCGTGACCGACCAGGCAACCGCCCAGCTCCGCTCCGTCCCCGGCACGGCCGC
Organism: Streptomyces novaecaesareae; assembly: GCF_000716875.1. GTDB lineage: Bacteria > Actinomycetota > Actinomycetes > Streptomycetales > Streptomycetaceae > Kitasatospora > Kitasatospora novaecaesareae. The sequence continues at coordinate 4,203 of NZ_JNWQ01000028.1, read as the reverse complement.
CGCCACCCCCGGCACCGCCGACCCGCGGGCGGCGCTGACCGCACTGCGCGCCGAGATCGGCAAGGCCGTGGTCGGCCAGGACGCCGCCGTCACCGGCCTGGTGGTCGCGCTCCTCTGCGGCGGCCACGTCCTGCTGGAGGGCGTCCCCGGCGTCGCCAAGACCCTGCTGATCCGCACCCTGTCCACCGCGCTCAGCCTGGAGACCAAGCGCATCCAGTTCACCCCCGACCTGATGCCCGGCGACGTCACCGGCTCGCTCGTCTACGACGCCCGCACCGCCGAGTTCTCCTTCCAGCCCGGCCCGGTCTTCACCAACCTGCTGCTCGCCGACGAGATCAACCGCACCCCGCCGAAGACCCAGGCCGCCCTCCTGGAGGCCATGGAGGAGCACCAGGTCACGGTGGACGGCGAGCCGCGCGCGCTGCCCGTGCCGTTCCTGGTCGCCGCAACACAGAACCCGGTCGAGTACGAGGGCACCTACCCGCTGCCCGAGGCCCAGCTGGACCGCTTCCTGCTCAAGCTGATCCTGCCGCTGCCCGACCGCGACCAGGAGTTCCAGGTCCTCTCCCGGCACGCCGCCGGCTTCGACCCCCGAGACCTCGCCGCGGCCGGCGTCCGCCCGGTCGCCGGGCCAGAGCACCTCGCCGCCGCCCGCGCCCAGATCGCCAAGCTGACCGTCTCCCCCGAGGTGCTCGCCTACATCGTCGACCTCTGCCGGGCGACCCGGCAGTCCCCGTCGCTGTCCATCGGCGTCTCCCCGCGCGGTGCCACCGCCCTGCTCGTCGCCTCGCGCGCCTGGGCCTGGCTGGCCGGCCGCGACTACGTCACCCCGGACGACGTCAAGGCGCTGGCCCTGCCCACCCTGCGGCACCGGGTCGCGCTGCGCGCCGAGGCCGAGATGGAGGGCGTCACCGCCGACTCCGTCATCCAGGCCGTCCTCGCCCAGACGCCCGCACCCCGCTGATCCACCGCCCACCGATCCACTGATCCACTGATCCACTGATCCACTGATCCACTGCCAGTTGATCCACCGCCCGTCGGCGTCCCACGTCTTCCGGTCGACGAGTCTCCGAAGGAGCGCACCGCATGGCCCTCACCGGGCGAACCGCCCTGCTCGCCGCACTCGGCGCGCTCGTCGTGGGCCTGCTGCTGCCGTCGGCGGCCGGGATCTGGCTGGTCACCGGCGCGGTCCTGCTCGCCGTCGTGGCCGACCTGGTGCTCGCCGCGCCCGTCCGCAGCCTGCGGTTCGGGCGGGGCGGTGACACCACCGTCCGGCTCGGCGAGCCCGCGACGGTCGAACTGACCGTCACCAACCCCTCCGGGCGCCCTCTCCGGGCCCTGGTCCGCGACGCCTGGGCCCCGTCCGCCTGGCGCCCCGGCACCGCCGAGGCCGCTTCCCGGCACACCCTGACCGTCCCCGGCGGCGAACGACGCCGAGCGGTCACCGTGCTCACCCCGACCCGCCGCGGCGACCACCGGTCCCACCGGGTGACGGTCCGCTCGCTCGGCCCGCTCGGCCTGGCCGCCCGCCAGGGCTCCCACCTGGTCCCGTGGACGGTCCGCGCACTGCCCCCGTTCGCCAGCCGCAAGCACCTGCCCTCCCGGCTCGCCCGGCTGCGCGAACTCGACGGCCGCACCTCGGTGTTGACCCGCGGCCAGGGCACCGAGTTCGACTCGCTGCGCGAGTACCTGCCGGGCGACGACGTCCGCTCCATCGACTGGCGCGCCAGCGCCCGCCGCACCACCGTCGCCGTCCGCACCTGGCGCCCCGAACGCGACCGGCACATCCTCGTCGTCCTCGACACCGGCCGCACCTCGGCCGGCCGCGTCGGCGACGCCCCCCGCCTGGACGCCTCCCTCGACGCCGCCCTGCTGCTGACCGCCCTCGCCACCCGGGCCGGCGACCGCGTCGACCTGCTCGCCCACGACGCCCGCAAGCGCACCGCCGTGGCCGGCTGCTCGGCCCACGAGGTGCTGCCCGCCTTCACCGACGCGATGGCCGACCTGGAGCCCGCGCTGCACGAGACCGACATGCGCTCGCTGGTCTCCACGGCCCTCAAGATGGCGCCGCACCGCTCGCTGATCGTCCTGCTCACCGGCCTCGACGCGGCACCCGTCGAGGACGGCCTGCGCCCGCTGCTGCCGTTGCTCACCAAGCGCCACGAGGTCGTCCTCGCCTCCGTCGCCGACCCGCGGCTGGACGCCCTCGCCGCCGGCCGCGGCACCCTGGAGGCCGTCTACGGCGCCGCGGCCGCCGAACAGACCCGCGCCGACCGCCGCGCCACCGCCGACCGCCTCACCCGCCACGGCGTCACCGTCCTCGACGCCCCGCCCGCGCAGATCGCGCCGGCCCTGGCCGACACCTACCTCGCGCTGAAGGCGGCCGGCCGCCTCTGACGGGCACGCCCCCTCAGAACCGCCGACGGGCCTTCAACTCGGCGTTGAGCCTGGCCGCCTGACGCGTCAGGTAGTCACGCTCGGCGAGGTTGGGCGCGCGGTGTGCCGCCTCGGCGTACAGCCGCGCCGCCGTCTCCGGGTCGCCGTCACGCTCGTGCAGGTACGCCGCCACCGCGGTACGACGCGGCAGCGAGTCGTCCAGCTCGGCGAGCGCCGCCAGCCCGGCGCGCGGCCCGTCCGCCTCCCCGACGGCCACCGCACGGTTGAGCCGGACGACCGGGCTGCCGGTCAGGCGGACGAGTTCGTCGTACCACTCGACGATCTGCACCCAGTCCGTCTCCTCGGCGGTCGGCGCGTCGGCGTGCAGCGCCGCGACGGCGGCCTGGGCCTGGAACTCGCCGAGCCGGTCCCGGGCGAGGGCCGCCTGCAGGATCCCGACGCCCTCGGCGATCAGCCCGGTGTCCCACCTGCTGCGGTCCTGCTCGGCCAGCGGCACCAGGCTGCCGTCGGCAGCGGTCCGGCCGGCCCGTCGGGCGTGGTGCAACAGCATGAGCGCGAGCAGCCCGGCCACCTCGGGGTGGTCGACGGCGGCCGCCAGCTGCCGGGTGAGCCGGATGGCCTCGGCGGCGAGATCGACGTCCCCGGAGTACCCCTCGTTGAAGACCAGGTAGAAGACGCGCAGCACGGTCGCGATGTCGCCCGGCTGGTCGAACCGCACACCGGAGACGGTCCGCTTGGCCCGGCTGATCCGCTGGGCCATGGTCGTCTCGGGCACCAGGTACGCCTGGGCGATCTGGCGGGTGGTCAGTCCGCCCACCGCCCGCAGGGTGAGCGCGACCGCGGACGAGGGCGTCAACGACGGGTGGGCGCACAGGAAGTAGAGCCGGAGCGTGTCGTCCACCCCGGCCGCGGGCCCCGCCTCCGGCTCCTGGTCGACGAGGTCCTCACGCCGACGGCGGGCGCTGTCCGACCGGGCCGCGTCGAGGAACTTGCGCCACGCCACGGTGACCAGCCAGCCCTTCGGGTCCCGCGGAGGGTCGGCCGGCCAAAGCCGAACCGCCTCCACCAGGGCGTCCTGCACGGCGTCCTCGGCCGCCGCGAAGTCTGCTCCGCGGCGGACGAGGATCCCGAGCACGCCCGGTGTGAGGCTCCGGATCAGGGCCTCGTTCATCGGGAGGTCACTCCGTGATGGTCGGCGGCGCGGCCAGGAACGGCCGCAGCTCCAGCCACTCGTGGATCGGCTTCCCACCGGCCCCGGGCGCCGCCGACAGCTCCCCGGCCAGCTCGACGGCCCGCTCGTGACTGTCGACGTCGATCACCATCCAGCCGGCGATCAGGTCCTTGGTCTCGGCGAACGGACCGTCGGTGACCGGCGGGCGGCCCTCGCCGTCGGACCGCACCCACGTCCCCTCCGGAGCGAGCGCCTGAGCGTCGACGAACTCGCCGGTCTGCTCCAGCCGGGCCGCGAAGTCCTGCATGTACCGGATGTGCGCGGAGATCTCCTCCGGCGTCCACTGGTCCATCGGCACGCAGTTGACCGCGTCCGGGGCGCCTCGGTAGTGCTTGAGCAGCAGGTACTTGGCCATGGTGCTTCTCCCTCGGTGCTGGTGCGACCCATTGTGGCCGCGTTCACCCCGGGGACGAAGCCGGCCACGGGTTCTCGACACCGCCGGCCGAGATTTTTTGCAGGATTTCTCGGCCGGAAACGCGAAGAACCCCCATCCGGGATCCGGATGGGGGTTCTTCAGAAGAATTGTTCGGCGGCGTCCTACTCTCCCACAGGGTCCCCCCTGCAGTACCATCGGC
>NZ_JNWQ01000027.1 GCF_000716875.1 Streptomyces novaecaesareae | reverse complement strand
CGGCCACCCCACCCGACCACCCTCCCCGACGGCACCCCCGCCTGGCTGGTCACCCGCTACCACGACGTCCGGCAGGCCCTCGGCGACCCCCGGATCACCCGGGCCGACCTGCACGACGTCGGCACCGCCGGCGCCACCGCCGACGTCGCCGCCAACCCGGCGTCCCTGTTCAACCAGGACGGCCCCGCCCACCGCCGGCTGCGCGGCACCGTCCAACGGGCCTTCACCCCGCGCGCCATCGCCGGCTGGCAGCCCTGGGTCGCGGCCGCCGTCCAGCAGGCCGTGGACGCGCTGGTCACCGCCGGACCGCCCGCCGACCTGGTCACCGCCTTCGCCCGGCCGGTGCCCTTCGCCGTCACCACCCGGCTGATGGGGCTCGACGGCGACGGGCCGGACAGCCTGGACGAGGCCCGGCTGCAGCGCTGGACCCTCGCCCTGCTCGCCCAGGGCGACGGCGAGGGCCAGGACGGGGCGGGGAACGCCACCGCCGCCGACCACGCCGAAGCCCTCGCCGAATACGGCGCGTTCACCACCGAGTTGATCCAGCGCCGCCGCCGCGAACCCGGCGACGACCTGGTCAGCCGGCTCGTCCGGGCCGCCGACCAGGACGGCGGCATCCCCGAGGAGTCACTCGTCTACCTCACCGCCGGGCTCACCGCCAGCGGCAACGAGAGCGTCGCCGGCGCCCTCGGCAACGCCCTCGTCTACCTCCTCGGCGAACGCGCCGACCACTGGCCCCGCCTCGCCGACCCGGACACCGCCGAACGCACCGCCGAACGGCTGCTGCACTTCATCCCGCTCGGCGACGACGAGGCCACCATCCGCCGCGCCACCGCGCCCGTCGAACTCGGCGGCACCACCATCCCGGCCGACGCCGTCGTCGCCATCAGCCTCGGCAGCGCCAACCGCGACCCCGCCGTCTACCCCGAAGGCCTCGACGCCGCCCTCGACCTCCCGCTCGCCGCCCCCACCCTCGCCTTCAGCGCCGGGCCGCACTACTGCATCGGGGCCTGGCGCGTCCGGCTCGAAATGCGCGAGTCCCTCCACCGCCTCGCCACCGCCCTCCCCGGCCTGCGGCTCACCACCCCGGTCGCGGACCTCGCCTGGCAGCTCGGCGGCACCACCCGGAGCCCGGCCCGGATCCCCGTCGGCTGGTGACCGCCGGGCCACCGAGCTCCGGGCGGTACCGCCGCAGGCAACGGCGGCACGGCTCGGAGCCTCCTAACCGAACAACCCCTCCCCCAGCACCCGCCCCTGCGGCGCCCCCGGCAGGACGTACACCACCGCCGACGCCGTGTGCTCCAGGAACGGGTTCAGCGCGTCCCGCGCCGCCAGCCGGGTCTGCACCCGGGTGAACTGGGCCGGGTCCCGCACGAAGGCGCAGAACAGCAGGCCCCGGTCGCCCGGCCCGTCGTCGTAGCTGTAGCCGCGCCGCAGCATCCGGGCGCCGCCGTCCAGGCGGGGGCTGGAGAGCCGGACGTGCGCGGTGGCGGGGATGACGTAGGAGCCGTCCGGGTTCTTGGCGTAGATGTCCGGCTCGTCGTGCTCCGCCGTGCCGGTCAGCGGCGCGCCGTCGCCCGCCCGGCGGCCCATCGCCAGGTCCTGCCGGTCCGCGGGGAGGGCGGCGAAGGCGCCGGTGTCCATCCGGATCCGCCGGTAGACCAGCACCGTGCCGTGCTCGTACGGCCCCGGCGGGCCCCAGACCCACTGCCGGGCGGCGTCCTCGTCCGGGTTCGCCGTACCGTCCTTGAACCCGAACAGGTTCCTGGGCGTCGCGCCGCCGGCCGTCCGGGGCAGGAAGCCGGACTGCGTCCACCGTACGGACGCCCCCGCCGCCGTGGCCGCCGCGCCCAGCTGCTCGGCGACGACGGACAGCGGCCACCGGTCCGCCGCGCACAGCTGCACCAGCAGGTCGCCGCCGCCGCGCGCCGGGTCGAGCCGGTCCCCGGGGAAGGCGGGCAGCTCCGTCAGGACCGGCGCCGGGACGTTCAGCCCCAGCCGGGCGGCGAGCCCCGGCCCCACGCCCACCAGGCTGCCGAGCCGGGCCGGCTCCCCGCCCCGCAGCCGCTGGTCCGCCGGCGCCCCGCCGGCCGCCTCGGCGAGCACCCGGGTCACCTCCCCGAGCAGGCCCCGCAGGGCGGCTCGGCCGTCCGATGTCGCGGCGGGCGCCAGGTCGAAGGCGAGCAGCTGGGTGGCCGGCTGCTGCGGGGCCGTCACCCCGGACTGCCGCTCGCCGTGGAAGGGGACGGCCGGCTCGGGCGGCGGCGCCGCGGGCCGCGCACCGTCTCCCCCGCGGGCCAGGGCCGCGACCCCGGCGCCGACGCCCGCGCCGACCCCGGCGGCCAGCACCGCCCCGCCCGTGAGCAGGGCCCTTCGGTCCACGCCGCGTCCGACGGTTCGTGGCCGGTCCTGTGCCTTTCCGGTTTCGGCATGCATGGGCGACATTGGAGACGATAGAACACGCATTATGCAACTTTTGACCACACGTCAATGTCCGTCTCCCGCCACACCCTCTCCCGTCGAACCGTCACGCGGCGGGTCCGCGCTCCGACGCTTCGTCCCCGCCCTGCTCACCGCCGCCGCCCTCGCCTTCTCCCCCGCCCTCTCCGGCTGTTCGTCGACCGGTTCGACCTCGTCCGACGCAAAGCACCCCGAAGGCACGGTCGTTCGAGTCCCGCAGCACTTCCCGACCATCCAGCAGGCCGTGGACGTCGCCCGCGAAGGCGACACCGTGCTGGTCGACCCGGGCACCTACCGCGAGAGCGTCCGCATCACCAGGCCCCGGATCGTGCTGCGCGGCACCGACCGCAACACCGTGGTCCTCGACGGCGGCGTGCGCCTCGTCAACGGCGTCACCGTCACCGGCCCCGGGTCGGTCGTCGAGAACCTCACCGTCCACGGCTACCTGGCCAACGGCGTCCTGTTCACCGGCGTCACCGACGAGAAGCTGCAGCAGCGCGGCGCCGGCGGCTCCGCCTACGACCCGCTGGACACCGCCCGCTTCCCCGTCGTCCAGGGCTTCCGCGCGAGCAGCGTCACCGCCTACGACAACGGCCTGTACGGCATCTACGCCTTCGACGCGCGCGGCGGCGTCATCGAGGGCTCGTACGCCTCCGGCCAGGCCGACTCCGGCATCTACGTCGGCCAGTGCAAGCCCTGCGACACCCTGGTGCGCGGCAACACCGTCGAGCGCAACGCCGTCGGCATCGAACTCACCAACGCCTCCGACGGACTGACCGTCGTCGGCAACCGCGTCACCGGCAACCGCGTCGGCGTCACCGTCAACTCCAACGACCTCGAAGCCCTCGCCCCGCAGCACGGCGCGGTCATCGCGGGCAACGTCGTCACCGACAACAACGCCGCCGACACCCCCGAACAGGCCGACGGCGGCTACGGCATCGGCATCGGCATCGGCGGCGGCACGGCCAACCGGGTGCAGCGCAACCTCGTCCAGGGCAACCGCGCGGTCGGCATCGTCGTCACCGACCCGCCCGGCCACCCGGCGAGCGGCAACCGCGTCGAGGGCAACCGCGCCACCGGCAACGGCACCGACCTCGCCCTGGCCTCCGTCGACCCGGGCAACTGCTTCACCGGCAACCAGCCCGCCGTCCAGAGCCCGGAGAACCTGGAAGCCCTGGCGGGCTGCGGAGTCCAGGGCCGCGGCCCGGTGCCCGCGGGCCGGACCAGCCCGGTCCAGGCGCCGCCCGGCATCCCTTTCAGCCAGGTGCCCGCCCCACCCGCCCAGCCGTCCCTGCCGGACCCGACCGCCCCGGCCCGCCCGGCCACCGACCTCCCCGGCCCGGTCGACCCCGACGCCTACCCGCTCCCCACCAGCGCCGACGGCGTCCCGAAACCCTGACGGGGGGTGTGACCACGCTCGACAGGGGCGCCTCGGGGCTCGGACAGCCCGGAGGCCCCTCAAGAGTTCGCAAACCCGCAGGACAGTACGGACAGGCCAGGGCGACCCGGACTTCCTTGCCGACACGGGCAGTTCGGGACAGCCCGGGCACTTCGGAATCCGCCAGGACCGTCCTCCGCGGACATGACATACTGCCCCGGTGACCGCAGCAGACCTGGCCGAGAAGCCACCCAAAAGCCGTCCGCGACTGGGCCGGAAATTCACCCTGCTGTGGTCGGCCTCGGCGATCTCCTCGGTCGGCGACGGCATGCGGGACTCGGCCCTGCCGCTGCTCGCGGTGGCGGTCTCGGACTCGCCCAGCGCGGTCTCGGTGGTCTCCGTCGCGGCGTCGCTGCCCTTCCTGGTGATGTCGCTCTACGGCGGCGTGCTCGCCGACCGGTCCGACCGCCGCCGGCTGATGTGGACCATCGACGCCCTGCGCGCCGCCGTCGTCCTCGGCTTCGCCGCCTGGGTGTTCCTCGCCGACCCGCCGCTGATCGCGCTCGCCGCACTGGCCTTCCTGCTCGGCTGCGGCGAGACGGTCTTCTCCAACGCCGCCACCTCGGCCGTCCCGGAACTCGTCCGCCCCGACCAACTCGACGCCGCCAACGGCCGGATGCAGGCCAACATGCTGGTCGGCGGCAACCTGATCGGCCCGCTGCTCGGCTCCGCGCTGTTCGCCGTCGCCGCCGGCTACCCCTTCACCCTGGACGGCATCTCCTTCGCGGTCGCCGCCGCCCTGGTCGCCGCGACCGGCCGCTCCACCGCCGCCCGCGCCCAGGCCGGCCGGCCCGTCCTCACCGAGATCCGCGAGGGCGTCAACTGGCTGGCCCGCCACCGCGAGGTGCGGATGCTCGCCGCCCTCTCCACCCTCGGCGCGCTGACCTGCTTCATGGGCACCACCATGATGGTCCTGATGGTCACCAGGGTCATCCACGCCCCCGCCGCCTCCTACGGCCTCGTCCTCGCCGCCGGCGCGATCGGCGGCACCGCCGCGAGCACCCTGGCCGGCCGGCTCAGCGGCCTGCTCGGCCGCGGCACCCGGATCGCCCTCTCCTTCCTGCTGATGGGCGCCTCGCTGATCCTGATGGCGTTCAGCACCTCGGTGTTCGAGGTCGCCGCGCTGTACGGCGTGATCGGCTTCGGCATCGTGACCTGGAACATCCAGGCGATCTCGCTGCGCCAGCAGGCCGTCCCGAAGGAACTCCTCGGCCGGGTCAACAGCTGCTACATGCTGCTGACCCGCCTCGGCATCATGACCGGCGCGGCCCTCAGCGGCTGGATCGCCTCCGTCAGCAGCATCCGCGCCCCCCTCCTCCTCGGCGGCGGCCTGCTCCTCGCCCTGCTGGTCGCCGTGCTGCTCCTGCTCCCTCGGATGACCGCCATGGAGTCCCCGGCCCCGGCCGCCGAGAACGAGTAGCCGCCGATATATCGGTGTCCGGGCGGCGAGGTCGAGTGATAGACAACCGGGGTGCAAAAGAATCTTGACTTCGCTGACCACCTGCGGCTGATCGACGAGCGGTCGACCGTCTTCCGTGCTGCCATCGCCGCCGCACCCAGCCTGGACGTGCAGGTGCCCTCCTGCCCCGACTGGACGCTGTTCGACCTGGCGCAGCACATGGGTCAGAGCCGCCGGCGCTGGGCCGCCACCGTCGCCGCCGGGCCCGCCGACGCTCCGCCGGCCGGATTCGAGCCGGGGCGCGGCCCGGCCGCGCCGCGGGACCGGGAGGAACTGCTCGCCTGGTCGGCCGAGTCGACGCGGCTGATGCTGGACGCGCTGCGGGAGGCCGGGCCGGATCGCGGCTGCTGGACGTGGTGGGGCAAGTCGCTGTCGCCGCAGACCTCCGGCGCCGTCGCCCGGCACCAGTTGCTGGAGATCTCGGTGCACACCTACGACGCGCAGCTCACCCTGGGAGCCCCGCAGCCGCTGCCGGACGCGGTGGCGATCGACGGGGTCGAGGACTTCCTGCACACCTGCAACGCGACCACGTCCCCGTGGCCGCACGAGCCGGCCGTCCTGGACTACCACATCGCCGGGGGCCGTTCCTGGCGCCTGCGGTTCGACGCCCAGGGCGCGCGGCCAATCCTCCTGCCCGCGGAAGGCGAGGCTCCGGAGGCGGCCGACCTCTCGGCCCGCGGCACGGCCGACGAGCTGGTGATGACCATGTACGGGCGGGCCCCCTTGGATTCCCTGAAGCTGGACGGCGACCGGCGGGTCCTGGACCGGCTGGTGGAGTGGGTGCCGGAGTGAGTCGACCCTGATCGACCATGATCGCTAGCGATCGAACGGGGGCGGAACCGAACGGTTCCGCCCCCTTCGCGTTCCCCGTTCGCCGTTCGCGGCCCGAGAACCGTCGTATCCGACCTGTCCGGATCACGTCATGCCGGTTCCGGACGCCCGGATCCCTTGAACGCCGCGGTCGTGCCGAATGACGATGGTCATCGCAGGAGCGACGCTCCGGCCGCGCCGGAAGGCCCGGGACCGGTACCTCCTGCCCTCCCACGTGGTCTCCCTCTCGTCGTCTGACACCCACAGAACGGCTGGCTTCCGCATGGCGCTCGACGAACGGCACTTCCAGTTCTTCCCCGTCCCGGAACTCGACGAGTCCGTCCTCCGCGAGTTTCCGACCCTGCCCGTGGACCGGTACTGCGACGGCAAGTTCCGCCACCGCCGGTTCTCCCAGTACCGGATCGCCCACTCCGCCACCGCCGGCTGGCAGTTGGAGCTGCTGCCGCACCGCCCGTACTGCCAGGCGACGAAGTTCAACGGCGTGACGGGCGGGCAGCTGCGCGACTTCGACCCGCTGCGGATCGACCCCGGCGCACTGGTGCGGGCGGGCGCGGAGGAGGTCCCGCTGGACACCGCCACCGACTGGCAGGTCGACGTGCACCAGTGGCGGATCGTCTCGGACGACAGCACCCGTGGCGTGTCGGTGCCGGAGGGGCCGCACCAGGACGGGCACACCTTCAGCGTGATCGCGGTCATCGACCGGGTCAACATCACCGGCGGCGAGACCCAGTTGATGCCGATGGACAGCGACGAGCCCTTCGTGCGGACGGTCCTCCAGCCAGGGCAGGCCGTCGTACTGGACGACCGGAAGATGCGGCACTACGCCACCGACATCGCCGCGCCGCGCGGCGAGGAGGGGCACCGCGACATCTTCCTGCTCGCCTACAACGCCTGGCCCGACCGGCGTTACGGGGAGGCGTACGAGAAGGCCGTGCTGACCGGCACCTGGTGCTAGGGCCTGCTTCGGTCCGCCGCAGGACAGCTTCCCGAGAGGACGCACGCCATGGCCCACCACCCCGCGCACTCGTCCCCGGTACCGGCCCCGCACCTGCCGGAGCACGACCCGGACGACCCAGTCGAGAACGCCGTCATCGCCCGGCTGGCCGGCAACTGGGCCCGGCGGGCCTCGGTGAAACGGGCCGAGCCGGACCTGGACGACCTGTTCGAGCCCGACCGCCCGGACTACCCGGAGCACCTGCTCCCGTTCCACGACCACCCCGCCTACCTCGCCCTCGACGGCGGGCAGCGGGCCCGGCTGCTCGCCTGGGCCTGGGTCGCGTTCAACAAGAACGTGATGGACAACGAGCAGCGGGTGGTGAACCCGGGCTTCGAACTGATCACCCGGGACGCCTTCGGCACCGGCCTGTCCGAGACCTCCGTCCTGGCCGCGACCCAGGCCATGGTGGACGAGCAGTACCACACCCTGATGCACCTCAACGCCAGTGCGGTGACCCGGCGTCGACGCGGCTGGCACCTGCCGGAGAGCGAGCTGCCGGTGGCGATGAAGGCCCGCCGGCACGCCGAGCGGCTGGCCGGGGCCGACCACCGGTGGCAGCGGGAGCTGACCACGCTGGCGTTCACCACGGTCTCGGAGCTGTCCATCAACGCCTACCTCAACCTGATCGCCGAGGACCCGGACGTCCAGCCGGTCAACCGGGCCACCGCGACGATGCACAACCGCGACGAGTACTGCCACTCCTCGATCTCCAAGGAGGTCGCCAAGGAGGTCTGCTCCGGCCTGGACGCCGAGCGCCGGGCGTACTTCCTGGACGCCGTGAGCGACGGCATGCGGGCGTTCGGCGCCAACGACTTCACCACCTGGCGCCGGGTGGTCCGCCTGGCCGGGGTGGCGGGCGGCGAGCAGATGATGCGCGACGTCGAGCAGGACCAGGGGCGCACCATGCTCGTCCAGGACTACAGCGCGCTGTACGCGCTCTGCGGCGAGCTGGGGGCACTGGACGAGATCGACTTCGACTGGGGCGGGGTGACACTGCGATGACCGCCGACTCCGCCCGGACCTTCACGAGTCGCCGCACCGTGCCCGTCCTGGACGGGACCTGGCTGCGCCCGGGCGACCCCGGCTACGAGCAGGCCCGCCGGGTCTGGAACGGCATGCACGACCGCCGGCCGGCCCACATCGTCCGCTGCCGCAGCGTGGCGGACGTCCGCCGGGCGCTGCGCTTCGCCGCCGGGGCCGGGTACGAGGTGACGGTGCGCGGCGGCGGGCACAACGTGGCGGGGACGGCGGTGGCCGACGGCACCGTGATGATCGACCTGTCGCCGCTGCGCGGGATCGAGGTGGACCCGGCGGCCCGGACGGCGCGGGCGCAGGGCGGCTGCCTGCTCGGCGACCTGGACGCGGCGACCGTGCCGCACGGGCTGGTCTGCCCGACCGGGATCATCTCGCGCACCGGCCTGGCCGGGCTCGCCCTCGGCGGCGGGTACGGCTGGCTGAGCCGCCGGTGGGGCCTGACCTGCGACCACGTGCTGGCCGCCCAGGTGGTCCTGGCGGACGGCTCGGTGGTCGAGGCGACCGAGCGGGACCACCACGAGCTGCTGTGGGCGCTGCGCGGCGGCGGCGGGAACTTCGGCGTCGTCACCCGGTTCACGCTGCGGCTGCGGTCGGCCGTCCCGGTGCACCGCCGTACCGGGGTGTACGAACTCGCCGACGCGCAAGCGGCGTTGGCGCAGTACCGGGCGTTCGCGGGCGAGCTGTCGGCGGATCTGCACGTGGCCGGCGCGCTCAAGGTCGCGGGCCAGTACGGGGGTTACGAGACCTGGCTGCCCGAGCGGCTGCGCGGTCGCCCCGCGCTCTACCTGACGGCGGTGTGGTTCGGCGCGCCCGAGCGGGCCGAGGCCGCCTCCGATCCGCTGTTCGCCGCCCTGCCGCCGGCCGCCGCGACCGGCGGCCCGATCGGGTACCGGCAGCTGCAGAGCGGCGGCGACCACGAACGCCCGGACGGCAACCGCTACTACACCAAGACCCGCTACCTGTCCGACATCCCTGCGCCCGCCACCGCCGAGATGGTCGACTCGCTCGCCGCGATGCCCTCCCCGCTCTCCTCGATCAACTTCGAGTACCTGCGCGGCGCGATCGCCGACGTCCCCGACGAGGACAGCGCCTTCCCCGGCCGGGACGCGCCGTTCATCCACACCGTCTCCGCGCAGTGGAGCCGGCCGGAGGAGGACGCGGAGCACATCGCCTGGACCAGGCACTCCGTCGAACGGCTCGACCCGTGGAGCCACACCGGGGCGTACGTCAACTACCTGGTGGACGAGCGCGACGACCGGGTGCGGGAGGTCTACGGGGACGCGCGCTACCGGCGGCTGGCCGCCGTCAAGGAGGCGTACGACCCGGGCAACGCCCTGCACCACAACCAGAACATCCGCCCCGACCGGAGCATCCACCCTGGCCGGAACATCCGCCCCGACCGGAGCATCCACCCTGACCGGAGCATCCGCCCCGACCGGAGCATCCGTCCCGGCCAGGACACCCCCGAATGAGGAGCCTCGCATGCGCATCGCGGTAGTGGACGGCTTCTCGACCTCCCGGCTCCTGGTCCGACAGCTCGCCGAGCACGCGGTGGACTGCGTCCACCTGCGCAGCCAGCCGGTCTTCCGCGAGTCCTACACCCGCGGCTTCGACCCGGACGCCTACGCCGTCGACCTCGGCCACCTGCCGGAGGACGAGGCGGTCGCGGCCCTGCGCCGACTGGGAGTGGACCAGGTGATCCCGGGCGGCGAGTCCGGGGTGCTCCTCGCGGACACCCTGGGCCACCGGCTCGGCCTGCCCGGCAACGACGTGCGCACCGCACCCGCCCGCCGGGACAAGGCGCGGATGGCGGAACTGCTGCGCACGGCCGGGCTGGCAGCGCCGTCCGGCACGCTCGCCTCCGACGAGGAGGAGGCCGCGGCCTGGTTCACCGCGAACGGCGGCACGACCGTCGTGGTCAAGCCGCTGGCCAGCGCCGCGACCGACGGCGTGCGGGTCTGCGGCACCGCAGCGGAGGTCCGCGAGGCCGCCGCGGACGTCCTCGGCCGGCCGAACTTCATCGGCGCCGCCAACCGGGCGGTGCTCGTCCAGGACTACCTGGAGGGCGACGAGTACATCGTCAACACCGTCTCCCGGGACGGCGTGCACAAGGTCGCCGAGATCCTCAAGTGCACCAAGAACAAGGGCCCGCACGGCTCTCCGGTGTACGACTACCACGAGCCGGTGTCGCGCTCCGACCCGCGCGGCGAGCAGGTGGTGGCGTACACCAAGGAGGCCGTCACGGCGCTCGGCATCGCGCACGGCGCGGCGCACAGCGAGGTGATGCTCACCCCGGCCGGGCCGGTGCTGATCGAGACCGGCGCGCGGCTGATGGGCTCCATCCACCCCTGGGTGCACGAGAAGTACCTCGGCACCTCGCACGTCCACCTGTACGCGCTGGCCCTGACCGACCCGGAGGCCTTCAAGGCCTTCCCGGACGAGGACCTGCGCTGGTCGCACCAGCTGCGGCAGGTCTACCTGTCCAACCACCGGGCCGGGGTGGCCGGTTCGGACGCCTGGCAGGAGCGCTACCGCGCGCTGGAGTCCTTCGTGGAGCTGAGTGCGCCGCTCTCCCCCGGGCAGGCGGTGCCGCAGACCGTCGACCTGGCCACCGTCCCGGGCTACGTCTACCTCGCCGCGCAGTCGCTCGCGACGGTCGACCGCGACCGCGCCCGGATCCGGGCGTACGAGGCCCAGGGCGTCTACGTCCGCCGGTAGGCCCCCTCTCCCCGCGCTCCTCCCCCCGCAGAAGCCTCCCGCAAGCCCGCCCCTCCGAAAGG
The DNA here is from genome assembly GCF_000716875.1 of Streptomyces novaecaesareae. Lineage (GTDB taxonomy): Bacteria > Actinomycetota > Actinomycetes > Streptomycetales > Streptomycetaceae > Kitasatospora > Kitasatospora novaecaesareae. Next base: position 67,730 of record NZ_JNWQ01000027.1, on the reverse strand, counting down.
GAACCGCCATGCCCCGGCTGCTGATCGGCAACTGCTTCACCGACGAACTCGCCGGCGACCCGGCGCTGCTGCCGCAGGCGCACCTGAAGACGGCCGCCGCCTCCGCCCAGCTGCTCATCTGGTTCGCCCGGCCGGACGACATCGTCGTCCTGCCGCAGGAGCCCGAGCAGGAGCTGGTCGACTACATCACCGCCCTCACCGGCACCCCGCGCTCCTCCTTCCAGGTGCTGGTGCCGCCGCCCGGCGTGGTGGGCACCGACCTGCTCACCGCCGACCGGCTGGCGAACCGGGAGTTCCGCGACGAGCTCGCCAAGGCGATCGCCGACCGGCCGGTCGAGGACGTGATCCCGCTGACGCCGGAGGCCTCGGTGGTCGAACTGGGCCGCGCGCTCGGCTTCCTGGAGGCCGTCCCCGGCCACGCGTTCGTCGGCCAGGGCGGCGGGATGCTGCTCAACAGCAAGGCGGTCTTCCGCGCGGTCGCGGCCGGCTCCGGGGTGCCGCTGCCCGAGGGCGGGGTGTGCACCAGCAAGGTCGACGCCGAGGAGGTCATCGCCCGGCTCTTCGCCAAGGGCTACCCGGTGATGGTCAAGCGCGACTACTCCTGCGGCGGTCTGGGCAACGAGATCGTCAGCCCGGTCGACGGCTACCGCCCGGTCGGCGCCGAACGGGTGCTCGTCCTCCCCGACCGCGCCGCGATCCGGGCCTACCTGGACGAGCGGTGGGAGTGGGCCACCAACGGCAGCCGCTACCCGGCCGTGGTCGAACGCTACGTCCCCGACAGCCGGGGCATCTTCGTGGAGTTCGTCATCACCGACGACGGCCCGGTGTTCTCCGAGCACGGCGAGATGCTCTCCGCCCCGGTCGCCAACGCCCAGGTGATCCCCTCCCCCGGGCTGCCGCCCCGCGCGCTGCCCGAACTGGTCGCCGCCGGCGGCCGGTTGTGCGAGGCGCTGCGGATGATGGGCTTCCGCGGCCAGTTCTGCGCCGACGCCATCGTGACCGGCACCGGCGAGGTGATGTTCACCGAGTACAACGGGCGGATCACCGGCTCCACCCACATCTACACCGTCATCGGCCGGCAGCTGGTCGGACCGGACTACGCCGACAGCCGGGTGCTGGTGGAGTACTGCAAGTGGCCGGTGCCCTCCTTCACGGCCGCCGCCGAGAAGCTCGCCGGGGCCGGCCTGGCCTACGACCGGGCCACGCGCACCGGCGTCGTCCTGGTGAAGGCGTTCAGCCACGCCGACGGCACCGTGCGGTTCTGCGTGATCGCCGAGGACTTCGAGGCCGCCGAGGTGGTCCGCGAACGGGTCGAGTCCCTGTTCGCCTGACCGCACGTCCGCACGCCAGCGCCCGCGCCCGCGCTGCCGAATCCGACGAAGGGTCAACCATGGCACTGCTGAACAGTTACGACGAGTGGTCGAGGCTGCGCGAGGTGGTCGTCGGCTCCGCCGAGAACTACACCTCGCACGAGCGGGAGCTCTCCTTCGACCTCTTCCACCACGACAACCTGGTCCGCTCCGAGTGGTACTACCCCCGGCTGACCACCCCCGGCTCCGGCAGCGAAGCGAACGGCAGCGGGCCGAACGGCCGTACCGGCCCGGGCAGTCGGACCGGCCAGTCCCCGATCAAGCAGCGCTACGTCGACGAGCTCACCGAGGACATCGAGGGCATCGCCGCCACCCTCCGCTCGCTCGGCGTGAAGGTGCTGCGCCCGCTCCCGCTGGACAAGGCCACCGTCGAGGTGCGCACCCCCGCCTGGTCGGCCGCCGTCGTACCGCCGCTCAACCTGCGGGACAACACCCTGGTCCTCGGTGACGAGATCGTCGAGACGCCGCCGATGATCCGCTCCCGCTACTTCGAGACCCAGCTGCTCACCCCGGTCTTCGCCGAGTACTTCGCCTCCGGTGCCCGCTGGACGGTCATGCCGCGCCCGCTGATGACGGACGCCTCCTTCGACCCGTCCTACGCCGACAGCTCGGTCGGCGGCCCGACCGAGCCGGTCCGCGACCCGCAGCCCTCCCCGTACGACGTCGGCTTCGAGATGATGTTCGACGGCGCGCAGTGCCTGCGGCTCGGCCGCGACGTCGTCGTCAACATCTCCACCGCCAACCACGCCCTCGCCGTCGACTGGCTGGAGCGCCACTTCGAGGGCCGGTTCCGCTTCCACCGGGTGCACCGGCTCAGCGACAGCCACATCGACAGCATGGTGCTCGCACTGCGCCCGGGCACGCTGCTGGTGCGCTCCGAGAAGGTCGCCGAGCTGCTGCCCGAGCCGCTGCGCACCTGGGACCTGATCGTCCCGCCGGTGCCGGAGGTCAACAACTTCCCGCAGTACGAGGACGACGACCTCATCCTCACCAGCAAGTACATCGACCTCAACGTGCTCTCGGTGGACGAGGAGACCGTCCTGGTCAACGCCGCCTGCCCGGAGCTGATCCGCACCCTGGAGCGGGCCCGGTTCACCGTCGTCCCGGTGGTGCACCGCCACCGCCGGCTGTTCGGCGGCGGGTTCCACTGCTTCACCCTGGACACCGTGCGCGACGGCGGACCGGAGGACTACCTCGGATGAGTGACACCGCCATGTCCGCCAAGGACGCCTACGACCACGACCGCGTCCTGGAGCGCTTCCACCTGATCGCCAACGGCCCCGCCCTGTTCAACGCCGTGGTGGCCGGCGCCGAGCTGGGCGTCTTCGACCACCTGTCGCAGCACCCCGAGTCCTCCTTCGAGGAGATCCGCGCCGCCCTCGGCCTGCCCGCGCACCAGCTGCGCGTGCTGCTGTTCGCACTGTGCGCCACCGAGCTGATCCGGCACGACGGCGGCGCGTACCGGAACACCCCGGTCGCCGAGGACTTCTTCGCGGGCGACGGCGAGGACGGCTGGCAGGACATCCTGCTCGGCTGGCAGCGGATCTACTACCCGGCCTTCGCCCACCTCACCGAGGCGCTGCGCACCGGCGAGAACACCGCACTCGCCGCCTACCCCGGCACCGAACCCACCCTCTACCAGCGGCTGGAGCACCGCCCCGAGCTGCAGGACGTGCTGCACCGCTCGATGACGGCGTTCACCCTGCGGTCGATGAGCGGGATCGTCGACCACCTGGACCTGGCCGGCGTCGACCACGTGCTGGACGTCGGCGGCGGCGACGGCACCACCGCCAAGGCGCTGGCCGCCGCCCACCCCGGCGTGCGGTTCACCGTCTTCGACATGCCGAGCGTCGCCGAGATCGGCACCCGCCGGATGGCCGCCCCGCTCGCCGACCGGGTCGCGCTGCACCCCGGCGACATCTTCCTCGACCCGTTCCCGCGCGACGCGCAGTGCGTGCTGTTCAGCCACTGCCTGGAGGTCTTCGACGCCTACCAGATCCTGGCCCTGCTGACCAAGGCCTTCGATGCCCTGCCGCCCGGCGGGAAGGTCGCGGTGTACGGGTACCACGCGGCGCAGGAGGAGCAGCGCGGCCTCTACGGCGCCCGGCTCTCGCTCTACCTCAACGTGCTGGCCACCGGCCAGGGGATGTCCTACCCGGCGGCCGACTACGAACGCTGGCTCGCCGAGGCCGGGTTCGTGGACGTCGGCACCGTCCCGGACCTCCCGTACGAGCACGGGCTCGTCACCGGCGTCCGGCCGTGAGCCGGTCGTCCGGGAGCCCCTCGGCGAAGGGACGGCCGTGCGCTTCGGCATCGTGATCCTCCCCGAGCACCGCTGGCCCCGGGCCCGCGAACTGTGGCTCCGGGCCGAGGAGTTCGGCTTCGACCACGCCTGGACCCACGACCACCTGAGCTGGCGGTGGCTGCGCGACGAGCGCTGGTTCGGCTGCCTGCCGACCCTGGCCGCCGCGGCCGCCGTCACCTCGCGGATCGGGCTGGGCACGCTGGTCGCCACCCCGGAGTTCCGCCACCCCGTCCCGTTCGCCAAGGAGGTCATGACGATCGACGACATCTCCGGCGGCCGGATGCTCTGCGGGATCGGCGCGGGCGCGGGCGGCCACGACGGGACGGTGCTCACCGGCCGGGAACGGCCCCCGGCCGAACGGGCCGACCGCCTCGCGGAGTTCCTCCACCTCACCGACCTGCTGCTGCGCCGGCCCGTCACCGAGCACACCGGCCGGTACTACGGCGCGCACGGCGCCCGGATGCGCCCCGGGTGCGTCCGGCGGCCCCGCGTCCCGCTCGCGGTGGCCGCCGGAGGCCGGCGCGCGCTGCGGCTGACCGCCGAGTACGCCGACATCTGGATCACCAACGGCACCCCGGGCCGGTTCGACGCGCTCCCGTACCGCGAGGCGCTGCCGCTGCTCGCCCGGCAGCAGGCCGCGCTCGACGAGGCCTGCGCCGAGGCCGGGCGCGATCCGGCGACATTGGGCCGGCTGCTGCACACCGGCGCGACGGTCGGCGGCGTCCTCGACTCCCCGGCGGCCTTCGAGGACGCGGCGGGCCGCTTCGCCGAGCTCGGGTTCACCGACCTGGTGGTCAACTGGCCCCGGGCGCAGCACCCGTACGCCGGGTCCACCGCCGTACTGGAGAAGATCGCCGCCGAACTCGCGCGGATCGCCGCCGAACTTGAGCGGATCGCCGCCGCGCCGTCGGCCGACTCCGGGAGGCCACAGCCGTGTTGACCACCGACGACCTGCACGCCAGCGTGTCGGACCCGCTCCTGGACACGATGAACTTCCTCAACGAGATCACCACCCGCTACCCGCAGGCGATCTCCTTCGCCCCCGGGCGGCCGTACGACGGCTTCTTCGACGTCGAGCAGGTCTTCACCCACCTGCGCCGCTACCTGCGCCACCTGGAGGAGACCGGCTCCTCCCCCGGGCAGGTGCGCGACGCGCTGTTCCAGTACGGCCCGACCGCCGGGCGGATCCGGGAGCTGATCGCCGACTCGCTGCGCAAGGACGAGGGGATCGACGTCCCGCCGGAGGCCGTGGTGGTCACCGTCGGCTGCCAGGAGGCGATGCTGCTCGCGGTGCGCGCGCTGCACGCCCGGCCGGAGGACGTCCTACTGGTGGCCGACCCCTGCTACGTCGGCGTCGCCGGGGCCGCTCGGGTGCTCGGCGTCGAGACCGCGCCCGTCCGCGAGCGCGAGGGCGGCTTCCACTGCGACGACCTGCGGGCGGCGGTGCGCGCCGAGCGGGCCCGGGGGCACCGGCCCCGGGCCTGCTACGTGATCCCGGACCACGCCAACCCGCGCGGCACCACCATGCCGCTCGCCACCCGGCACGAACTGCTCGACCTGGCCGAGGAGTTGGACCTGCTGATCCTGGAGGACAGCCCGTACCGGATGGTCAGCCCGGGGCCGCGGATCCCCACCCTCAAGGCACTGGACCGCGACCGGCGGGTGGTCCACCTCGGCTCCTACGCCAAGACGCTGTTCCCCGGCGCCCGGGTCGGCTACGCCGTCACCGACCAGCCGGTGGCCGACCGGGCCGGGCGCACCGGGCTGCTGGCCGCCGAACTCACCAAGATCAAGAGCATGGTCACGGTGAACACCTCCCCGCTCAGCCAGGCCGTGGTCGCCGGGATGCTGCTCGCCGCCGACGGCCGTACCGCGGAGCTCAACACCAAGACCTCGGCGTACTACGGCGACACCCTGCGGGCCACCCTGCGCCGCCTGGACGCGTGCTTCCCGCCCGAGCGCCGCGACGCCCTCGGGGTGCGCTGGACGCGGCCCGAGGGCGGGTTCTTCCTGGCCCTGGACGTGCCCTTCGCCGCGGACAACGCGGCACTGACCCGCTCGGCCCGGCAGTTCGGCGTGATCTGGACGCCGCTGTCCTACTTCCACCCGCACGGCGGCGGAACCCACGGCATCCGCCTGTCCACCAGCTACCTCACCGAACACGACATCGCCGAGGGGATCGCGCGCCTGGCGCGCTTCGTCGAGGCGGAGGCGGAGGCGTCCGGTGGAGGAAGGCCACCCCGTTGACCCCGACACCCCGCGCCGCCCGCATCGCCCGCATCGCCCGTACAGCCCGTACCCGCAGCCCCCGTACACCGCGCGGCACCCGCCGCCGGTGGGGATGGACCGCCCGATGACCCTCAGCACCGTCGATGCCCCCGCCGACACGGCGGATCCCACGGCCCTCCCGGCCCCCGCCGCCCCCGTCCGCCGCCACAGCCGGCCCTCCGTCCTGGCCGGGGCCCGCCGACCGGACACCGGCTCCGCAGCCGACCCGGCCGCGCCGCGCATCGCCGGGGTCGGCACGGCGGTGACCGCCGACTCGTACACCCAGCACGAACTGCTCGACATCTTCCGGATCGAGGACCCCAAGGTCCGCTCGGTCTTCCTGAACAGCGCCATCGAACGCCGCCACCTGACCATCCCGCCCCGGGACGAGGACGGCCGCTGCCTGCCCGAGTCCCAGGGCGAACTGCTCGCCAAGCACCGCCGGCTGGCCGTCGACATGGGCTCGCGGGCCCTGCTCGGCTGCCTCGCCGACGCCGGACTCGGCCTCGCCGACATCGACTACCTGTGCTGCGTGACCACCACCGGCTACCTCACCCCCGGCCTGACCGCCCTGCTGATCCGCGAGCTCGGGATCGCCCCGGACTGCCACCGGATGGACGTCGTCGGCATGGGCTGCAACGCCGGCCTCAACGCCCTCAACGCGGTCTCCGCCTGGTCCGCCGCCCACCCCGGGCAGGTCGCCGTGATGGTCTGCGCCGAGGCCTGCTCGGCCGCGTACGCCTTCGACGACACCATGCGCACCGCCGTCGTGAACAGCCTGTTCGGCGACGGCGCGGCGGCGATCGCCGTGGTCGCGGGCGCGGAGACCGCCCGAGCGACCGAGCCTGCGGCGGGGCCGGGGACGGAGCCGGCCGGGGCGTCGCCCGGCCCCCGGATCCTCTCCTTCGCCAGTCACATCATCACCGACGCCCTGGGCGCGATGCGCTACGACTGGGACGACGAACAGCTGCGGTTCAGCTTCTTCCTCGACCCGGAGATCCCGTACGTGGTCGGCGCCAACGCCGAACGGGTCGTGGACGGCCTGCTGTCCGGCGCGGGACTGCGGCGCGGCGACATCGCCCAGTGGCTGGTCCACTCCGGCGGCAAGAAGGTCATCGACGCCGTCCGGCTCAACCTCGGCCTCACCCGGCACGACGTCCGCCACACCACGGGCGTCCTGCGGGACTACGGCAACCTCTCCAGCGGCTCCTTCCTGTTCTCGTACGAGCGGCTGCTGCGCGAACGGGTCGTCCGACCCGGGGAGTACGGCGTGCTGATGACGATGGGCCCGGGCTCGACGATCGAGACGGCGCTGGTGCAGTGGTGACCGACGCAACGGGAAGGGCAACGGAGATGGACGACAAGGCCGGAACGGACGTCGTGACCCTCGCGGTCGACGGTACGCAGCCGCTGTCGGCGGCCTCGGTGGGCGCCGTGGCGCAGGCCTGCGACCGGGTCCAGCACAACCCCTGCGCCCGGCTGGTGCTGCGCGTCGCGGGCGCGCCGGGCCCCGGCTGGACGGACGGTCTGACGGTCGGCCTGGTGAGCAAGTGGGAGCGCGGACTGCGGCTGCTGGAACGGCTGCCCGCCCTCACCGTGGCCGTGGCGGACGGCGACTGCGGCGGCGCCGCCCTGGACGCCCTGCTCGCCGCCGACTACCGGATCGCCACCAGCACCGCCCGGCTGGTCGTGCCGGTGACCACCGGCGGCGCGAGCGGCACCTGGCCGGGCATGGCCCTCTACCGGCTCGCGCGCCAGAGCGCGGGCGTCGCCACCGTCCGCCGGGCGCTGCTGTTCGGCGAGCCGATCGACGCCTTCCGGGCCCGGTCGGTGCAACTGGTCGACGAGGTCTCCGACGACGTGCCCGGCGCGCTGTCGGCCGCCCTGGAGCGGCTCGGCGCACCGGCCGGGGCAGCTGCCGGGGCACTCTGCGGGGCCGAACTCGCCATCCGGCGCCAGCTGATGTTCGACGCGGGCACCACCACCTTCGAGGAGGCGCTCGGCGTGCACCTGGCCGCCTGCGACCGGGTGCTGCGCCGGACCGCCCACGGGGGAACTGCGTGACCGGCGCAACCGGCCTCGCCGACGCCCGGCGCGACCTCGCCGCCGTCCGGGGCGAACTCCCCTCCGCCCGCAAGGCGTTGACCCTCGCCGCCGAACGCTGCGAGGCCCGCCTCGCCGTCCTGCCCCCGCCCGGCCGCCGCTCCCCCGCCGAACGCGCCGCCGCGGCCGAGGCCCACGACGAGGCCCGCGCGCTGCGCCACGCCTTCCTGACGGCCCACGTCGACGCCGTCCACGACGAGCTGACCGCCGGCCGCACCGCACAGCTGCGGATCGCCGAACTCGCCGCCGCAGCCGCCCTCGCGTTCCCCGGGCTGGTGCCCGGCGCCGAGGCCCTCGCCGCCGAACACGCCCTGCCTCAGGCCGAGAAGGAGGGCCGGGAGATCGACCAGGGCCTGTTCTTCCGGCACGTCCTGGCCTCGCCCACGGCCGGCCCCCACCTGCTGGACGCGATGCTGCGCCCGACCGAGCGCGCCCTGGCCCTGCTCCCGGAGTTCACCGCCACCGGCCGCGCGGACCTCGGCTCCGTCCGGATCGAGCGCTCCGACGGCGCCGCCCGGCTCACCATGGTGCGGGAGGACTGCCTCAACGCCGAGGACCCGCGCCAGGTCGAGGACATGGAGACCGCCGTCGACCTCGCCCTGCTCGACCCGCAGACCGAGGTCGGCCTGCTGCGCGGCGGCGTCATGAGCCACCCCCGGTACGCGGGCCGGCGGGTGTTCAGCGCGGGCATCAACCTCAAGGCCCTGCACGGCGGCGGCATCCCGCTGGTCGACTTCCTGTTGCGCCGCGAACTCGGCTACATCCACAAGCTGATCCGCGGGGTCCTCCCCGACGACGGCCCGGACGCCCTCCCGCGCTGGGACCGGCGGACGGTGGAGAAGCCGTGGGTCGCCGCCGTGGACACCTTCGCGATCGGCGGCGGGGCGCAGCTGCTGCTGGTCTTCGACCACGTGATCGCCGCCGCCGACGCGTTCTTCAGCGTGCCCGCCGCCCAGGAGGGCATCGTGCCGGGCGCGGCCAACTTCCGGCTCGGCCGGGCGATGGGCGCCCGGCAGTCCCGCTCGCTGGTGCTCGGCGGCCGCCGGATCCGGGCCGCCGAGCCGGACGCCCGGTTGCTCGCCGACGAGGTGGTCGAGCCCGCCGGGGTGGACGCGGCCGTCGAGCGGGCCCTGCGGGCGCTGCGCGGCCCGGCGGTGCTGACCAACCGGCGGATGCTCAACCTGGCGGAGGAGCCGCCGGACGCGTTCCGCCACTACCTGGCCGAGTTCGCCCTCCAGCAGGCGCTGCGGCTGTTCGGCGAGGACGTCCTGGCGAAGGTCGGCCGCTTCACGGCGCGGTCCACCCCGGAGGCGGGCCCGGGGACGGCGGCACCGTGACCGGGCGCCCGCGCGTGCGCTACGCAAAGGACGGGCATGTCGCCCGGGTCACCATCGACCGGCCGGAGGTCCTCAACGCGATGGACCTGCGCACCCACGCCGAGCTGGCCGAGGTGTGGGACGACGTCCAGGCCGACGACCGGATCCGGGTGGCCGTGCTGACCGGCGCGGGCGACCGGGCCTTCTCGGTCGGCCAGGACCTGCGCGAGCGTGCCCGGCTCGACGCCGACGGCACGCCGCGCACCTCCTTCGGCAGCCGCGGCCTGCCGGGCTACCCGCGCCTGACCGAGCGCTTCGGCCTGGTCAAGCCGGTGATCGCCCGGGTGGACGGCTACGCGCTCGGCGGCGGGTTCGAACTCGCCCTCGCCTGCGACCTGGTGATCGCCTCCGACCGCGCCGTCTTCGCGCTGCCGGAGGCGGGCCTGGGCCTGATGCCGGGCGCGGGCGGCGTCTTCCGGCTGGTGCGCCAACTGCCGCTGAAGGCCGCCATGGGCCACCTGCTGACCGGCCGCCGGATGGACGCCGCCACCGCGCTGCGCTTCGGCCTGGTGAACGAGGTCGCGCCGGCCGGGGAGCTCGACGCCCGGACCGAGGCCTGGGTGCGGGACGTGCTGCGCGGCGCGCCGCTGTCGCTCTACGCGATCAAGGAGGCGGCCATGGCCTCGCTGGACATGCCGCTCGCGGAGGCATTCGGCACCCGCTTCGCCTGGGAGGACCGGCGCCGCCGCAGCCGGGACGCCGTCGAGGGGCCGCGCGCCTTCGCCGAGAAGCGCGAGCCCCGCTGGACCGGCCTGCCGCTCGCCGACGCCCCGGCCACCGACGACCCGGCCACCGACAGCCAGGCCCCCGGCGGCCGCCGCCCCGCGGAGTGACGCCCGTACAATCGCCTGACGACCAGGTGCGGGAGGGCGCAGTGGGACACTTCGAGGGCTTCGACGTCGCCGGGTTCTGGAACGACTCGCCGTACGCGCTGGAGGAGTACGTCGAGCAGGCCCCGCCCACCCCGGAGTCGATCGCCTCGCTGGAGGAGGAGCTCGGCGGCTACCGGCTGCCCGCCTCCTACGTCGCGCTGATGACCGCCCACAACGGCGGCACCCCGGCCCGGACCCACTTCCCCGTGCCCGAGGCGACCTCCTGGGCCGAGGACCACATCGAGATCACCGGCCTGCGGGCCATCGGGCGGACCCGTTCGCAGTCGCTCGGCGGCGAGTTCGGCAGCCGGTTCTGGATCGACCTGTGGGAGTACCCCGACATCGGCGTCTACTTCGCCGACACCCCCGCGGCCGGCCACGAGATGCTCGCCCTCGACTACCGCGCCTGCGGCCCGCACGGCGAGCCGACCGTGGTGCACGTCGACCAGGAGGGCGGCTTCGCGATCACCCTGATCGCGGAGAACTTCGAGGCCTTCGTCACCGGCCTGGTCGAGGAGCCCGACTACGACCTCTCCGAGTAGCAGAGCCGGTCAGTCGTCGGCGAGCGCCGGTTCCTGGGCGGAGTCCTGTACGACGGCGCCCTGCTCGACGGCCGTGCCCTGCTCGGCGGGCTTCGGATCGGCCATCCGGTAGCGGGTGAACTCCGGCGCCGCCTTGGCCAGCGCCAGCGCCCCGATCACGCAGGCCACCCCGCCGGACACCGCCGCGACCGCGGGCCCGACGGCCGCCGACACCAGGCCCGCCCGGACGTCGCCGAGCCGGGGCCCGCCGGCGCCGACCACGGTGAGCACCCCGGAGGTCCGGCCGCGCAGTTCGTCGGGCGTCTCGTGCTGCAGGATCGAGGACCGCTCGACCGCGCTCACGGTGTCGGCGTAGCCGGCGATCGCCAGCAGCAGCATGGCGAGCCACAGCGAGCCGGCCAGCCCGAGCGCCCCGAGCGAGACGCCCCACGCGAACACGGCCAGCAGCGCGGCCCGGCCGAGCCGGCGGACCTTCGGCATCCAGCCGCCGAACATCGAGCCCAGGAAGGCCCCGGCGGCCAGCGCCGCCGAGAGGTACCCGGCCAGTTCGGGGCCGCCGTGGAAGCGCTCCACCGCGAGGATCGGGAACAGCGCCGTGGGCATCGCGAAGACCGTCGAGTTGAGGTCCAGGACGTAGCACATCCACAGCACCGGGCGGGACTTGAGGTACCGGATGCCCTCGACCACCGAGGACAGGTCGGCGCGCCGACCGCCGCCCTCGGGCAGCACCGACGGCAGCCCGAAGATGAAGGTGATGGCGAGCAGGAAGCACACCACGTCCACCGCGTACGCGGCGCCGTACCCGCCGAGCGAGACGGCCGCGCTGGCCGCCAGCGGGCCGCCGACGATGCCGACGGTGAAGACCAGCAGCAGCAGGGCGTTGGCGGCGGGCAGGTCCTCGGGTGCGACCAGCCGGGGCAGCAGTGCCCGCCGGGTGGGGAGGTCGATCGCGAAGAACGCCGCCTGCACGGTGACGCAGGCGTACAGGACCCAGAGGCTGTCGGCGTGCGCGAACGCCTGGACGGTCAGGGCCACGCTCACCGCCGCCGAGCCGGTGGAGGTGATCAGGATCAGCCGGCGCCGGTCCATCGAGTCGGCGATCGCCCCGCCGTAGATGCCGAAGACGACGATCGGCAGCAGGGCGGCGAGGCCGACAAGTCCGAGCGCGACGGAGGAGTGCGAGGCCGAGTACACCTGCCAGGGCACCGCGACCTGGGTCACCTGGCTGCCCACCATGGTCAGGCACTGGCCGACGAACAGTCTCCGGAACGCTGGGGACCGCCGCAGCGGTGTGACGTCGGCGAGCAGTTCCTTCATGTGACTTTCCCTCTGTCGAGAGCGGGCGTGGGCGCGGACCAGTCTTCGGCCGCGCGGCGGGGCGGCACATCGGGAGATCACGTCGTGTCGGGCGGGCGCCGGTGGGGCGAGGTAAGGGGCGGGTAAGGCGGGCCCTCGCACGTGCGCTCAGTCGTGCGGTGGCAGGCCGAGCAGGCGGCGGCGGTGGGCGGCGTCGACCGCCTCGGTCCGGCTGCCGGCGTCGAGCTTGGCCATCACCCGGGTCAGGTGGACGCTGACGGTCTTCTCGCTGATGAACAGCCGCTCGCCGACCTCCCGGTTGGTCAGGCCCTGGGCCACCAGGGCGAGCACCGACCGTTCCCGGCCGGTGAGCGGGCCGTCCGCTGCTCGCGGCGCGGCCGGCCCGGTGGCCGGGCCGGTGCCCGCCGGCCGGACCCCGATCCGTCCGGCGAGGTCCTCGACGGCCGCCAGCAGCGGCGCCGCGCCGAGGCGGCGGGCGATCCGGGCGGCCTGCTCCAGGTCGGCGGCGGACTGCGCCCGCAGCGCGTGCCCGGCACGGCGGCCGGCGCCCGCCGAGCGGGTGCGGACCAGCACCTCCGCCCGCCGCCAGAGCGCCTGCGCCCGGCGGTAGCGGTCGCCCCCGGTCCCGTCCGAGGAGGGCAGCGCGGCGGGGGCGAACGCGGCCGCGACCTCGGCCCACTGCCCGGCCGTGGCCTCGCCGAGCGCCGTCCGGTGTTCGGCGTCGATCCAGGCCAGCCAGGCCCGGGCCGACGCATCCCCGGCGCGGGAGCGGGCGCGCTGCGCCAACGCGGCCACTCCGGAGGCGTCGCCGAGCCTGCCGTGGGCGGTCGCCCCCAGCGCGCACAGCGGCAGTTCCTCGGCCCGCCGGGCCGCCGAGTCCTCGCCGCGGTCGCGGTCGAGGGCCCGGCGGACCAGGTCGGCGGCCACCTCCGGCCGGTCCTGCCACAGCGCCGCCTCGGCCTGGGCCTGGGCGGTGAGCAGGGCGAGGTGCGGGGGCAGCGCATCGGCGCCGAGCTCGGCCACCTCCTCGCCCCTCGCCGCCGCCAGTACCGTGGAAGCAGCGGCGAGTTGACGGATGATCAACTCTGATCCGGGAATGCGCTCGGGTCGCAGCGCGCGGTCGGCCCCGGCCCAGTCCCCGGCCCGGAACAGCGCGAGCGCGCGGGCCGTCCGCAGCCGCAGGCCGTACTCGCTCCAGGTCGTCCCGGTCCGGTCGGCCCGCTCCTCGCCGGCCGTGAACTCGGCCACCGCCCCGGCCGGGTCGCCGGCCAGCAGCCTGGTCAGCCCCAGGCCGTAGTGCGCCCGCAGCTCGACCCCGAAGTGCCCGGACACACCGCCGTGTTGGCGCATTTCGGCCAGTACGGCGGCGGCGCCGGGCCGGCGCAGCCCGGCGAAGGCCAGCGTGATGCGCGCGTCGGCCTCCGCACCCAGGGCGTCGCACTCCGGCCCGTACGGGTCCGTGCCGGGCGCGAACGCCTCCTGCGAGTCCGCCGCCCGGGCGTCCCGGACGGCGCTCGCGGCCTGGTCGGCCGCCTCGTCGGGCCGGCCCAGCCGGTTCAGTGCGCGGGCGAGCAGCGCGTGGCTCCAGGCCCGGTCGGCGGACGGCGGTGCGGCGGCGAGCAGGCGCAGCGCGATCTCGGCCTGGCGGGCGGCGCGTTCGGCCCATCCGGGGAACTCCAGCAGGCGCAGCCCGTACCGCAGTCGGGTCGCCGCCGCGACGGCTGGATCGCCGTCCGCCTCGGCGAGTTCGACGGCCTTCTCCTGGAGTGCCAGGGCCCGTTCGGGCTCGCCGCTGTCGCCCGCCCCCATCGCGGCGAGCCTGGTCATGCCGACGGCGCTCGCGCCCGCGACGGCGGCCGCGTCGGGTACGACCGGCCACAGGTCGAGGGCGCGTTCGCTGTGTGCGAGCACCTCGCGGAACGCTCCCCGGTGCGCGGCCTCCCGGGCGGCGCGCACGCTGGCGTTCAGCGCCAGCGGGACGTCGTGCGCGGCCAGCGCATGGAAGGCCACTTCCGCTGCGCTGCCCCCGGCGTGCTCCAGGAGGGCGGCGCAGCGGGCGTGCAGGCGGGCGCGCGGGCCGGGGAGGAGGCGGTCGTACACCGATTCGCGCAGGAGCGCGTGGCGGAAGCCGAAGTGCGCGAGGGCGGCGGCCGCCGGTGCGGGCGCGGGGGGCGGCTCCGGGATCAGCACGCCGTGGTCCAGGGCCTGTTGGAGTGCGTCGTCGAGGTCCACGCCGTCCAGGTCGGCGAGCGCCCCGAGGGTGTCGGCGGGCGCCGGGTGGCCGATCACGGCGGCGGCCCGGAGCAGGAGCCGGGTCGGGTCCGCGAGGGGCTCGACCCGGGCGATCAGCACCTCGGACAGACCGCCGGACAGACCGCCGGACAGGCCGCCGGTCAGGGCGCTCGTCCCGGCGGCGACCAACTCCTCGGCGAAGAAGGGGTTTCCGTCGCTGCGCCGGGCCATGCCTTCGAGCTCGGCGGCGGTCGGCGGGGGCCGTCCGTCGCCCGGGGAGGCCGTCGTCCGGTCCGCCGGAGCAGCCAGGGCGCGGACCAGATCGAGGGCCTTCTCCCCTGCCAGCGGGGCGAGTTCGAGCCGGTGCACGCGCGGGAGCCGGTACAGCTCGGCCAGCACCCGGCGCAGCGGGTGGTGCCGGCCCAGGTCGTCGCTGCGGTGGCTCACGACGATCAGCGCGGGCCCGGTGCCCGGCCGGGACAGCAGGAAGGCCAGCAGGTCGAGGCTGGACCGGTCGGCCCAGTGCAGGTCCTCGACCACCAGCACCACCGGGGTCTCCCGCGCCAGCTCCCGGACGGCCGCCGACACCGCCGAGAACATCCGGACCCGGCCGGGGCCGGTCGGCGAGCGGTCGTCCTCGGGCGTCGGCCCGGCGGCCAACAGCCCGAGGGCGCCGTCCCGTTCGGGCAGCCGGCCGGCCGCCGTGGCCTGCTGCACCAGTTCGGCGAACGGCAGGTACGGCAGCGCGGAGCGGGTGTCGACGCAGCGTCCGGTCAGGACGAGCGTGCCCTCGCGTTCGGTGGCGGCCGCGAACTCCGTGATGAGCCTGGTCTTGCCGATGCCCGCCTCGCCGGAGACCACGACCGCCCCGGGCTCTCCGGCCCGGGCGCGGGCCATCGCGGTGAGCAGGGCGCGGAGTTCGCCGTCCCGTCCGACGAGTTCGGCCCCGGCCCGGCGTCGCAGCATGCCGTCGAGCATGGCACGGGCGCCGGGGGTCATCAACGCGCCGCGCCCGGGCCCATGCCCGCCCCTGGCCTGCCCCTCACCGGCCTGTCCGTCACTGGTCGAGCCAGCCCTCGCGCGAGGCCAGTGCTCCCGCCTGGAACCGGCTCCGGGCGCCGAGTTGGGTCATCAGCTTGCCCGCTATCCGGCCGACCGTCCGGCTGGAGATGCCCAGTTTGCGGCCGGCCTGTTCGTCCGTGTAGCCCTCCTGCAGCAGTTGCAGCACGGCCTTGGTGTCCCCGGCCAGTTCGACCCGGGTGTCGCCGGCGTCCCGCTCCCGGGCCGGTGCCCCGAACGGCGCCGCCTGCTGCCAGGACTGGTCGAACAGCGAGGCCAGCGCCACGATCGCGGCCGTCCCCGGGCCGGACAGCAGGATCGCGGCCTTGCCCTGCGCGTCGTCCGGGTCCACCGAGAGCAGCGCGTGCTCCTGGTCGAAGAGGATCATCCACGGCGGCAGCAGCGCGATCGTCCGGACTTCGACCCCGCGCTCCTGGAGCCACCGCAGGTGCGCGCGGGTGGCCGGGTCGTTGCGGGCGGTGTTCAGGTAGATCGACCGGGCTTCGACGCCGCGGGAGCACAGGTCCTGGTGGGCCGCCCGGCTGGCCGCCAGGGCCTCCGGGGGCTGCGGCCCGCCCGGCACGAAGGCCAGGATCTCGTGCCGGGCCTCGCGGGAGAGCCGCCGCACCTGGTCGCACACCGTGTCGGCGCCGGTGAACTCCTCCACGTCCATCGTGGTCAGCCGCCGGTCGGCGAACTCGCTGCGGAGCACCTGGAGCGCCGCGTTGCCCTCCTCGATCCGGCTGCGGCTGCGCGCCAGCTCGACCCGCTGGCGGCTCAGCAGGTCCTGTAGCCCCACCTCCGGGCTGACCGCGTACAGCGTGTCCGGCGCGTCGCAGGAGGGCCGCAGCAGGCCCAGGCCGGCGAGCTTGGCGATCTCGGCCGCCGTCCGGCGCTGGTCCCACCCGAGGCTGCCCGCGATCCTCGCGATGTCCGTGGCGGGATTGCGGAGCATCGTCAGGTAGAGGTTTTCGCTTTCCGGCCCGAGGCCGAACGGTTCAAGCATCAGGAAACCCCCGTGACACATCCCTGATAAACCCGAAGGAACACCGAGTGCGGCGATCTTCTCTATGCCTAACATCGGAGTCGAGACCTCCGCAATACCCGCACCTTGATCGTCGAATTCCGGGCCCGGCGCCCGGGCCGTCGGCCGATCCGTCCGGATCCGGATGCTATTCCCGCAATAACCCGATAATCATCCATTCGTACCCCGACTTGTAGTGTCTACATCAAGCCATGTCCGGATCCGGAAGCCTCCGCTTCCTTGCCGCCACCGCCGCCCCACGGCTACAAACGGGAATATGTCCAGAATTGCCGTCCAGACCCCCTCCGCCCCCACCCCGGTCGGCAGCTACTCCCAGGGCGCCCGCCGCGGCACGCTCCTCCAGGTCGCCGGCCAGGGCGGCACCGACCCGGCGACCGGAAAACTCGTCCCCGGCGGAGTCGCCGAACAGACCACCCGGACCCTCCGGAACATCGAGGCCATTCTCCGGTCCGAGGGCGCGAGCTTCGCCGACGTCATCATGGTCCGCGTCCATCTCGCACGAGCGGACGATTTCCCCGCCATGGACGCCGCCTACGCCGCATTCCTCGGCCACCCCTTTCCCGCCCGCACCACGGTGATCGTCGGACTCCTCTCCGGAATGCTCGTCGAGATCGACGCTCTCGCCGCCCTCCCCGACCACTGACCCCGTATTCCCCCACCCGGCGAACGACTAAGGAAGCTGGACCGGGGCGAAGGTGCCGGGCGGCGTGTCGGCGAGGGCGCCGTCCAGTGCGTCGCGCCAGATCGGGCCGGCCAGGGTGCCGCCGAAGGCCTGCGGGACGATCCTGCCGCCGATCCGCTGGCCGTCCAGGGGCTTCGGGTTGTCCGTGTCGCTGACGACGGTCGCGCCGGCCATCTCGGGGGTGTAGCCGACGAACCAGACCTGGCGGCTCTCGTTGGTGGTGCCGGTCTTGCCCGCGCTGTCGCGGCCGGTGAGGCCGGCCGTCGTCCCGGTGCCGTCCTCCACGACGCCCTTGAGCATCGCGGTGACGGTGTCGGCGGTGTCGGCGGACATCACGGCGGAGCAGTTCGCCTGCGGCACCGCGAGCTGCTTGCCGTCGGGGCCGGTCACCGAGGCGATGGCGGTCGGCGCGCAGTAGGTGCCGTGGGCGGCGAAGGCCGCGTAGATGCTCGCCATCGCGAGCGGCGTCAGGTCGTTGCTGCCGAGCGTCATCGACGGCACCACCTGGAGCTTCTCGCCGCCGGCCTGCTCGGTGATGCCGAGCTTGTTGGTCATCTGCGCGACGTTGCAGAGCCCGGTGTCCGCCTCCAGCTTGGCGAAGTAGGTGTTGACGGACTGCGCCATGGCCGTCTTCATGTCGAACTGCCCGGTGAGGGTGGTGCTGTCGTTGTGCACCTGCCCGGCCGAGGGGAACCGCCCGCCGGAGCAGTCCTTCATCGCCGGCCACGGGATGCTGTAGTCGGTGGTGTAGCTCTGGCTCGGCGTGATGCCGCTCTCCAGGGCCGCCGCCGCGACGATCGGCTTGAAGGTCGAGCCGGTCGGGAAGCCGAGTCCGCCGCCCATGGCCTTGGTGACGTTGTAGTTGATCTGGGTCTGGTGCTGCTTGTCGTCGACGCCGTACGGGCGGCTCTGGCCCATCGCGAGGATCCTGCCGGTGCCGGGCTCGACGATGCTCATCGCGGTCGCCGCCTGGTCGCCGGCGTTCACGTGGCCGGTGACGGAGGTGTTGAGGGCGGCCTGCGCCTTGGGGTCGAGCGTGGTGCGGATCCGCAGCCCGCCGCGCTTCCACAGGGCCTGCCGCTCGGCCGCGGACTTCCCGAACGCCGGGTCGTCGAGCACCACGTTGCGCACGTAGTCGCAGAAGAAGCCCTCCCCCTGCTTGGCGAGGATGCAACCCTGCTGCGGCGCCTGGATGTTGAGCCCCAGCGGGGTCGCGATGGCCTGCTGGGCCTGCTCCTTGGTGATGTGCCCGTACTCGGCCATCTTGCGCAGCACGGTGTCGCGCCGGTCCTTGGCCGCGGTCGGGTTGACGGCCGGGTCGTAGGCGCTGGGCGACTGCACCAGGCCGGCCAGCATCGCGGCCTGCGGCAGGGTGAGGTCCTTGGCGTGCACGCCGAAGTAGCGGTGGGCGGCCGCCTCGATACCGTAGGCCTTCTCCCCGAAGAAGGTGATGTTCAGGTAGTTGGTGAGGATCTGGTCCTTGCTCAGGGTCTCCTCGACCTTGATCGCGTACTTCAGTTCCTGGATCTTGCGGCCGACCGTCTGCCGCTGCGCCTCCGCGACCTTCTGCGGGTCGTCCCCCGCCTCGTCGACGAAGACGTTCTTGACGTACTGCTGGGTCAGCGTGGACGCGCCCTGGGCGGTGGTGCCCGAGGAGGCGTTCTTGTCCAGGGCGCGCAGCACGCCCTTGAGGTCGATCGCGCCGTGCTCGTAGAAGCGGTTGTCCTCGACGTCCACGAGCGCGGTCTTCACCAGCGGGGACATCTGGTCCCCCGGGACGACGGTGCGGTCCCGGTCGTACACGGTGGCGATCGTGCCGCCCTGGGCGTCGAGGACGGTCGAGGCCTGCGACAGCGGCGGCGTCCTGAAGTCGTCGGGCAGGCTCTGGAAGTCGTCGGCCGCCGACCGGGCACCCAGCCCGGCCGCCGCCACGGCGGGCAGGGCGATGCCCGCCGCCACCACACCGGCGATCACACTGATGCCGACCAGCCGCGCCCCGTGCCCGATCTTCCGTACACCCGTTCCCGCCCGCGTCTCTGCCATGGGCCGGACCCTACGTGCACGTCATGAGGAACTCGTAAGGATTCGGCGCCGCTCCGTCACGGCCGTGCAACAGCGTGTCCGGCCGTCCGCTCACCGGGCTTCGGTCACCGGCCGCCCGTCATCAGCGGCGCCACCCGCTCCTCGCCGATCCGCGCCCGCAGGCCGCCGTCCGTCACGCCGAGGCCCGCCTCCGGTGCCAGGCAGAGGATGCCGACCTTGCCGGTGTGCCGGTTCTGCTGGATCGCGCGGGCCGCCTCGGCGACCGCCTCCAGCGGGTACGCCCCGGAGATGATCGGGCAGACGCGGCCCTGCTGGATCAGGCGGTTGGTCTGCCACTGCTCGTGCAGGTTCGCGCCGTGGCTGCCGACGATCTTCTTCAGCCGCATCCACAGGTAGCGGTTGTCGAAGGTGTGCTGGTAGCCGGTGCTCGACCCGCAGGTCACGATGGTGCCGCCGCGCCGGGCCACGAACACCGAGACGCCGAAGGTGTCCCGGCCGACGTGCTCGAAGACGATGTTGGGGTCCTCGCCGATCTTCTCCCGGATGATCCGCCCCAGGCGCTTGCCCGCCTTCAGGGTGACCTCCGGATCGGCGGAGATCTCCCCGATCTCGCGCCGGTCGATGACCAGCTCGCAGCCGAGGCGCCGCGCGATGTCGGCCTTCTCGTCCGAGCTGACGATCCCCACCGGGATGCCGCCGCCGTTGCGCACGAACTGGGCGGCGTACCCGCCCAGTCCGCCGGCCGCGCCCCAGATCAGCACGACGTCGCCCTGCCGCATGTTGGCGCCGCGCTCGCTGACCAGCATCCGGTAGGCCGTCCCGGCACACAGCGGGTTGACGGCCGCCTCCTCCCAGCTCAGGTGGGCGGCCTTGGGCAGCAGCTGGCTGGCCCGCGCCACCGCGTAGTGGGCGAGCCCGCCGAAGTTGGTCTCGAACCCCCATGCCCGCTGTTCCGCGCCGAGCATGCCGTCGCTGTGGGTGACCGGGTCCTGGTCGTCGACGTGCGCGGTCGCCACCACCACGTGGTCGCCGATCTTCACGTTGCGCACGCCGGTGCCGGCCCGCACGACCACGCCGGCGGCGTCCGAGCCGATGACGTGGTACGGCTGGTCGTGCCGGGCCGCCCAACCGCCCTGCTTGCCGTAGTACTGCAGGAAGTTGAAGCTGGGCAGCGGTTCGAAGGTCGCCGACCAGATGGTGTTGTAGTTCAGCGCGGAAGCCATCACCGCGATGAGCACCTCGTCGGGGGCGAGCTCCGGCATCGGGACCGGGCCCACCCGGATCGACTTGCGGACGTCCTTGTCGTCCTCCCCGGAGAACAGGCCGACGTCCTCGATTCTCAGGTGGGCGGCCAGGTACTCGGCGGGGAGCGGCGTGCGCTCGATGACCTCGGGAGAGGCTCCTGCCACCACGGCGCGGGCGAGTTCGTCCATCATGTCCGTCCTTTCGGTTCCCGGTCGATGTGTGGTGCGTGCGGCGTTGGTGCATTTCGCCGTGCGATGGTCACGCGGCGCCCAGCCGGACGGGCAGGGACACCAGCGAGCGGGCGATCAGGCTCGGCTGCCAGCGCAGTTCCTCGGCGGGCACGGCGAGCGAGAGGTCGGGGAAGCGGCTCAGCAGGGCGGAGAGTCCGATCCGGGTGTCCACCCGGGCCAGGGCGGCGCCGGGGCAGCGGTGGATGCCGTGACCGAAGGCGAGGTGCCGGTTGTCCGCGCGGTGCGGGTCCAGTTCGTCGGGCCGCTCGAACTGCCCGGGGTCGCGGTTGGCGGAGGCCACGGCCACCAGCAGGATCTGCCCGCCCTCGATGGTCTGCCCGCCGATCCGGACCGGCGCCGTGGTGAAGCGGTAGCTGGAGATGTTCCCCGAACTCTCGTACCGCAGCACCTCCTCCAGGAAGGCCGGCGTCAGGCCCGGCTCCCGCAGCAGTTCGGCGCGCAGGTCCGGCCGGCTCTGCAGCATCAGGACGGCGTTGCCGATGAGGCCGGAGGTGGTCTCCTGGCTGCCGAGCAGGATGACGTTCACCATGGCCACGAGCTCGCGCCGGTCGAGCCGGTCGCCGTCGTCGGCCGGTGCCAGCAGCTCCGACATCAGGTCGTCGCCGACCGCCGTCTCGCGGGCGTCGATGAGGCGGTTCACGTAGTCGCCGAACGCCGCGGCCGCGGCGGCCCGTTCGGCGACGTCCGCGGTGGACACCTGCGTGGTCAGGGCCTTCTCGAACTCGCCGCGGTCGGCGGCGTCGATGCCGATCAGCTCGCAGATCACGGTGCAGGAGAACGGGTACGCGTAGTCCGCCAGCAGGTCGACGGTCTCCTTGCCGTCGATGCCGTCGAGCAGCGACTGCGCGATCTGCTCGATCCTGGGCGTGAAGTCGCGCACCACCCGGCTGGACAACGCCTTCATGGCGATCTTCCGCAGGCGGGCGTGCCGCGGCGGATCGGCGTAGAGCATGTGGTCGTTGACCGGCGGGTCGAGCCGGAGCACGGCGTTGCCGTTGGCCTGCGCGACCTCACCCGCCGGGCCGTAGAGGTCCTTGCTGACGGTGGGGTCCGCCAGGGCCTGCCGGGCGGCGTCGTAGCCGGTGACGAGCCACGCGCGGACGCCGCTGGGGAACTCCACCCGGTGGACCGGGCCCCGCTCGTTCAGCAACCGGTAGGCGGCGTGCGGGTCCTGGAAGAAGTCCTCCGTCAGCCGGTGCACGGAGTCCGCGTTCACGGTGCTACTCATGGTCTCCCGCTTTCGAAGGGTCGGCTGCTTTCGAGGGGTTTCCTGCGTCCGCGGATGCGTTCGCGGATACGTTCGCTGATGTGTCCGCGGACGCCTTCGCGGAACGGAAGGCGAAGGTCCCCGCGAAGGCCAGCGCGGCCATCACGGCGGCGGCGGCGAACGCGGCGGTGGCGCCGCTGACCACGGCGTCCTTCGGCGTCCCGGTCGTGCCCCGGGAGTACGCCCCGAACACCGTGGTCAGGATGGCCACGCCGAGCGTGACGCCGGTCTGCTGGACGGTCTGCAGCGCGCCGCCGGCGGACCCGGCCGCGCTGGACGGCACCTTCGCCATGATGATCACGGCCAGCGGCATCAGCCCCAGCCCCGTCCCGCAGCCCATCAGCACCGTCGCCACGAACACCAGGGGGAAGTAGCCGGTGTCGACGGTCAGTCGGGTCAGCAGGAGCAGCCCGGCGACCAGCAGCGCGGTGCCGGTCATGGTCACCGGCTTCGGCCCGAACCGCCGCAGCAGGGACGGCGCCAGCCGGATCATCGCGAACATCAGCACGGCCGTCGGGAGGAACGCGAACCCGGTCGCCAGCGGGCCCGCCTCCCGCACGTCCTGCATGTACAGGGAGAGGACGAAGAACATCGACATGCTCGCCATGTAGCCGACGAACACGTTGGTGTAGGCGGTCGCGCGGTCGCGGTCGGCGAACAGCACCAGCGGCAGCAGGGGCTGCGCCGCCCGCCGCTCCACGAGGACGAAGGCCACCAGCAGGGCCGCACCCGCGAGCAGCGAGAGGCCGATCGTCACGCCGCCCCAGCCGTGCGTCGCGGCCTGGATGAAGCCGTACACCAGGGCGGCGACCCCGCCCGTCGCGGTCAACGCGCCCAGCAGGTCCAGCCGGCCCTCCCGCCGTGGCACCACCGGCAGGTACCGCCGGGCCAGCACGACCGCCGGGACGCCCAGGGGGACGTTGATGAACAGCACCGCCCGCCAGCCGAGCCACTGCGCCAGCAGACCGCCGAGGATCAGTCCGACGGCGAACCCGGCGCTGGCCATCCCCGAGTACAGCGCCAGGGCGCGCACCCGGGCCTTCGGCTCGGTGAAGACGGTGTTCAGCAGCGCCAGCGCGTTCGGCCCGGCCATGGCGGCACCGACGCCCTGGGCGACCCGGGCGCCCAGCAGCCAGCCGGGCGACTGCGCCAGGCCCCCGGCCAGCGACGCCGCGGTGAACAGGGCGACGCCCGCGGTGAACAGCCGCCGCCGGCCGAAGAGGTCGCCCGCCCGGCCGCTGACCAGCAGCAGCCCGCCGAACGCCAGGGTGTAGGCGTCGAGGACCCAGGGCAGCGTGGTGGCACCGAAGTTCAGGTCGGTGCGGATGCGGGGCAGCACCACGTTCATGACCGTCACGTCGAGGACGATCAGCAACTGGCAGCTGAGCAGGGTGGCCAGCACGATGCCGGGGCGGAGCGGGCGGGCATCCCGGCCGGCTCCGGTGGCCGGGAGCGCTGCGACATCAGACATGGGGAAACTCCGAGAGGGGGGTGGAACCAGCGGGCGTCAACCGACCGAGATGCGCCGCAGCCTTCTCGGGGAGTCCGCGGGGTAGGACGCGCGCGCGTGCACGACCCGCCGGTTGTCCATGACCAGCACCTGCCCGGCCCGCCACCGGTGCGTGTACATCACCTCGGGCGCGGTCAGCCAGCGGTCCAGCACCTCGAAGAGCGCGGTGCTCTGCTCCGGGGTGTAGCCGCGGACGGCCGCGCCGAAGTTGCGTTCCGGGTCCGGTGGGTAGTCCAGCCCGACCCACAGGGCGTCCCCGCCGGTGACCGGGTCCACCTGCACCGGCGCCACGACCGGGTTGCCGTCGGGGCGCTCCACGTAGAAGCCCGAGACCCTGGACCAGTACTCGATCTCCAGGCCGCGCAGGGTCTCCACCAGGTCGGCGGGGGCCGTCGCGAAGAACGCGGCACTGCCGGCGA
This sequence comes from Streptomyces novaecaesareae, assembly GCF_000716875.1. Lineage (GTDB taxonomy): Bacteria > Actinomycetota > Actinomycetes > Streptomycetales > Streptomycetaceae > Kitasatospora > Kitasatospora novaecaesareae. Next base: position 43,824 of record NZ_JNWQ01000027.1, on the reverse strand, counting down.
TCAGCGTCTCGCCGCCCTCGTACGGGGCCTCCAGGCACTCCAGCCCGATGTAGCTGACCTTGTTCGCGTTCAGGTGCCCGTCGACGTGCATCGGGATCGCGCCGGTGCGGAACTGGGAGTTGTCCGTGCCGGGCCGCTGCTCCTGGATGAGATGGCTCCCGAAGCCGTACGCCGCCCCCGCGCCGAGCGGCGCCATGATGTCCTCCAGGGACATCTGGTCCGGGCCCTGGTCCGGGCCCTCGGGCTCCAGGACGACGAAGCCGTGGCGCTCCAGCTTCTCCAGGTACGGGGAGGGCGCCCCCCGGCCGCAGTGTGCGTCGGCGGCGGCGAGCCGCATGTCGGTGGTGGAGTCCATGGTTTCCCTTCTTCGCGGTGCGGTGCGGTGCGGTGACGTGATGTCGGGTGACGTGATGTCGGGGTGTCGGGCCCTGGGCGTGCCGTGCTCAGCTGCCGCCGGTGAGCTCCGCCCGGGCGTAGCCGGCCGCGGCCGTGCCGAACTGGAGCGTCGCGTGGGAGCCCGCGGTGTGGATGTCGCGCCACAGTCGCTGCAGGACGGAGCCGGTGCTGTGCCCGGCGGAGCCGGAAGCCCGCATGAGCCGGTCCACCGCGCGGACCAGCAGCTCGGCCGCGAAGGCGCAGTCCCGCTGGTGGCGCGCCACCTCGGCGCGGGTGACGGCCGGCGCGGTGTCGACGAGCCCGGCGATGCGGTCCAGCAGCAGTTCGGCCGCGTCGATCTCGGCGGAGCTGCGCGCGAACACGTCCGCGTGGTGGGCGACCACCGGGTCGTAGCCGGCCGGGCGGCCCTGGAGCTTCGCCCCGCTGAGCTCCTTCCACCGCCGCAGTGCGCCGCGGGCGGCGCCGAGCATCGGCAGGCAGAACAGGAAGGTGTTCACGGCCTGCAGTGGCACCGCGCGACCGTCCGGGCCCGGCGGCGGGGCGTCCAGCTCGGCGAGCACGGCGACCGGGAAGGTCAGCTCCTCCGGGACGAAGACCTCCTCGACGACCACCGTGTGGCTGCCGGTCGCCTGCATCCCGACGTCGTCCCAGGTCCGCTCGATGCGGACCTCGGAGCTCGGTACCAGGCACACCAGCGGCCCGGCGGCGTCCTCCACAGCGCTGCCCGCCGATGCGGCGAACAGCAGGATCCAGTCGGCCCGCTCCGAGGAGGACACCAACGGCCAGGCGCCCGAGAGCAGTCGGCCGCCCGCCACCGGGACGGCGGTGCCCCGGGGCGTCACCCCGCCCGCGATGAGGGTGTCCGGCCCGCCGGCCCACAGCCGCTGCTGCCCGGCCGGCGGCAGGTGGGCCGCGGTACGGGTCATCAGCCCGGCCACCACCGCGCACCAGGCCGTCGCCGGGCACTGCGCGCCGATGACGACGGCCGCCCGCTTCAGTTCCGCGAACGTCCCGCCGGGGCCGCCGAACGAGGCCGGTACGAAGTGGCGTGCGGCCCCGGCCGTGAGGAGCGCGGTCACGACGTCGAGGTCCGGAGTGCGGGCGGCCTCGGCCTTCTCGGCCCGGCGGCCCGCCAACTCGGCGATGTCCCCCGCCTGTTCGACCAGCGGCAGCGGCCGGGCCGGCGGCACGGCGGCGCTCACCTGCCCACCGCCCGCTGTGCGTCGACCTGCGAGTCGATCTGCGCGTTGATCTGCGCGTTGATCTGCGCGTTGATCTGCGCGTTGATCTCCGCGGCGAGGCGGGCGACGGTCACCGGCTCGCGGAAGAGCTCGGCCACGGCGAACTCGACGTCGAACTGCTCCTCCAGGACGGACAGCAGCCGGACCAGGTTCACGGAGTTGACCCCGGCGCCGACGAGGTCCGCCTCATACTCCTCGGGACCTATCCCGTAGCCCTGTCCCGCCAGTTGACCGATGATCGTGCTGATCACGTTCGGTTCGTTCACTGCCATCCGCCCTCGATCTCGTCCTGGACCCGCCGTACGTTCTCCGGCTCGAACACGTCGAAGTGCCCGCCCGTCAGCGCGACGGTGCGCACCGTCGGCGCCCACTCCCGCCAGGCCTGCGGGTCCGGCTCGGCGGGCCGTTCGCCGGCCCGGAACTGGACCAGCGGGGCCGGCACCCGGCCCGGCTGCCAGTCGCGCAGCAGCAGCATGTTCTGCCGGTACACCTCGAACCTCCGGTGCAGGGCCGGGTCGGTGTCCACGTCCCGCTCCGACGCCACCACTCCGCCCGCCCGACGGATGTCCTCGACGAACGCGGACACCATCGCCCCGTCGGAGTCCGCGCAGTGGCGCGCCGCCGCCGACACCGGGGTGTCGAGCACGACGACCCGGCTGACCGGGAACGAGGACGCCCGCGCGGCCTCGACGGCGAGCGCACCGCCGAACGACCAGCCGACCAAGACGCACGGGACGCCCGGGTCGTCGATCCGTGCCTCCAGGTGGCGCAGGCAGAGCTCCGCGGCTGCCGCCAGCGTCGGGGCCGCGGCCGCGTCGAAGGGCCGGTCGAATCCGAGCAGGTGGACGTCGAGGTCGCCCGGCAGGCTCCGGACCAGCCCGGCGTAGCAGGCGACGCCCCCGCCGACCGGCGGGAAGACGATCACCCGGCCGCGCGGCCGGGCCACCGGGCGCGGGGTGAAGCTCCACACCGCCTCGCTCGAAGAGCCGTGTCCGGTCCGGCACAGCCGGGCCAGGCCGGTCACCGTCGGGTCCGCGAGGAAGCGTCCGAACGCGATGTCGTAGCCGAACCTGCCGCGCAGCATCGACAGCAGCCGGATCGCGTCGAGGGAGGAGCCGCCGGACTCGAAGAACCCCTCCGTTCCGGGCGGCCGGCCCAGCAGCTCCGTCCAGCAGGCCGCCACCTCCTGGGTGTGCGGCCCCCGGTCGAGCGGCGCGGCGGCCGCGGCCGGTGCCCCGGGCGGCGGCGCCGCCGTGCGCAGCCGGCGGTGGTCGACCTTGCCGTTGGCGGTCAGCGGGATCTCGTCCAGGTCGACGAGCGCGAACGGGACCATGTAGGACGGCAGTTGGTCGCGCAGCGCGGCGATGCTGCGCTCGCGCCAGTCGGCGGGGGCGTCGGCGGCGAGGGTGACGTAGGCGAGGACGCCGCCGCCGTCCTGCGGGACGCACGCGGCGCTGCGGCCCACGTGGTCCATGGCGTTGAGCTGTGCCTCGATCTCGCCCAGCTCGACCCGGTAGCCGTTGACCTTGACCTGGGTGTCGGCCCGGCCGAGGAACTCCACCACGCCGTCCGGGCCGCGGCGGCCGCGGTCGCCGGTGCGGTAGATCCAGCCGTGCCGCGGGTCGTCGACGAACGCCTCCGCGGTGCGCTGCGGGTCGTTCAGGTACCCGTCGGCGACGCCGTCGCCCGCGATGTGGATCTCGCCGATGTGCCAGTCCTGGCACACCCCTCGCCGGGCGTCCAGCACCAGGATGTCCTGGCCGGCCAGCGGCTTCCCGTAGGGGATCGACCGGCCGGTGCGGTCGGCCGGCGCGATCCGGTGGTGGATCGACCAGATCGAGCCCTCGGTCGCGCCGCCCAGGCTGATCACCTCCGCCCCGGCGGACAGCCGCTCCAGCCCGGCGGGGAGGTTCAGCGGGATCCAGTCCCCGCTCAGCAGGTAGGAGCGGATCGACGGCAGGGCGCCGCCCTCCTCCGCGAGCAGCGCGGCCAGCGCCGGGGCCGAGTTCCAGACCGTCACCGCGTGCTCCGTGACGGTCCTCGTCCAGGCCGACGGGGTACGCGCGGTGTCCTCCGGCAGCATGACCACCGCGGCGCCGACGAGCAGCGGGCCGAAGATGTCGTACACCGACAGGTCGAAGCCGATCGAGGACACCGAGAGCACGCTGTCGGACGGCCCGAGCTTGATCAGGTCGTTGACCGCGTCGACGGTGTTGAGCACGGCGTGGTGGCGGATGACCACGCCCTTCGGCTCCCCGGTGGACCCGGAGGTGAAGATGACGTAGGCGACGTCCGGCGCGCCGCGGTCCGGCAGTCGGCGCTCCCCTGGCGCCGCCGGGGCCGCCGTCGGGGCCGCCGTGGCAGCCGCCGTGGGCACGGCGATCGTCCGTACTCCACGCTGCTGCCAGCCGTCCGCGACGGACCCTTCGTCCGCGGTCACCGCGAAGCGCAGCCGGGCCTGGCGGGTGATCCGGTCGAGCCGGCCCGGGGGCAGGCTCCAGTCCAGCGGGATGTACACGCAGCCGGCGAGCAGCGCGCCGAGGATCGCCACGACCTGGCCGCGGCCGCGCGGCAGGTGGATCGCGACGTGGTCGCCGACGGTGGCGCCCGCGGTCGTCAGCCGCCGCGCGACCTCGGCGGCGGCGTCGGCCAGTTCGGCGTAGGTCAGCACCCCGTCGCCGTCCCGGACCGCCGGAGCCTCGGGCATCCGGTCGACGGTCTCCAGCACGCGTTGCTGCAGCGTCGCGCCGCGGTGCTGCGCGGGGCGGGCGGGCTCGGCCGCCGGGGGCGCGGGCGCCTGCGTGAGCGCCGGGTCGGTCCAGTCGGCGCCCTCGGCCGCCAGCCGGTCGACCGCCCGGGCGTACTGCTCGACGAAGTCGTCGAGGAAGCCCTCGTCGAACGCGTCGGTGCGCCAGTCGAAGCCGAGGCGGATGGTGCCGTCGCGGTCCACGCCGACCTGGTGGTCCAACAGGACCTGCGGGACCCGCAGGTGCAGGGTGTCCCAGTCCCGCAGCAGGCCGAGCTCCGCCTCCCGCGGCGTGTCCAGTTCGGTCGCGGTGAACGCGAACGGGTACAGCAGCCGGCGGCGGTCGCCGGCCGGGTCGGCCAGGCGGGCGATCTCGGGGCCGCTGAGCGAGGAGTGCAGCGACTGTTCCAGGACGCGGCCCTGCACCTCCCGTGCGAGCGAGACGAAGTCGCGCCCCTCGGCCGCCGGCACCGCCACCGGGAGCGGGGTCCCGTGGTTGCCGAGCTGCCCGTCGCCCGCGTCCGGGTCCTGCTGGGAGCGCACCAGGGTGACGGTGTGCGGCCGGCCGCCGCCGACGGCGCCGAGGAGCGCCCCGTACACGGTGAGGAGGACCATCGGGACGGTCAGGCCGTGCTCCTTGGCCTGCCGGGTGACCGCCTCCGCGGTGGGGCGGTCGAGGTGCAGCATCCGGTGCGTCACGGCCCGGCCCGCGTGCCGCCAGTCGGGGCGCAGCGGTGCCTCGACGGTCTCCGGCAGCGTCGGCGCCACCTTGCGCCAGTAGCGTTCGTCCCGCTCCCGCCGTCGGCCGGTCGGCGGGGCGGGCACGGGGGCGGCCGGCTCGCCGTCGGTGTCGCCGGCCAGCGCCCGCAGGAACCGGGCGAGGGAGGCGGCGTCCATCAGCCAGAGCGCGTAGACGAGGTGGATCCGGGCCCGCCGGTCCGAACGCACCACGGTGACCCGCAGCTGGGGCCAGGCGTCGAACTCCAGGGTGTCCGAGCGGAATTCGTCCCGGACGCCGCCGTCGACGGTGTCGAAGGCGGCCTCCGTCGCGTCCAGCACGGTGACCGGGACGACGGGGTCCCCGGCGACCGGTGTCCGGGTCAGGTCGGCCCCGACGCGGGTGCGCAGGATCGGGGCCTCCCGCACCAGCCGGTCCAGGCGCTGCTGGAGGGAGTCCACGGCGGACACCGGCAGCTCGCAGGCGAGGTAGTAGCGGGCCGGGCCGCGCAGTTCGAGCCCGTCCTGGTCGCCGACCAGGTAGGCGCGCTGGAGCGGTCCGAGCCCGTGGTCCGACGCCGCCGCCGTCTCGGCGGTCGTCCCGGCGGTGGTCCCGACGTGTTCAGTCACGGCTCGCCTCCTGGCCGGCGCGGATCGCCCGCAGCAGTCCGCGGTGCACCCGTCCGATCTCGTCGGCGCCGGAGATTCCCCTGCGGTAGTAGTACGTCATGACCATCTCGGGCCCGGACATCTGGAGTTCCCCCTGCAGCTGGTAGCGCAGTGCACGGCCGAGTGCCCGCGGGCTCCAGGCCCCCAGGTCGCGGGCCCGCAGGTCCCGCGGCATCGGCCGCTGGTTGAACAGGACCGTGGACAGCGGGAAGCGGTTCGTCCCGCCCAGCCCCAGGTCGGCGATGCGCTGGTCGAACTCCCAGTCGCCGTACCGCGTCCCGTCGGCGAGCTGGCTCGCCATGGCGTCGATGTTCTCCCGCAGCGAGGGTGCGCCCGGTCCGCGCACGATCAGGCTGGTGGTGAAGTTCCCGACGACGGCGGCATCGCTCTCGCCGCGGTTCTGGCTCACCACGATGACGGAGGGGCGGTCGAGGCCGAAGGTGTCGGCGACGGCCCGCTCGAAGGCCGCCAGGACGACGGTGAACGCGGAGACGCCCGACTCCTGCGCGATCGTGTGGATCCGGCGGGTGCACACGGCGCCGAGCGGGAGGGAGAGCAGTTCGCCCTGTTCCCCGCCGGGCCCGGTGGCCTCGGGCAGTTCGACCTGGGTGGCGCCGTCCAGCAGGCTGCGCCAGTACGCGGCGGCCGGGCCCGGCTCCTCCTCCCGGGCCGTCGCCAGGCAGAACGCCCGGTAGCCGCCGGTGTCCCGGCCGTCGCCGCGGTCCCGGTCCTCGCCGGTGTCCCGGCCGTCGTCCGGGTCCGGGCCGCCGGACAGCGCGGCCCGCAGCTCGCCGGCCAGCACGTCCAGACCCAGCCCGTCCACGAACAGGTGGTGCGCCACCAGGACGACCGAACTGCCGGTGCTCCCCCGGACGAGCGCGACCCGGATCGCCGGCGCGGCCTCGGGGTCGATCGGCTCGGCGACCAGCTCGGTCCGGGTGGCCTGCACGCATTCGCGGAAGGCCGGGGTGTCCGTCCCGGCGTCGGTGTCCACCTCGCGGACGGCGCAGGACAGTTCCTCCGGAGCCGTCCAGGTCTGTTCCTGCCAGTCCGGGGCGAGCGCCAGCCCCAGCGCGTCGTGCCGGGCGAGCAGCCGCCCGAGCGCCTCGCCGAGCTCCGCCCCGGCGAGCCGGCGGGCGACGGGGATCTCCCGGGAGATGTTGCACCAGTTCGCGTTGCCGCCCGCCATGCAGACCCACATGTAGGCCAGTTGACGGGAGGACAGCGGGTAGCGGTCGGGCGCCGTCGTCGTAGCCCGGCGAGGGGCCGCGGCCGCGGCGGCATCGACGCCGGGGCCGGTCGGACGGCGCCTGCGCTCGATCTCGCGGGCCAGGGCGGGGACGTCGCGCAGGCCGAAGGACTCCGCGACGGTCAGGCGCACCCCGTAGACGCGGTTGACGCTCGACACGGCGGCGAGCATGTCCAGCGAGGAGACCCCGGCGTCGACCAGGCCGGCGGTGCCCTCGTCGGTGCCCAGCAGGGCGTGCAGGTGCCGCTCGACCTCGTGCCCGGCGGCGTCGGCGGGTTCGTCGGCCGGCGCGGCGGCGAGCCGGTCCAGGGAGGCCAGCAGGGCCCGCCGGTCCACCTTGCCGCTGCGCAGCATCGGCAGGTCCGCCCGCAGCTGCAGGGTGAACCGCGGCAGCCGCCGGCCGCGGCCGAGCCCGTGGACGGTGGCGCGCAGCAGGTCCTCGGCGGGAGCCGCGCCCGGCACGGTGGTGACGAAGAGCTGCGGGCCCCCGTGGTCGACGACCACGCACTGCCGGACCCCGGGCAGCGCCTCGACGTCGTCGATCAGGGGCTGGAAGGAGACCCTCCGGCCGCCGAACTTGAGGTCGTTGCCGCTCCGGCCGACGATCACCAGGGCGCCGTCCTCGGTGCGGCGGCCGAGGTCGCCGGTCGGCAGCGGGACGGGGAACGCGGTCGTGCGGTGCCGGTCGCCGGTGCCGGCGTCCAGCAGGCCGAGCGCGGGCGCCGGCGAGGTGACGAGCACCTCGCCGACCCCGGTGTCGTCGGGGTCGCGCAGGGCGACCTCGATGCCGGGGCGCGGCACCCCGACGGGTATCGACTGCGAGTCGTCGTGGTCGAGTTGCTGGACGTCGCGCCGGTAGAGCTGCGCGAGCGTCGCCTCGGTCTGGCCGTACAGGTTGACGGTCTCGGCGCCGGGCGCGATGGCGGTCCACTGCTCCACCACCCGCCGGCCGAGGACCTCGCCGGCGAAGAAGATCAGCCGCAGGCGGGGCAGTGCGCCCGTCCCGAGCCGCGGTTCCTCGGCCAGCCGGGTCGCGATGGACGGGACGAGGAAGGCCACCGTCGGGTCGCTGTCGGCGAGGTGGTCGGCCAGGGCCGGCAGGTCGAGCTGCGCGTCGACGGGCGGCAGCGACAGCACGCCGCCAGCGCCGAGCACGCCGAGCAGTTCCCGCAGCGAGGGGTCGAAGTTCACCCGGGTGACGGCGGCGCACCGGTCCGCCTCGGTGAGCCCGAACTCCTCGCGGAACCAGTGGAGGAAGAGGTCCAGGCCGCGGCGGCTGCCGACGATGGCCTTCGGTTCCCCGGTCGAGCCGGAGGTGGGGATCACATAGCCGGCGTCCGGGTCCTGGAACCGCCGGGCCCGCCCTGCGGTGTGCGGGGCGGATTCGAGGAGGACCGCGCCGGTGGCGGAGTCGAGGACGATCTCGGTCACTCCCGCGCTCGCCCCCCGGTACTGGTCGGCCGGGGTGGCGTCGTGGCTGACCACCGCGGCGGGGCAGCTGCGCTCTTCGAGCCAGCCGTACTGCTGCGCGGTCAGTCCGGCGTCCACCGGTACGGGCACCGCGCCGGCCCGCCAGGCGGCCTGCAGCCCGACCAGGTAGGCGGGCGACAGCGGGCCCATCACCAGGACGCTCGCCCCGGCCACGCCGGCCGCGGCGAGCCGTTCGGCCAGGGCGGCGACGGCGGCCTCCAGCTGCGCGTACGTCATCGACCGGCCGCACCACTCGACGGCGACCCGCGCGGCCCGTTCGCTCCCGGTGGCCGGACGTCGAAGGCCGGCGGCTTCCACGGTCGTCATACCGCGAGCACCCCCTCGCCTTGGAGGGCGCGCTTGACCGCCTCGTAGTCGATCTTCCCGACCGGGGTGCGCGGCAGCGCGGCGGCGAACCCGTACCGCTGGGGCAGCTGGTACGGGAGCAGGTGCGCGCCCGCCTGCCGGCGGACCGACTCCGGATCGCACCACGGCTCGGCCACGACCAGCGCGGCGACGAGTTCGCCGCCCTCCCCGTCGGGCAGCCCGACGACCCCGCAGTCGATGACGCCCTCGCACCTGCGCAGCGCCGTCTCGACCTCGATCGGCGCGACCTTGTTGCCGGTGACGTTGATGAAGGTGGACTTGCGCCCGCGGATGTACCAGCCCTCCGGCCGCGCCACGACGAGGTCGTGGGTGCGCAGCCAGCCGTCCACGAACATCGCCGACTCCGCCTCCGGGTCCCGGTAGTACCCGCGGGCCATCGCCGGTCCGCGCACCAGGAGTTCGCAGACCTGCTCCTCGCCGTCGGGCGCGTCGAAGGCGTCCACCGGCTCCAGCTGCCACTCGATCCCCGGCAGCGGCAGCCCGATCGTGCCCGGTCCCGCGTCGTCGGCGTCGTAGGTGATGGTGCCGATCTCGCCCAGCCCGTAGCCCTGGCGCAGCGGCAGGCCGAACCGTTCGCCGAAGCGCGCCTGGGTGTCGGCGGCGATGGGGGCGCTGCCGGTGAGGGCGAGCCGCAGGGAGCGCAGCATCGACGGGTCGACCCCGTCGGCCGCGACGAGCATCTGGTACATCACCGGCAGGCCGCTGACGACGGTCACCGCGTGGTCGGCGACGGCGCGGGCCAGGCCGCGGCCGGTCAGGTGCGAGCCGCGGGTGAAGACGACCGTGGCCCCGCGCAGCAGGCTGGGCAGCGTCAGCACGTCGATGCCGTGGCCGTGCCAGAGCGGCAGCGCGCACAGCACCACGTCCGAGGGCCCCAGGCCGCCCTTGCCCGCCCAGGAGTCGACCCGCTCCAGGACGGCCGCCTGGCTCATCACGATCCCCTTGGGCTCACCGGTCGAGCCCGAGGTGCAGTGCACGACGAAGTCGGTGGGCAGGTACGCGTGGGGCGGCCTCGCGGCGGGCGCCGTGGCGCGGCCTCGTACGGTCGGCTCCGCCAGGACGGAGCCGATGCCGCCGGGGCCGTCGCGCAGCACCGCGTCCAGGTCGAACTTGGCCGCGAGGCGCGCCGTCTCCTCGGGTGTCGCCCTGCCGTCCAGCAGCACGATGACCGACCGCACCTTGGCGGCGGCGAAGTAGGCGGCGACGAAGGTGACGGGATCGTCCAGCGCCAGGCCGAGCACGGAGCCGAGCCGGCCGCCGTCGAGCTGCTCGGCACCGAGCTGATCGGCGATGGCGTCGGCGATCGTGTCGGCGATCGCGTCGGCGGTCTCGACGAGCCGGCCGTAGGAGACCGCGGTGCCGTCGTAGGACACCACGGCCGTCGCCTCGGGCCGGCGCCGGGCGACGCCGAGCAGTTCCTGATACAGCGTCATGAGACGGCACTCGCCCCGTTCTTGCCGTCCGTGCCCAGCACGTTGTGGAAGTGCTGGTGCATCGCCTTCGCCGCGAAGGTCTGTCGGTGCACGGCCTTCGAGTCCTCCCGGGTCTGCTCCAGGGCCGCCCGCATCCGGCCGGTGAGGACGTGCTTGGTGGCCGAGAACGCGACCCCGGGGTAGCGGGCCATCCGCTGGGCCCGCTGCAGGGCCCGGTCGACCAGGAACTCGGGCTCGCAGGTCTCGTCCGCCATGCCCCAGCGCAGCGCGCTGTCGGCGGCGATCGGGCGGCAGCCCATGATGACGTGCCGGGCGACGTCGTAGCCGGTGGTGGTGGAGAGGATGGTGGCCGCCATGGAGGCCCCGATGCCGTGCTCCAGCTCCGGCATGAGCAGGTTCGCCCGGGTGGACATGATCTTCCAGTCGAACATCATGGCCAGTTGGAAGCCCAGGCCGACGGCGTAGCGGTCGATCGCCGCGACCGTCGGCTTGCGGGTGTCCAGGACCGACAGGTAGAGGTCGGTGCACCAGTCGATGGTCTCGTTGACGGCGTCGTCCGTGCCCAGTTGCAGGGCCTCGTTGAAGTTCCCGCCCGCGCTGAAGCTCCGGTCGTGGCCGCCGTGGACGACGATCGCCCCCACGGTGTCGTCGCCGTCCGCCTCGCGGACGGCGGCCATGAAGGTCTCGGCCATCTCCTTGCCGAACGGATTCGTCGGCTTCTCGTGCGCCAGGGTCAGGACCCGGACTCCCTCGACGTCCTCGATGTCGATCAATCCCACGACGTTCTCCCCCGTTCTCAGTGGTTCTCGCGGACGTAGGCGGCCACCGCCGCCTCCAGGCACTTGTCCGAGTCGATCGGCTCGTGCGGTGCATCGACCAGCGCGTCGGCCAGTTCGGTGGCGATGAGTTCGTAGAAGCGCTCCACGTCGACGGCGGCCGGGCCGATCAGCCGGGCCACCGCGCCGTCCAGGTTGCGCTGGACGCCGCTGCCGTGGTGCAGCGCCTGCTTGGGCCGCCAGGCGATCTGCGGCGGCAGCAGCGCCTCCGCCGCGGCCCGCATGTGGCCCTTCTCGCGGTCGCGGTGGCGCATGACCTCGGGGTCCGTGTCCAGGGCGGCCTGGATGACGGGCGTGTTCCAGTACATGTGGCGCAGGGTGTAGCCGTACGCCGCGGCCGCCACGCCGGACAGTTCGCCGGCCGCGGCCGCGTCGGCCAGGCACTGGGCGACGGCGCGCTGCAGGTCGGGCACGGTACCGGCCTCGGTCCGCAGCCCGGAGTTGATGAAGTCGGCGCCGACGCCGGTCAGGACGGTGCCGGCCGGGATGTCGCCCTGCCGGTAGACCGCGACGAGGTTGACCCCGCCGGCGACCATCTCCCGGTTGGGGACGCCGAGCATCCGGACGGTCTCCGGGATCGCCCGGAGGATGTCCTCCTCGGAGAGCGCGAGGTGGCGGACGGGCATGCCCAGGTGGGTGCCGAGCTCGTCGGCGGCGGCGTACTCGTCGCCCCACGGGGTGCCCAGGCTGGCGAGGTGGTCGAGGATTCCGGCCTGCTTCGCCAGCGCGGCGACGAGCCCGGAGTCCACGCCGCCGGAGACGACGGCGGTCACCGGGCCGGGCGTGCCGGAGGAGAGGATCTCCCGGCGCAGCGCCTCGATCTGCCGGGCCCCGGCCTCGACGGCGGTCTCGCCGGTGATCGGGGAGGCCTGCCAGCTCTGCGACACCGTCTCGGTGACCTCCGTCGCGCCGCCGTCCGCGGAGCGGGAGAAGACGACGGTGCGGCCGCCGCCGATCGCGCGGATCGAGGCGCGGACGGCGCGGATCTGCGCGACGCGGTCGGATTCGGCGCCCACGCAGGCGATGGCCCGCGCGGTGAGCTCGGCCAGGTCGGTTCCGATCAGGACGCGGCCCGTGCCCGGCTGCCGCCAGTAGCGCAGGATCGTGGGGTTCTGCCGGCTGGTGCGGACGGTGACGCGCTCACCGGTCCACTCGACGGTGTTGCAGTCGTTCAGGCCGCCGGAGGGCAGCGGCCGCCCGCGGCCGAATTCCTCCACGACGAGCCGCCCGGTGTCGCCGGGCTCGCCGGCGCCGTCGGGTTGTGCCGCGCTGTCGAGCTGTACCGCGAGGCCGGTGCGCCGGTCGCGGACGTCCAGGAGGAGCGAGGGATAGGTGTTCATCGGGCCGCCGCTCTCAGGCGACCGACAGCCGGACCAGCTTGCGCGGCTGGTCCGGGAAGGCGGCACGACCGTGGACGACCTGCAGGTTGTCCTGGACGATCACCTCCCCGACCTGCCACTTGTGCGCGTAGAGCACGCTCGGCTGGTGCAGGACGGCCTTGATCCGCTCCAGCAGTTCGGCGCTCTCCTCGGCCGAGTGGCCCACGATCGTCGCGTCATGGGTGCGCATCGGGTCGTCGGGGTCGGTGAGGCCGATGACGAGCCGCTTCCGGCCGGTGACCGGGTCGTCCTGGATCGGGGCCACCGTGGGGTGGTCCCCCTCGGCCCGGTCGCGGTAGTAGCCGGAGATCCGGTTGCGGTACTCGATGGTGATGCCCTGCATGGCGTCGAGCAGATCGGCCGGCGCCTGGGCGAAGAACGCGGCGTTGCTCGCGATCAGCGTCTCGCCGCCGACTTCGGGCGCCGTCACGCAGTGCATGCCGATGTACCGGACGGCCGGCCCGGCGTTGAAGTTGCCGTCGGTGTGCAGCGGCATCGCCCGGGTGGTGAACTGCAGGTTGTCGGAACCCTCCTTCGGCTGCAGGTCGAGCTTGGGGCCGAAGCCGTACTCCACGGGTTCGCCCAGCTCGGACATGATGTCGTCGAGGCTGCGGTCGTCGGCTCCGCCCGGCTGGAGGACGACGAACCCGTACTCGTCCAGCTTCTTGCGGAAGTCCTGGTGCTGTCCGGCGGGACAGAGCGCGCTGCGGGCGATGTCCCGCATGTCGAGCGCGTTGGCCATTTCCACTCCTAGCGATCCGATGCGACGCATGCGCGGCGCGCCGACCCGGTGGATGTCCCTGGCACCGGAGCGGCGATCCGTGAGCGAGTGCGCGAGTGAACGAAACGAAACGAACGAACCGGCAGTGCTGCCGGCAGAAATCGGCAACGTGGCTGATCCGCGCCGGAGTTCGCGCCCCACCGGCGGCGTGCGACCGCACTGCGGCCGGGCAGGCCGGAGGGCGCACCCGGGGCTCGGCCCACGGGAGCGGCACGGCGGAGGCGGCTCGGCGGAGGCGGCAGCTAGTCGGCTGCGGAAGCTCTCTCGGACGGCTGCCGGAACCGCACGCCCGGACACAGCACCGACGCTCGCCTCATGATCCCCCCATGGTCATTGATGATGAACCGTCAACCAGAATCCGTGACTTCCCCTCGGCCTCTCCTCACGGATCCATCGAAACATCCCCTGGGGGGCGGTAACGCCCCGCCGCAGTCGGGGCGTTGGCCCGACCCTTCGTACTGGGGTGCTCTCTCCCGCCGGGCGACGGAGCCCGCCGGATCGATCACCACCGTAAGCGCCCCGATCGCATACCGTCAAGGAACTCACGGACGACATGACGTACCGTCAATTCGACCCGAATCGGTCGAAGTGACGTACACAACAGCGCACTTGAGGAAGCCCAAGAAGCCGGCCGAGTCACAGCCGCCCGGCCACGGCACAGACCGCCTCCAGGGCCCCGCCGTTCGCCGTCCCCGGCCTGCCGCGGCGTTGAGGAACACCGGGGCTGTCCGCGTGCAGGAACTGCAGCGCCTTCATCCGGAGCACGTACCGGGCCGCCCGGGGGCGCAGCAGCTGGATCGGGAAGGCGATGTGCGCGGCCGGGTTCGGCGGCGTCATCTCGGTACGGGCGCGGGCGAAGGTCTGGCGAGGTCGTCGCAGCCCATCCGCACCCGGCCGAAGACCTTCCGCTTGCCGAAGGCCAGTGCGCGGAAGACGCGTTCGGTGCCGTCATGGCCGAACAGCAGCACCTCCCGGACGAACGGGTCGTCGCACCCGCGGAGGTGGTGGTCGTCCACGAAGACGATGCAGTGCCAGTCGTCCCGGATGCAGCCGAGGAGGTAGTCGGTGATCTCGGTGTGGGCGAAGGCCTCAGCCGACCTCGCGGCGTTCACCGGCCGCGGCGGTCCGCGACCAGGGCGGCGATCCGGTCGAACCGCCGCCCGACCACGATCTCCGGGGCGTCCGCCGTCGCGGAGGTCTCCTCGGGATGCGGACGGAGAGCCAGATGCGTTCCAGGGTGTCGTGCGCGTCGTTCATGCTTCGCCCCCTCGGATCGGATTCTCCTGCCGGATTCCGGCCGCATATTCCGACGAGGATTCCAATCGGTCGCGCCGCCCGGCCTCATTCCCCCAAAATTCGACCGATCCCGACATGAACTCGACACCCGGGTCAACAACTAATCCGGTTTAGCAAATGTTCACGTCGCTGACCTGGGTGGATCCACGGATTCGCAGAGAATTCACACCTCAGGCACCGAGTGGTGGATCGCGGTGACCGTCGCCGCGGCATCGAAGCCGAGCACCGGGTCCGGCCGGCCGGAGAGGAGGCTGGCATAGAGCGGACGGTAGTGGGCGACCTTCCGATCGGTCCGGCCGTCGTTGCCGAAGGATGCCAGCAACTCGCCCGCCCGGGCGGCGAATCCGGTCATGGCGGTGTGGTCGATCCAAACCTCCACTCCGGAGTGGCCGAGCACCAGGTTGCTCTCCTTGCTGCTGGAGCCGGTCAGCCAGCTACTGCGCAACCGGGCCGTGCCCGCCTCCCCCCGGGAGCGGAAGCCCACGGCGCACCACGCGCTCGCACCGCCGTCCGTCTGCCGGAGTGAGGTGAGCCCGGTGAGGTCGACGAAGCGGGTGAGTATGCTCAGCTGGTTCACCCCCGAGTCCGTCCAGCTGGAGACGTACGAGGCGAAGGCCGCCTCTCCCCGCAGGACGTAAGGGTCGTAGAAGGCCGAGGTGATGGCCGTGACCGGCCCCCAGTCCGGATTCGCGGCAATCAGCCCTGCCGCCCAGTCGACCTCGGGCGAGAACGCGAAGTGGTGGGCGGTGAACAGCCTGCCCCGCACGTCAGCTTTTCCATCCAAGTTGCGCAATTCCGCGAGCGAGGCGAGATCGTGGACGAGAGGCTTCTCCACCAAGACCGTGGCCTCGGAGTGGAGCAGGGCCTGGACCGTCAGCTCGGCGTGCGTCTCCGTCGGGGTGGCCACGACCACCAGGTCCGGCCGGTGCGCGTCGAGCGCCCTGGCCAGTTCGCCGTAGTGGGGCCGCGTGGCGCCCCGGAATTCGACCGGCCCGACTGGTCTCGAGTCCACCGTGAACTCCAGGGCCACATCGTCCCGTTCAGCCAGGACGGCGAGGTGGGTCTCGGCGATGATGCCGACCCCCACCAGGCCGACACGGACCGGCTCGACGCGTACCGGGTCGGTCATCCGATCTGTTCCCCTCGTCCGCTGCGGCCCCGCATCCCGGGGCTCCGGGCTCTCATCGTCGCGCGGCCACCTCGGCCCACCGGCCCAACGACACGGCCGGGCCGTCGACCCACTCGACCCCCGGGTCGTGCTCCACCGCCGTCGGGACACCGTCGATCCAGCTGGTCGCGATCGGAACCCAGTACGTGTTGCCACCCGACCTGCGGGTGCGCGCGTCGAGCTCTGCGCGGGTACGGCGGGCACCGTCGTGGTCGCCGCCGAGGACCCCGAGCAGGATCTGGGCCACGTCGGCCAGGTTGTGGCCGCCCCGGTAGCCGATGTCGTCCGCCAGCCTCCGGGTGCCTCGGACCGCCTCCGTTGCGGCCCCGGCGTCGCCGGCCACCGCATGGGCGACCGCCTCGGCGGACCGGATCTTGACCAGCTCGACCGGGTTCGGCACCAGATCGAGCAGATCCCGCGCACGGGTCGCCGCGTCCGACACCGCGTCCGTGTCGCCCGCCCAGCACACCGTCTGCGCCAGGTTGGCCAACGCCTTCGCCTCCGCGGCGGCCAGGCCCTCACGCCGGGCCAGGACGATCGCCCGGTCGTACGCGGCGCTCGCCTCGTCGAAGCGGGCGTTCACCCGCCAGATGTGCCCGATCAGCCGGAGCCGCTCGCCCTCGTCCTCCGGACCGCGGCTGCGCTGCTCCCGCAGCGAACCCAAGGCCGTACCGAACCGTCCGTTGAGGTAGTCGAAGTCGCACAGCCAGTACCGGGCCACCGCGTCGAACTCGCCGCCCACCAGGGCGCGGTAGATCTTCGCCGCCCCGGTGTAGTCGCCGTGGTTGCGCAGCGCGTGGGCGAGGTGGACCTGCACCAGCTGTGCCGTGGGGCTGCCCTGGGGTACGCCCTCCCCCGCGCCGCCCAGCAGTTCGACCGCCTGTGCAGCACGGCCCGTACGACGCAGCTGAACGCCCCGTACCGCGGCGAGAAGGGCCCGGCACTCCGGCGACCCGGCCTGTTCGGCGGCGAGCCCGCTGCCCAGCTCCGACCACTGCCCGGCCTCGACCAGGCGCTGCGCGGCGCGGGCCATCCAGTCCTCGAAGACCCCGTACGCCGCCGAGAGCTTGAGCCCCGACTCCAGGGCCTGGGCGACGGCGACCCGTCCGGCGGAGGGCCCCACGCGCCCGCCCAGCCAGGCGAGCAGCCGGGCCGCGACCTCGCTGCGGTCACGGTCGGACCAGCCGTCGGGGAGGGTCCGGTCCGCCTCGCCGATGGCGTGGCGGAGCGCCGCGTGCAAGGCGTACGGCAGCGCGTAGGCGTCGTCGTGGGTCAGGAACGGCCGCCGCAGGAACCGGGCCACGCTGCCGTCGGAGACGCCGGGCTGCCCGGCCCGCAGCAGATCGGCACCGACCCGGTCGGTGAGGGCCGCGGTCCGGACCAGATCCCGCTCGTCCCGGGGCAGGTCGCGGATCGACCGGGTGGCCACCGCCGTGAACGAGCCGCCGAAGTCCGCCGGCGACGGCTGCCCGCCACGGGCGAGGAGTGCGGCGAAGTGTGACACCGACAGGTCCAGGTACAGGGGCAGCCCCTGGCCGCCGGCGATGATGCGCCGACGGACCTCGGCGGGCATGACGGGTTCGCCGTCCCGGGTGAGCGCCTCGCTGAGGTAGCTGTCGGCGTCGGAGTCCGACAGGTAGCCGACGAGGTGCTGGCGGGGTTCGGCGGTGTCGTTACTGAAGTGCAGGTTGGGCCAGCACTGCGGGCCGGTGAAGTCCAGCTCGCCGCCCGCACCGGCGTCGGCCCAGTCGACCCGGTTGCGGCCGGTGATCACGAAGAGCACGTTGGGCATCAGGTAGGCGCACCGTTGGATCAGACGCTCCACCGTGCGGTCGGCACGACCGTTGACCACCTCGAAGGTGTCCAGGAACACGCACACCGTGGGCCGTCGGGCTGGCCGGCCCCGGTGCGGCAGCCGGTCGAGATCCCAGGCCAGCAGGTACGGGAAGTAGGAGAGCGTCTCGTAGTCGGCGTCGGCCTCGACCAGTTCGGCGAACAGCTCGCAGTCGGCCAGCAGGCGCCCCTCCCGCACCCGGTCCCGAACGGCGCGATAGGTGGCCAGAGCCGCACGGTGCGCCAGCCCGGTCAGACCGCCGAGCCCGGCGGGGTCGACGTCCCGCACGGTCTCCGCGATCTGCTCGCCGAGGCCGACGCTCCGGGAGGCCCGGCGCAGGGCCGGCGAGCTGTCCAGGAAGTCCTGTAGGGCCTCCCCCGGGTGCGCGCGGGCCCAGTAGGAGGCGAGCGCCAGGTCGAATGCCTGCCACCGGCTGCCCAACTGGCCCAGGCCGGCCCGCAGGCGCAGCAGCAGGCCCTCGATGTCACAGGCGCCGTCCTCGGCTAGGTCGACCCGTACGGCCACGACGTCGTCGCGGCCCTCGGCCGCCGCGTCGGCGAGCAGTCGGCGCTCCAGCTCGTACGAGAGCGTCGTCTTGCCTATGCCGCCGACCCCGTAGAGCGTCAGGACGTTGCGGCGCCCCTGCGCCCGGTCCACCACCGGCGAGGACTCGGCTTCGTCCAGCGTCCGGCGCAGGCACTCCACCGACCCGTTGAAGGCGGCGACTTCGTCGACCCGGTTGGTGAAGACCTGTTGCGCCGTGACGGTGGACGACAGCCCGCTCATGAACGCGGCCCGAAGGTTCACCCGTGCCATCCCGCCTCCTTCTCCGCACCGCCAGGGCAGGTGTCCGGTTCGCATCTCGCGAGGAGCATTTGACCTGAAATCCTGTCAGCTTCCGGTGCGGCGCCACAAGGACCCGCCCCGTCGATCATGTCCGAACGGGCGTGACGAGGCCGCACCTGCGGGGGCAGGTGCGGCCTCGTCCCGGGGGAGGAAGGATCAGGCCGTCGCCGGGGCGTCGGCCTGGTCGGTGGACTTCTCGGTGGACTTCTCGGCGGGCTTCGGCGCGGCGACGTGCTGGTAGGCGATCGTGACGGCCAACAGGGAGGCCCCGACCAGGCCGGTGACCGCGAAGCCCCAGGCCGGTGCGGAGTGGTCGATGACGGCCCCGGCGAGTGGCGCGCCGATCGCCGCGCCGTCGGGCCCCGTGGTGAAGTGCGGGCTACCACCCACGCGTGTGCCACTCCTCCCCATGCAACAAAGGGGCTTCTCCCTCTGCGGCATGACGACCGTACAAGCCGCCACCGTCAGCACACCTACGCACCCCCCGTAGCGCTGGTTTCACGGGGAGTGCGCGGGTGTCAGGTGGCCGTCTTCGCCGTCGGCGAGCCGGCGCTCTGAACCATCGCCCTCAGAAGGGCAAACGGCGGGCAAAGCAGCCTCCACCTCAGGCGTTACGCCCGTCGGCAATGTCTCCGCAGGTCAGCGCTCTCGCCCGCGCGGCTTGAGCGGGAGGTCGGGCAACTCCGGTGCCGCCAGCCGGTCGCCCGCGTAGCCGTGCACCTCGCCGAAGCGCGCGCCGGTCATCCAGTCGGCGCGCGCCTGCGCGATCTCCTCGGTCGAACGGCCGATGAAGTTCCACCACATGAGGATCTTCTCGTCGAACGGCTCGCCGCCGAGCAGCAGGACGGCCGCGTCGCTGTGGGCGTGGAGGGGGAGGTGGGGGCGGCCGCAGCCGAGGTAGAGCATGGAGCCGGGCTCGACGGGGACGCCGTCGACGTCGACGCGGCCGGACATGGCGAGGACGGCGTACTCGAAGTCGGGGACGAGCGGGAGCCGGAGGTCCGTGCCCTCGGCGAGGGCGAGGTCGGCGCCGACGATCGGGGTGTGGGTGGTGCCGGGCGACGTGGCGGTGTCGAGGGTGCCGAGGATGACGGTGGCGCGCAGGCCCGGGGCGGTGACCACGGGCAGGTCGGGGTGGTGCTCGAAGGCGGGGGCGGTGTGCCGGTGGGCGTCCGGGAGGGCGACCCAGAGCTGGGCGCCGTGCAGGTAGCGGGCGTGCGGGCGTGGGGACTCCTCGGAGTGGGAGATCGCCCGGCCGGAGGTCATCAGGCCCAGTTCGTACGGCCGGACGGTCTGCAGGCTACCGAGGCTGTCGCGGTGCAGCACCTCGCCCTCGTGCAGCCAGCTGACCGTCTGCAGGCCCATGTGCGGGTGCGGCGGGACCTGCATGCCGGGCTCGTCGGCGATGTCGTCCGGGCCGTAGTGGTCGACGAAGCACCAGGCGCCGACCATCCGGCGGCCGAGGTTGGGGAGCAGTCGGCGGACCACCGTGCTTTCGCCGAGCCGGACTTGACGCGGCGTCAGCAGATCCTTCGCCGGACCGCCGCCGGCCTCGCGGCCGCAGACGGTCGGGGCGGGCTTGAGGTCGAGGTTGCTCATCGCGGTTCCACCACCGTACGAGGAGGGCCGGGCGCCGAGGGAGGTCGTCGCCGATCGGTTCGCCACCGATCATCCGTCACGATCGACGGTTCCTCCACCCGCGCCCGGCCATCCGGCGGTCCTGCCCCGGACACGCCCCAGGGCCCCGCGTCGCGGTCCTCAGTGCCGGCAGGCCCACCAGGCGTCCGCGGACGCCTTGTCGGCGAGGTCCCGCAGGTTGCGGACCGCCTCCGCCGGGTCCTGCGCCCCGTACACCGCCGAGCCGGCCACGAACACGTCCGCGCCCGCCTCGGCGCAGCGCTCGATGGTGCTGGCGGCGACTCCGCCGTCCACCTGGAGCCACAGCTCCAGGTCGTGCCTGGCGATCAGCTCCCGGGTGCGGCGGATCTTCGGCAGCATGATGTCCAGGAACGCCTGGCCGCCGAAGCCGGGTTCGACGGTCATGATCAGCACCATGTCGAGCTCGGGCAGCAGGTCCTCGTACGGCTCGATCGGCGTGCCCGGCTTGAGCGCCATGGACGCCCGGGCGCCCTTGGCGCGGATCTCGCGGGCGAGCCGGACGGGCGCGGCGGCGGCCTCGACGTGGAAGGTGACGGAGCCGGCGCCGGCCTCGACGTACTGGGGGGCCCAGCGGTCCGGGTCCTCGATCATCAGGTGGCAGTCGAGCGGGGTGTCGGTGGCGCGGGCCAGCGCCTCGACCACCGGGACGCCCAGGGTCAGGTTGGGCACGAAGTGGTTGTCCATGACGTCCACGTGCAGCCAGTCGGAACCCCGGACGGCCTCGGCCTCGTCGGCGAGCCGGGCGAAGTCCGCGGACAGGATGCTGGGGTTGATCTGGGCCATGACCGACTACCTTCACACGAGGGCTGGGGCGCCCCGGGATCGGGCACCTCGCCCCATCATCTCGCGCCGCGCGAGCGCCGACCGCCCGGCCCGGCCCACGCGTGACCGTCATCACACCCCGTCCGGGGTTACCGGGGCCCCCGCCGTGGCCATCAGCACTTGAGCGGTCCTCGCACCCGCCCGGACGGCCCGAACCCCGACCGCCCCGGCGCCCGTCCGGCCGCGCCCGTCCAGCCGAGCTCCCGCTCCGTCCGGGAGCTCCGTCCGAGGAAGGTCTCCCGATGACCGATCTCGTCCACCCCGCCCGCGCCCTGTGGTGGCTCTTCGAGCCGGTGCACGCCGTCTCCGGCTTCCAGCCCGAGACCCGCGAGGCCTACGAGGCGGCCGGGCTGCGCGGCGCCTGGCGCGGCTACTTCGCCGGACGGTCGGCGCCGCTGGGCGCGGTGGACGCTCCGCCGGTGATCGCCGCGTTCTTCAACTTCGCCCCGTCGCTGGTCGAGCGCGTGCTGCCGGAGGCGTGGACGCACGCCGGCCCGGAGGAGGTGCTGGCCGCCCGGCTGAAGGGCGCGGCGGCGACGCTGGCCCGGCTGCTGGAGCACGTGGACCAGGAGCAGGTCGAGCTGGTCACGCAGACGCTGGAGCAGGCCGCGGAACGGCTGGACTGCGTGGGCCGGGTGCTGGCCGCCGCCAACGCCGCGCTCCCCCGGCCGACCGGCCTGTACGAGCGCCTCTGGCAGGCCGCCACCGTGATGCGGGAGCACCGCGGGGACGGCCACGTCGCCGCGCTGGTGACGGCCGGGCTGGACGGCTGCGAGGCGCTGGTGGTCCGGTGCGCGATGGACATGCGGCGCGAGATGCTGCAGCCGCTGCGCGGGTGGACGGACACCGAGTGGGAGGCCGCCACCGAGCGCCTGGTCGAGCGCGGCTGGCTGACGGCGCAGGGCGCGGTCACCGAGCTCGGCCGGATCCGCCACCAGAGCCTGGAGGCGGCCACCGACCTCGCCGCCGCCCGGGTGTGGGAGGACTACCCGCGGGCCGAACTCGACCAGCTGGCCGCCGCGTTGAAGCCGATATCGGCACTCTGTCGCGGCGCGCTGCCGGTCAACCCGGCGGGGCTGCCGGACAAGGTGTGACCGGACGGCGTGTGACCGGACGGCATGTGACCGGACGGCTTGTGACCGAACGCCCAGGCCTCTGCTACCGGCCGCCGCCGGGCGGGCCGAGCACGATCCCCCGCCCGGCGTAGAACTGCCCGAACGACCGCCACGGCACGCGCGCGAAGGCCTGCGACTCCCCCGGGAACCCGGACGGGTTGTGGATCAGCAGCGCCGTGTCCGTGGCGCCGACCGCCAGCACCAGGTGCCCGCCGCGCCGCACCGGCTCCGGCCCGCCCGGCTCCCGGATCGAGGGGTGCACCGACACCATCACCAGCCGCCCGCCGGCCACCTCGGCCGCCACCGCCTCGGGCGTCAACTCCCTTTCCTGCGCCGCCAGTCCCCACCGGCGGCGGACGTACCCGGCGAACGGCGCGTGGATCAGTCCGCGCAGGCCGTCGCCGTCCCGCACGTACGCGCCGGCCGCCACGCACTCGCCCGCGAGCGCCATCGCCGTCGGCGTCACGCCCCACCAGTGCTCCAGCGCCATCCGCAGGCAGGCCACCCCGCACAGCCGCCACGACCACCACGCGTACTCCTCCGGGGTGCCCGCCCCCGACTGCCCCCAGCGCGGGTCCGCCGCCGCGTCCAGGCGCCCGTCCACGATCTCCCGTACGAGTTCCGCGGACTCCCACTGCGCGTGGTACGGCACCTCGTGCACCACTCGCGCCCCCTGTGCGGTTCGGGCCGGCCACTCCGGCCGGCCCGCCCGCACGCTGCCCTGATCCACCATCCCCCGACGCTCTCACGCGGCGGCGGCCGAACGACTCACGACACTCCCTGGGTGCCCGCATCCCCCACGGGCTCGCCGACCTGCTGCCCGGCGGCGACCGGCTCCCCCGCACCGACCGGCTCCCCCGCCGCGCCGGGCTCGCCCGACCGGTAGGCCAGGCGCTGCGCCGCGCGCCGTCCGCGCTGCTCCACCGGGATCGCACCGGTGGCGCCGGCCAGGCCGAACGCCGGCATGTCGAAGTAGATCGACTCGTACCCGCCCTCCGGCACGATGTACGTCTCGTGCCAGAGGCCGACGTGCCCGCGGGCCTTGCCCTCCGCCAGCTTGCGGTTGGCGATGCCCCACGCCCTGTGGTGGAAGCCGTCCGGCGCGGTCGCGTAGCCGTACAGCTTCTCCTTGGACTCCCAGTACTGGACGACGTAGTAGGTGCGCGGCGAGGCGGTGAGCAGGATGCGGCCGAGGAGCCCGCGTTCGGGGCTGCGGCGCAGCTCGTACAGCATCCGGAGCATCGCGAACATCACCGGGCCCCAGTGGTGCACTGCCCAGAACCGGTTGACCCGCATGCCGATGAGCAGCACCACGGTGTCGCCGGTCGCGGCGGCGGTGGTGTAGCCCGGCAGCGGCTTGACGAACAACGGCATTCTGTGCCTCCCCGTACCTGATGTAATCGGTGATTACATCAGCGCGCGATACCCCGGTCAAGGCACGCCACGGGCACAATTCGGCTACGGGACAGGCCTGTTGGCGACACCCTGACCGAAGCTGTCGAGCACCTGCGCGGCCAGCTCCTCCGCCTTCTCGGCCGGCAGGTAGCCGTCCACGATCATCTGCGCCAGCCCGTACACCAGCGCCTGCCCGGCCAGCGCGACCAGCGCCGGATCCCCGGGGCGCAGCCGGCCCGCCTCCTGGTCCGCGACGATCAGGTCCGTGAACGCCCGGTCGATCCCGTCCAGTTGCTCCCGCAGCTCCGGGTCCCGCGAGGCCGTGAACACCCGCGAGCGCACCAGCTCGAACCGCCGCGGATGGCGCACCGCGTACCGGACGAACCCCATCCCGATCGCCCGCATCACCGACCGGCCGTCCGGGCCGGCCGCCGCCACCTGCGCCTCCTGCCAGCGCGTGAAGTCCGCCAGCACCCGGTCCGCCAGCGCGGTCAACAGCGCCTTCCGGTCGGCGAAGTGACGGAACGGCGCCCCCGCCGACACCCCCGCCCGCCGCGCCACCTCCCGGACGCTCACCTTCTCCTGCCCCTGCTCGTCCAGCACCTCGAACGCCGCCGCCACCAGCGCCTCCGGCAACGCCCCGTGGTGGTAGGCACCCCGCTCTCCGGCAGCTTCCCTGATCTCCCTCATGTCTGTCTTGCTACCACAACCGGTCGGCACCGCCTTCTTGCCGAAGGCGGTGCCGGGGCCGGGGCCGGGGCCGGGCGCGAGAAACGAAGGGCCTGCCAGAAGGGCCTACCAGGCGTAGTCCTCCGGGGCGGGGCGGTGGCCCGGGAAGAGTTCGTCGAGGCGGTCGAGGGTCTTCTGGTCGAGCTTCAGGTCGAGCGCCACCAGGGCGGCGTCGAGGTGAGCCGGGGTGCGGGGGCCGATGATCGGGGCGGTCACGGCGGGGCGGGAGAGGATCCAGGCGAGCGCGAGGTCGGCCGGGTCGACGCCGAGTTCGTCGGCGAAGTCCTCGTAGGCCTGGAGCCGGTCGCGGTGCTTGGCGAGGAGTTCGCTCGCGTAGCCCATGGCGCTACGGCCGCGGGTACCCTCGCGCTCCTTGCGCAGCACGCCGCCGAGCAGGCCGCTGCGCAGCGGGGACCACGGGATGAGCCCGAGGCCGTAGTGCTGGAGGGCGGGGATGACCTCCAGCTCGATCGCGCGGTCGAGCAGGTTGTAGAGGGACTGCTCGCTGACCAGGCCGAGGAAGTGCCGGGAGCGGGCGGCCTCCTGGGCCTGGGCGATGTGCCAGCCGGCGAAGTTGCTGGAGCCGACGTAGATGATCTTGCCCTGGGCGACCAGGACCTCCATCGCCTGCCAGATCTCCTCCCAGGGCGTGGCCCGGTCGATGTGGTGCATCTGGTACAGGTCGATGTGGTCGGTCTGCAGCCGGCGCAGGCTGGCCTCGACGGCCCGGCGGATGGCGAGCGCGGAGAGCTTGCCGTCGTTCGGCCAGTCGCTCATGGTGGCGTAGGCCTTGGTGGCGAGGACGGTGCGCTCGCGGCGGCCGCCGCCCTGGGCGAACCAACGGCCGATGATCTCCTCGGTACGGCCCTGGAGGTTGCCCTCGCTGTCGCGGCCGTAGGAGTTGGCGGTGTCGAAGAAGTTGATGCCGCGCTCGTGGGCGGTGTCCATGAGGCGGTGGGCGTCGGCCTCTTCGGTGTGCGGGCCGAAGTTCATGGTGCCGAGGCAGAGGCGGGAGACGGTCAGGCCGGTACGGCCGAGGTGGGTGTACTCCATGGCGCCCACCTTCGGCCGCACCGGCCCCGGTGTCCAGCACATTTCCCGTCCGGACGAGCCCGGCGAGCCGGACGGGCCGGATGCGCCCGATGAGCCGGACAGGCCGGGCGAGCCGGATGCGCGATGTGCTGGATGAGCCGGACGAGGCGGATCACCGCCCGTGGGTGGCGAACTTCCGTACGGCCAGCGGCCCGCAGACCGCGAGCAGGAGGGCGCTCCAGAGCAGCGTGGCCAGCACGGCGTGCTGCATCGGCCAGGCGGAGCCGGGTGCGGAGGGGTTTCCGAAGAGCCCGCGGGCGGCCTCGACGACGGAGCTGATCGGGTTCCAGTCGGCGACCGTCCGCAGCCAGCCGGGCATGCCGCCGGTGGGCACGTAGGCGTTGGTGATCATCGCCAACGGGAAGACCACGACGGAGAGTTGGCCGGCCGCCTCCTCCTTGCCGACGGCCAGGCCGAGCAGCGTGCCGAGCCAGGTCATCACGAACCGGAAGAGCAGCAGCAGCGCGAACGCCCCCAGCGCGTCGGCGAGTCCGTGCCGGGCGCGCCACCCGGCGGCGAGTCCGACCAGGGCGAGCAGGGCCAGGACGACCACGCTGACCAGCAGGTCGGCGAGGGTCTGCCCGAGCAGCAGCCCGGTGCGGGAGACCGGCATGGAGCGCAGCCGGTCGGTGACCCCGCGCCCGACGTCCCGGGCGGCGCCGACCATGGTGGGCATGACGCCGTTGGTGGCGACCATGGCGAACAGCCCGGGCATCAGGAACTCCCGGTAGTCACCGCCGCCCGGCACCCGCATGGCGCTGCCGAAGACGTACCCGAAGACCACCACCATGACCACCGGGACGCCCAGCGAGGCGGCCAACAGGCCCGGCGAGTGGCGGTAGTTGAGCAGAATGCGGAGCATCGACGTCCAGGTGTCGGAGGCCAGCCGGCCTCCGGCCGAGGGACGCGAGGGGCCCGCGGCGGTGTGCACGGCGGCGGCCATCAGGCGGCCCTCCCGAGGTCGGCGGACTCCTGGGATCCGGCAGCGGACTCCCGGGCCGCTCCGGTGAGCGCGAGGAACACGTCGTCCAACGAGGGCGCCCGCACCGCGACGTCCTCCGCGAGGACCCCGGCGCCGTCCAACTCCCGCACCAGCGAGGGCAGCAGGACGGACACCCCGGGCACCGTCAGCACCGTGACGGTCCGCTCAGCGACGTCCACCTGCGCGTCGCCGCCGGTCAGCGCGGACAACACCACAGCGGTGGCGGCGAGTTGCTCCGGGTTGGCCAGGGTGACGGAGACCTGGCTGCCGATCGCCTCCTTGAGCCGGTCGGGCGGGCCGGTGGCGATGGCGGCGCCGTGGTCGACGACCACGATGTCGTCGGCGAGCCGGTCGGCCTCCTCCAGGTACTGGGTGGTGAGCAGCACGGTGGTGCCGCCGTCGGCCAACTCCTTGACGGTGTCCCAGATCTCCAGCCGGCTGCGCGGGTCGAGCCCGGTGGTGGGCTCGTCCAGGAACAGCACGGGCGGGCTGGTGACGAGGCTGGCGATGAGGTCGAGGCGTCGGCGCATGCCGCCGGAGTAGGTGCGGACGAGCCGGTCGCCGGCCTCGGCGAGGCCGAAGCGGGTGAGCAGTTCGTCGGCGCGCTCCCGGGCCCGGCGGGCGCCGAGGCGGTGCAGCCGGCCGAAGAGGTGGAGGTTGTCGCGGCCGGTGATGCCCTCGTCCAGGGCGGCGTGCTGCCCGGCGAGGCCGATCGCCCGCCGGACCTCCTCGGCGTTGCGGACGGCGTCGTGCCCGGCGACCCGGACGGTGCCCCGGTCGGGGGCGACGAGGGTCGCGAGAACGCGAACGGCGGTGGTCTTGCCGGCACCGTTGGGGCCGAGGAGGCCGCAGACGGTGCCGGCCGGCACGGCGAGGTCGAGGCCGCGCAGGGCCTCGGTGGCGCCGAACCGTTTCTCCACACCCGTCATCTCGATGGCGGGTCGACTGGCGTCGGACATGGCTGACCCCTCTCTCTAGGTACAGCGTACGTAGAAGCACGCGCAAGCGCATCCTACTACGTACGCCGTACGTATCTAAGATGGGAAACCGAGGTGATCTTCCAGTGCCGTCCAGCAAGACCCCCCGCAGCAGCGAGCGCCCGTCCACCCCCGACGCGCCCGAACTGATCTGGCTGCGCCCCGAGCGCACCGGCCGCGGCCCGCGCCCGGCCCACAGCCGCGAATCGATCGCGGCCGCCGCGATCGCGATCGCCGACGCCGAGGGCCTGGACGCCGCCTCCATGCGCCGGGTCGCGGCGGCGCTCGGCGCGGGCACCATGTCGCTCTACAACTACGTGCCGAAGAAGGAGCACCTGCTCGACCTGATGCTCGACGCGACCGCCGCCGAGTACGTGCTGCCGGCCGCGCCCACCGGCGACGTCCGCGCCGACCTCGCCGACCTCGCCCACCAGCAGCTCGCGATCTTCCGCCGCCACCCCTGGCTGCCCGCCCTGGTGCTGGCCCGGCCCGGCATCGGCCCCAACGCCCTGCGCTACACCGACCACTTCCTCGCCATCACCGCCCCCACCGGCCTCGGCGGCGGCGCGCGGATGGAGGCGATGGCCATGTTCAACGGCTTCCTCTGCCAGTACGCCCAGTACGAGCAGACGGCGGCGGCCGGCGCCAAGTGGCAGGCCGAGCTGGTCGGTTACCTCGCCCAAGCCGCGATGAGCGGCGAATACCCGCACCTGGCCCAGGCATTCGCCGCCTCGGGCCCACCCGCCGACCCCGCGAAGGCCTTCGACCGCACCCTGGACCGGGTCATCGCCGCCGTCCTGGCACCGGCGACGGAGGACTAGAGCCGAGGACTAGACCAGAGCCGCCCGCGGCAGCACCCCGGCGACGCGCCCGTCCACCAGCACCGACACCCCGGGCCGCGCCTCCCCCAGCGCCGCCCGCGCCTCGGCCGGCGACTGCCCGACACCCACCGTCGGCAGCGCCGGCCCGAGCAGCGCGCCCAGCGGGTCGCCCGGCTTGGCGAATCCGTCCGCGAGCGCCGCCGCCAGCACCTCCCGCTCCACCGAGCCGACCACCTCCGTCGCCGTCACCCCGAACGGCCGCGCCGCCCGGGCGAGCGCCACCGGAGCCACCCCGCCCGGCGCGGTACGCAGCGCCTCCAGCGCCTCGCCGACGGTCGCACCGGCGTCAACTGCCACCAGCGGAGCGGCGCCGTCGAGCAGTTCCCGCAGGCCGTCCCCCTCCTCCAGAAACCCCCACTGCCGCATCCACGCGTCGCTGTGCACCTTGGACAGGTAGGAGCGCCCCGAGTCCGGCAGCAGCACCACGACCAGGTCGTCCGGCCCGAGCTCACGCGCCACCCGCAGTGCCGCCGCCACCGCCGTACCCGAGGACGGGCCCGCCAGGATGCCCTCCTCCCGCGCCAACCAGCGCGCGGCCAGCAACGACTCGCGGTCCGGGATCCGCTCGAAGACGTCGACCACCTCCGACCGGTAGGCCTGCGGCCAGCGGTCCTCCACCGTCTCGGGGTGCAGGAAGTGCCCGATGCTCTCGACGAACCACGGGCTGCCGTCGCCGCCCCCGTACATCGAGGACTCGGGGTCGGCGCCAATGACGGTCACCGAGCCGCCGGAGGCCTCCTTCAGGTACCCACCGGTGCCGGTGACGGTGCCGCCGGTGCCGACGCCCGCGACGAAGTGGGTGATCTTCCCGCCGGTCTGCGCCCAGATCTCGGGGCCGGTGGTCCGCACATGGGCATCCGGGTTGGCAAGGTTGTCGTACTGGTTGGCCAGCCAGGCGCCCGGGATCTCCTCGGTGAGCCGCGTGACCACGTTGAACAGGTGCCTCGGATCCTCCCGCGCCACGGAGGTCGTCGCGAGCACCACCTCCGCGCCGTACGCCCGCAGGATGTCGGACTTCTCCGCCGACGACTTGTCGGACACCCCGACGATCACCCGGTACCCGCGCTGCCGCCCGACGATGGTCAGCCCGATGCCGGTGTTCCCGGAGGTCGCCTCGATGATCGTCCCGCCGGGCTTCAGCAGCCCGTCCCGCTCAGCGGCCAGCACCATGGAGAGCGCGGCGCGGTCCTTGACGCTGCCGCCGATGTTGAGGAACTCCGCCTTGGCATAGATCGGCGCGGCAATGTCCGCGCCGAGCCGGGCGAGGCGGAACAGGGGCGTCCCGCCGATCGCATCGAGAACGGATTGGTGAACTGCGGCCATCTGGCGGCCCCCTTCGCTAGTCGTCCGCCCCAGCCTGCCCAGGCCCGGGCGTCGATAGCCGCCGACGCCGCCGAAACGGGCTGAGATCACACGCCCCGTGGGGCGCGCGGCTGCCCGTGCACGCCCCACAACTCAGCCGCGCTCCAAGGTGTGCAACGCTGCGACCCGCGCCCGCCCCGCCGACCGGGCGTGTGCGGAGAGTGACCGATCGTCAGATCAACGGACCGAAGACGCCGCGCTCCCAGTGCCCGAGCCAGGAGGCCGTGGCGGACGGCAACTCCTCACCCTCCGTGGACTCGTCGTAGGGGAGCACGGCGGTCGGCACGAACCAGCCCTCGCGGGGCTCGATGCGGATGCGCAGCAGGCTGACCGGCTTTCGCAGGTCGAGGAACTTCTGGAGGTCGTAGGTGTGCGGGTGGTGGGTCTCGTAACGGTCGCGCACGGTACGGCAGATCGACAGGATGTTGCTGGTCGAGAGGAGCAGGTACCGGGTGCCGGGGCCGAGGTTGACGCAGAGGCGCCGGCGGGAGGTTTCGCGTTCGGGGTACGGCAGGTTCTCGTGGTTGTCGATGTGCAGGCCGGGGCGCAGCCCGGACTCGGGGAGGCGGTGGGTGACGGGCTCGCCGGGCGGGTCGTCGGTCTCACCGAGGGAGATGGGGTGCGGGTCGCCGAGTTCGCCGACCAGGGCGGCGAGGGAGTGGCGATCGGTGACGGTGTCGGGGAGGCGGAAGAACTCGATCAGGCCGCTGTCCTTGGTGAAGATGCTCGGCGCGTACCGCTCGGGGTGGTCCTCGGGGAGCGGGGACCAGTCGTCGGCGGGCAGCACGGCACCGGTCTCGTAGCCGGGCTCGAAGTAGAGGCGTCGGACGCCGCCGGTCTCGCAGCGGTCCAGGAGGGCGGCGGGGTCACGGAAGGCGATCGCGGCGGGGTGCAGGGAGGCCATGGGTCGTCCTCGGTCAATCGTCGTCGTCGGTGGGGTCGTTGCCGTTGTTGCGGGTGATGCCGGTCATCAGGGCGGCGGCCAGGGTGGTCCACCAGACGACGTCGGCGGTGGCCGGCTCGCGCGCGGGGACGAGCCCCGAGGCGAAGCAGGCGAGGGCGAGGCTGGCAGCGGTGATCGCGGCCGTGGGGGCGAGCTTGATGGGGTTCAACTCCCGGGCAGGGGCAGGCCGTCGATCGGGCCGTCGCGCAGGACACGTGCCCACACCCGCTTGCCCGCGCCACGACGGGCGATGACGCCGAAGTCGAAGGCGAGCTGACGGACGAGCTCGACGCCACGGCCACCCTCGGTGAAGCGGCGCGGCCGGGGCCGGCGGAGTTCGAGGTCGCCGCGCGGATCCCAGACTTCGAGGCGACAGTCGCCGTCGAACTCCTGGAGGTAGAGGCGGACCTCGCCGTGGCCCTGGCAGGCGTGGACGACGGCGTTGGTGACGAGCTCGGAGGCGATGAGGACGAGGTCGTCCACGGGGTCACCGGTCCAGCCCCAGGAGGTCAGCTGGTCGCGGATCAGGCGGCGGGCGGTACGGACCGAGGTCGAGTGCTCGGTGAGGACGGTCTCCCAGGTCTGGAGAACCGGGTTACGCATGGTGGACATGGGTCACCCCACACCTTCAGTGGCGTGTTTGGTCGGTCACGCTGAGTGTGACTCACCTCAATTCGAACCTGCAACCCGAATGGAACAACAAATCCGTGGATCTTGAAAGGAGTTGAGTCACCTGCGCATCATGGCGAGACTGAACCCACACTCAGAGGGAGGGGCGCCACTTGAGCAAGGACCTGTCAGCGATCAGGCAGATCCGCCTCGGCGACGAGCTGCGAAACTGGAGGCTCGACAACAACAAGACCCTCGCCGATGCCACAGCGAGCCTGAAGGGTTGGAACCCCGCCCGCCTCAGCAGAATCGAGCGCGCCCACCAGCAGATCAGTGCGGCTGACTTGAAGACGCTGCTGGATCACTACGGCCTCGAAGGGCAAGAGCGCGAGGACTTCGAGGTCCTGCTCAATGATCGTCCTACCAAGCGTTGGTGGCGTGGACTGGACTTTGCTGACAGCATCACCGCAGCCTTCGCGGAGTACCTCGACCTCGAAGCCGATGCCTCACACATCTCTGAGTACTTCCCTGCAGCGTTCCCTGGTTTGCTTCAGACCGAGGGCTATGCAACCGAGATGATCGCGGCCAGCCTCAGCGCGCCCAATGACGAGCAGATTGAGGCGGCGACAGAGGTCCGGATTCGTCGACAGCGCAGACTTACCGACAGCCACCCGGTCAACTTCGAGGCGTACTTCGGAGAGGTCGCCCTGCTGGTGGCCGGGGATCGGCAAGTTCTGGCCGACCAAATCCGGCATGTCATCAAGGTCGCTCAGTACCCCAATGTCAGCGTTCGCATGGTGCCACTCAGTGCCGGACGGCCTGGAATTCTGGCGTCAGGTGTGGTGCTGATGCGCTTCCCTGGAGAGCCAGAAGGAGGCTTCGTCTTCATCGAAGCGGTCGGCGGTATGCTCCCGCGTAGAACGGGCCGCGACGTACGACGAGCCGAGCGGGCCATCGCCCGCGTTGAACGCTACGCGCTGTCGCCCGAGGACACCATCGCTGCCCTTGAACGCAAGTTGGAAGAGCTAACGTGAGCAACCAGCACAACCCCTATGACCACAACCCCGCCGACGCTGAGTGGGCCAAGTCCCCGTTCTCTGCCGACGACAACGGCAGCTGTGTGATCGTCGCCCGCTTCCCCAACGGTGACGTCTGGGTCGGCGACGACAAGGACCCCGGCCGCCCCCACCTCGCCTTCGACCAGGCCGAATGGACCGCCTTCGTCCAGGCCATCGAAGCCCGCGACCCCCGCTTCACCGCATAACAGCCCCCCGCGAGGAGTGGGAAGTCGGACCTGCCGACTTCCCGCTCCCCCGCGAGGGGGAGCCGCTCGGTCCCCACGCAGGACGCCCGCACCCTCCCCGCTCCCGCAGAGTGGAGTCGAAGACACCGACGACACCGAAGTGGGCAGGCATGACACCCCAGTTGGCACCGAAGACCGTCCGCAGCGCCGTCCCCCTGGCGGCCGCCCTCGCGCTCCCCTACATCGCGCTGAAGACGTACTGGGCGGCGGGTGGCCAGGCAGGCGTGGCCGACGGCTTCGACATGGCGGACGAGTTCGCGCGCAACGGCGCGCCCACCGCCCTGGTCTGGCTGGAGCGCCACGGCCTCGACTTCACCGCCGTCCTCGCGCTGATCGGCCTCGCGCTCGCCCTCACCCTGGCCCGACGCCCGCCGGCCCGACGCCTGCCCCGGCGCCTGCTGCTCGCCCCCGCCTGGGCCGGCACCCTGCTGATCCCGTACGGGCTGCTCACCGCCATCGTGGCCCCGTTCGACAGCAGCCCCGACGGCGGCCCGCTCACCGGCTGGGTGGCCCCGGTCGGAGCGGCTGCCTTCGTCGGCATCGGGACGGCGCTGGGCATCGCCGCATGGTCGCACCGCACCCCGGCCAAGAGTTGACGGCTGGTCACCACCCGCCCGGATACCGCGAGAGCCAGTCCGCGTGCCGCTCCTTCAGCCGGTCGCGTTCCTCCGTCGTGGTCAGGCAGACGTCCGCGCCGCCGTCGTACGGGTGGTGGAGCCGCCGCATGCCGGTGTCGGTGATGATCACCCCGCACTCCGCGTCGTCGGCGATCCGGCGCAGCAGCCGGTCCAGGCAGCCCGGCCGCCACTGCCGCCGTTCCACGAAGACGTGGCAGTAGCTGCGGAACCCCACCTCGGGGTCGTCCTCCTCAAGCCAACTACGCCAGTGCTTCGCGTCGCGGCGCATGCGGGGGGCGCTCGCCCTGTCCGTCCACCTCGGCGTGATCACGTACACCTCCCGACCGGCGAACAGCTCGTCCAGGACGGTGTTGTACCGCTCCAGCACGATCGCGTACTCGTGCTCGTCGTCCGGGTAGCGCTTGGACTCCGGCAGGCTGTGGAAGCGCACCCAGCGGTCACCCCCGCGCGCGTCGATCTCGTGCCCGACGGGCGCACTGCCCGGCCACCGCCGCTCCCAGAGCGCGGTCAACGCCGCCATGTCCACCGTCATCCCCCCTCCCGATCGCCGCAGAGTCTGTCACACCTGCCCCACCAGCCCCGACGTGGCGAAATCCGCTCGTCACGGCCGCCCCGCTCCCGTAGCGTGGTTCGGTCGATCTTGAGGCCAGAACGGGGCACCACACCATGCAGCAGTACCAGGGCTGGGCCGACGAACGCTTCGGCGCCGTCGCCGACGTCTTCGCGCGCAACTTCGCCGAGTTCCCCGAACTGGGCGCCGCCGTCACCGTCTACGCCGGCGGCCGCAAGGTGGTCGAGCTGTGGGGCGGCACCGCCGACGAGCGCACCGGCCGGGCCTGGACGCAGGACACCCTCGTCCCGGTGTTCTCCTGCGCCAAGGGCCCGGTGAGCATCTCCGCCCACCTGCTCGCCCAGCAGGGCCGGCTCGACCTGGACGCCCCGATCGCCCGCTACTGGCCCGAGTTCGCGCGCCACGGCAAGCAGGAGATCACCACCCGGATGATCCTCGGCCACCGCGCGGGCATCCCGGCCCTGGACGCGGAGCTCTCCTTCGAGGAGATCGCCGCCTGGACCCCGGTGGTCCGGGCGATCGAGGCCCAGCAGCCGCTCTGGGAGCCGGGCACCAGCTACGAGTACCACGGCCATGTGCTCGGCTTCGCGGTCGGCGAGGTGATCCGCCGGATCACCGGCCTCACCCCGGGCGCGTTCCTGCGCAAGGAGATCGCCGAGCCGCTCGGCGGCCTGCCGGTCTGGATCGGCCTGCCGGAGAGCGAACTCCCGTGCGTGGCGCGGCTGGTGGAGGCCGATGGGCGCCGCCAAATGCCGGGCCCGGAGCACCTGCTGACCCGGATCGTGACGATGAACGGCGCGCTGGTCTTCCCCGGCCTGGACGTGCCGTACGGCTGGAACGACCCGGCCCTGCACGCGATCGAGCTGCCCGGTGCGGGCGCCGTCGCCTCCGCCACCGGGCTGGCCGGCCTGTACGCGGCGGCGGTCACCGGCCTGGACGGCTCGCCCCGCCTGCTCTCGCACGACACGGTGACCGACGCGGTGCGCGAAGTCTCCGCCGGTGCGGGCTTCCTGGGCTTCGACATGGGTGCCCGCTGGGGCTCCGGCGTGCTGCTCGACTCCCCCGCCTTCCGCCGGCTGCTCGGCGGGCGCAGCTTCGGCAACGACGGCGCGGGCGGCCAGTTCGCCTTCGGTGACGACGAGTTCGGCGTCGGCTTCGCCTACGTCGCCAACCGGATGATCGGCCACGGCGACGCCCGGGCCAACCGCCTGATCGACGCGGTGCGCGCATGCCTGTCCTGATGGACTTCCTCGGCCAGCTGACCGCGCTCGCCGTCACCGGCGGCTTCGGCGATCTGCGCTACGACGCCTCGCTGCCCGAACTCGCGGCCCGCTACGGCGATCCGTGGGACGGCGGCCGCGTCCACAAGGAGTCGCGCTGGCCCCACGCCTTCGGCTGGGGCGACGCCCACACGGTGTTCTGCCGCTGCCGCCGGCTCCGGTCGTTCTCCCTGCCCACCTGGCACGGCGAGCTCGAACTCCCGCAACCCTACGGGGAGCTGGACACGCTGGACACCCACGTCACCGAGTCCGCCCTGATCGCCGCGCTCACCGCGGCCGGCTGCACCTGGGAGACGGTGACGTACGAGAACATCCCCGGCCAGCGCACCCTGGAGGTGGCGCCGGCCGAGCAGCTGCGGGTCGCCTTCGTCCTCGTCGACCGGATCAGCCACGACGAACCGCCCCTGGACGACTGGCTGTTGCACAAGACCGGCCTCTGGGGCTACGACCACCCCGACTGTCCCGAGCCGGACCGCACCCTCCCCGACGACGGCTGGGGCGCGGCCGAGGGCTGAGCAGACGGCGGCGGGCCGTTCCCACCCCCGTGGGGAACGGCCCACCGCCCGGCCCGGCCTACTTCAGGAGGAACCGGCCTGCTTCAGCCGGCCTGCTTCAGCCGGCCTACTTCGACAGGAAGTCGTAGACCGCCTGCCGCCCGGCCGGGTTCGCCGCCCGGGTCTGCACCGAGTGCGCCGCCCCGGGGACGATCACGATCTGCGGATCGTGCGCGAACGCGGCCTCCTGGTACAGCCATTCGTACGGCGTGGACAGGTCCCGGTCGCCGCCGATCAGCAGCACCGGCACGTTCGGCAGCTTGCGGTGCACAGGCGGCGTCGGCGGCACCTGCTCGCGCGGCCAGTCCAGGCAGACCAGCAGGCTGCCGATCCCGGTCGCGGTCGCCGCGTCGTACGGCCAGGTCTGCTCGGCGGTCAGCCGCTGCCTGGTGCGCTCCAGCGCCGCCGCCCGACCCGCGACCGGGGTGTCGGTGGTGCCCCAGGGGAAGTGCGAGTCGGCGCACAGGGTGGCGGCGTGCAGGCCCTGGCTGAGCCATTCGGCCGGTACGGCGTCGTTCTTGTGCACCTCGTCGATGAACGCCTGGAGCTTGGCCGGCTGCCCGGCGGCGGCCTCGTGCAGGGCCTCCGGCACCCCGCCGTAGTTGGGGTCGGCGAACTCGTAGCTGGTGAGCGCGTCCAGGATCTGCACCCCGTTGCCGTACGTCCGGACGGTGCTGGCGAGGTCGGCGGCCGGGTCCGTGGTGCAGCCGGTGGCCTGGCAGGCGGTGTGCAGGACGCGGGCGGTGGCGGGCAGCGCGCCCAGGTCGAGCGGGTCGAAGCCCTGTTGCGGCACCACCGAGTCGAGCACCAGCCGGGCCACGTGCGCCGGGTGGGCGAGGGCGTAGCGCTCGGCGACGTAGGTGCCGTAGGAGACGCCGTCGATGCTGAGCCGGCGGTCGCCGAGGGCCTGGCGCAGGAGGTCCATGTCGCCGACGGTGTCCGCGGTGCTGTAGAAGCGGGCGTTCGGGCCGAGGGTGGCGGCGCAGTCGGCGATGGACTGCTTGCGGGGCGGGGCGAGGTCGGAGGAGCCCATGTCCTCCTGCAGTCCGGGGCACTGCAGAGCGCGCTCGCCGGTGCCGCGCTGGTCGAACATGACCAGGCGGTAGTCCTTGAGGACGGGCGTGAGCTTGCTCGCGATCCGCTGGATCAGCGGCACGCCGGGCTGGCCGGGGCCGCCGGTGAGGAACAGCAGGTCGCCCTTGGGGGCGTCGGCGTTCCCGGTCATCGCCACGTCGAGCTGGAGGGTGCCGGGGGTGGCGCCGCTGTGGTCGAGCGGCACGGTGATGGTCCCGCAGGTGAATTCGGGCGCGCCCTGGCAGGGCGCCTGCCCGGTGATTCCGCCGCCGTGCCGGGCCGGTTCGGCCGGCGCCGCGACGGCGGGGGCGGCCAGGGTGGTGCCGGCGACCACCGCGACGGCGCCCAGCAGGGCGGCGAGGCGGCTGCGCGTGCTCGTCATGTTCGTCCTTCCGGTCGCGCCGCGTCCGTGCTGACGCGGTCACGGGAATCAGCTTGATCCGGGGTGACCTCGAACGCGAGCATTCGTGTCAGGATTCGACCAGGGTCGAAACCTCGGGGGCCGGAAGACGACCGAACCCGGTGATTTCCGACGGGCCCTTCAGTCCAACCGTCCGGGCGATCCAATGACCTGACGGACCGACAGTTCGATACTCCGACAGCGAGGGGACGGCGTGATCCGGCTCAGCATCGACTCGACCGGGCTCGCCCGCACCCGCTTCGTGGTCTCACCCCTGCATGAGGCGGTCAACACCCTGATGGCCTTCTCGCTCAACTCCCGCACCGGCCCGTACGCCTGGGTGGGCCGCACCCGCCGGGTGCTGCGCCGGGAGAAGCTGGAGCTGCTGTCAGGCCTGGCGCTGGAGCAGCCGGGCGGCTACATTCCGGACTTCCTCTCCCCGCACCCGTCCGGGCCGGACCCGACGGTGGCGGAACAGTTGGAGGCCGTCCGCCGGACCGACCCGGAGCGGGTGCGGGCGGAGCTGGAGACCGTCCGACACGGCCTGCCCGCGGCCAACCTGGTCGGCCGTCAGGTGCCGGACACGGTGCTGCGCACGATGGACCGCGGCCCGCGCTACTTCGCCGAGCGGATCGCCGACGAGCTGGGCCGGTACTGGGAGTCGGCGCTCGCGCCGTACTGGCCGGACGCCCGGGCGGTGCTGGACGCCGAGATCGACCAGCGGGGCCGCTTCCTGGCCCGGTACGGCACCGGCTCGCTGTTCAACTCCCTCTCCCCGCAACTCTCCTGGGCGGACGGGCTGATCCGCCTGGAGAGCCGCTTCGAGGTGGCGATGCCGGCCCGGATGGTCCTGCTGATGCCGACGCTGGTGAGCCGGACGATCCACGTCATCCTGGACCCGGTCGACGGCTGCCACCGGGCGCCGACCCTGATGTACCCGGTCGCCAAGCCGCCGACCGTCCCGCGGACCCCCACCCCGGCACTGGCCCAGCTGCTCGGGCCGACCAGGGCCGACCTGCTCGCCGCGCTGGTCGACCCGACGACCACCGTCGACCTGGCCGCCCGGCACTTCCTGAGCGCGGGCACGGTCTCGTACCACCTGGGCGTGCTGCACCGCTCGGGCCTGGTCAGCCGGATGCGCAGCGGGCGGGAGGTGCTGTACCGGCGGACGCCGCGCGGGGAGGAGCTGCTGGCGACCCGGTAGCGCCTCAACAGGTCTCAGGCCAGCGCGCGCGGGAGGACCACCTGCACCCACTCCTCCGGCTGCGACAGGTGCGGGGCGTGCCCGGCGCCGACGTACAGGTGCCGCTCCGCCTTCGGCAGGGTGAGGTCGATGAGGTCGAGCACCTCGCCGAACATCGGCGCACTGTCGTCACTCTGCGTCAGCAGGGCCGGTTCGGTGAAGCGGGCCAGTCCGGTGAGGTCGAGGTCGAGCGCGTCCGGGTCGCGCAGCTCGTCGAGGTAGGTCGGCGCGTTGCGGATGAAGGTGTGCCGGATCGGCGCGGGCAGCTGCTCCCACGCGCCGGGCCCGAAGGCGAGGCTGTCCACGTACAGTTCGGCGGCCGCGGCCGATTCGGCCTGCTCCAGCAGCTCGCGGACGGCGGCGATCCGGTCGGCGAAGGCGGTGCCGATCGGGCGCAGGTCCGGGTCGGCGAGCAGGATGCCGGTGCCCGGCGGCTCGTGCACGGCGATGCCCCGGAGCAGGTCCGGGCGGGCGGCGGCGAGCCGGAGCGTGACCAGCGCGCCGTAGGAGTCGCCGTAGACGAAGGCCGGCCCGAGGCCGAGCTCGTGGATCAGCCCGGCCAGGTCGGCCGCGTCCTCGTACACCGAACCCTGGGTGAGCGGGTCCTCGCTGCGGCTGTGTCCCCGGCGGTCGTAGGCGACGACGGTGGCGGACTCCGCCAGGCCCGGCATCACCCGTGCCCAGGAGTCCCCGTCGCTCCACGAACCGTGCACCAGGACGACACCGGGGCCCTCCCCGCGGGCCTCGTAGTGCAGCGCCACCCCGTTCACGCTGATCTCGGCCATCACGAGCCTCCCGATCTCGGCGGTGCTCCCCCACCAGCCTGACACAACCGCCCGGAAGGCTCAGATCCCGCCGGTGGGAGCACTCCTCCCCCGTACCGGGGAGGCCCGGGACGAAGATCATCCCCACGCGTGATCCCGCCGCGCCACGGCCGTGCCAGGCTCGGCGCATGCACTACGTCGTACGCCGGATCGCCGCCGAGGAATGGCGGGAACTCCGCGATATCACCCTGGAGGCGCTGCGGGACTCCCCCGGCGCCTTCAACCTCTCCTACGCCGACACGGCCGCCCGCCCCGACGGCTACTGGCAGCAGCAGGCCGCCGCCGAGGCCACCGCCGGAGGCTGCGCCACCCTCACGGTCCGTGACGAGGCCGGGAACTGGGTGGGGATGGCCGGCGTCGAACCCGTCCCCGACGTGCCCGACACCGTGTGCGTGCGCTCCGTCTACGTCGCCCCGGCCCACCGCGGCGCCGCCGGCCCCGCCGCGGACCTCGTGCACGCGACCATCCGCCACGCGCGGGACCACACCGACGCACGGTGGCTGACCCTCGGCGTCAACGAGAGCAACGGGCGGGCGCTGGCCTTCTACCGGCGGCTGGGCTTCGAGGACACCGGGAAGGTGATCCCGTACGTCCGGAAACCGGCCGAGAAGGTCCTCATCCTGGGCTACCCGGACTTCCGGGCCTGACCGGCACCCACCGTGTCGAGGGCCCACGGAGGAGCCTGGCGACGACCCGCTGAGGGCCCCCCCGAGGGGCCCTCAGCCCATCCCGCGCACCGGCGGCTCGTCCCGCGTCCCGTCCTCCGCGACCACCGTGAACCGCTCCGGCCCCGCGACCGACAGGTCCACCGGATACAGCGAGGACGTGCCGTTCACGTCCAGCTCCGCACTGCGCCGCCCGGTCGCCGCGTCCACCCGGGCGATCCGGCCGCGCGTCATCGCCCACACCGAGGTGCCGTCCACCACCAGGCCGGTCACCTGGTCGTCCAGCCCCGCCGTCCACCGCTGCCCGCCGTCGGCGAGCGAGTACGCCACGAGGCGGCCGGTCGCGCTGCGGCCCGGGTGCTTGCCGCCGCTGATGGTGACGTCGCCGGGCTTCTCGCCCGGCACGATGAACAGGTCGCCGACGATCACCCCGCCGAACAGCGGCCGGGCGTCGAACTCGTCGAAGGCGTGCAGCCCGCCCAGCATCACGTCCAGGTCGTACTCGTCCCCGGAGACCGGGATCGACGCCCGCTGCCGCCCGTCCCGGTCGTAGCTGAGCACCGCGTGCGTCCCGCGCTCGCTCTGGGCGTCGACCCACACGGCGAGCGGGTCGACCGACACCACCGCGAGGTTCTTCAGCCCGCCGGCCGCGGGCAGGACGATCCGCGACCGCTCCCGCCCGTCGACGGCCGCCAGCGACCGCAGCACGGGCGCCGCCGCGCCGCACTGCGCGACCGTCACCACGTCCTGCGCCCCGCCCGTGACCTGCAGCGGGGCGCAGCCGGGGTCGGCCGTGCCGCGCCACACGTCCACGCCGTCCGTCAGGCGAACCGCCCGCCAGCCGCCCTTCTCCTGCAGGACGGCCTGCGGCCCGGCGACGGCGACCACGTCCGGCGCCGCCGAGTCCCCGTCGCGGGCCGGCGCGTCGACGGCCGCGGTCCAGCCCTCCCTGCCGTCGCTGAGGCCGAGTGCGGTCACCGCCGCGCACGGCTTGTCGTGCGGCGAGTGGCCGATCAGCCCGAGGCCGCCGGTGTCGCCCTGCCCGGTCCCCCGGCTCATCGCGCACACCGAGTCCTCCCCGGGCGGCGTCCACCGCCACACGACGGCGCCGGTGGCGCTCCGGTAGGCCACCACCAGGTCGGGCCGGACCCTGACGACCAGGCCCCCGGACGTCCAGCTGCCCAGTGCCCGGGTCGTGGACGGCCGGTCCAGCGGCGCCGTCCAGGTGTTGTTGACGCCGTCCCCGGCGAAGCAGACGAAGATCCCCAGCCCGAGCAGCGCCCCCACGGCGGCCGACGGAAAGCCGACGCGGGGGTGGATCAGCGCCCAGACGAAGCCCGCGCCGCACGGCATCAGCCCGAGGATGCTGATGATGCCCATGAACGCGAGGCTGTCCCCGCCGAACCCGTTCGCCGGCCCGAACAGCACCGCCAGCCCCATGCTGACGAACATGGCCCCCAGCACCCCGCCGGAGACCACCATCCAGGTCTCCTTGTCCCAGGCGAACCTGGCCCTCCACCCCGCCCGGACGACACCGTCCTCGGGCCCACCGGCCATGCCCGTCTCTCCCCTGCGACGCGCCGCCCACCGCAACGAGGCGACGATCTTCGGATCGTTGCAGAGCCTGCCATGATCCGAAACAAAGAGCAGGGAAAACCCCGGCCATCACCTGCACATGAGAGGCCCATGACGGGGTGATCGGCACGAATCCCCACTCGGGCAGGCCCGGCGCCGGAGCTTGCTCCTCGGGGCAGCACGGGCCAATCTTGGCCCCTCACCCTCCTTCGGGCCGACATCACCTTCACACCCCGCCCACGGCTAGACTGTCGCGCTCCGCAGCCGAGGGGAGTCAGCGATGAGCCGCCCTGCCCACCACGACGCCGGCGCACCCCGCCCCACCGACACCGCCGCACCCGACGCGCCCGACGCCCCTCCCGAGGCAGCTCCCGAGGCAGCTCCCGAGGCAGCTCCCGAGGTTCCTCCCGAGGTTCCTCCCGAGGCTTCTCCCGAGGCTTCTCCCGACGCCGAGCCGGAGCCCGCCCCCACCCGGACCACCCTCGACGCCCCGACCGTCCGCGCCCTCCTCCAGGAGCAGCACCCGGACCTCGCCGCCCTCCCGCTGCGCCCGGTCGCCGGCGGCTGGGACAACCAACTCTGGCGGCTCGGCGACGAGTTCGCCGTCCGCGTGCCGTGCACCGAGCGCGCGTCGGAGCTGCTGCGCAAGGAGTTGCAGTGGCTCCCCCGGCTCGCCCCGGGGCTCCCGCTGCCGGTCTCGCGCCCCCTCCGGGCGGGTGCGCCGTCCGACCGCTTCCCGCGCCCGTGGTCCGTCACCGCCTGGGTCCCGGGCGAGCCGAGCGACCGCGCCGCCATCACCCGCCCGGCGCACGCCGCGGGCGTCCTGGCCGGCTTCCTCCGGTCCCTGCACCGCCCCGCCCCGGCCGACGCGCCCGCCGGCACCCGCGGCGAACCGCTCGCCGAACTCCAGGAGCAGTTCGAGCGCCGGATCCGGATCCTCGAACCGACCGGCCTCGCCGCCAACACACCGTCGGTCCGGGCGATCTGGGCGGACGCGAGCACCGCCCCCCACTACCAGGGCCCGCCGCTCTGGCTGCACGGCGACCTCCACCCCGCGAACGTCGTCGTCACCGACGGCACCCTCTCCGGGGTGCTCGACTTCGGCGACCTCTCCACCGGCGACCCGGCCACCGACCTGGCCGCCGCCTGGCTCCTCCTGCCGGCCGGTTCGGCGGCCCACCTCTTCGACGCGTACGGCCCCGTCGACCGGCCGACCGGCCGCCGGGCCCGCGGCCGGGCGCTGCTGTGGGCCCTCTCGCTGATCTCGGTCGGCCTGGCCGCGGAGCGCGGCCTGCCCGGCGGGCAGCCCACCTGGGGCCCGGCCGGCCGGGCCGCGCTGGAGCGCGTCCTGGCCGCCTCCTGACCCCGCTCGCGCACCCTAACCACCGCGCCACACCGTCGAATTGGCAACGGAACACCCCTTGCCCCGACACCGCCTGACAGCGCCCGACAGCTCACCGCCCCCGGCTCACCCGACCGGGTGAGCCTCCCCGCCCGACAGTACGCACACACCGGGCCGGCTCGTTCTGCAGTGCATGGGTCCGCCGCTCCTCACGTCTCCGCCACCACCCGCACACCATGCCTCGCCGGGGCTCCCGTGGCCGTGATCGGCCGGGTCCCTGCCGGCGCACCGCGACCCGCCAGCGGAACCGTAGAATCCGCCCGTACACATCAGGGAGGATTTCGCGTGTTCCGAGCGCAGCGTCCGCGCACCGCAGAGTTGACCCCTCGACCGGGGGACGGGCCGGTCAACGGCGTCGCCCTGCTGCTGCCGGGCGGGTTCATCCGAAGTCGAAGCGGACCGCTGAAGGTCGCCGAACGGGGCCTGCGGGACCTGTCCGTCGAACTCACCGACCGCGGCCGGCCGCACAACATCGCCGTGCACCTGCTGCGCTACCGCTACAGCGGCTGGAACGGCGCGGACGCCGACACCGCCGTCGACACCCGCTGGGCGCTCGACGAACTCGCCCGCCGGTACGAAGGCGCACCGGTGGTCCTGATCGGCAACTCGCTCGGCGGGCGCGCCGCCTTCTGGTGCGCCGGGCACCCGTCCGTCGTCGGCGTCGCCGGGATCGCCCCCTGGCTGCCCAGCGGCGACGCGGTCGACCAGCTGGCCGGGCGGCGGGTCCTGATCGTCCACGGCACCGGCGACCACAGCGCGGCCAACGCCACCCAGTCCCTGGAGTACGCGCTGCGCGCCCGCGAGGTCGTCCCGGACCTCGCACGCTACGAGGCCCCGGGCGCCAACCACTACCTGCTCCGCGAGGCCCGCGACATCAGCGCGCTCACCACCGCCTTCACCCTCGCCGCCCTGGGCGCCGAACCCGCCCCGCTCGCGACGGGCGCGGTCTGCACCCGGCTCCCGGTCCGCGCGTAGCGGACGCCGGCTCACGGGCCTCCCCTGCCGATCGGCAGGGGAGGCCCGCCGCATTTCCGCAGGATTTCCTGCCGATCGGCACATGTGCGACCGGGCCCCGAAGCACCACCCTTGGGACCACCGAACGGCAGCCACCCGGGCCGCCGAAGAAGGAGGCCCCACCATGACGCCCACCCCCCTCACCGCTCGCAAGCCCACCCACCACCGGCCGAAGCACCGGCTCCTGGCCGCCCGTCCCTCCACCCGGCCGACCGGACCAAACCCTGTCTCTTATACACATCTGACGCTGCCGACGAGCGATCTAGT
>NZ_JNWQ01000026.1 GCF_000716875.1 Streptomyces novaecaesareae | reverse complement strand
CGCGGCCGGCTGATCGCCGACGAGAGCCTGGCCGAGTTCTCGGCCCGCAACGCGGTGGCCTCGGTGACCGTACGGACGCCCGAACTCGACGCGTTCGCCGAGCTGTTGCGGGCCGAGGGGGCCGAAGTGCGGCGGACGGAGCCGCAGTTCGGGACCGTCACCGGGCTGCCCGCCGAACGGATCAGCGAACTCGCCCTGCGGCACGGCGTGGTGCTGCACGAGCTGGCCACCCGGACGCCGTCCCTGGAGTCCGTGTTCATGGCCCTGACCGCCGACAGCGTCGAATACCTCGCCGGAGAGGCCCGATGAACACCATGCCCC
Source organism: Streptomyces novaecaesareae (assembly GCF_000716875.1). Lineage (GTDB taxonomy): Bacteria > Actinomycetota > Actinomycetes > Streptomycetales > Streptomycetaceae > Kitasatospora > Kitasatospora novaecaesareae. The sequence goes on along the minus strand of NZ_JNWQ01000026.1, from coordinate 78,861 downwards.
TCGCCCCCACCGCCCGCACCGAGCCGCGCGCCCGCTTCGGCGACCTGCTCGCCGCCGAGTGGATCAAGCTGCGCTCGCTGCGGTCCACGTACTGGGTGCTGGCACTCGCCTCACTGGTGGCGATCGCCGTCAACCTGAACGCCGTCCACACCGACCTGCCGTACCTCGACCACCCGCCCGCACCGATGCCCGGCATGCCGCCGTACACCTACGACCCGCTGTTCCACGGCCTCGGCAGCGTCTCCTCCGACCTGATGGCGATCGCCGCCGGCAGCCTCGGCGCGATCACCGTGTTCGGCGAGTACACCACCGGCATGATCCGCACCACCTTCGCCGCCGTACCGGACCGGCGGGGCGTGATCGCGGCCAAGGTGCTGCTGATCGGCGGGATCACCGCGCTCGCCGGGGCGGTGGTGTCGGCCGGGTCCTTCTTCGGCGCCAACGCGATGCTGGCCTCCCGGCACGTCGGCGTCTCCATCACCGACCAGGGCTGCCTGCGGGCCGTCCTCGCCTACGCGGCGATCGTGCCGGCCTGCGCACTGATCGGCATGGCGCTGGGCGCGCTGCTGCGGCACGCCACCGCCTCGATCGTGGCACTCGTGATGCTGATGTTCATCCTGCCGCTGATGTTCGGCGGCGACCGCTACCGCTGGCTGAAGGAGATCGGCACCCACCTGCCGCTCGCCACCGTCCAGCGGCTCACCATCAGGCCCGGCTCCACCACCACGATGGGGAAGTACGCGCCGAGCGTGCTCGACTCCTGGATCACGATGGGGGTGTGGGCGGCCGTCGCCGTCGCCGTGACGGTGGTCGTGGTGCGGCGGCGGGACGTCTGACGCGCCCGCGGTCAGCCGATGCCCAGGCGCCGCGCCGTCGCGGCGGGCAGCCGGTACGGGCGCTCGGGCGGCAGCAGCCGCTGTTCGGCGGCCGGTCAGGGGCGGATCAGCGGCGAGTCAGGGCACGAGCTGGGCGCCGATCAGGCCGTGCCCGGCCGCGGCGGCGGCGCGCCAGACGGGGACGGCGACGTCGAAGAGGTCCCCCGGGCAGTCCGACCGCAGGACCTCCACGGCGCGCTCCTCGGCCGCCGCCCGCGCCGCCCCGTCCAGGTCGAACACCGCCTCGACGGCCGGGAGCGAGGCCCGCAGCTCCTCGGGGGTGAGGACCACGTCCCCGAACCAGCCCGGCAGCGCGGCCATCCGCTCGGGGCCGAGTCCGTGCGCCACACCGAGCACCGGGTAGCGGTTGCGGGCGGAGACGGCGGCGTACGGGCCGGCCTTCCCGCAGTCCTCCCAGGCCGCGTACAGCGCGTCGAGGTCCTCCCCCAGCGGGCCGACCGCCAGGCACTCCAACTCCTCCGGGCCCAGCCCCTCCCGCTCCCACCGGCGGCGCAGCTCACGGTTGCCCGGCTCCGCGGCGTGCGCGGCCAGCGCGCCGCGCAGCCTCGGGCCGTGCCGCTCGACCGCCTCGGCGGGCGCGGGGATCAGGAACCACATGCCGTTGTAGCTCATGGGCCGTCAGGGTAGGGCCTGTCCGGCGGATGCTGTCGGATCAGGCCGTGGCTGCGCCCGCCTTCGCGCGGAAGGCGCCGAGGGTCGTCGCCGGGACGCCGCAGGCCGGGAGGAAGGACGCGGCGCCGCCGTGGTGGGTGCGGACGCGGTCGAGGAAGACGGACATGGCCTCGGCCGGGGCCTCCAGGAGGGGGGCCGGGATGGTGAGGCGGCGGCCCTGGGTGTCGGTGACGCGGGCGTTGGTGGGGTCGTTGAGGGCAGTGCGGTGGCGCTCGGCGAGGCCGGCGAAGATCTGCGGGAGGGCGTCGGCGGTGCGGGCGTAGTCGGCGACGATGCGCTCGGCGGGGACGTCGAGGAGGTCCAGGAGGAGGGCCGTCAGCAGGCCGGTGCGGTCCTTGCCGGCGGCGCAGTGCAGCAGGACGGCGCCGGGGCGGACGGTGGCCTCGACGGCGGCGGCCACCGCCTCGGGGGCGGACTCGGCGAGCAGGACGTAGAAGTCGCCGAGGTCCGCGGCGGTGGTCATGGTGCTCATCCGCGCGGTGAGGGCGTCGGTGGCGGGGTTCACCGGGGCGGCGACGACGGCTATCCCGGCGGCCTCGGCGGCGGCCCAGTCGGCGGGGTTGGTCTCGCGCGGGTCGCGCAGGTCCACGATGGTGCGGATGTCGCAGGCGCGCAGCTGGGCGACGGTGGTCTCGTCGGCGGCCGGGAACGGCTGGGCGGAGCGGTAGAGCACGCCGGGGCGGACCCGTCGGCCCTCGGGGTCGCCGAGGACGGCGGCGTCGCGGAAGTTGACCAGGGACATGCGGGGGCCTTTCGGTGGAGCCGCTCGGGACGGGTGGGACATCTAGACGTCTAGATGTCTAACCTGTCCCGGGGCCGCCGGGCAAGCGGCGGGCGCCCGTCGCTTCCTCCATCCCACTCCCGTCGGTGCGCCGCGGCGACCCGAACGGGGCGGCGAGCTCCGGGCGGGCGGGCTGAGGGCGCGCTCCGGGCGCGCTCCGGGCGGGCGGCGAACGGGCTCCGGGCGGGCGGCTTCGTAGGATCGAGCCCGTGGCGACCAACCCCGCGAACACTCCGAACCCCGCGAACACCCCGAACGTCCCGGACACCCAGAGCCCCCAGAGCACCCCGAGCACCCCGCTGTACCGCCGCCTGGCCCGTCGGCTCCAGGAGCGCATCGACGCCGGCGCGTACCCGGCCGGCGCCCGGCTGCCGAGCGAGCCGGAGTTGAGCGCCGAGTTCGGGGTGAACCGGCTGACCGTACGGCAGGCGGTGGCGGAGCTGGAGCGGGCGGCCGTGGTGGAGATCCGCCGGGGCGTGGGCACCTTCGTCCGCCCGCCGGCCGTCCGCGTGTCGATCGCCGTGGACCCGCGCAGCCAGCGCTTCGACCTGGGCAGCGTGCACGCCGCACTGCCCGAGGCCGGCGGGGAGGCCCGTGGCGAGGGGCGGCGGGGGGACGGCCCGGGGGACGGCGAGTTCGTGGTGGCCGCGCCGCCCGTGACCGGCTCGGCGGAGGACGCGGAGGCGGCCCGCCAGCTGGGCCGTGCGCCGCAGGAGCTGTCCCGGGTGGACTCGGTGATCCGGCTGGGCGGGCGGGCCCGGGCGGCCTCCAGCTACTGGGTGCCGTTCGGCCCGCTGCCCGCGGAGCTGGTCCGGCCGGGCCGCCCGGGGAACCTGGTGCTGGATCTGGCGCGGACGGCCGGGGTGGAGCTGGAGTACGACTGGCGGGCCTTCGGGGCGGTCGGCGCGGACCTCGCGGACGCCGAGCTGCTGGGTGTCCCGCCGGGCACCGCGCTGCTGGTCCGCGAGGGGGTCAGCTGCACCCCGGACGGCACCCCTGCCCTGTATGTGCGGCGGCGGATCGACGGCAGCAGCGCGCGCTTCGTGCTGCACTTCCGGGAGCGGTAGCGGACGGGCCTGCGGGGCCGGTGGCGCAGACCTGACGCCGTATCGATCCTGCTAGTGTTCAGCGCCGAAATACCGGGTCGTACGGGGGATGGCAGGACGCGGTGACCGAGGAATTCGACCACGACATACCCGCCGAGCTGGCCGCGGCCTACCTCGTCCTGCTCGCCGACGTCTCGCGCACCGGCCGGCTGCTGCGCCGCGACGAGCTGGAGGGCCTGCGCAGGCTCGGCGAGCAGTGTGCCGAGGCCGGTTACGGGCTGCGCGAGGTGGTGTCGCACTGTCTGGCGGCGGCCCGGCGGGCCTGGCACACGCTGCCCGGGACGGCCGCCGCGAGCAGCGTCAACGATCTGCGCCGGACGGGCGACGCCGTCCTCGCCGCCACCGACGCCGCGCTGGCCGCGCTCGGCGAGGGACACGAGCGTGCGCAGCGCCTGGCTGTCCGTCAGGAGGAGGCGGCCAGGCGGGAGTTCATCGACGACCTGCTGTTCGGCCGCAGCGACCTCGGCCTGCTCGCCGAGCGCGCGGAGCACTTCGGGCTGCGGCTGGCGGGCTCGTACACGGTGGCGGTCGCGGTGGGCGACGAGCCGTTCGCCGACGTCCATCCGCTGGTGCACCGGGTGGAGCGGGAGCTGGCCGGGCGGTTCGGCGAGCGGGACGTGCTGCTGGCCAGCAAGGACGGCCGGCTGGTCTGCATCGCCCCGGACTCCGAGCGGTCCGTGCTGGAGGCCTTCGCCGAGCTGACGCTGCGCCCCGGCCCGGGCTACCGCCCGGTGCTGCGGGTGGCCACCGGCCGCCGGCACTCGGGGCCGAGCGGGGTGCCGCGCAGCTACGAGGAGGCGCTGGACGCGCTGGACTACGCGCAGCGCCTGGACCTGTCGGCCAAGCACCTGAAGGCCGAGGAGCTGCTGGTCTTCCCGGTGCTGATGCGCGACCGGGCGGCCATGGCGGACCTGGTGCGCAGCGTGCTCGGCCCGCTGACCGAGGCGCGCGGCGGCGCCCGTCCGCTGCTGGACACCATCGTGGTGCACGCGGAGGCCGCGTACGTGAACGCGGAGGCGGCGCGCCGGCTGGGGCTGAGCGTGCGCACGCTCAGCTACCGGCTGGAGCGGATCAGGGCGCTGACGGGGTACGACCCGTCGGACGCGCTGCAGCGTTTCACCCTGGAGACGGCGGCGATGGGGGCCCGGCTGCTGAACTGGCCGGACCAGCCGCTCTGATCCCGGCGCCTCCGACGTCCCGGCGCCTCACGCCCTGGCGCCTCTCACGTCCCGGCGCCTCTCACGCCCCGGCGCGGCAAACCCGTGCGGCCCCGCTGCGACGGCCCGGCGACCGTCCTGTTGCCCGGCTGTTGCAGTGTCACGTGGGTCGCGTGGACCAGGGTGTCAAAAGGCCGTAAAGGTTGCCGGATCCTGGCAATGTGCGACGGCCGCCCCCACTGCCATGATCTCTCCGGCGCCGAAGCACGGTGCCGTGGGAAGGGCGGGGGAGCGTGGCCGGGTTGGGGGGATTCTTCGCGGCCGCGCTGGCCTTTCCGACGGCGCTGTTCAGCTTCGCGCTGGTGGTGGTCGTCGGGTACTGGCTGCTGATGCTGCTCGGCGGACTGGGGTTCGACGCCCTGCACGGGGGGCACGGCGTCGGACACCACGTGGGTGCCGGGCACGTCGGGCACGTCGGGCATGTGGGTCACGTGGGTCACGTCGGGCACGGTGCCGGGGGGCACGGTGTCGGGGGGAGCGTGGCGCACGGGGCACCCGGCGGGCACGGCGCCGACGGGGGGAACGGGGGGAACCGCTCCCACGCGGGGGCCGGCCACCACGGGGGCGTGCTGGGCGCGCTGGGGCTGGGCGGGGTGCCCGTGACGGTCGCGGTGTCGCTGCTGGTCGCGCTCGCCTGGTTCGTCAGCCTGGCCGGCACCGCGCTCACCTCGGGGGCGCCGGCGCGCGGCGGCGTGCTCGCCGTCGCGCTGGTCGCCTCCTGGACGGGCACCCGGGTGCTCGTCAAGCCGCTGTCGCGGCTGTTCCCGGAGGACCGGCCGGTCAGCCGCGGGGACTTCGTCGGCCGGGTCTGCGTGATCCGCACCGGCCGGGTGACTGCCGACTTCGGGCAGGCCGAGGTCGCCGCCGAGGACGGCTCCACCGCGACCGTCCAGGTCCGTACGCCCACCCCCGATCCGGGGCTCACCGCCGGACGGACCGCCCTGATCTTCGACTACGACGCCGAGGGCGAGCACTTCCTGGTGGCGCCGTTCGATCCGTCGTCGCTCGACCCGGCGCCGTTCGACCCGGCGCCGTTCGACCCGGCGCCGCCGGGCCGCGACTGACGTTCCGTCACTTCACTTCGTTCGCTTTCCACTTCATTCACCTCGCACCAACTCGCCATCTCGTCAAAGGACTCCGTGATGGACACCATCGCCGTGGGTTTCGGCGTTCTCGTCGCCGTCGTGCTGCTCATCGTGCTCGCAGTGCTGCTGTTCGTGGGCCGCCTGTTCCAGAAGGTCGAGCAGGGCAAGGCACTGATCGTCTCCCGGACGAAGAAGGTGGACGTCACCTTCACCGGCACGATCGTCCTGCCGATCCTGCACAAGGCCGAGCTGATGGACATCACCGCGAAGACGGTGGAGATCCACCGGGCCGGCCGGGACGGCCTGATCTGCCGGGACAACATCCGCGCCGACATCCGGATCTCCTTCTTCGTCCGGGTGAACAAGACCGTCGAGGACGTCATCAAGGTGGCGCAGTCGATCGGCACCGTCCGGGCCAGCGACCCGCAGGCGATCCAGGACTTCTTCGTCGCGAAGTTCGCCGAGGCGCTCAAGACCGTCGGCAAGCAGCTGGACTTCACCGACCTGTACACCCACCGGCACGAGTTCCGGGACCAGATCATCGCGGTCATCGGCACCGACCTCAACGGCTACACCCTTGAGGACGCGGCCATCGACCACCTGGAACAGACCCCGATGAGTCAGCTGGACTCCGACAACATCCTGGACGCCCAGGGCATCCGCAAGATCACCGAGCTGACCGCGATCGAGCACGTGCGCACCAACGAGTACCAGCGCACCGAGGAGAAGGAGATCACCCGGCAGAACGTGGACGCCCGGGAGACCGTCCTGGAGCTCCAGCGCCGCCAGGCCGACGCCGAGATCCGCCAGCGCCGCGAGATCGAGACCCTGCGGGCCAAGGAGGACGCGGTGATCGCCCGGGTGCAGGAGGAGGAGCGGCTCAACGCGCAGACCGCCTTCCTGCGCACCGAGGAACTGCTCGGGGTGCAGCGGGAGAACCAGGCCCGCGAGGTCGCGGTGGCGCAGAAGAACCGCGAGCGGGTGATCGCGGTGGAGAACGAGCGGATCGAGAAGGACCGCCTGCTGGAGGTCGTCGGCCGCGAGCGGGAGACCGAACTCGCCACGATCGCCAAGGCGAAGGAGGTCGAGTCCGCCAAGCGGGAGGTCGCGGACGTGGTCCGCGAGCGGGTCGCGGTGGACCGGACCGTCGCCGAGCAGGAGGAGGCCGTCAAGACGCTGCGCGCCACCGAGGAGGCCGAGCGCGTCCGCAAGGCCGTCGTCATCCAGGCCGAGGCGGAGGCGCAGGAGAAGCTCGTCAAGGATATCAAGGCCGCCGAGGCCGCCGAGCAGGCCGCCGCGCACAAGGCCCGCGAGGCGCTGGTGCTGGCCGAGGCCCGGCAGCGGGCCGCCGAGCTGGACGCGGCCGCCAAGATCCGGCTGGCCGAGGGCGTCCGGGCGGAGGCCGCCGCCGAGGGCCTGGCGCGCGTCCAGGTGCGGGAGCAGGAGGCCGCGGCGGTGGAGAAGGTGGGCCGCGCCGAGGCCGTCGTCCAGGTCGAGAAGGCGAAGGCCACCGCGCTGGAGGTCGGCGCCAAGCTGAAGGCCGAGGCCGAGGGCCTGACCGAGAAGGCCGCGGCGATGGCCAAGCTGGACGAGGCCTCGCGCGGACACGAGGAGTACCGGCTGCGGCTGGCCGCCGAGAAGGACGTCCGGCTGGCCGGGCTGGACACGCAGCGGCAGATCGCCGAGGCGCAGGCGGCCCTGGTCGCGGCCGGGCTGGAGAAGGCGAAGATCGACATCGTCGGCGGGGACTCGGTGTTCTTCGACCGGCTGGTGCAGTCGGTGACGGCCGGCAAGAGCGTGGACGCCTTCGTCGGCCACTCCCAGACCGCGCAGGCGCTGGCCGGCCCCTGGCTGGACGGCCGGGCCGGCTTCACCGAGGACCTCACCCGGGTGCTGTCCTCCGTCTCCACGGCGGACGTGCAGAACCTGACGGTGTCCGCGCTGCTGATGAAGCTGATCGGCTCGGGGAGCGGCGAGCAGGCCGGGCAGCTGAGCAAGCTGCTGGACTCGGCGCGCAAGCTGGGCATCGCCGAGACCCCGATCGGGGCGCTGGCCGGTGCCGGCGCCTCGGCGAACGGCTCCAGGTGACGAGCCCCCCGTACCGATCCGTTGAGCACCCGAGGACCTGAGGAACTGACCGTGGACGCCCTCGACGACCGGCTCGACGCCGGCACCTACGAGGTCCTGCGCGACCGGCTCGCCCGGGCCGCCGCCGAACTCGCCGACCGCGCACGGGCGTTGAACGCCCGCCGGGTCGAGGAGTTCGGCGGCGGGGAGCTACGGCTCACCGGCACCGGGCGGCTGACCACCGCCCGGGCCTGCCTCCCGCAGGACCTCACCGCCGCCGGCGGGCTGCTGCTGCTCGGCACCCGCCCGACCGGGCCGTCGGACGCCGCCGACGCCGCCGAGGACTTCGCGGACGGACTCGGCCTGCACCGGCCCGACCTCTCCCCCGCCCCCGCCGAGGGCACCCTGCTGGACGACCCCCGGCTGCGCCAGGACCTCGCCGAGCTGCGGCGCTACTTCCGCGACGCCCGCCTGGAGCGGCTGCGCCCGACGGCGGGCCGGCTGCTCGCCGTCTTCCGCACCGGCCAGTCCGCCACCGACGTCCGGGTGCTGCGCTGGCAGCTCGACGACGGCGCCGACGACACCCGGCCCGCCTACCTGGACGGGCGCGGCGAGCGCGACCACACCCCCGCCGACGGGCAGCAGCTCCCCTGGACGGCGCTGACCCGGGACGACCAGCTCCCCGCAGGACCCGGCCGCCCGCCCCGCGCCGACCTGGCCGGCGAACTGCACCTCGGCGTCGACGGCGGCCGGCTGACCCTCGCCACCCCGGACGGCCGGGAACTGCACCACGAGCCGCTGGCCGAGGCCCTGCAGACCCTCGCCGACGCGCAGATCGCCCACGCCCGGCTGGGCACCCTGCTGCTGGTACGGGTGCGCCCCTACCAGGAGGAAACCGTCCGGCACCTGGTGGTGCACCTGCCCACCGGCACCGTCACCCGGATCGACGCGCTCGGCCAGGCCTGCCTGCGGCTGCCCGCCGACCAAGGCGTGGCCTTCCCCGGCGGCTGCCACCTGGTGGACGGCACCGTCCGCACCTTCGACCAGCCGGTGGACGGCCTGGTGTACGAGCGCACCGTGCTGTCGCCCAACGGCGAGGACGTGCTGTACGAGTTCCGCTCCCCCGCCGACGGCCGCGCCCTGCTCCAGCCGTACAACAGCGTCCGCCAGGAGGCCGCCGCCCCGCTGCCCTGCCAGGGCTACGCGCTGCTCGCCGACGGCACCCTGATCGCTCTGCGCCCGGCCGAGGACGGACCCACCCGGCTGCACCCCGTCCAGCTCTGGCAGACCCCGTTCACCAGCGAGCGCTTCGCCGCCGAACAGCCGCCCGGCACCGGGCCGTTGGCCCGGATCGGCAACGCCGACCTGGTCCGCGGCCTGGCCGGCTGCCTCGCCCTCGCCCGGCTCGCCGCGGCCGGCGCCGACACCCCGGCCGGCCACCGGGCCGTCCTCGCCGCCTGCACCCGCACCGCCGACCGGCACCACTGGCTCGGCCAGGGCGGCCTCGGCGACCTCGCCGCGCCGCTCGCCGAGATCCGCGACACCGCCCGCCAGGTCATCGCCGAGTACGAGGCCGTCGCCCAGCTCACCGCGCACGCCGCCGCCCGGACCGAGGACGCCGCCGAGCACGTCGAGGGCCTGCTGCGCACCGCCCGCGGCGAGACCCTGGCCGACGCCGCCGAGTGGGTCGACCGGCTCGCCGGGCTGCGCCGCGCCCAGGGCCGGGTCGAGGCGCTACGCGACCTGCCGCGCGCCGACCCGGAGCGGATCGACGCGCTCGCCGCGCACCTCGCCGAAGGCCTCGCGGAGGCGGCCGGCCGGGCCGTCGGCCAGCTCGCCGAGCCCACCGCCTTCGCCCCGCACCGGCGCCGGGCCGCCGAACTGGCCGAGGCCTGCGCCGCCATCGCCACCGCCGCCGAGGCCGAGCCGCTGAGCCTCGAACTGGGCGCCCAGAGCGAGGCGTTGCAGACCGTCTCGGAGCTGGTCGGCACCCTCGACCTGGCCGACGCCACCACCCGCACCGCGATCCTGGACCGGCTCGCCGACGTGCTCGGCCTGCTCAACCGGGCCCGGGCCGCACTCACCGTGCGCCGCCGGGAGCTGCGCACCCGCGAGGCCGCCGCCGAGTTCGCCGCCGAGACGGCCCTGCTCGCCCAGGCCACCACCGCCGCGCTCGCCGCCGCCGACACCCCCGAGGCCTGCGACGACCAGCTCGGCCGGCTGCTGCTGCGGATCGAGCAGCTGGAGACCCGCTTCGCCGACGCCGACCCGGCCCTCGGCGAGCAGCTCGCCCACCGGCGCACCGAGATCCACGACGCGCTCACCGCCCGCCGCCAGCACCTGCTGGAGGAACGAGCCCGCCGCGCCGACCGGCTGGCCGCCTCCGCCGAACGCATCCTCGACACCCTGCACCGGCGGCTGGCCGCCCTGGACACCGCGGCCGAGCTCGACGCCGCCCTCGCCGCCGACCCGACGGCCGTCAAACTCCGCGACCTGGCCGCCCAGTTGACCGCACTCGGCGACCGGGTCCGGGCCGAGGAGCTGACCGGCCGGCTGCGCGCCGCCCGCGGCCGGGCCCACCGCGCCCTGCGCGACCGCACCGAACTCGCCGGGGACGGCCCGGGCACCCTGCGGCTGGGCCGGCACCTGTTCGGCATCACCACCCAGCGGCCCGAACTCGCCCTCGTCCCCTGGCGCGGACGCCCCGCCTTCACCCTCACCGGGACCGCCTACCGCTCCCCCGTCACCGACCCCGCCTTCGCCGCCACCGAGCGCTACTGGGACCGCCCGCTGCCCTCGGAGACCCCGGGGCTCTACCGTGCCGAGTACCTCGCCGCGAGCCTGCTGCTGGCGGCCGGGCCGGGCGCGCTCTCCGCCGACGCGGACCCGGCAGAGCTGCTGGAGTACGTCCGGCGGGCCGCCGAACAGCGGCCGGACGAGGGCTACCAGCGCGGCGTGCACGACCACGACGCGGCGCTGCTGCTCCGCGCCCTGCTCGAACTCGACGCCGAGGCCGGGCTGTTGCGCCACCCGGCGCAGGCCCGGGCGGCCGCCCAGCTGTACTGGGCGCACGGCGCCGACGAACGGCAGCGGCTGCTCTGGCACACCCGGGCCCGCTCGCTCGGGCTCGCCCGGGCGGCCTTCGGCGGCGCTCCGGCGCCGCGGGCGCAGGCCGCGCTGGACGCCCTGGCCGCCGAACTGTCGGCGGCCGTCGCCGGGTTCGCGGCGGGAGCGGACGCGGCCGGGGCCGACCACGCCGCAGGCTCTGCCGGACCGTACCTGGTGGCCGAACTCGCCGCCACCACGCCCACGTTCGCCTACTCGGCGGGCGCGGCCGCGCTGCTCGACAAGTTCCGCGCCGCCCCCGAGTCGGCCGGCCTCGCCGAGGCGCTGGCCGCGCTGCCCGAGGAGCCCGGCCTGCTGCCCGTACGGCACCAACTCGCCGCGGCCTGGCTGGCGGCGGGCGCCGCCGACGCCGAGCCGGGCGACCTCGCCGAGGCCGTCGCCGCGCTGCTCTGCCCGTCGCTGCCGCGCCGCCCGGTCGAGGGCGCCGTCGGCACCCGGATCACCGGGCTGCTCGGCGACCACCCGCGGCTGACCGGCGGCGCGCTCGACCTCCGGCTGGACGAACTGCTCGCCCGGGTACGGGAGTTCGAGGCCGTCGAGGCACCCGGCTACCGCGCCTACCAGCGGCTGCGCGGCGAGCTGCTGGCCGCCGAGCACGCCCGGCTGCGGCTCGACCAGTACCGGCCCGCCCCGCTCAACGGCTTCGTCCGCAACCGGCTGATCGACCAGGTGTACCTGCCGCTGATCGGCGACAACCTCGCCAAGCAGCTCGGCACGGTGGACTCCGGCGGGCCGGTCGACCGCAGCGGCCTGCTGCTGCTGGTCTCCCCGCCCGGCTACGGCAAAACCACCCTGGTCGAGTACCTGGCCGAGCGGCTCGGCCTGCTGCTGGTCACCGTCAGCGGCCCGGCGCTCGGCCACCGGGTCACCTCGCTGGACCCGGCCGAGGCGCCCGACGCCACCTCCCGGCGCGAGGTCGAGAAGCTCAACTTCGCCCTGCACGCGGGCGACAACGTGCTGCTCTACCTCGACGACGTCCAGCACACCTCGCCCGAGTTCCTGCAGCGGTTCATCCCGCTGTGCGACGCGCAGCGCCGCATCGACGGCGTCCGGGACGGCGAGGCCCGCGAGTGGGACCTGCGCGGCAGGCGCTTCGCCGTCGTGATGGCCGCCAACCCGTACACCGAGTCCGGGCGGCTGTTCCGGCTGCCCGACATGCTCGCCAACCGTGCCGACGTCTGGAACCTCGGCGACGCCGTCGCCGGGCGCGCGGACCTCTTCGCGCTCAGCTTCGTCGAGAACGCCCTGCCCGCCAACGCCCACCTGGCCCCGCTCGCCACCGCCGAGCGCGCCGACCTGGACATCCTGCTCGCCCGCGCGGCCGGCGAACCGGGCCTCGCCGGCGGCGCCCTGAGCGGTGCCTGGCCCGCCGCCGAGACGGAGCGGATGACCGCCGTCCTGGCCGGCCTGCTGCACCTGCGCTCCACCGTCCTGGCCGTCAACCGCGCCTACCTCGACTCCGCCGCCCAGGACGACCGCACCCGCACCGAGCCCCCGTTCCTGCTCCAGGGCTCGTACCGCAACATGGCCAAACTCGCCCAGCGCCTCGACCCCGCCCTCACCCGGCCCGAGCTCGACGACCTGCTCGCCGACCACTACCGCGCCGAGGCGCAGCCGCTGGGCGCCGACGCGGAGGCGCAGCTGCTGAAGCTGGCGGAGCTGCGGGGCGGCCTGACGCAGGCGCAGGCGGCGCGCTGGGAGGAGCTGAAGCGGGTGTGGCGGGGGTGAGGGAGCCGGGGGTGTAGCTGGGTACACCCCCGGGACTGAACCCCAGGTCATTGGCGCAGACCCGTCGGGTGCGATGGGATGTGATCATGAACGCCACGGACCTTGCTGTCGAACTCCGCTCGGTTCGCCGGACCTACCGGCGCGGGCCCGAGCCGGTCGTCGGCCTGGACGAGGTGAGTGTCGGCTTCCCCTTCGGCACCTTCACCGCCGTCATGGGCCCCTCCGGCTCCGGCAAGTCGACCCTGCTGCGCTCGGCCGCCGGTCTGGAGGCGATCGACGCGGGCGAGGTGCGGGTCGACGGCACCGTGCTGGGCGGCCTGCGCGACAAGGCGCTGACGGTACTGCGCCGGGAGCGGATCGGCTTCGTCTTCCAGTCCTTCAACCTGCTGCCCGCCCTGACCGCGGCCCAGAACGTGGCGCTCCCGGCCCGGCTGGCGGGCCGTCGCACCGCGCCGTCCGAGGTGACCGCCGCGCTGTCCGCGGTGGGCCTCGCCGACCGGGCCGGGCACCGGCCGGGCGAGCTGTCCGGCGGCCAGCAGCAGCGCGTCGCCATCGCCCGGGCGCTGCTCACCCGCCCGGCCGTGCTGCTCGCGGACGAACCGACCGGCGCGCTGGACAGCCGCAGCGGCCGCGAGGTCCTCGCCCTGCTGCGCGACGCGGCCGACGATCCCGGCCGGGCCGTGGTCATGGTCACCCACGACCCGGTCGCCGCCTCGTACGCGGACCGGGTGCTCTTCCTCCGCGACGGCCGGCTGGCCGGCACCCTGGAGCGGCCCACCGCCGAGCAGGTCGCCGCCCGGATGACCGCGCTGGAGGCCGCCGGGGCTGCCGGTGCCGATGAGGCTGACGAGGCTGACGAGGCTGCCGGGGCCGTCGCATGCTGACCCTCGCCCTCGCCACCGTCCGGCTCCGCTGGGCCTCGTTCGTCGGCAGCTTCGTCGCCCTGGCCTTCGGCGTCGCCCTGCTGGCCACCTCGATCCTGGTCATCGCCGCCACCTCCGACGTCCCCGACCAGGGCCGCCAACGCTTCTCCGAGGCCCCCGTCCTGGTGACCGCCAACCTGAGCGTGGACTTCGTCGCCCCCGGCGGGGAGACCGCGTCGACCCCGGTCGCCGTCCAGCCGGGCCTGCCGGCCGGGCTGCTCGCCGCCGTCGCCGGGACCGGCCGTACGGTCGAGGACCGGACCTTCTACGCCCAGCTCGCGGACGGCCCGCGCGACCAGGTCGGACGGGCCTGGTCCGCCGCCGCCCTGGGCGGCTACCGGCTGGCCGCCGGCTCGGCGCCGTCCGCCGACGACGAGGTCGTCATCGGCGGCGGCCGGCCGGACCAGGTCGGTCAGCAGGTCCGCTTCGTCACCGCCGACGGCCTGCACACCGCGACGGTCTCCGGGGTGACGCAGGCCGAGCCGTTCGAGCACGCCGTCTTCTTCACCGACGCCCGGGCCGACCGGTTCTGCCCCGCCGTCGGCGTGCTGGCCGCCTTCGGCGACGCCGACGCGGTGCGCCGGGCCGTGGCCGCCAACGGCGGCGAGAACGTCGCCCGGGTGCTCACCGGCACCGAGCGCCGCCAGGCCGACCCGCACTACGCCGAGGTCAGCAGCCGGCTGGACGGCGTGCAGACCCCGCTCGGCCTGTCCGCCGCCGTCTCCGGCGGCACCGCCGTGTTCGTGGTGGCCGGCACCTTCGCGCTGTCGATCGCCCAGCGCCGCCGCGAGCTCGCGCTGCTGCGACTCATCGGCGCCACCCGCCGTCAGGTGCGCGCGCTGGTCACCCGGGAGGCGCTGGTGGTCGGCGTGCTGGCCTCCGCCGCCGGGTGCGCGCTCGGCGCGGCCGGGGCGGTGCCGGCCGGCCGGTGGCTGGTCGGCCGCGACCTGGTCCCGGCCGACTTCACTGTCCCGGTCTCCTGGTGGGGGCTGCTCGTCGCCGCCCTGATCGGCCTGCTCACCGCGATGGGCGGCGTGATGCTGTCCGCGGTGAAGGCCGGCCTGATCAGCCCCGGCGAGGCGCTGGCGGAGGCGGACGTCGAACGCCACTCGCGGGGCGCGCAGGCGTTCCGCTGGGCCGGCGGCCTGCTCGTGCTGGGCGGCGCCGTCGCCGCCATCGCGATCACGGCCCGGAGCTGGCCCGACGCCGCGGCCAACGTCGCGGACTCACTCGGACTGCTGCTGACCATCGTGGCCGGCTGCGTCCTGCTGGCGGGCGTGCTGGCCGGGCCGGTGATCCGGCTGCTGACGGCGCTGCCCGTCCTCCCGGCCCGGCTGCGCGGGCGGCCCGCCGAGGACGCGGGCGGCATCGTCTGGGCCACCGCCCGGCTGAGCTCGCTGACCGCCTTCCGGCGCACCGCCGCGACCGCCACCCCGGTGGTGCTGATCATCGCCTTCGCCGGCTGCCTGATCGGCAGCATCCGCACGATCGACCGCTCGCTGGTCACCGAGGTCCGCACCCAGCTGTCCGCCGCCGACCTCGTCGTCACCCCGGCCGGCACGCCCGGGCTGAACCGGGCCGTGGTGGACCGCGTCCGCGCCGTCCCCGGCGTGCAGGCCCTGGCGATCACCCCGACCTCGGTGATGGCCGACCAGGACGGCATGGGCCTGGTGGCCTTCCGGGCCGCGGAGGCCGACCCGGCCGCCCTGGCCGCGGTCGACCGGCTGCCGGTGGTCGCGGGCTCGGTCGCCGACCTCGGCCCCGACTCCATCGTGCTGAGCCGCACCTGGCCCGGCTCGCCCCGGGTCGGCCAGGAGGTGCCGGTCCGGCTCGCCGACGGCACGCCCCGGACGCTGCGGGTCGCCGCCGTCCTCGGCAGCGGCGCCGAGACCACCCAGGCCTGGGTCACCGCGCCCAACGCCGTCACCGCCGGCGTCGGCGGCATCGGCGGCGCGGCCCTGACGAGCCAGCTGCACCTGCGGCTGCTGCCCGGGGCCGACCGGGAGCGGACCGTCACCGCCCTGCGGACGGCCGTCGACGGGCTGGGCGCCCGGCTCGCCACCCCGGAGGAGGTCCAGGCCGAGAGCGCCGACGGCGAGGAGCAGGCCACCTGGAACGCCCTGCTGATGATCCTCGGGCTGGCGATCTGCTACGCGGCCGTCGCGCTGGCCAACTCGCTGGTGATGACGGTCACCGACCGCAAGCGGGAACTCTCCCTGCTGCGCCTGGCCGGCGCCACCAAGGCCCAGGTGCTGCGGTCCGTCGCCGTCGAGACCCTGCTGTGCGTGGCGGCCGGCACCGTCCTGGGCCTGCTCGGCACGGCCGTCAGCATCGGCGGCTCATGGGCCGCCCTGACCCACCTGGTCGGCCCGACCCCCGTGGTCGTGCCCTGGACGGAGCTGGGCGCACTCGCCGCCTGCTGCGCGGTCATCGCGCTCACGGCGGCCGTGCTCCCGACCGCACTGGCACTGCGCGGCCGGGACGGACGGGACATCCTCGCCGGGGCCGCCGGGGCCGCATGAGTGACGCTCATGAGGGACGGCCATGAGCGTCACTCATGTCGGAGCCCATGAGCGCCACTCATGAGGGGATGGCCATGAGCATCACTCATGGCCGTCCCCCGGCGTTCTCCCATGAGCGCCACTCATGGGCTCCGACATGAGACCGTCCGATGACCGTACGAAACCTCCCGGCGGGGCAATCGCCCGTGGCGCCGCCGGGAGGAGGCCGGGCCCGCCGCTAGCGTGTGCGCATGGGCGCTCAGGAACTCGATCTGGCCGGTCTGCGCCGCGTGTACGGGCGGCCCGGCAGCCGGTGGTTCTACACCCGGGTGGCGCGCAACGCCCGGCACTGGGGGTGGACGGAGCCGGGGCAGTCGAAGTGGCGGATGTGGCGGGCGCAGCGCCAACTGGAGGACGTGCTGGGCCGCAAGCTCGCGCTGCCGGTGGGGGCGCGGGTGCTGGACGCCGGGTGCGGGGCGGGGGTGGTGGCGCGGGCCATGGCGGCCCGGTTCGGCCTGGCGGTGACGGGCGTCGACGTCCTGGACTTCCACCTCGCCGAGGCCCGCCGGCTCAGCGCCCGCGCCGCCCTGGACGAGCGGACCTCCTTCTCCTGGGGCGACTACCACCGGCTGCCCTTCGGCGACGGCGAGTTCGACGGCGCCTACTCGATGGAGACGCTCGTCCACTCCTACGATCCGCCGCGCGCCCTGGCCGAGTTCCACCGGGTGCTGCGCCCGGGCGGCCGGCTGGTGCTCCTGGGCCCGATGAGCACCGTCCCGCTGGACGAACTCGATCCCCACGCACGGGCGTTGCTCGAACCCTACCTGGACGCGATGACGATGACGGGCGCCCGGATCTACCACGCCGGCAACCTGCCGCGGCTCCTCACCGCGGCCGGGTTCGAGGTCGAGGAGGCGCTGGACGCGACACCGTACTACCTGCCGACCTCGGAGGCGGCGTACGCCTGCTTCCGGCTGCCGTGGGCGGTGCTGCGGCGCTTCGGCGACCCGGCGAAGTGGCTCAACCTCCGCTCCACGGTGGAGATGTACGCCGTCCGCGAGTACGTCGCCTGGTACGTTCACACCGCCGTCAAGCCATCGAGGTGACCCCCGCCATGGACGAGCGCTCCGCCCCGCTGCCGTACCCGAGCGGCTGGTTCTGCGTCGGCCGAACACGTGATCTGCCGCCCGGGCGGGTGCGGACGGCCCGGCTGACGGGCGAGGACGTGGTGCTGTACCGGACCCGCCGGGGCGCGGTGCGGGCGGTCGGGCCGCACTGCCCGCACCTGGGCGCGCACTTCGGGGCGGGCGGGACGGTCCGGGGCGAGGAACTGGTCTGCCCGTTCCACGGTTTCGCGTTCGGCCCGGACGGCTCGTGCACCGGCTCCCCGGACGGCACCCGGTTCCGGGCCTCCCTGACGAAGCGCCATCTGCGGGAACTGGACGGGGCGCTGTTCGTCTGGCAGGGGGTGGACGGCGGTCCGCCCACGTGGGAGCTGCCGCCGGAGGTCGGGGTACGGCCGCTCGCCTGGTGGAGCGGGGAGGTGCTCTCCCATCCGCAGGAGGTGATGGAGAACAGCGTCGACTTCCGGCACACGAGCGTGCTGCACGGCCTGGACACCCGGGAGACCGCTCCGCCCGAGGTGGACGGCCCGCTGTTCACCATCCACCAGCGCACCACGACCCGGTTCCCGGGGCTGGGCACCGTCACCCTGGAGCAGCCGGTCACCCTGGCCGGGCTCGGGATGTTCCGGATGGTGGCCGAACTCCCCGACCTGGGCGCCACGTTGAGGGTCTGGGTGCTGCCGACGCCGATCGCGCCGTGGCGGACCAGGGTGCGGTTCGCGGTGACGGCCACCGTGCCGGTGCCGGGGGTCGGCGCGACGCGGGCGGTCGACCGGGCGGCGTCCTGGCTGGCGCTGCAGGCCTCGGTGCGCATCATCAAGCAGGACCGGCCGGTCCTGGCCCACAAGCGGTACCTGGCGCAGCCGCGGCTCGTCCCCGGGGAGCGTTCGATCGGGCTGTTCCGCCGCTGGTCGCGGCAGTTCTACCCGGCCTGCGCGGTCGGCCCGGCCGTCCCGCTCGGTCCGGTCGGTCCGGTCGGTCCGGTCGGTCCGGTCGGTCCGGTCGGTCCGGTCGGTTCGCTCGACCAGGAGCCGAACCCCGTAGAGCCGAGCCCTGCCGACCCGAACCCCGCCGACTGACCCCCGCCCGGCGCGGCCAGCGCCTCCCAGGCCGGATCGGGCAGCCCCGGTACGGACCGTCCCTCCGCCTGCCACCGCCGAGCCAGCTCGGCGTAGATGGGTGCCTCCGAATCGGGCTCCCCCGGTGGCTCCACCCCGTGCAGGATCGTTTCTTCGACCGGCCGCCGCCGCGGAGCCGGCATCGCCCCAAATCCGCTCACACCCGCCCAACGCACCCCATCCGCACCGGGACACGGTCCCGTCAACCCGGCGGCCCGCACATCAGCCCCACGCCCAGCCCCATGCCCAGGCCCACACCCAGGCCCGCCCCCAGCCCCACGCCCAGGCCCGCACCCGAGCCCGGAACACCGCTCCCCCTACGGGCGCCGCCTACCGCCGCCGGCCCGCCGCCAGCAGCTCGGGCACGGTGGCGAGCTTCACCCGGGGCCGCCCCTCGGCCTCGCCCCGCCGGCGCTCCGCGCGCTCCACCGCCCGCAGTTCCTTCAACCCGACCGCGTCCGGCCGCCGGCTCCGCACCAGCCGCTCGAACTCCCGGTGCCCCGCCTCCGGCTCGGGCAGCGCACGGGCCTGCGCGTCGTCCATCAGCGCGTCCACGGTCTCGCGCGCGCAGGCCCGGTTGGCGCCGATCCCGCCGGACGGCCCGCGCTTGGCCCACCCCACCACGTACGCCCCCGGCAGCGGCTGCCCGGTCGCCGGATCGACGACCCGCCCGCCCCGGTGCGCGACCGTCCCCGCCCGCTCGTCGAACGGCAGCCCGGGCAGCGGCACGCCCCGGTGCCCGATGGAGCGCACCACCAGCCCGGCCCGCAGCACGTCCCGCTCCCCGGTGGCCTCGGCCCGCTCCCCGTCCACGAGCGTGGTCCGCTCGACGGTCACCGCCTCGACCCGGCCGTCCCCGGAGATCCCGACCGGCGCGGACAGGAACCGCAGCACGATCCGCCGCCCCGCCGCCGGCTCCGCGCCCCCGTCGTACGGGACCAGCGGCAGCCCTGCCAGCAGCGCGGCCCGCGAACCCGACGCCGCCCCCGGACCCGACGGCGCCCGCGAACCCGACGACGCTCCCGGACCCGACGGCGATTCGCAGGCCGCCTCGATCGCCGCCCGCACCTCGGGGTGGTCCTCGACCACCACCTCGACCCCCGGCAGCTGCCGCAGCGCCAGGAACTCCGCCCCGGTCCACGCCGCCTGCTCGGGGCCGCGCCGGGCGAGCAGCACGACCTCCCGCACCCGGCCGCGGCGCAGCGCGGCGAGGGCGTGGTCGGCGATGTCGGTGGCGGCCAGCCGATCGGGGTCGGTGAGCAGGATGCGGGCGATGTCCACGGCGACGTTGCCGTTGCCGATGACCACCACCCGCTCCGCGGACAGCTCCACCGCGTCGGCCGGCACCGTCGGGTCGGCGTTGTACCAGCCGACGAAGGCCGTGGCGGGCAGGCTGCCGGGCAGGTCCTCGCCGGGGATGCCAAGCCGGCGGTCGGCGGCCGCGCCGACCGCGTACACCACCGCGTGGTGGTGGGCGGTCAGCTCCCGGTGCGTGACGTCGGTGCCGATCTCCACGTTCAGGTGCATCCGCAGGCGCGGGTCGCGGAAGACGCTCGCGAAGCTCTCCGCGATCCGCTTGGTGGCCTGGTGGTCGGGCGCGACGCCGTGCCGCAGCAGTCCGCCGGTGACCGGCAGCCGGTCGATCATGGTGATCTCGGCGCTGGTGCTGCGCAGCAGTTCCTGCGCGGTGTACCCGGCGGACGGCCCGGTGCCGACCACGGCGATCCGCAGCGTGCCGAGTTCGCCCGGCAGGCTGCGCGGGAAGCTGGGCGTGCCCCAGGCGTGGTCGTTGGGGTGGTCGCGGAACCAGTCCCGGTTGAGGTCGCCGAAGGCGGTGTCCGGACCGCGCAGCCGGTCGACCGGGAACACCGCGTCCACCGGGCAGGCGTCCGCGCAGGCGCCGCAGTCGATGCACGCGCGCGGGTCGATGTACAGCATGTCGGTGGTGCCGAACTCCGGCTCGTCCGGGGTCGGGTGGATGCAGTTGACCGGGCAGACGGACACGCACGAGGCGTCGCTGCAGCAGGTCTGGGTGATCGCGTAGGCCATGGCCGGAGTTAGGTCCTCGCTGTGTCCGGTGTCCGATGAGGTGCCTGAGGATTGCCTGAGGATTGCCTGAGGATTGCCTGATGATCCGTCAGAGCATGTGCACGCGGCGGTAGATGGCGGCCGAGCGACTGGTGAGCAATCCTGTCTCAGCAAGGAACGCCATCAGGTGCCGGGAGCTGTTGCGCATCATCGCCTTGCGGTGCTCGCTGGCCCGTACCTCGTCGAGCGCGCGCCGGACGTCGAGCCCGGCGGCCTTGTAGACGCCCGGGTGGACCATGCTGGTGACGATGACGTACGCGCCGATGGCGATGCCGGTGGCCGAGGCGCGCCGGCGGGCCGGGCTCGCGTGCCGCAGCCGCTCGCGGATCTCCTGCCGGGCGAACTTCATGTGCCGCGACTCCTCGACCACGTGGATCCGGGAGGTGCCGCGGACGATCTCCAGCACGTTCTCGCCGCGCATCCAGTCGCGCTGCATGACGTCGAGCACCTCTTCGGCCACCAGGATGCCGCCGTACGCGAGTTCGCCCTTGGCGAGCGACTTGTACGCGCGCCCGGCGTTGGCGATGAGCTTGTTCGGCCGGTAGGCGGGGACGCCCATCTTCTCGCAGGCGCGGGCGAACATGATCGAGTGGCGGCACTCGTCGGCGATCTCGGTGAGTGCGAACTGGAACTCGGCGCTGACGGGGTTCTTGAGGTACTGGTCGCGCAGCACCATCTGCTGGAGGATCATCTCGAACCAGATGCCGGTGTTCATGATCGAGCAGACCTCGTGCCGGGTCAGGGTGACCCGCTGCCGCTCGGTCATCTCGTCCCACAGCCGGGTGCCGTAGAGCGTGCTCCACTCGGGGTTGAGGCCGTAGTGCCCCTCCGGGAGCGGGGCGTCCCAGTCGATCTCGGTCGAGGGGTCGTACGACAACGTGGCGGCCGACTCCAGCAGCCGCCTGGAGACGTCGTCGTCGGCAGTGGTATGGCGGTGGTCCTGCCTGCGCGCCGCCGGGTCGGTGAGAGCCATGGCTGCCTCCGGGTGCCTGCTCCTGCGGGTTCCCGCTCACCCGCTTATTAGACGGACAGTACAATAAGAGTCAGCCGCCGAGAACCCCCTGCGCAACAGCGAACCGGCGTACGACCGCACGGCTCCCACCCCCGTCCCCATTCGCGCCCCGCGCTCAATCCACCCCACGCTCGGCCCGCAGCGCCCGGGCCGTGAGGTGGCGGCGCTCCGGGACGCTGGAGGTGCGGGCGGCGGCTTCGCGGTAGGTACGGGCTGCGGCAGCCGGGTCGGCGCCGAGGCGGTCGAGGAGGTGGGCGCGGACGGCGAGCAGGCGGTGGTGCCGGGCGAGGCGCTTGTCGGTGGCGAGTTCGTCGAGCAGGGCGAGCCCGGCCGCCGGCCCGTGGACCATCGCCACCGCGACGGCCCGGTTGAGGGCGACCATCGGATTGGCGTCGAAACGCAGCAGCAGGTCGTACAGCACCAGGATCTGCGGCCAGTCGGTGGCCTCCGCCGTCGCCGCCTCACTGTGCACGGCGGCGATCGCCGCCTGCACCTGATACGGCCCGGCCTGCCCGCGCGACAGCGCGGCCTCGATCAACTCCAGTCCTTCACCCAGGAGTTCGCGATCCCAGCGATCGCGGTCCTGCTCCTCCAGCGGCACCAGTTCACCGTACGGTCCGGTGCGGGCCGCCCGGCGGGCTTCGGTGAGGAGCATCAGCGCGAGCAGTCCCGCCGTCTCGGCGTCGCCCGGGGTGAGGCGCAGCAGCAGCCGGGCCAGCCGGACCGCTTCGGCGGCCAGCCGCGGTGCGGTCAACTCCTCGCCGCCGCTGGCCGTGTAGCCCTCGTTGAAGACCAGGTACAGCACGTGCCTGACCTCTCCCAGCCGCGCGGCGGCACTCTCCCCCTCGGGCAGCCCGAACCGCCCGCCCGCCGCCTTCAGCGTCTGCTTGGCCCGGCTGATCCGCTGCGCCATGGTCGCCTCGGGCACCAGGAACGCGGCTGCGATCTGCGCGGTGGTCAGGCCGCCGACCGCGCGCAGGGTCAGCGCGATCCGGCTCGGCACGGACAGCGCCGGGTGGCAGCAGAGGAACAGGAGCGCGAGCGAGTCGTCCGCCGCCGGGTCCGGCGCATCGGCGGCCGGCGCGACCAGCGCCGACTGCGGCGTGGCCAGCGCCGACGACACCTCCCGCCGGCGCCGCGCCGACTCGCTGCGCACCTGGTCCACCAACCGGCGGTCCGCGACCGTCACCAACCACCCGCGCGGGCTCGCCGGCACTCCGCCCTCCGGCCACTGCAGCGCGGCGGCCAGCAGCGCCTCCTGCACCGCGTCCTCGCACGCGCCGAACGCCGCTCCGCCGTGCCGCCGCACCAGCACCCCGAGGACCTGCGGCGCCAGTTCGCGCAGCAGGCCCTCGACGGCGGCGCTGCCCGGAGCGCTCACTCGCCCACCGGAAGGTCGTTCGCCGGCGACTCGTGCAGGATCGGCCACAGCTCCACCGGCTCCACGTCCGCGAACGGCATGTCGGCGGCGATCTGCTGGGCACGCTCCAGGCTCTCGCAGTCCAGCAGGTAGAAGCTGGCCAGGTACTCCTTGGTCTCCAGGTACGGCCCGTCGGTGACCACCGGCACCCCATCCGCCCGCCGCACCAGCTGCGCGGCGGCGGCGTCCGCCAGCCCGTACGCGCCGACGAGTTCGCCGGTGCCGCGGTACTTGGCGGTGAACGCCTCGTGCTTGGCGATCGCCTCCGGCCACGCCTCGGCCGGGAAGGAGTCCCACTTGGCCTGGTTGCCGTAGATCATCGCGACGTACTTCATCTCGGGTGTCCCTTCCGGTGTCACGCGCCCCTCCGGCGCGCGGTCACCTCCCAGTCGGAGTCGCGGGACGGGGCCTCGACATCGGTCGGGAACTTTCTCCGAAAAGTTTTCCGCGCCCCGAGGGAACCGCCGGGAGACCGCCGGGAGACCGCCGGGAGACCGCCGGGAGACCTCCGGGAGGTGCCGACGATCAAGGTACGGCAGGCGCCGTCAGCACCCGCAACGCGGCCTCGGCCCGCGGCCCGACGGGTGCTTCCACCCGGGTCAGCTCCTCCACGTAGGCACAGACGTCGACCAGCGCGACACGGGCACGGGGCACGGCAAGGTAGCCACGGGCCAGCGCGTCCGGCGCGGTAGCGCCGACGACCAAGCCGTGCAGCAGCGCGCACGCTGCCACTTCGATCCCCTCCCCTGATTCGACCGCGACCGCCCGGTACTCGTCCCAGGCCGTGAGGGACGCCTCCCGTCCGTTCTCCAGCAGTAGCAGCACGGCCGTGTCCAGCAGGCCGTCCGAGTCCCCCGCATCCGACTGCACCGCTCGCCGAAGGGCCTCCCACGCGTCCTGACGGCGGCCGGCCCGCCGGAAGGTCATGGTCAGGAAGGATCCGATCTCCGGATCGTCAGATATCCGGGAGAGAGCTGCGGAAGCGTCCGCAACCGCCTCGTCCGGGCGACCGGCCAGTTGGTGGGTGTAGGCCCGCAGGACGAGCGCCCACAGGTGCTCGGGGTCCAGCTCCAGCGCCGCCGTCAGATCGGCCAACGCCTCCTCCAACCGGCCCACCCGGCGATGGACGTCCCCACGCTCGACGAGTGCCGACACGTATGCGGGGTCCAGCTCCAGCGCCGCCGACAGATCCGCCAACGCCTCCTCCAACCGGCCCGCGCTGCGATGGAGCTCCCCACGCCGGGCCAGTGCCCAGGCGTACTCGGGATCCAGCTCCAGCCCCGCCGTATAGTCCGCCAACGCCTCCTCCGGCCGACCCGCCTGCTGGTACGTCAGGCCGCGCTCCCCACGTGCCCAGGCGTACTCGGGATCCAGCTCCAGCGCCGCCGTCAGATCCGCCAGCGCTTCCTCCCACCGGCCCGCCAGACGATGGACCTCCCCGCGGTGCGCACGCGCCCACGCGTGCTCGGGATCCAGCTCCAGCGCCGCCGTGAAGTCCGCCAACGCCTCCTCCAGCCGACCCGCACTGCGATGGACGCTGCCACGCTCGACGAGTGCCCACGCCAAGCCGGGGTCCAGCTCCAGCGCCGCCGACAGATCCGCCAAGGCCTCCTCCGGCCGGCCCGCTTTGCGGTGGACCTCCCCGCGCTCGGCACGCGCCCAGGCGAACCCGGGTTCCAACTCCAGCGCCGCCGACAGGTCGGCCAACGCCTCGTCCCAGCGACCCGACTCCTGGTAGGTCCGGCCACGCTCCCCGAGTGCCCAGGCGTACTCGGGATCCAGCTCCAGCGCCGCCGACAGATCCGCCAACGCCTCCTCCAACCGACCCGCACCGCGATGGACGCTGCCACGCTCGGCCAGAGCCCACGTGTGCTCGGGATCCAGCTCCAGCGCCGCCGACAGATCCGCCAACGCCTCCTCCAACCGGCCCGCGCTGCGATGGAGCTCCCCACGCCGGGCCAACGCGAACCCGTCCTCCGGGTTCACCTCCAAGGCCGCCGTGAAGTCCGCCATCGCCTCCTCCAGCCGGCCGGCCAGGCGATGGGCGAAGCCGCGCTGCGCCAGCGCCCATCCGTACGTCGGATCCAGTTCGACGGCCCTCGTGAAGTCCGCCACGGCTTCCTCCAGGCGGCCTGCCTGGCGAAGGGCCAGCCCTCGGAATCCGAACGCCGTCTCGTCCTCTCCGTCCTGTTCGAGGCCCGCCGTGAGGTCCGCCAGCGCGGCGTCCAGTCGACCGGCCTGGCGATGAACCTCACCGCGGCGGGTCAGTGCCCACCCGAAGTCAGGGGTCGTCTCCAGTGCCGCCGTGAAGTCCGCCAACGCCTCCTCCAGCCGACCGGCGTGACGGTGGGCCTCGCCACGGACGGTGAACACCCAGTCCAGCTCGGGCTCCAGCGCGATGGCGGCCGTGCAGTCCGTCACCGCCTCGTCGAGCCTGCCCGCATCCATGTGGAGCGCGCCGCGAAAGCCCATCGCCCAGGCGTCCTCGGGGTCGAGGGCGAGGGCGGCGTCGAGGTCGGCCATGGCCGCCTGCACATCGCCGGTGCCGAGGGTGTGGGCGCGGCCGCGGTACGCATGTGCCGCGGAGTGCCCGGGCATGAGCGCGATGGCTCGGTCGAGATCGGCGACGGCCTCCGCCGCACGCTCCGCCACGGAGTGGTAGTCCCCGCGCTCGGCGAGCGCCCAGGCCCGTACGTGCGGCGGCAGCCCGGGGGTGCAGAGGACGGTGAGGACCGCCACCTCGGGCTGCTCCTCGGCGGCTGCCGCGCGCAGCTTCCCCGCCCACCGGGTCAGCTCCGCGTGGTCGCCGTCCTGCGCCGCCTGCCTCAGCATGTCGAGCCACGCGGGCAGGTCCGCACGAGCCACTCCGGTGATCCGCGCGACGTGTTCCAGGGCCTGCCCCAGGTTCGCGGTCGGGTCGGCGCAGAGCAGGTGGTAGGTCTCGTTCAGCGTCTGCCGGCGCCATTGGTCGTCCTTCCTCCGCTTCCGCTCCGGGAGCCGGCGTTCCAGGGCCTCCCGGGCTGCCGTGAAGTGCTCCGCCAGACGTAAGTGCGCCGCCGTCCAGGCCGTCGGCGAGTGCATCCGCTGGCGGCGCAGCATGCTCGCCCGGGCGACGGCATGGTACTGCCGGTAGGAGCCCCGGCCGGTGACGAAGGGCTGGCTCAGCAGCCAGTCCCAGGCCTCGGTGGCGGCGCCCGGGACGGCGCAGGCGAACAGGTCGTGGTTGAGCTGGAGGGGCAGTGCCGCGGCGAGCACCGTCTCGCGGCGGTCCGGTTCGGGGATCCACTGGAGGAAGCGTTCGACCGCGTGGTCGGTGAGGTCGGCGCCGGCTCCGGCGACGTCGTCGACGGCCTGGAGGCCGGTCTGGGCGAGCAGGGCGACCAGCAGGGGCAGCCGCATCGACAGGCCCGTCACGGCCTCGACGACCTCGGGGTCGGTGACGCCCCGGACGGCGAGGAGTTCGCGGGTCTCCTGTTCGGTGAAGACGTCGAGGGGGACGTCCACGACGGCCGGGCGAAGGGTGCCCCAGTCGCGTTCGCTGAGTTCGTCCCGGCCCGCCAGGACGAACACGACGTCGAGCGGGACTTCGCCGTAGGCGCCGTCGAGGAGTTCGCGCAGCCAGGCGTCCAGGTGGCGGCCGGTCAGTTCCCAGGTGTCCAGGAACAGGACGACCCACGGGGTGTCGCGCCCGCCGCACAGCTTCTCCAGCTCGGCGACGAACGCCCGGCTGAGCGCCTCCTCGCCCTCGCCCTCGTTGCCGCGCCGGCGCTGGCGCATGCCGGCGATGAAGCGGTCCGCGCCGAGGGCGACGTTGTCGGGGTTGGCGATGGCGGCCACGACGCCCGCGCCGGGCAGCATGGAGGCGGCTCCGAACGCCGCCTGGGTGACCATCCGGGAGGGCAGCGACGCGGTCTCGCCGCCGGCGGGCGGTGCCGGTACGCGGTCGGCGGTGGCCTGCTGGGCTCGCCGGTGCTGGTCGAGCGCCCGGTCGAAGTCCTTCAACGAGCCGACTTGTTCGGCGAGTTGACGGGCGAGGGCGCTCAGCGCGGACTCGACTCCGTGGACGTCGTTCTCGTCCACCACGGCCGTCAGCGCTCCGGCCCGGCGGGCCGCTTCGCGCCATTCGGCGATCAGGGTCGACTTGCCGACGCCGCCGACGCCCCGGACGTGGAACAGGAAGTCGGCCGGGTCGTCGGTGGCCTCCGAGTCGGGGTTCCTCCGCAGGTTCTCCGCGAAGAGCGCCAACTGGGCTCGTCGGCCCACGAATTGGGCACCTGCCCGCCGCCGGAGCGCCTCCGTGCGCGACAGCCGCTTCCTTGCCTGAGCCATTCCGCTCCCCCACAGTCAGGAGTGACGCCGTTCAGGAGTGACACCGTTCAGGAGCGACGCCGGTCAGGAGTGACGCCGGTCCTCCGCATCGAAGGACGCGAGTGCCCGCGCCCCGGGTTCCAGCGCCCGCCGCAGGGCCGTCCGGACGGAGTCCTCCAACCCGCCCAGGGCGTCGCCGAGTTCGTCCACGACGTCCTGCGCGATCTCCGCCGCCACCGCCTCCGCGCCCGTGCGCGGCCCCAGCTTGCTGACCGCGGCCGCCGCCCGCGCGGGGGTGAGCAGCGCCGAGGCCCGCACCAGCAGCCACGCCGGGACTCCGGCCGCGCCCTCGGGCGGGGGGAGGTACGGGCGGGCGCCGTCGTAGCGCTCGTCCTCGGCGAAGGCCTGCTGCTTGACCTTCACCAGGGGGCGCGCCACCGCCCCCGTCGCGCCCTCCGCATCCACCGCCCCCTCGGCCCCCGACTCCCGCCACTCGCCGGCCGGCTTGAGGACGTAGCCCTCCGCGGGGTTGTCCGCGATTTCGGGCAGCCCGAACAGGGCCGGCACCCGGCTCGGGTACCGCGCCGGCAGGTCGTGCAGCCCGTTCAGCGCGCCGCGGCCCAGGAGGGGAACGCAGGTGAGCCCGGCGGCACCCGCCGCCGCCCGCAGGGCGCGGTCGGCGATCCACCACCGGCCGTCGGGCGTCTCCACGGTGGCGTCGAACGGCAGCCAGCGCAGGCCGGGGGAGTACCAGACACCGGTCTGCACCGGATCGACCCCGGCGACGGCGGGCACCCCGGGGTGCGGGTAGCGTCCGCCGGCCAGCTCGCCGTAGACCGTCACCACCGCCGAGGGGCCCCAGGCCTCCCGCACCGCGTCCGCGAACCGGGCGGCGGCGACGGCGAGTTCGGGCCAGATCCGGCTCACGCCGAAGAAGCCGTCCAGCCCTTCGTCGTCCAGCAGCTCGCGCCGTTTGGCGGCCCGTACCGACGCGCCCTCGCAGACCACCGCGAAGTGCGCCCCGTGCACCTTCTCCGCCGCGATCCACTCCCGGCTGCCGGGCCCGCCGGAGCGGCCGCGCGCGGGGATCTTGGGGTACGGGCGCAGCT
Organism: Streptomyces novaecaesareae; assembly: GCF_000716875.1. Taxonomy (GTDB): domain Bacteria; phylum Actinomycetota; class Actinomycetes; order Streptomycetales; family Streptomycetaceae; genus Kitasatospora; species Kitasatospora novaecaesareae. The sequence goes on along the minus strand of NZ_JNWQ01000026.1, from coordinate 50,580 downwards.
CGGACCGGTCGAAGGACCCGTCGAAGGACCCGTCGAACGCCGTCGTCGTCTCGGACACGGACAGGATCCTCGCCGCCGGGCCGGGCCCCTGGCAACAGGGAATCCCGGCCTGCGCCCCGCCGTCAGGCCCTCAGACCCCCCACTCCGCGCGCAGCCGCGCGAACGCCTCGTGGAACGCGGGGAAGGTCTTCCGCACGCACCCCGGGTCGTCGAAGGTGATCCCGGGCGTGTGCAGCGAGGTGACGGCGAAGGACATCACGATCCGGTGGTCGGAGTGCGTGGCGATCTCGACCGGGCGGGGCGTGCCGGGCCGGATCTCGATCCAGTCGTCCCCGGTCGCCACCGTGATGCCCATCGCGCGCAGGTTGGCGGCGCAGGCCTCCAGCCGGTCGCACTCCTTGACCCGGGTGTTGTGGACGTCCTCGATGCGTACCGGCCCGGTCGCGAAGGGCGCGATCGCCGCGAGGGTGGGCATGGTGTCGGAGATGTCCCGCATGTTGACGGTGAGCCCGGACAGCGCGCCGGCGCCCGCCACCGTCGTACGGTCGCTCCCGATGTCCACGCGGGCGCCCATCCGCCGCAGCACCTCGACGAAGCGCAGGTCGCCCTGGAGGGCGTTCCGTCCGAGGCCGGGGACGGTGACCTCGCGCCCGGCGACGGCGGCCGCGGCGAAGAAGTAGCTCGCGGTGGAGGCGTCCGGCTCGATCGCGTGGTCGGCGGCCCGGTAGCCCCCGGACGGGACGTCGAACACCTCGCCGGCCGGTGTCCGTTCGCGCTTCACCTCGACCCCGAAGTCCCGCATCATCGCAAGGGTGATGCCGATGTAGGGGGCCGAGACGAGCCGGGTGACGGTGATCCGCAGGCCGTCCCGGGTGAGCGGCCCGAGCAGCAGCAGCGCGGTCAGGTACTGCGAGGACTCCCCTGCGTCCAGGGTGAGTTCGCCGCCCCGGACACCGTCGGCGAGGACCGTCAGCGGGTGATGCCCTTCGGCTTCCTCGTGCCGCAGGTCCACGCCGAGTTCGCGCAGCGCCCGGGTCAGCGGGGCGACCGGGCGGCGGCGCATCTGGGCCGAGGCGTCGAAGCGGTAGCTGCCGTGGCCGGCAGCGGCGAGGGTGGGCAGGAAGCGCGCGGTGGTGGCGCCGTCCCGGCAGTAGACGTCGGCGGTCCGCACGGCGGGCCCGGTGGGCCGGCCGGTGACGAGCCACCGGTCCGCCGCCCGGTCGACCAGGTACCCGAGCGTGTCCAGCCCCTGGGCGAAGCCTTCGGTGTCGTCCGAGGCGAGGGGCCGGCGCAGGGTGGTCACGCCGTCGGCGGCGGCGGCCAGGAACAGCGCCCGGGCGGTGATGGACTTGGACCCCGGGATCTCGACGACGGTCACGGCAGGCTCTCCCAACACAGGTGTGTCCAGCGGCGTCGGCCCCGATCCTGCCGCACCGGCCCCGCTGCCGGCCTCGACCATCCACGGACCGGACGGCGACGGGGCACCGGATAGGTCGCTCAGCAGCGCTCCCAGAGCCCGGCCAGGTGCGCGTGCAGGATCTCCTCCGCCTCCTCCGCCGTCCGGTGCCCGATCAGGACGTGCGCGGTGAGCCCGTCGGCGAGGGCGAGCAGGGTCCACGCCTCCCTCCGCGCCTCTGCCCGCGCCTCCGTCCGTACTCCCGCCTCCGGCGCCAGGGCCCCGCCGGAGGCCTCCGCGACCAGCTGCACCACCAGCTCCTCCAGCTCCGCGTAGCTGCTGCGCAGTGTCTGCGCCAGTGCCGGGCTGACGGCGGCCTCGGCGACGAAGGCGAGCCAGATCCTGGCCTCGGCCCGGTGTTCCTCGCGCAGCAGCGCCACTTCGCCTGCCACCAGGCCGAGTCGGCTGGCGGCGGACTGTGCCGGCCCGGCGGTCAGCCGGCTCCGCACCCGTGCGGTGACGCGCTCGCCGATGTGTGCAAGCGCGAACCGCAGCATCTCCTCCTTGGTGCGGAAGCAGCGCTGGACGGCCCCCATGGAGACCTCGGCGCGGGTGGCGACGTCCCGCAGGGTGACGGCCCCCAGCCCGTGTTCGTCCACGAGCAGGCAGACGGCCTCGGCGATCTGTCGGCGCCGGCCGTCGTGGTCCACCTGTTTCGGCATGCCCGACCTCCTCGTCCCAATATTCCGATGCAAGCGTATCGGTTCCCGGCTAGGGTCTGTTTCCGATGCACCCGCATCGGAACCGAGGCCCCGGCCCGAGACCCGAGGCCCCAAGCCCGAGGAGGACCGCCCCCATGCCCCTGTGGAGCAAACCCGCCACCGAACTCGCCGCCGCCGTCCGCAACGGCGACGCCTCCGCCCTCGACGTGGTCGACAGCCACCTCGCCCGCATCGCCGAGGTCAACCCGCACCTCAACGCCGTCACCCAGCTCCTCGCCGACCGCGCCCGCGCCGCCGCCCGGGACACCGACCGCCGCCGGGCCGCAGGCGAGGAACTCGGACCGCTCGCGGGCGTGCCCTTCACCGTGAAGGAGTGCACGCCCATCGAGGGCGTGGCCACCACCTTCGGCACCCCGCGTTTCCGCGACCACGTCGCCCCCGCCGACGCCGTCCCGGTGGCCCGGCTGCGCGCCGCCGGGGCGATCCCGATCGGCCACAGCAACATGCCGACCCTGATCCTGGCCGGGATGCACACCCGCAGCGAGCTGTACGGAGACACCCGCAACCCCTGGGACGCGGCCCGCACCCCCGGCGGCTCCAGCGGCGGGGACGGCGTCGCGGTCGCCGCCGGCCTGGCCCCGCTCGGGCTCGGCAACGACTCCGGCGGCTCGGCCCGGATCCCGGCGGCCTTCTGCGGCGTCGCCGCACTCAAGCCGACCACCGGCCGCTTCCCCGCCGACCAGCGCCTCCTCGGCCCGGACGACCCCGGCCCGGCCTCCCAAGTCCTGGTCACCGACGGCCCGTTGGCCCGTACGGTCGCCGACCTCCGGCTCGCCTACGAGACGCTGGCCGGCACCGACCCCCGCGATCCGCGCGCCGTCCCCGTCCCGTTGTACGGCGAACCGCTCGACGGCCCGCCCAAGGTCGCCGTCGTCGCGGACCCGGGCGGCCTCGGCGTCCACCCCACCGTCCACCAGGCCGTCGCCCGAGCCGCCGACGCGCTGCGCGATGCCGGGTACGACGTGCGGGAGGTACCCGACGTCCCCAGGCTCGGCGAAGCCCTCGACACCTACCACCGCCTCACCGGCACCGAGTTCGCCCCGAGCTGGCCCGCCGTACGGCAGCTGCTGGGCGCGGGCGGCGACCGCTTCATCGAGCTGACGATGCGCAGCGCCCCGCCCGTCGACGCCGCCGGGCTGATCCGGCTGCAGAGCACCTGGATGAACATCCGCCGCTCCTGGACGGAGTTCCTGCACGAGTACCCGCTGCTGCTGGGCCCGGTCTTCACCGAGCCGCCGGTCGAACCCGGCCTGGAGTCCCGGGACCAGGCGGGCCGCGACCGCGTCGCCTCGGCCATGCGCCTCTGCTCGGTGACCACCTTCGTCGGCGTGCCTGCCGTCGCCGTCCCCACCGGGCTCGCCGAGGACGGGCTGCCCACCGGCGTGCAGATCGTCGGGCGGGCATTCCGCGAGGACCTGTGCCTGGCCGCTGCCCAGGCCGTCGAGGACCGCCTCGGCGTCCTCACCCCGGTCGACCCGAGGCCCTGACCCGTACGGCCCTGACCAGTACGGCCCTGATCCGCTCGGCCCTGACCCGCTCGGCGCGGGCAAGCGGCAGGGCGGTCAGGCGCCCTGGAGGCCCGGCACGACCAGCCCAGACTCGTACGCGATCACCACCGCGTGCGTGCGGTTCTGCGCGCCCAGCTTGGTCAGCACGTTCCCGACGTGCGTCTTCACCGTCTCCAGGCTCACCGCCAGCGACTGCGCGATCTCCGGGTTGGACAGCCCGGTCGCCATCAGCCGCAGCACACCCTCCTCCCGCCCGGTGAGCGCCGCCCGAGGCAGCGCCTGGGCCGAGTTCAGCGGGCGGGCGGCCACCATCCGGCGCAGCGCGGCCGGGAAGAGGATCGCCTCCCCGGCCGCCACCACCCGCACCGCCTCGGCGATCTGCGGGACGGGCAGGCGCTTGAGCACGAAACCGCTGGCGCCGGCGCCGAGCGCCGCGGTGACGTAGTCGTCGTTCTCGAAGGTGGTGATCACGACGACCTTCGGCGGGTCCGCGCTCTCGGACAGCAGTTCGCGGGTCGCATCGATGCCGTTGCGGCGCGGCATCCGCACGTCCATCAGCACCACGTCCGGCCGCAGCAGCCGCACCTGCTCGACCACGGCGACGCCGTCGGCGGCCTGCCCGACCACCTCGATGCCCGGCTGGAGCCCCAGCAGGGTGCTCAGCCCGCTGCGGGTGACGGGGTCGTCGTCCGCGATCAGGACGGTGACGGGGGCTTCCGGGCTGCTCACGCCGCCAACCGTATCGGCAGCCGAACGGCCAGCCGCCACTGCTGTGCGCCCTGCGGGCCGTGCGGGCCATCCGCACCGTACGGGCCCTGCGCACCGTACGGGCCGGCCTCGAACTCGCCGTGCAGCAGGCGGACCCGCTCGGCGAGCCCGGGCAGGCCGTGGCCGGAGGTCGGGAAGCCGCTCGGCCCGCCCTTGATCCCGTTGACCACGCCCAGCTCCAACCACTCCCCTTCGACCGCCACCCGCAGCCGGATCGGCCCGCCCGCCCCGTGCCGCAGCGCGTTCGTCAGGCCCTCCTGCAGGATCCGGTACGCGGCGCGGGACAGCGTGCCCTGCACCAGCGCCGGGTCGCCGACGGTCTCCGGCTCCACGACCGCACCCGCGTGCCGCAGCCGGTCCAGCAGTTCGGGCAGGTCGGCGAGGGTCCGGGTCGGCGCGGTGCCCGCCTGCTCGTCCCGCAGCACGCCCAGCACGTAGTCCAGGTCCTCCAGCGCCGCACGGGTCGACTCCTCGATGCTGCGCATGGCGGCCCGGGCGGCCGCCGGATCGGCGGACAGCACCTCGCCCGCGACGGCGGCCTGGATGGTGGCGGCGGTCAGGGTGTGCCCGATCGAGTCGTGCAACTCGTGTGCCAGCCGGTTGCGTTCGGCCAGCGCCCGCTCCCGCTCGGCGGCCAGCGCCAGCCGCTCCGCGGACGAGGGCCCGAGCAGCCGCGGCGCCAGCCATCGCAGCGCACCGGACACCCCCGTGAACAGCACCGCCGCCAGCAGCAGGCAGATGACTGCCGTCGCCCAACTCCAGCCGCCCGTCAGGTCGGTGGACCAGCCGAACAGGCTCACCCGCGCCTCACCCTGGGCATACCGGCCGGGCAGCGCCACCCCCATCACCAGCAGCGTGCTCCCACCGAACAGCACCACCCACCCCAGCACCACGTGCAGGACGAAGAACACCGGCGTCCGCCACCGCTCCCCCGCGGCCCCCTTCACCGGATCCGGCACCGCCACCCGCAGCAACCGCCGCGCCGCCCGCACCAACACCCGCCGCGTGCCCCCGGCCAACCCGACGAGCCCGATCAGCACCCCCCAGAGCACCAACGACAGCACCGCCGACACCCCGTACGGACTCGCCTGCATCCCGGCCGCAGGCACCAACGCCACGAGCGCCAACGGCAGCCCCGCCAACGCCCCGAGCACCGCAAACAACACACCCGTATACGTGGAACCGCGCAGCAGCGGCCGAATCGCCTTGATCATGATCGCCAGTATCGCCGGGCCTTTCACGGCCGACCTCCCCCGATCGAGGGAGCAGATGGAGGGATCGAGGAAAGCAAAACGGCCGGTCGATCCGAAGATCAACCGGCCGTTCTCTGTGCGCGAGGGGGGAGTTGAACCCCCACGCCCTTTCGGGCACTGGAACCTGAATCCAGCGCGTCTGCCTATTCCGCCACCCGCGCATCTGGGTGATGGGTTAACTATAGACCATCTGGAGAGGTGCTTCTGACCACCCCCGAACGACGAACCGGGGGGCTACTCCTCATCCAGCAAACGCAGACCGTGCTCCCCGCTCCCCCTGGCGGTACCGCAGGGACTGGCGTCCGCCGCGCGTGCCGAGCATGGCCAATTCTCGTCAATATGACAATAAGGAGGGCGGAGACCACCCGCTCGACAACCCCGAACTCCCCGATGGGGCACGAAGGATCGGGTTAGTCTGCGGCCATGGTTGCAACCCACGAAGAAGAAGTGGCCATGACCGACGCGGAGTTCGTCAGCGCCCCCGCTCTGATCCTCCGCTCCCTCTCCGCCGACCCCGACCGGCGGGCCATCACCACCGCCGACGGCGCCGTGATCACCGCCGGAGAGTTCGCCGCCGCCACGTACCGCCTGGCCCACGAGCTGCTCGCCCGGGGCGCGACCCGGGGCACCACGGTGACCCTCATGGCGGGCAACACCGCCGAGGCGCTCAGCGCCCGGTACGCCGCCTGGCTCGCGGGTGCCCGGATGGTGAACCTGTACGACGGCATGAGCGCGCCGATCCTCGCCGAGATCGCCACCAGCGTGGACACCACCATCCTGCTCGTGGACGCCGAACGGTTCGCGGCGGCAGCCGAGTTGATCCCGCTGGTCGACGTGCCGACCGTCCTCACCCTGGGCCCCGGCCCGGAGACCACCGGCGCGGCGGCGGCCATCGGCGAGGACGTGATCGCCGCCTCCGCCCGCCGGCCCGCCGCGCCGCCGGCCGTCCGGATCCGGCCCGACGACGACCTGACCATCCGCCACACCGGCGGCACCACCGGCATCCCGAAGGGCGTCCGCGGCCTGCACGGCGCCTACCGGGGCGCCTTCGACGTCCAGTACGGCGGCGGCCCGGACGGCGTCCCGCCCCGCCTGCTCGCCGCCACCCCGCTGGCCCACCTCGCCGGCGTCCTCGCCGACCTGACGCTCCACAGCGGCGGCTCGGTGGTCCTCCAGCGCTCCTTCGACCCCGGCGAGGTCCTGGCCGCGGTCGAGCGCGAGCGGATCACCGACCTGTGGGTGCTGCCGCCGCTGCTCTACCGGCTGCTCGACCACCCGGCGATCGGCCGCACCGACCTGTCCAGCGTGCGCCGGGTCTCGTACGGGGGCTGCGCGGCCTCGCCGGGCCGGGTGCGCGAGGCGATCAAGGTGTTCGGGCCGGTCCTGGTGAGCGGCTACGGGCAGTCCGAGGCGCAGAACATCGCCATGCTCCTCCCGCACGAGCACGACCGGATCGGCCACGGCGGCCAACTCTCCGTCGGCAGGCCCCTCCCGGGCGTGGAGGTGGTGATCCGCTCCGCCGACGGCACCGACCTGCCGACCGGCGAACAGGGCGAGATCCACGTCCGCTCGGCCACCGTGATGGCCGGCTACTGGAAGCGGCCCGACCTCACCGCCGAGGTGCTGCACGACGGTTGGCTGGACACCGGCGACATCGGCTACCTCGACGCCGACGGCTACCTCTACCTGGCCGACCGCCTCAAGGACAAGATCATCGTGGTCGGCGGGCACGTCTACCCCACCGAGGTGGAGGACCTGCTCCTCACCCACCCCTCGATCGCCCGGTGCGCGGTCTACGGGGTGCGCGACGCCGAGGAGGCCGAACACGTCCACGTCGCCGTCGTCCCCGCCCCGGGGCAGCGGCCCGACCTGGCCGAGCTGCGCGCCTTCGTCACCGCGCACAAGGGCCGGATGTACGCCCCGGAGGTGCTGCGCATCGTCCCGGAGATCCCCCTGACCTCCGTGGGCAAGCCGGACAAGAAGCTCCTCCGCGAGACCGTCGCGGACTGAACGCGCCCCGGGCCGAACCCGGGCCGAACCCGGGCCGAACCCGGGCCAAACTTCACCCCAAGGTGGGGTTTGGCTCAACGAACCACGGCCCCCGTGCCGAGAAGCCAACGGGGTGGCGGCGCTGAGGGCCGCCACCCCGCCCCCGACACCGATCCGTAACTTCCCTGCGGCACACGCCAGTTCGACCATTCACAGCAGGTCGTTCGAAGGCCTACCGACCGCCACCCGGGCCCGGCACAATCACCCGCATGACGATCAGCGCCACCACGCCGCCGACGCCCCGGGACCGGGCCGTACTCGCCCTCGCCCGCGACTTCCTGACGGGCACCGTGATCGGAGGGGCGCCGGCCACGGTCATCGTCGGCATCATCATCGGACGCACACCGCTGATCGTCGCCGGCCTGGTCGCGCCCGTGGTCTACGCCCTGCTCTACCAACTGGCCGACGCACCCCGGCGCGCCCGGGAGGCGGCCGTCGTGCCCCGCACGGCCCTCGCGATGATCGAGGGCCTGCGCGCCGGCGGCAGCGAGACCGGCGACATACCGGTGCACTTCGACCTCACCGTGGCACCGGACGACGAGCCCGCGTTCCGCGTCGAGATCAGTCAGGGCATCAACCTCGTCAATCTCCCCGACTACCGGCCCCGCGACATCCTGGTGGTCCAGTACCCGCCGGACCGGCCGTGGAAGGGGCGGATCGTGCCGCAGCCGACCCCGGACTGGGAGGAGCGGGCGGCAACCGCACACCTCGACTCGGCGCCGGAGTCGACCACGGTGCGCGCGCCCGCCGAGGGCTGCGCCTCCGGCGCCGCCGCACTCCTGGGCCTGCTGCTCGCCGTGGCGGCAGTGCTCTTCCTGTTCCGCGCGGACCTGTTCGACGAGCAGCCCACCGCGCCACAGCCGGCCGCCGCGCAGCCGTCGGTCTCCTCGACATGGTCCAGCACCACCGTGACGTCGATGTCCGGCACCGTCTCCCTCGGCCCCGAGCAGTCCTTCCTCGACGAGGGCGAGCTGCGCCGGGCCGTCAACCTGCTCACCAAGGACAAGGAGACGCACCAGGCGTTCACCCTCGTCGTGCAGGAGCGCCTGCTGTCGATCGCCTCCCCGCCCGGTGCGCAGTTCCTCCAGTTCGACGTGGACGCCCTGCCCTACGAACGCTTCCCCGCCCTGGTCGAGGAGGCCAGGACCACCCTCGGCATCCACTCCGCGCCGGCCTGGCTGCTCTCCGTCAGCCGGATCGGCGGCGACCTCACCATCTCGGTCGCCGTGAGCGGCCCCGAGGGCACCGCCATGCTGGAGGCGGACGGCCAGGGCACAGTCGTCCGGCGCACCCCGGTCCGCTGACCCCGGCCCGCCGACGAACGGCCCGCCGACCCCGGCCCACGGCGACCCCGGCCCACGGCTAACCCTCCGCCTCCCGCCCCCGGAACGCCCGGCGGTACTCGCGGGGCGCGAGGCCGACGCGGGCGGTGAAGACCGGGCGGAGGGACACGGCCGAGCTGAAGCCGCAGTGGGTGGCGACGGTGTCGACGGGCAGGTCGGTCTCCTCCAGGAGGCGCTGGGCGGTGAGGATCCGCTGGTCGAGGAGCCAGCGCACCGGGGTGGTGCCGGTGGCGGCGGTGAAGTGACGAGCAAAGCTGCGCTCGGACATCAGGGCGGCCGCGGCCATCCGGGGGACGCTCCAGGGGGCGTCCAGGGAGGCGAGGACCTCGGCGCGGACCCGGGAAAGGGGATCGTCGGCGGTGGGGGCCGGCACCGGGGAGGGGATGAACTGGGCCTGGCCGCCGGCCCGGAAGGGCGCGGTGACCATGGCGCGGGCGATGGTGGCGGCGGCCTGCTGACCGTGCGCGGTGCGGACGAGGTGGAGGCAGAGGTCGATGCCGGCCGCCACGCCGGCCGAGGTCCAGAGGCCGTCCCCGCCGGTGAAGAGCACCTCGGGGCGGACGGTCACCGCCGGGAAGCGGCGGGCGAGTTCGGGCGCGACGGCCCAGTGGGTGGTGGCCTCGCGGCCGTCGAGCAGGCCGGCCTCGGCGAGGACGAAGGCGCCCGCGCAGAGGGAGGCGATGGGCACGCCCCTGGCGCGGACGGCCCGCAGGGCGGCGAGGACGGCGGGGTCGCGGGCGGCGCCCGGGTCCTCGACGCCCGGGACCACGACCAGGTCGCAGTCGGCCAGAGCGGCCGTTCCGAGGTCGGGGACGCGCTCCAGCCCGCCGCCCAGCCGGACCCGGGCGCCGTCCGGCCCGCAGACCCGCAGGTCGAAGGCGGGCAGCCCGGGCCGGGAGGCGCGGTTGGCCCACACCTCGCCGATCACGGCGTAGTCGAAGGCCCGGACACCGTCGAAGATCAGGCAACCCACGGTTCGCATGGCAGGAAATCTATGGCAGGAATCTCTCGATGGGTGGCTTCTCTGCCCATCACGGCGCCGGCGCGCGGACCAGCACGATGGACGCATGACGAACACCGATGCCTTCGACGCCCCGCTCACCCTCGACTCCGACGCCGTCCTGCTGCTCATCGACGTCCAGAAGGGCTTCGAGGACCACGAGTTCTGGGGCCCGCGCGACAACCCGCAGGCCGAGCAGCGGATGGCCGAGCTGATCACCGCCTGGCAGGCCACCGGCCGGCCGATCGTCACCGTGCAGCACGCCTCCAAGGCCGGGCCGCTGGCCGAGGGCACGCCGGGGTACGAGCTGAAGGACTTCGTCGCCGACGTCACCCCGGCGCTGCACATCACCAAGACCGTCAACAGCGCCTTCTACGGCACCCCCGACCTGCACGCCTGGCTGCAGGAGCGCGGCGCCCGCCAGCTGGTGGTCACCGGGATCATCACCAACGTGTGCAACGAGACCACCGCGCGGATGGCCGGCAACCTCGGCTACGACGCGATCTTCCCCACCGACGCCATGCACGCCTTCGACATGACCGGCCCCGACGGCACCACCCTCCCCGCCACCGAACTCGCCCGCGCCACGGCCACGGTGCTGCACGCGATGCGGTTCGCCAAGGTGGTGACGACGGAGAAGGTCCTCGCCGCCGCCAAGGCCTGAACGGCCAACACCCCGACGCCCGAGCCCCGACCGGCTACGCCCGGAACAACGGCTCGTACGCGCAGCCCTCCTCGGCGTTGAGCAGCACGAACGAGGGCCCGAGGCCGAACGCGACCTCCCGCAGCCGCGCCAGCGCCTCGGCCTCCGAGGGGACTTCGAGGCCGAGGGCGGCGGCGACCGCGTCCCGCTCGGCGGGCAGGTCGAGCTCGCGTTCCAGGGACTCCTCGGCCATCTCCAGGTGCTCCTCGGCCGCCTCCGCGCTCTCCTCCGCCGTCAGCCGACGGCAGTCCCGCCACCACGGCAGGACCAGCAGCAGCTGGACCAGCTCCGGCACGCCGACGGCCAGCAGGGCCGCGCCGCCCTCGGAGTCGGCGTACAGCACGGGCCGCTCCTCGCCGCCCTCGCCGCACAGGAAGAAGGTGCCGCCCGCGCCGTCCTTGGCCACCCGCTCCAGCGGCGCACCGGAGGCGAGCACGACCTCCTCCACGTGCTCGTAGGTGAGGGTGGGGTCGAAGTCCCCGTGCCAGAGCAGGTGGTCGAGGGCGTCGGGGCTGGCGCGGATCGCGTCGAGGAGGGACATGGCGGCCACCCTACGACGCACCGCCGACAGGCCCACCGCCCCGGACGCGACCCAGCCTCCCGACCCGGCCCACCACCCCCGAAGGCCGCTCAGGCCGCGAGCCGCTCCGCCAGGAACTCCTCCCAGGTCCGCCGCCCGAGCTCCGCGCCGGCCAGGGTCAGGTTCTCCCCCGCCCGGTAGGCGCGCCCGACCTTGCCGGGCACCCGTACCGGCAGCTGCCGACGGCTGCGGCCGCGCGCCGCCAGGTACCGCCTGGTCAGCTCGCCCATCTCGTACACCGCGGGCCCGGCCAGGTCGGGCACCATCCCGGCCGGCTCGTCCAGCGCCAACTCGACCAGCCGGGCGGCGACTTCGCGCACGTCCACGGGCTGCCAGCGGACCCCGCCGGGCGCCGGCACGACCGGCAGCTTCGCCATCTTCTCGACCACCGTGAACGCCAGGTCGTGGAACTGCGCGGCGCGCAGGATCGTGTACGGCAGGCCCGAGCCGGCCACCGCCTCCTCAGCGGCGTGCTTGGCCCGGAAGTAGCCGAGCGGGATCCGGTCGGCGCCGATCACCGAGATGTACAGCAGGTGCCGCACCCCGGCCCGCTGCGCGGCGGCGACCAGCAGGCGGGTGGCGTCGTCGTCGCCCTTGGGGCCGCCCGCGAGGTGCAGCACGGTGTGCACGCCGGCCAGCGCCTCGTCCAGCCGGGCGGCCGCCTCGGCCGGGTCGCCGAGCAGGTCGCCGCGCACGTACGCCACGCCGTCGGCGCCGGTGCGCTCCTGGCGGCTGAGCACGCGCACCGGCCGCCCGGCCGCACGCAGCAGCGGTACGACCTGCTTGCCGAGGGTGCCGGTGCCGCCGGTCACAAGCACGGGGTTGTTCGTCACGATCGTCTCCGGTTCGTCCCGGGCGGGGAGTTGATCTCCCCGCCGCAGCCGTTGTTGGGTGGCTCCTGCTGCTCTGACCCCCGGCGACGAAGGAATGTGACACGTGGACGACTCGGTGCACGAGAAGGACGAGAGAGCCGCGCGTGCTGCGCTCTTCGAGGAGCAGCGCCCGCACCTGCGCGCGGTCGCGTACCGGATGCTCGGCTCGATCAGCGAGGCGGAGGACGCCCTCCAGGAGGCCTGGCTGCGCTACGACCGCTCCGACACCGCCGGGGTGGAGAACCTCGGCGGCTGGCTGACCACGGTGGTCTCGCGGGTCTGCCTGAACCTGCTGCGCGCCCGCGCCCTGCGCCGCGAGGAGCCGCTGGAGCCGGCCGGGCCGGGCGGCGAGCCGGGCCCGCCGCGCATCCCGGACCCGCTGCTGCGGCGTGAGGGTGTGGTGGACCCGGAGCAGGAGGTGATGCTCGCGGACTCGGTCGGGCTGGCGCTGATGGTGGTGATGGAGTCGCTGTCGCCGGCCGAGCGGGTGGCCTTCGTGCTGCACGACCTGTTCGCCGTGCCCTTCGACGAGATCGCGCCGCTGATCGAGAAGACCGCGGCCGCCACCCGCCAGCTGGCCAGCCGGGCCCGCCGCAAGGTGCAGGGGCAGGCGCCCGCGCCGGATCCGGACCTGGGCCGGCAGCGGCTGGCGGTGGACGCCTTCTTCGCCGCCGCCCGCAACGGGGACCTGGACGCGCTGGTCGCCGTGCTCGACCCGGACGTGGTGCTGCGCTCGGACGGCGGGGCGGTGATGGCCCGGCACACGGTGGTGCTCTCGGGTGCCGCCACGGTGGCCGGTCAGGCGGTGCTGTGGGGCACGCTGTCGCCGTTCGCCCGTCCGGCGCTGGTCAACGGCACCGCGGGCGCCGTGGTGATCGGCGACAACGGCCGGGCGCTGTCGATCATGGCGTTCACCGTCGTGGACGGCGCGATCGTCGCGATCGACGTGCTCACCGACCCCGAGCGGCTGGCCGCGCTGGACCTCTCGGACTTCCGGGACCGGTAGGGCCGGTCAGGGGGCGAGGACGGAGCGGGGTGGGAAGGCAACCGCCTTCCCACCCCCGACCGCCTCCGACCGCCCCCGACCGCCGTCAACAGCCTTCGGCGGCCGTCAGCGCCCGACCGCGCCGTCCAGCTGCTCGCGGATGATGTCCGCGTGCCCGGCGTGCCGCCCGGTCTCCTCGATCATGTGGACCAGCACCCAGCGCAGCGACGGCCCCTCGGCGACGTCCGGCCGCAGCGAGCGCACGCCCGGCCGGTCGAGGTCCGGGGCGGCGGCCGCCACCGCGTTGGACCGCGCGATCGCCTCCCGGTAGGCGGCGACCTGCCCGGCCACGGTCACGCCGTCCAGCGGGGCCCGGTCCACGTCGTACGGTCCCTCGGGCTCGCCCTGGTAGGCCCAGGCGAACCAGTTGTGCTCGACCGCGGTCAGGTGCCGGACCAGCCACAGCAGGCTGGTGCCGGAGGCGACGCCGGGCCGCCGGGCGTCCTCGTCGGAGAGCCCGTCGACCTTGGCGATCACCCCGTCGCGCAGGTAGTCGAGGAAGGCCAGCAGGGTGGTCGGCTCGTCCGCGTTCAGGCTCGGCGGCCGGGTGTCGGAGAGCTTGCTCGGCTCGGTGTTCTGGGTCACCGCGCCACCCTAGCCAGCTTCGCCGCACCGGAGAACCGAATTCGACGCACCGTCACCACCCTTGTGCGGCAACCCAGTCGGCGAGGTGCCGGGCGCAGTCGTCGACCGACTCCCGCCAGGTGTGCGCCGCCCCCTCCCCGGCCTCGTCGCTGACGTGCTTGACCAGCCGCACCGGCACCCCGGCCCGGTGGGCGACGGTGGCGACGGCGTAGCCCTCCATGTCGACCAGGTCGGCGTGCTCGGCGAGCCGGTCGCGGGCCGCCGGGTCGGAGACGAACAGGTCCCCGGTGGCCAGCACCGGCCCGTCGCCCTTGCCGATCACCAGCGGGGCGCCGTACTGGCGGCCGGTGAGCGCGTGCAGGGCGGCGGTGTCGATGTCGTGCTGGATCACCTGGACGACGTGGTGGGTGCCCTCCCAGCCGGGGCGCAGCGCTCCCGCCGTACCGAGGTTGATCACCTCGGAGGGCTTCTCGCCCTGGGCGAGGACGGTGGCGAGCGCGGCGGCGGCGTTGACCTTCCCCATCCCGGTGAGCAGCACGGGCAGCGCGTCGCCGAGGTGGGCGGCTTCCTCGCGGACGGCGACGACGAGCAGCGGGCGGTCGGACGAGATCTTTCCAAGCAGGCGCATGGGCCCATCGTACGGAGCGAGGGGCTGCCGCACCCGGGAGCGCGCGCCCACAAACGGACCCCCGCACTCCGCACATGGCGCGGAACCGCGTAGGGTACGGCCCGCGTCGGACGGTTCGCCATCTCTCCGCCGTCTCTGCGTACGGGGCCGGGCCGGCTCGTGGAGGGGCGTGCGGAAACCGTGCACGACATGCTCAAGATCGGCGCAAGTCGGGTGTGGCCGGGGGGAGTCACGGCCATACTGCTGCCATCGGCCGGGCCCCGGGGAACGGGTTCGGCTCCAGGGGAGGATGAGGCGGGTGGCGACACCAGTAGGCAACGGCGCACCGGGCGCCCCGATCCCGGCACGGCCGAACGGCCCGCCGGCGACGCCCCGGAGCGCGGGCGCACCGGGCACGCCCGGCGCATCGGGACCACCGGGCACCCCGGGCACAGCAGTCATGCCGCCCGCCACCGCGCCGGCACCGCTCGCGAAGTCCGGCACCCTCGCGAACTCCGGCACCCTCGCGGCACCCAGACCCGGCGGGGCGCCCGCCCGGCGCCCCGGGGCCGCCGTGACCACCGGTGTGCGGGCCCGGCTCGCGCAGGCCACCCGTACGGCGCCCGGCCGGCTGCGGCTGGCCGGGGTGGTACTCACGGTGCTGACGGTGGCCTTCGGCGGGCTCACCGCCTGGCAGTTGGAGACCAGGGCGCAGGCCGCCGACCGGGTGGTCTCGTACAGCCAGCCGCTCAGCCGGGACGCCGCCGAGATCCACCGCAACCTGGCCGACGCCGCCACCACCGCGGCGACCGGCTTCCTGCTGGCGGGGGCGGAGCCGAAGGAGGTCCGGGACCGCTACGAACAGGACCTGGCCACGGCCGCCAAGCTCGTCGCCCAGGCCGCCGCCCGGACCACCTCGACCTCCCCCGCGCAGGACTCACTCGCCCGGCTGAACCAGCAACTCCCGGTGTACGCCGGGCTGGTGGAGACCGCCCGGGCCGACAACCGGCAGGGCATCCCGCTCGGCGGCGCCTACCTGCGGTACGCCTCCGAGCAGATGCAGACCGTCCTGCTGCCGACCGCCGCCGAACTGGCCGCCGTCGAGAACCAGGAGCTGGCGGACGACTACGCCGCTGCCAAGTCGGTGCCGTGGGCGGCGTACGGCCTGGCGGCGGTCACCCTGGCGGCGCTGGCCTGGGTGCAGCTGACGCTGTTCCGCCGCACCAACCGGGTGTTCAACATCGGGCTGCTGGGCGCCACGGCCGCCGTCCTGGCGGGCGCGCTCTGGCTCACCGTCACCGGTCTGACCATCAGTTCGGCGCTCAAGCAGAGCGAGCGCGAGGGCGCCACCCCGCTGCGGGCGCTCAACTCCGCCCGGGTCGACGTGCTGACCGCCCGGCTGGCGGAGAACCTGCACTTCGTCGCCCGCGGCTCGACCACCAAGTACGCCGACCAGTGGACGAAGGCCACCGCGCACCTCGCCGGGGCCCAGGACCTCCCGCCGGACCGCAGCGACGGCTCGCTCCCGCAGGCCGTCCGGCTCGCGCCCTCGGCCGCCCAGGCGAGCGTCCAGGACGCGGCGAAGCAGTTCGACGTGTGGCGCGGGCGGCACGACGCGGCCCGGGCGCTGGAGACCGGCAACGCCGACTACCAGGGCGCCCTGGACGCGACCGTGACGGCCAAGGCCGACACGGCCACCGCCGACGCCGCCTTCGGCGCCACCGACAAGGCGCTCGCCCGGGCCGCCGACATCGAGCAGGACCGCTTCACGCAGGCCGCCGGGGGCACCGGCGGGGACCTGCGCACCACCGCCGTGGCGGCCGCGCTGCTCGGCCTGGTGGCGGCGGCCGCCGCGCTGCGGGGCCTGGGCCGGCGACTGGCCGAGTACCGGTAACGGGCAAGGGGGAAACGGACAGATGCGCAAGAGGACCGTCACCAGAACCGCCGGGCGAGCTGCCACGGGAGCGGCCGCCACGCGAACCTCCACCGGCGTCCTGCGGGCCCGGCCCGCCGCGGCGCTGGCCCTGCTGGCGGCCGGCGCCGTCGTGCTCACCGGCGGCGGCGCGGTCGGCGCCGCGCCGACGGCCGCGACCGCCGCGACCGCCCCCCAGGCGGCCCAGCAGCAACAGCAGCAACAGCAGGAACAGGGCCCCGCCGACACCTGCGACGTCTACAAGAGCGTGCCGCCGAGCACCGAGGACGGCGCGGCCGTGAAAGCCATCAAGGCCAAGCGCAGCCTGGTGATCGGCGTCGACCAGAACAGCTACCGCTGGGGCGCCCGCAACCCGAACACCGGCCAGATCGAGGGCTTCGACATCGACCTCGCCCGGGCGATCGGCACCGCCCTCATGGGCGACCCGGACAAGGTGGTGCTCAAGCCGGTGGCGACCGCCGACCGGATCGACGCCGTCAAGAAGGGCCGGGTCGACCTGATCGTCCGCACCATGACGATCAACTGCAAGCGGATGGAGGACGTCGCCTTCTCCAAGCCGTACTTCAACACCACCCAGCGCGTCCTGGTCCCGAAGGCCTCCCTGGCGAAGACCATCGACGACGCGATCAAGGACCGGACGGTGTGCGCCGCCGACGGCTCCACCGCCCAGGCCGTGGTCACCGGCAAGAAGACCGCCCAGAAGGTCGTCACGGTGGAGAACCAGCTGGACTGCCTGGTCCTGATGCAGCTCGGCAAGGTCGACGCCACCATGACCGACACCGGCCTGGCGGCCGGCCAGGCCGCCCAGGACCAGACCGTGCGGATGGTGGACGGCGAGGCGCAGCCGGAGGTGATGGGCATCGCCATGCTGAAGGAGAGCCCCGACCTGACCGCCCGGGTCAACCAGGTGCTGGCCGACTACTACGCCCGCGGCGACTGGGCCCGTTCGTACGACCACTGGTTGAAGCCGTACATGGGCAACGAGGCCGACCACTACTGGCCCGGCACGCACTGAGGCACACACTGAGGCACCTACTGAGGCACGTACGGGGGCGGACAGCGGGCCGCATCCGCGGCGGACGGGCCCGGGGCGTTGACGCGGTCTTGACGCCCCGCGCCCGCTCCGCCCGAACGGCCACCGGCTAGGGTTCGGGACGATCACCACGGGGAGACCGGTGGTGGACACGGGGGTTGTCGTGGGGTCACGCGTCACACACGTCGGGATCGCACGCGAGGAAGGAAGGACACCGCGGTGGCGGCATCGGCTGGCCCGGTACTGAGCCGGGAGGAGGTGGACCGCGCGCTCGCGCGCCTCGGCGCGGAGCGGGACGCGGTCGAGTCGGCGCTGCTCGCGCTGCAGGACCACCCGGGCCTGCGGCTGCTGGACGGCGCCGAGCTGGCCGGGCGCACCCTGGAGCGGTGGTCCGTCGCCGGGAAGGGCCTGCCGCTACTCTGGGCGCTGTTCGACCGCTACTCCGAGGCGCTGGCCTCGGCGCGCGCCGTACGGGCCCGCAAGGCCAAGCCCGGCGCGCCCGAACTCGCCGAGCTGAGCGAACTGTTGACCGGCGACGCGGTGACCGTCCCGGGCGGTGCGGTGCCGGACGGGCCGCAACTGCTCGGCGCGCCCGCCAAGCTGGTCGAGCGGATCAGCCTGGACGCGCTGATGGCCCGGATGAACTCCTGGTACGCCACCGTGCTGGAGGTGGTCAGCGCCGCCGACGCGGTCTGGTCGGCGCTGCCGGCCCGGATCGACCTGCTGCTCGCCGAACTCCACCGGGTGCGCACGCTGGCCGCCTCGCTCGGCGTGCGCACCGGCGCCCACCCGCTCGGCGACGATCTGGCCGGGCTGGAGAAGGACCTCACCGAGCTGCGCACCGAGGTGCGCGGGGACCCTTTGGCGCTCTGGCGCCCGGCCCGGGTGCCCGCCCAGCGCGGCACGGTGCCGGAGGGCTCGGCCTTCGCCGGCCCCGCCGGGGTGGTGGACACCGAGCGGTTCGACCGGGCCGGGCGGGCGCTGGACGGCGTGCGGCTGGAGCTGGAGGACCTGCTGCGGCTGCGCGACGAGGCCGAGGAGCGGCTGCAGGGCGTCGGCGACCTCCTCCAGCGGGCCGACGCCACGCTGGCCGAGGCCCGCCGGGCGCGCGGCGAGGTGCTGGCGAAGATAGCGGCCAGCGACGTCCCGGCGGTGCCGGGCCCGGCCTCGGCGCTGCGCGAACGGATCGTCACCGCGCTGGACCTGCGCCAGAGCGGGCAGTGGGGCCGGCTGGCGCCGCTGCTGGACACGCTGGAGGACGCCGCCGCCAAGGAGCTGGCCCGGGCCCGGCAGTCGCTCACCGAGGTGACCCAGCCGCTGGCCGTCCGGGCCGAGCTGCGCGGCCGGCTGGATGCCTACAAGGCGATGGCGGCCCGGCTGCGGGTCTCCGAGGACCCGGAAGTGATCGAGCGGTACGAGAAGGCGCGCTGGCTGCTGTGGAGCGCGCCGTGCGACCTGCGGGCGGCGGCCGCCGCGGTGGCCCGGTTCCAGCAGTCGCTGCGGCCGGCCCGAGCCGAGGCCGGGCAGGCTCAGGAGGCGACCGGCCAGCCGCCGGTCGACGGACAGGTTCAGGGGGGCTGAGGTTGATGGGCGAGACGTGCGTACGGCCGGACTGCTCCGGCGACGGCAGGATCGACGCGGACGGCTACTGCGACGAGTGCGGGCTGGCCCCGGCGGGCGGGACCACCGCGACACCCAAGGCGCCCGCGGCAGGAGCACCGGCAGCAGCACCCGCACCGGCCACCGCGGCCGGCCCCGGCTCGCCGTGCCCCCGGGACTGCTCCGGCACCATCGACGCGGACGGCTACTGCGACGAGTGCGGCCTGACCCCGCCCGGCGCCGACACCGGCGTCACCCAGCCCTACGTGCCCTCCGCCCGGGTCGCCCCGGACTCGGCGCGCAGCTCCTCCGTCCGCTCCTCCCGCACCGGCTCGTCCCGCTCGATGTCCGGCCGCTCCCGCTCGCACCGCTCGACCCGCACCGGCAGCAGCCGCTCGGTCTCGGTGCGCTCCACCCGGGGCAGCGCCAGCGCGGGCACCCGCAACCGGCTGGGCGCCGGCCTGGTCACCGTGCCGACGGTGGAGACGGCCGACCCGGCCCAGGCGGTGCTGGCCAACCCGGAGGTGCCCGAGCGCAAGCGGTTCTGCTCCAAGTGCGAGGCCCCGGTGGGCCGGGAGAAGAACGGCCGCCCGGGCCGCCCGGACGGCTTCTGCACCAAGTGCGGCACGCCGTACTCGTTCACGCCCAAGCTGCGCCGCGGCGACCTGGTCGGCGGGCAGTACGAGGTGGTGGGCTGCCTGGCGCACGGCGGGCTCGGCTGGATCTACCTGGCGGTGGACCGGCGGCTCGACGACAAGTGGGTGGTGCTCAAGGGCCTGCTGGACACCGGGGACGAGGACGCGCTGGCCGCGGCCGTCGCCGAGCGGCGCTTCCTGGCCGAGGTGGACCACCCCAACATCGTCCGGATCATCAACTTCGCCGAGCACCCGGACCTGCGCACCGGCGCCACCGACGGCTACATCGTCATGGAGTACGTCGGCGGCAAGTCGCTCAAGGACATCGCCAACGACCGCCGCACCCCGGACGGCCGGCGCGAGCCGCTGCCGGTCGAGCAGGCCATCGCGTACGCGCTGGAGGCGCTGCCGGCCCTGGGCTACCTGCACGGCCGGGGCCTGGTGTACTGCGACTTCAAGATCGACAACGCCATCCAGAGCGGCGACGCCCTCAAGATCATCGACATGGGCGCCGTCCGCCGCCTCGACGACGACAGCCCGATCTACGGCACCATCGGCTACCAGGCACCGGAGATCGCCACCGACGGCCCCTCCCCCGCCTCCGACCTGTACACCGTGGCCCGCACCCTCGCGGTGCTCACCTTCGACTTCCAGGGCTACAGCAGCACCTACCGCGACACCCTGCCCGGCCCGGAGGACGTCGAGGTCTTCGCCCGGTACGAGTCGTACTACCGGCTGCTGGTCCGCGCCACCGACCCGGACCCGGCCCGCCGCTTCGCCTCCGCCGAGGAGATGTCCGACCAGCTCACCGGCGTGCTGCGGGAGGTCCTGGCCCTCCGGAACGACCGGCCCTACCCCGCGCTCTCCACCCTCTTCGGGCCCGAACTGCGCGTCGTGGACACCGAGTTGGTCCTGCCCGCGGCACAGCCCGGACAGCTCCGGGTGACCGCCCTGGACCCGGCCGCCGCCGCCCTCGCCCTGCCCATCCCCCGGGTCGACCCGGGCGACCCCAACGCCGGCTTCCTCGCCACCCTGCTCTCCCCCGACCCCGCGGACGCGCTCGTCGCCCTGGCCGGCGCGCCCGCCGTCTCGGTGGAGAGCCGGCTGCGCGAACTGCGCGCCCTGCTCGAACTCGGCCGCCACCGCGACGCCCTGGGCCGCCTCGGCGAGCTGGAGCAGGACCACCCGGACGACTGGCGGGTTGTCTGGTACCGCGGCCTCACCGCCCTGGTCGGGGCGGCCGAGGACCTTTCGGACCCGCCCCGAGCAGCGGCCCCGGCGAGCGGGCGAGTAGCAGACCTGAGGGCGGCCGCGGAGGCCTTCGACGCCGTCTACGACGCCTTCCCCGGCGAGGCCGCACCCAAGCTGGCCCTCGCCATCTGCGCCGAACTCCTCGGCGACGGCGGCGACGCGGCCGAGTTCTACCGGCTGGTGTGGACCACCGACCACGCCTACCTGAGCGCCGCCTTCGGGCTGGCCCGGGTCCGGCTGGCCGAGGACGACCGCCCCGGCGCGGTCCGCGTCCTGGAGTCCGTCCCGGCCACCTCCAGCCAGTACACCGCCGCCCGGATCGCCGCCATCCGCGCCCGGCTGCGCGAACGGCCCGCCACCGACGAGCTGGCCGCCGACCTCGGCGCCGGCTCCGCGCAGCTGACCGCGCTGCGGCTGGACGACCGCCGCCGCGAGCAGCTGTCCGTCGAGGTGCTCAGCGCGGCCCTCGGCTGGGTCGGCGCCGGTTCGGCCGGCACCCCGCAGGCCGCCGAACTGGTGGTGCTGGGACGTCCCGCGCACGAGCGGGAACTGCGCTTCGCCCTGGAACAGTCCTACCGGGTACTCGCCCGGTTGGCCGACCGGGCGGAGACCAGGATCGAGATGGTGGAGCGGGCCAACCGTGCCCGTCCCAGGACGTGGGTGTAGCCGATGCCGCAGCAGACCGAGTGCCCGAGCTGTTCCGAGCCGATGGACCCGGAGGACGCCTACTGCGGCTCCTGCGGGGCCGGCCGGGACGGCCGGCCGGCCCCGGGCGCGATGCCCGCGGGCTGGGCCGCCGCCCGGGGTGAGGCCGTACCGCAGCAGCGCGGGCCGGTCTGCGTGCACTGCGGGCAACCGCAGGTCACCGCGGACGGCTACTGCGAGGGCTGCGGCGGCGCCCAGCCGCGCCCGCGCGACCACATGGAGAAGGCGCTCGGCGGCGTCGCCGGGGTCAGCGACCGCGGCGTGCGCCACCACCGCAACGAGGACAGCTTCACCGTCGCCGCGACCTCGCTGCCCGGCGGCGAGCCGGTCGTGGTCGCCGTGGTGTGCGACGGCGTCTCCTCCTCCGACCGCCCGGACGAGGCCTCGGCGACCGCCGTGGACTCCGCCTCCGAGTCGCTGCTGACCTCCCTGGAGGCCGGCCGGGACCCGAACGAGGCGATGCGCGCGGCCATCGCCGACGCCGCCGAGGCCGTCGCCGGCCTCGCGACCGACGGCGCCGGCCCCACCCGGCCCGACCTCAACGCGCCCGCCTGCACCTACGTCAGCGCGATAGCGGCCGGCGGCCGGGTCACCATCGGGTGGGTCGGCGACACCCGGGCGTACTGGATCCCGGACGACCGCGCCGCGGCCGAGCCCTTCCGGCTCACCCAGGACGACTCCTGGGCGGCCCGGATGGTCGAGGCCGGGCTGATGAGCGAGGCGGAGGCGTACGCCGACCCGCGCGCCCACGCGATCACCGGCTGGCTCGGCGCCGACGCCGAGGAGGTCGTGCCGCACACCCTCGACTTCACCCCGCACGTCCCCGGCGTGGTGCTGATCTGCACCGACGGCCTGTGGAACTACGCGGAGGCGGCCACCGACCTGGCGTACTACGTCCGGCCGGACGCCCGCACCGAGCCGCTCGCCACCGCGCAGACCCTGGTGAAGTTCGCGGTCGCCGCCGGCGGCCACGACAACATCACGGTCGCCGTGCTGCCGATCGACCCGCCGGCCGTCGCCGTCGAGGAGGCCGACCAGACCCCGACCGCGCTGGACCTGCCGGTGCTGGTCCCGACGGCGATGGGCGCCCGACCGGCCGTCGTGGAGGACGAGGACTACGAGCCGACCCTGCCGGACATCCCGGTGATCGGCTCCCCCGCCGCCCCGCCCGCACCGCCCGTCCCGCCGCAGCCGCCGCACCCGCCGACGGCCTGACCGGCCCGGCCCGTCCGCCCGACCTCGCGGCGCCCCGGTCCGCCGGCCCGACCGGCGGACCGCCCCACCGTCCTGATCGCATCCACCCCCTCACCCGACGGGAGCCGACCGCCCCATGGCAACACTGGCGAAGCCGAACCTGCCCAGGTTCGACGTGGAGATCTTCCAGAACGAGTACCTGGCCGACGGCGCCCGCGAGGTCAACGCCATCGTCACCGTCACCGCGACCGGCGGCGGCACCTCCGGCGGGCGCCCGCTCGGGATCACCGACGCCGGGCCCGCCGGAGCCGGGGCCGAGGCGGCCGTGGTGATCCTGGTGGACTGCTCGGGCTCGATGGACTACCCCAAGACCAAGATCAACGGCGCCCGGGAGGCCACCGCCGCCGCCATCGACGCACTGCGCGACGGCACCGCCTTCGCCGTCGTCGCCGGCACCCACGAGGCCCGCGACATCTACCCCGGCGACGGCACCCTGGCCACCGCCTCCGCCACCACCCGCGAGCAGGCCAAGGAGTCGCTGCGCCGCCTCACCGCGGCCGGCGGCACCGCGATGGGCACCTGGTTGGCCAAGGCCGACAAGCTCTTCCTCACCCGCCACGACATCGCCATCCGGCACGCCATCCTGCTCACCGACGGCAACAACGAGCACGAGTCGGCGCAGGACCTGGCCCGCAACATCGAGCGGGTCACCGGCCACTTCACCGCCGACTGCCGGGGCGTCGGCACCGACTGGCGGATCGACGAGCTGCGCACGATCTCCTCGGCGCTGCTCGGCACCGTCGACATCGTCGCCGAACCCTCCGGCCTGGCCGAGGACTTCCGCTCGATGATGGCCGGAGCCATGGGCAAGCAGGTCGCCGACGTCGCCCTGCGGATCTGGACCCCGGCCAACGCCACCGTGAAGTTCGTCAAGCAGGTCGCCCCCGCGGTCGAGGACCTCACCGCCCGCCGCGCCGAGGCCGGGCCCCGGGCCGGCGACTACCCCACCGGCTCCTGGGGCGACGAGAGCCGCGACTACCACGTCTGCGTCGAGGTCCCGGCCGCCTCCATCGGCAACGAGATGCTCGCCGCCCGGATCAGCCTGGTGCTGCCCCCGCAGGTCGGCGGCGGCACCCCCGAGGTGCTCAGCCAGGGCCTGGTCAAGGCGGTGTGGACCGACGACCTGGCCTCCTCCACCCGGATCAGCCCGCAGGTCGCCCACTACACCGGGCAGGCCGAGCTGGCCTCCTCCATCCAGGAGGGCCTGGAGGCCCACCGCGCCGGGGACGTCGACACCGCCACCGCCAAGCTGGGCGCCGCCGTCCGGATCGCACACGCGACCGGGAACGACGGCACCTACAAGCTGCTGCAGAAGGTGGTGGACGTGGTGGACCCGAAGGAGGGTACGGTTCGGTTCCGTAAGAACGTGAGCGAGGCCGACTCGATGACCCTTGAGACCCGGTCGACCAAAACGGTACGTGTGAAGAAGTGACCGCTGAAGACGTGACCGGGCCGGCACCCCGGCGCGACGCCGCACCGAGCCGGCCCGAAACGAGGGGGACCTGATGCCGATCTGCCCGAGGGGCCACGAGTCGCAGGCCGAGGACTGGTGCGACTTCTGCGGCTTCCCGATGACCCCGCCGGCCCCGACCCCCGGCGCCCACGGGGGCTACCCGGGGGCACCCGGAGCCGACCACTCCGTGCCCGGCGGCCCCGCCGGGCACGCGCAGCACGGCGGTGCGTCCTTCGGCGCCCCGCCGCCCCCGCCACCGATGCCCCCGGGCGCGGTACCCCCGCCCGGTGCGCCCCTGCCTCCCCCGGGCATGGTGCCCCCGCCGGGCGCCGTACCCCCGCCCGGGGCCTACCCGCCGCCCGGGGCCTTCCCGCCGCCGGCGCAGGGCCTCACCGAGGGCCTCACCGTCTGCCCGATCTGCCGCAGCCCGCAGACCGGCCGGTTCTGCGAGGAGTGCGGCTACGACTACGAGCTCTCCACGCCCTCGCGCCGCCAGACCCCGGCCGCCGGCGCGCCCGCGCCCGGCCCCGCCCAGCCGGCGCCGCTGAACATCCCGGCGGCGTACGGAGGCACCCCGGAGCAGCCGCAGGCCCCGTACGGCCAGGCCCAGTTCGGGCAGCCGCCGTTCGGGCAGCCGCCGTACGGCCAGGCACCGTTCGGCGGGCCCGCGGGCGGCCAGCACGCAGGCGGCCAGCACGCGGCCGAGCAGCCCCCGGCGGCCCAGCAGGCCCCGGCCCAGCCGCACACCTACGGCTACCCGCCGCCGGAGGGCGCCTTCCCCGAGGCCCAGCTGCGCGAGGACTCCGGCCCGGTGTACGCCCAGCCGGCCGGCCCCGGGCCGAACAACCGCGGCGGCGACTTCGGCACCTCCTTCCACCTCGCCCCGCCGCAGCCCCAGCACCCCCACCAGAAGGCCGCCCCGGCCGAGCCGGTGCGGACCACCTGGATCGCCGTCGTCTCGGCCGACCGGGACTACTTCACCGACATGATGGCCCGCAGCGGCCCCGAGGCGGCCGGCCTGTTCTTCCCGCCGTACTGCCCCGAGCGCCGGATCCCGCTGACCGGCCGCGGCCAGCTGCGGATCGGGCGGCGCAGCCAGCACCGCGGCACCGTCCCGGAGATCGACCTGTCCGTCCCGCCGGAGGACCCGGGCGCCTCGCACCAGCACGCGCTGCTCGCCGAACAGGCCGACGGCAGCTGGGTGCTGGTGGACCAGGACTCGACCAACGGCACCACCATGAACGGCGGCGCGGAGCCCGTCGCCCCGCACACCGCCGTCCCGCTGAACGACGGCGACCGGATCCACATCGGCGCCTGGACGACCATCACGGTGCACCGCGCCTGACGCACTCCCGAAAACACGTCAGCTGAGCGTGCGTCAGCGACAACTCCGGCCGGGCCGAGCGGAATTCGACATTTCGCTCGGCCCGGCTTTTCGTCCGACTTCCTCAAAGGATCTGCAAATCCCTGCCCCGGATGTGCACAAGACGCTCCGAAAGCCCTAGTCTCAGGGCACATGACTGCAGCTATATCCGCCGACGGCATCCGTCAGCGGTACGGGGATGTGCAGGCCGTCGACGGGGTGTCCCTCACCGTCGAGGCCGGCGAGTTCTACGGGATCCTGGGCCCCAACGGCGCCGGGAAGACCACCACCATGGAGATCCTGGAAGGCGTCCGGGAACCGGACGAGGGCCGGGTCGAGCTGCTGGGGATGGCTCCCTGGCCGCGCAATCCGAAACTGCTGCCGCGAATCGGCGTGCAGTTCCAGGCCTCCGCTTTCTTCCGGAAACTGACGGCCCGGGAGACCATTCGCACCTTCGCGTCGTTCTACGGGGTCGGCCCCAAGCGGGCCGATGCGATGCTGGAGCGGGTCGGCCTCGCGGACAAGTCCGAGACCATGACCGACCAGATGTCCGGCGGCCAGGCCCAGCGCCTGTCGATCGCCTGCGCACTGGCCCACGACCCGGAGCTCGTCTTCCTGGACGAGCCCACCACCGGCCTCGACCCGCAGGCCCGGCGCAACCTCTGGGACCTCCTGCGGGACATCAACGCCGAGGGCCGCACGGTCGTGCTCACCACGCACTACCTGGACGAGGCCGAGGTGCTCTGCGACCGGGTCTCGATCATGGACCACGGCAAGATCCTGCACACCGGCGCCCCGGCGGCGCTGATCCGCGAGATCGACGACACCGTGCGGATCAGCGTGGCCTCCGGCCAGCTGCCGCTCGACCGGGCCCGCCAGCTGCTGACCGCGGCCGGCGCCGACATCGCCACCCTGGAGGACGACTCCGTCTCGCTCTCCGTCTCCACCCGCCTTCCGGCCCCCGTGCTCAGCGTCCTGGCCGAGCAGAACGCCCTGCGCGGCCTCGAAGTGCGCGGCGCCACCCTGGAGGACGTCTTCCTCCAGCTGACCGGACGGGAGTTCCGCGCATGACCTCCACTACCCCCACCGAGCCGAAGGTCCCCGCCCAGCGGGGCGGTTCGGCCGGCGCCGCCGGCGAACGGGAGCGGGTCAGCGCGTTCTGGAGCCTGTCCCGCGCCATGCTGCTCGGCATGAAGCGCGACCGCACCGCGACCTTCTTCATCCTGCTCTTCCCGCTGGTCTTCCTGGTCTTCTTCGGCGCCGTGACCAAGGGCTCCGGCAGCCCGCACGCCAAGGTGGCGCAGGTCGGCGCGGTGAAGCTGTTCGACTCGATGCAGGGCGGCGAGCGGGCCGGGCTGGACGAGGTCCTCACGATCACCAAGACCGACGACGAGTCGGCCACGCTGGAGAAGGTCCGCAAGGGCGACTTCGACGCGATGATCAAGCAGGGCCCGGACGGCAAGGTCGAGCTGCGTTTCACCGCCGCCGACACCGTCCGCGCCGGCGCCGTCCAGGGCATCCTCAACTCGGTGGTCCAGGGCGCCAACCAGGAGGCCACCGGCCAGAAGCCGGCCTACGTGCTGGACGCCCAGCAGGTCGAGGACAAGTCGCTCAAGCCGATCCAGTTCCTCACCCCCGGCCTGCTCGGCTGGGCCATCGCCACCGGCGCGGTGTTCGGCGCCGCGCTGACGCTGGTCAACTGGCGCAAGACCAAGGTGCTGCGCCGGCTGCGGCTGGCCCCGATCAGTGCGGGTACGGTCGTCAGCTCCCGGATCCTGGTCTCGCTGCTGACCGCGCTCCTGCAGACCATCGTCTTCCTGGTCGTCGCCACGAGCTTCTTCGGGCTCAAGCTGACCGGCAACTGGTGGCTGATCATCCCGCTGGTGTGCTGCGCGACGCTCGCCTTCATGTCGATCGGCCTGCTGGCCGGCTCGGTCGCCAAGACCGAGGAGGCGGCCAACGGCATCTCGCAGATCATCGTGCTGCCGATGTCCTTCCTGTCCGGCTCGTTCTTCCCGATGGACAACGCCCCGGCCTGGCTGAAGACGGTCTCCGAGGTCATGCCGCTGCACTACCTGGTGAACTCCGCGCAGTCGGTGCTGACCCGCGGCGGCGGCGTCATGGACGCCCTGCCGACCATGGGCGGCCTGCTGCTCTTCGCGGCCGTGCTGACCGGCATCTCCTGGAAGCTCTTCAAGTGGGAAGACGCCTGACCGGTCCGCCGACCGGTCCGACCGGTCCGCGCTGACCGCTGATCCCTGCGGGGTCGTACGCCATTGGTCCCGGTGTACGACCCCGTCGGCGTCTGCGACCATGGTCGGGTGAGAGAGATCCGGCAGGGCACGCTGAGCGAGGAGACCTTCTACGACCAGGTCGGCGGTGAGCCGACCTTCCGGCGTCTGGTCCACCGGTTCTACGAGGGCATCGCCGAGGACGAGCTGCTGCGGCCGATGTACCCCGAGGACGACCTCGGCCCGGCCGAGGAGCGCATGGCGCTGTTCCTGATGCAGTACTGGGGCGGCCCGCGCACCTACAGCGACCGGCGCGGCCACCCGCGGCTGCGGATGCGGCACGCGCCGTTCAAGGTCGACCGCGCCGCCCACGACGCCTGGCTGAAGCACATGCGGGCGGCCGTCGACAGCCTGGAGCTGCCGGCCGACCACGAGCGCCAGCTGCTGGACTACCTGACCTACGCCGCCGCCTCGATGATCAACACCGAGGGCTGAGCCGCTCCGGCCGGACTACCTGCCGGGCCGGACTACCTGATCGGGCTGAGCCCGAGCCCCGCGCCCGGCGCGGCCGCGGTGCGCACCGCCACCGAGCCCGCCGGGGCGCTCAACCGCAGCCAGCCGCCCGCCCGGTGCACGGTGAGCGGGGCGCCGGGCTTCAGGAAGCCGATCACGTACGCGGCGTGCACCGCCCGCAGCGGCAGCTCCGGCAGCGCGGACACCGGGCGGGACCAGATCTCGTCGGCCAGCGCGTCCAGCACCGCGCGGGTGCGGTGGTGCGCCGGGACGGCCTCGCTGCGCTCACGGAACTCCCGCACCCCGGCCATGAGTTCGGGGTACACCTCGGCCACCGGCGGAGCCCCGACCGGCCGCCAGCCGGTGCGCGGCGGCAGCAGCCCGGCCCAGGCCGGGCCGGTCACCGGCGCGGGCAGCGCGACGGTGCCCGCCTCGGTGTCCACACCGTCCAGCAGTTGGCCCGCCGAGGCGGTCAGGTCCACCGGCTCGTCGAGGCCGCCCAGCCGCGCGGTACGGATCACCAGCGCGCCCGAACCGCCCAGCGGCAGCCGGCCGAAGACCGCCAGCACGCCGTCCTCCGGCCCCGGGCCCACCGCCTGCAGGCGCACGGCCGCCGCCTTGTCAAAGCGCAACAGGCGCAGCAGGAAGGCGGAGAGATCGGCGGCCTCCCCGGCGTCGGCCAGGGCGAGGCGGGCGGTGATGGTCAACGCGGCTCAGCTCGAATCGTCGTGGGGCTCGATCGTCGTGGGGCTCGATCGTGGTGGGGGTGCTACTTCAGACTGCCGCGACGGCCGGGGCCTCGTCCATGAAGCGGCTGAGGAACTCCCGCTCCACCGGCGAGATCCGGCGCGGCCGGCCCTCGGCCAGGTCGTAGGGGACGACCACGGTGGACGCCCGGACGTACACGATGTCGGTGCCGTCCTCGGCGACGTCCTTGATCTCGTACGAGACGGTCAGCGAGGCGCCGCCGATCTTCGTCACCCAGGTCTCGATGGTGACCGGCTCCGGCCGGTGCACCAACGGGCGCTTGTAGTCGATCTCGTGGCGCGCCACCACCGAGCCGCCCGCGAACTCCCCGGCGCCGGCCTCGGCGGCCTGGGTGAACATGAAGTCGATCCGGGCCTCCTCCAGGTAGCGCAGGAAGACCACGTTGTTGACGTGCCCGAAGGCGTCCATGTCGGACCAGCGCAGCGGGCAGGGGTAGATGTGGCGAGCCACGGGTGTTCTCCTCGGTGTCCGGTGGCCGGCCGCCGCCCGTCCCGCGACGCCGACGGGCGGCGAAGGACGGTGGCGGCGGGCCGCGGCCCGGCGGGCCGCCCCGGAGGGCAGTCTGCCGGGCCGTTGTGACAGCTGGATGTCAGCCTCGGGTCAGCTTCTTGTAGGTGGCCCGGTGCGGACGGGCGGCGTCGGAGCCGAGCCGCTCGACCTTGTTCTTCTCGTAGGACTCGAAGTTGCCCTCGAACCAGAACCACTTGCTCTCGCCCTCGTAGGCGAGGATGTGGGTCGCCACTCGGTCCAGGAACCAGCGGTCGTGGGAGATGACCACGGCGCAGCCGGGGAACTCCAGCAGCGCGTTCTCCAGCGAGGAGAGCGTCTCGACGTCCAGGTCGTTGGTGGGCTCGTCGAGGAGCAGCAGGTTGCCGCCCTGCTTGAGGGTGAGCGCCAGGTTCAGGCGGTTGCGCTCACCGCCGGAGAGCACGCCGGCCGGCTTCTGCTGGTCCGGGCCCTTGAAGCCGAACGCGGACACGTAGGCGCGGGACGGCATCTCGACCTGGCCGACGTTGATCCAGTCCAGACCGTCGGAGACGACCTCCCAGAGGGTCTTCTTCGGGTCGATGTTGGAGCGGGTCTGGTCGACGTAGCTGATCTTGACGGTCTCGCCGACCTTGACCGAGCCGCTGTCCGGGGTCTCCAGGTCCTGGAGCATCTTGAACAGCGTGGTCTTGCCGGCGCCGTTCGGGCCGATGATGCCGACGATGCCGTTGCGGGGCAGGGTGAAGCTCAGGTCGTCGATCAGGACCTTCTCGCCGAAGGCCTTGTTGAGGTTCGCGACCTCGATGACGACACTGCCCAGGCGCGGGCCCGGCGGGATCTGGATCTCCTCGAAGTCCAGCTTCCGCATCTTGTCGGCCTCGGCCGCCATCTCCTCGTAGCGGGCCAGACGCGCCTTGGACTTCGCCTGGCGGCCCTTGGCGTTGGAGCGGACCCACTCCAGCTCTTCCTTGAGGCGCTTGGCGCGCTTGGCGTCCTTCTGCCCCTCGACCTTGAGACGCGACTGCTTGGTCTCCAGGTAGGTGGAGTAGTTGCCCTCGTACGGGTAGGCGCGGCCGCGGTCGAGCTCCAGGATCCACTCGGCGACGTTGTCCAGGAAGTACCGGTCGTGGGTGACGGCCACGACGGTGCCCTTGTACTTCTCCAGGTGCTGCTCCAGCCAGTTCACCGACTCGGCGTCCAGGTGGTTGGTGGGCTCGTCGAGCAGCAGCAGGTCGGGGGCCTCCAGCAGCAGCTTGCAGAGCGCGACGCGGCGCTTCTCACCACCGGAGAGCTTGGTCACCGCCCAGTCGCCGGGCGGGCAGCCCAGGGCGTCCATGGCCTGCTCCAGCTGGGCGTCCAGGTCCCAGGCCTCGGCGTGGTCCAGCTCCTCCTGGAGCTTGCCCATCTCGTCGAGCAGGGCGTCCGAGTAGTCGGTCGCCATCAGCTCGGCGATCTCGTTGAAGCGGTCGAGCTTCCCCTTGATCTCCTTGACGCCGTCCTGGACGTTCTCCAGGACCGTCTTGGACTCGTCCAGCGGCGGCTCCTGGAGCAGCATGCCGACGGTGAAGCCCGGCGAGAGGAAGGCGTCGCCGTTGGAGGGCTGCTCCAGGCCGGCCATCATCTTCAGCACGGTGGACTTACCGGCGCCGTTGGGGCCCACGACGCCGATCTTCGCTCCGGGGAGGAAGCTGAGCGTCACGTCGTCAAGGATGACCTTGTCTCCGTGAGCCTTGCGCACCTTGCGCATCGTGTAGATGTATTCCGCCACGTGAGATCGCTCCGGCGTCGTCGGGAGTATTCGGCTTGCAGCCTTCCATTGTGCCGCACCCGGCCGGAACCCCCGAACCGCCCGGGTGACCCCACCGGGGTATCCGCGGCCGCAGCCCGCCACCCTGCCCCCGTCGGCGCCGACGCCGGCGCCCCCTCGCTCCCCGGCGCCCCGCGAAGTACCCCGGGAACGGCGAAGGCCCGGCTCCCCGCAGCAACTGCGGGGAGCCGGGCCGGTTCCGCTGCTCAGGGCCTCAGGAGGTCGACTCCCCGGGCCCGCTCAGGCGGTTCGGACTGATCAGACGGATCAGCCGGATCAGCCGGATCAGGCGAATCAGGCGGTGGTGCGGCCGTGGCGGCCGCGGCGGCGCAGGACGAAGACGGCGGCGCCACCGGCCACGACCAGGCCACCGGCGACGGCGGCGAGGATCGGGGTCGAGTCATTGGCACCGGTCTGGGCCAGGCCACCGGTGCCCGGGGCGGCGCTGGTGGTCGCCGGGGTCGGCTGGCCCGCGCCGGTGCTCGGGGTGCCGGACGGGGTGCCCGACGGCGTACCGGTCGCGGCCGGGGTGGTCGGGGTACCGGTCGGGGTGGTGCCGGTGCCGGTCTTGCAGTCCAGGACGCCCTGGAACTGGCGGCTGTAGCCGTTCGGGCCGGAGACGGTGATGTCGTAGCCGGTCTTCTCGGCGACCGGGACGAGCACGCTCTCGCTCTTGCCCGGCTGGACGGTCACCTGCTTGCCCGGCTTGACCGTGACAGTGGCGGCCTCGTCACCACCGTTGGTGACGGTCACCCGCACGCCGCCGTTGGCGCACTCGACCTTGGCGGTGCTGTCGACCAGCGCGCCCTTGCCCTGCTTCCAGGTGGCCTTGGCCGCGGCGGCGACGCTGAGCTTGCTGGAGCCGGCCAGGATCATGGTCTGGCTGTGCTCGTCGCGGGTGTAGCCCTTGCTGAGGAAGACGCGGCCGCTGGGCACGACGGTGGTGGCGCTGGCGTTCAGCGCGACCGCGCCGTCCGGGGTGCCGGCCGGCACGTCCAGGAACAGCTGGGTGTCCTTGGCGATCGGGCCGGTCAGCGACGCGCCGACCTGCTTGCCGGTGCTGTCCAGCACCTTGACCTTGTCGGCGGCGTCGCCGCTGACGGCCAGCTTCACCTCGGCGGCGCTGGAGTTGAGGGTGAACGGGCCGAGCTTGGCGCCGGACTTGCCGGAGACCGAGTCCGGGTTGAGGCTCAGCGAGGGCTTGGGCTCGGCGGCGATGCCCTTGTTGGCGGCGCCGGTCAGGTAGTCGCGCAGCTTGGTGGCGCCGGCGCTCTGCGGGGTGGCGTTCTTGCCGTCCGAGTACTTCCAGATCGCGGCCTGGGTGCCCGCGGCCGCGTCCTGCTCGGTCAGGCTGCCGGCACCGGCGGCCTTGGCGAGCGCCGCGAGGTCCTTGACCTGCGGGTAGGAGTTCTCCAGGATCCAGCGGATCTTGGCGGCCGCCTCGACCTTGTTCTTGTCGCCGAGGGAGCTGGAGGCCCAGTCGGACTCCTGGTACTGGATCTTCTTCCGGATGTCGACCGGGAAGCCGAAGTCGATGCAGTAGGTCTGCAGCTCGCCGTCGGCGGTCTTGAGGGTGAACAGACCGCCGTCGACGGTGCCCTCGCCCTCGACGTCGATCTTCTCGCCGAGCATGGTGTTCTGCACCACTGCCGTCACGCCCGAACCCGGGGTGTCCGCCGCGACCGCCGCACCCGCCGCGAACAGGCTTCCACCCAGCGCAACGCTGGTCGTGAGCATGACAGTGGTTATCCGGGACAGACTCCGCCCCTGCCTCTGGAACATCTGGGATCCCTCCGGGCCAGGCCCGTCCGATGGACAGCCCGCCGACTTGCCGTGCCGCGCGTGCCCCCTGTGGCACTGCTGCGGGTATGAACCAGACGAATCCTATTGACCCCCAGAGGCCCCGAAACCCCCATGCGAAATCAGGACAGTTCCGTATCTGGATCGTTATCAATCCTCTCAGATTCCACACAAGCTGACGGATGGCCAGAAACTCCGGGCCACTTTCCGTTATCCGGTCGACATTGCGCGTGCGGGCACAACAACCATCTCGATCAACATATTTGTCGACAGAGACGGTCACCGACCGGTCAGTTCACCGCATCCGGCCCTTCACCTCCCCGCCCGCTCCCGGCCACCTCGACCTGTCCCCCCGTCACCGGCCGCGCGCCCGGCGGCAACGCCCGCGGCCCGGGCGCCGCACCCGCCGCCGGAGCCGTCGCAAGGGCCCTGCGCGCCTCCAGTGCGGTCACGATCCACCCCGGCACCACCTCGCCCCCGGCCTCGCCCGCGGGATCCGCCCCGACCGACCCCGCGCCGCCGGACGGCTGCCCGCGCACCGCCGACGCCCAACGGAACGCCGAGGTACCGCGGGTGAGATCGTGTCCGACCGATCGGGCGTCGATCTCGGCCCGGCTGCGCTTCGCCTCCCCCTCCGTCCACTCCCGCACCCGCAGCCGGCCGCTCACCAGCACCGGATCGCCCTTGGCCAGCGAGCCGATCAGGTTCACCGCGAGCGCCCGCCAGGCCGTCACCGCCACCCACTGCGTCTCGCCGTCCACCCAGCACTCGCGCTGCCGGTCGTACCGCCGCTCGGTGCAGCCGAGCCGGAAGCTCGCCATCGGCACCCCGCCGGAGGTTTCCCCGTAGGTCACCTCCGTCGCGACATTGCCGATCACCGTCACATGCGTCTCGCTCACGGCACACTCTCCGTTCTCGCCGATGCACCGTACGGAATCGACCGGTGCGCTCCGAGCGTGCCCGCCACGGGAAATCGGGGCCAATGACTTCGTAAATCCTGTGGATAACTCGGGCCTGTGGAACAGTTGTCACTCGCAGGGGTGAATTTCGACCTCCGGGGACCACTTCGCCCCCTCCTCTTCGCGGCCATGACAACAAACCCGCTGTTCGCCACCCCCACCGGCGCCGGGGGGAACGCCCCCCGGCGACCGTCCGCGCACGTCATCCGACCGACGCAACCGCGATTAGCGCCCCCACCCGCACCGCCGGCGGCGCATTCTCCGTGCCGAATCCATAACGGGTGAGGAGGCAGCCCCGTAACGACTGCACAACGTCCGGCGCGGAACACTCCCAGACCGCTGCACTCACGGCCTTCACCTGCGATTATCGGACCGCTCCACCGAACCGACACACCAACGACGGTGTCGTCACACCGGCCGAGGAACTGGACACCCTTATCCTGTCCCCGACAGGTCGAGGGTCCACCAACCCCCACCCCCACCCTCAGGTACGGGGCCGGACCACGTGCGCCCCGGCGCTCGTCGCCCGATCCCGGCCACGGTCACGCCCATCCGGGCGCCGCCCGTCCCGCCCCCATAGCTCAGCGGATAGAGCACCCGCCTTCTAAGCGGTAGGTCGCAGGTTCGAATCCTGCTGGGGGCGCCACCCCGCAATTCACCCGGACCGTCGCACCGGTCGCGACTATGCGTAGCCGGATAGGTTCTCCCGGTAATAACACGCACTCACCGCACATAACCCGTGACAATGCGTGTCGTGCCCGCCGCGAAAATGCACCGCCTGCCTTTGCCCCATTGCCGACGGCAGGCGCGGTGTTCGGCCGGGTTCCGGGCCGTTTTCGGACAATCCCGCGGTCCGGACAATCCCGCCGGGCCGCCCGGACGACGGAAACCCCGGGCGAATCCCCCACCCGGAACCTCTCGGAAGCACCCGGAATCGCCCTAAAGCAGACCGGGGGCACCCGAAAGCACCCCGGGAACGTCCAGGGGGCACCCAGGAACGCGCGCCGGGGGCGGCTCAGTCCGCCAGCCCCGCCAGATAGGCGTCCAGCAGGGCCGTCTGACGCTCGGCCGGAAACTCCTCCGGGGCGAACAGCGCCTGCACCACCAGTCCGAGCACGAAGGCCTGCGCCCCGGCCGCGACCTCGGCCGGATCGGCATGCGCCGGGAGCTCCCCGAGCCGCTGGGCGTCCGTGACGAACTCCGTGAGCGCCACCCGCGAACGGGCGTAGCGGCCCGCGTGCGCGGCCGCCAGCTCCGGATCGGCCAGGGCGTGGTCCCAGGAGCCGACCCAGATCCGGTTGCCGGCGGCGGAGTCCCCGTCCAGCGGCAGGACGTCCAGCAGCGCCGCCCGCAGCCGGGGCAGCCCGGCGGGCGGCGGCGGGCTGCCGTCCGCGGGGGCGGCGCGCCGCGGCCGGGCGCCCGAGCGCCGGTCCAGCTCCTCCAGCGCATGGCTCAGCAGCGCCCGCTTGTTCGGGAAGTAGTGCGTCAACAGCCCGGTGGAGGCGCCCAGTTCGGCGGCCACCGCGCGCAGCGTCAGCCCCTCGAAGCCCCGGGTGGAGAGCACCCGCCACACCCCCTCGGACACGTCCGAGCGGCGGGCGTCATGGTCTCCACGGGCCGGTGTCATGGGGGCTATCGTACATACCAAACGTTTGTTATGAATGATTCCGACCAGCCCGCGCACCATCCGTGAAAGGCCCGCCCGTGTTTGCCGTACAGCTCACCGACCACGCCGAACTGCGCCCGCTGGAGCCGTGGCAGGCCCCCGAGTTCCTGGCCCACATCGACCGCGCCCGCGCCCACACGGACCCGTGGATCCCCTGGGCCACCTTCTCCACCGACCTGGACTCCGCCCGCGCCACCCTGCAGCGCTACGCCGACGGCCAGGCCGCCGACCAGAAGCGGATCTTCGGCATCTGGCGGGACGGCACGCTGGTCGGCGGCGTGATGTTCGTGAGCTTCGACACCAAGTCCGGCGTCTGCGAGATCGGCGCCTGGACCGAGCCGGCCGGCGAGGGCGGCGGACTGATCACCGCCGCCGTCCGGCAGCTGCTCGACTACGCCTTCGTCACCCGCGGCCTGCACCGCGCCGAGTGGTGGTGCACCTCCGTCAACGCCCGCAGCCGCGCCGTCGCCGAGCGGGTCGGCATGACGCGGGACGGCGTGCTGCGCGAGTGGTACCTGCACAACGGGGTCCGCCTCGACAAGGAGATCTGGGCGATCCTGGCCTCCGAGTGGGCCGCCCAGGCCTGAGGCCCCGGCGGCGCGGGGCCCGGTCGGGGTAGGGCCCGGACGGCGAAGAGCCCGGACGGCGCAGGGCCCGGTGGACTCCCCTGTGGTCCACCGGGCCCTGCCCCGCCCTCCGACAACCGCTCAGGCCGCGAGCACCGGCCGCTCCTCCTTCTCCTCCACCGCCGGTCCGGCCGCGTCCGCCACCGTCCCGGTCGCCCGCAGCCGCAGGGCGAGCACCAGCACCAGCGCCATCACCCCGCCCGCCGACAGGAACACCACGTCCACGGCGTCCGTGAAGCTGCCCAGCGCGTGCTCGCGGGCCGCGCCGGTGAGGGTCCTGACCGCGCCGAGCGTCCGGCCGGGTTCGCTCGCCTCGAAGGCCCGGGCCAGTACGGTGCCGAACAGTGCCGCACCGAGCGCACTGCCGAGGGTCTGGAAGAAGCGCACCCCGGTGGTCGCCACGCCGAGCTGGTGGGCCGGGGCGGCCTGCTGCACCTCGGTGATCAGCTGGCCGATCAGCTGGCCCAGTCCGACGCCCAGCAGGGCGAGTTCGAGGCACACCGCCCAGAGGCCGGTGGCCGGCCCGCTGAGGCCGAGCAGGACGAGGGCGAGCGCCGAGCAGCCCGCGCCGGTCACCAGGAGGGTCCGCGGCGAGTGGCCGCGGGAGACCAGCCGGCCGGCCAGCAGGCCGACCGCCGTCATCCCGACGGCCATCGGGATCAGGTACAGGCTGGCCGTGGTCGGGGCGACCCCGCGGGCGATCTGCAGGTAGAGCATCACGAACATGATCGAGCCGGTCATGCCCATCCCGACCAGGCCCTGGATCGCGAAGCCGAGGCGCACCACCCGGATCCGGAACAGGGACAGCGGCAGCACCGGCTCGGCGGCGGTGGCCTGGCGCCACAGGAAGAGGCCGAGCACGGCCAGGGTGGCGGCGCCGAGCCCGAGGATCACCGGGGAGGTCCAGCCGTAGTCCTTGCCGCCCCACTCGGTGACCAGCAGCAGCCCGGTGGCGAAGGCGGCCGCGAGGGCCGCGCCGGGGAAGTCCAGGCTCCGGCGGCCGGCCGCCGGCGGCAGCTTGACCACCAGGGCGACGCCGACCAGGACGAGGAGGCCGAGCGGCAGGTTGACGTAGAAGATCCAGCGCCAGCTCAGGTGGTCGGTGAACAGCGCGCCGACCAGCGGGCCGATCGCCATGCCGAGGCCGGCGACGATCCCGCCCATCGCCCCGCCCTTGCCGCTGCCGCGTTCCGCCGGGTCCTTGAACTGGGCGATGACCACCATGGTGACGCTCATCAGGCCGCCGCCCCCGATGCCCTGGACGGCCCGGAAGGCGATCAGCTGGCCCATCGTCTGGGCCGCCCCGCACAGCGCCGAGCCGACCAGGAAGGTGCCGACGGCCCCGAGCAGCACGCGCTTGGCGCCGTAGACGTCGCAGAGCTTGCCGTACAGCGGCAGCAGCGCGGTGGCGGCGAGGGCGAACGCGCTGACCAGCCAGGGCAGCCGGTCGACGCCGTGGACGGGGTCGAGGTCGCGGACGATCGGCACGGTGGCCGCCGACACGATGTTCATGTCGAGCACGGCCAGCACGATCGTGACCAGGCAGAGCATCATGCCCAGCTTTCGCTGGGCCGGTGTCATCAGGGCAGCGGGTGCCATCGGAAGTCCCCCCGGAGTCAGTGGAGTTCGGCCCGGACCGGGTGGTCCGGCCGGCGCAGCACCACCATGGCAGCATTTTTGTACCTGGTCAATTCTTCGTCCCGACCAATCATTCAGCCGGATCAACCTTTGATCCTGGTACAGTCACCTCATGGCGACACACCCCGCCCTCGACCTCGCTGCCGACCGCGACCTGGGCGCGCTCCCACTGCGCGAGCGCAAGAAGATCCAGACCGGCATGAAGATCTGGCGCACCGCCATCGGACTGTTCGCCGAGCGCGGGTTCGACCAGGTCTCGGTCGCCGAGATCGCGGCCGCCGCCGAGGTGTCCAAGATGACCGTCTTCAACTACTTCCCCTCCAAGGAAGACCTGGTCATGGCCCCGATGGAGCAGCACCTCGACGAGCCCGCCCGGGTGGTGCGCGAGCGCGCCCCCGGCACCTCGGCGGTGGCGGCGCTGCGCGAGCAGTTCATCGCCGCGCTGGAGGCCTTCGACCCCGCGACCGGCCTGAACGACGACCAGGTCGTCATCGACGTGGTCCGGCTCATCCACGCGACCCCGACCCTGGCCGTCCGCGCCACCACCGGCCTCACCCGGCAGGCGCAGGACCTGCTGACCGCCGAACTGATCGCCCAGGACCCGGCCCACGACGAGCTCACCGCCCGGGTCGCCGCCGCCCAACTGCTGGCCGTCCGGCTGACCCTGACCGCGGGCAACCAGCGCCGGATGCTGGCCGGCGAGCCCGCCGCGGACACCCTGCCGGCCGCCCTCGACGCGGCCCGGCGCGCCTTCGCCCTGGTCGAACGCGGCCTCGGGGAGTACTGCGCCGTCGCCGCCTGAGAGAGTGGGCGCACCACGACCGACCGAAGGTGCACATGGACGACCAGCCACTGCTCGTACGGGACCGCTCCGCCCTGCCCACCCGGGCCGAGGGCCTCAACGCCTACGTCGGCGAGGACGGCGTCGCGGTGCTGGAGTTCGCCCGGCCGCACCGCCGCAACGCGGTGACCCTGGCGATCTGGCAGGCCCTGCCCGAGGTGCTGGAACAGCTCGCCGGGCACGACGGCATCCGCGCCCTGCTGCTCACCGGCGCCGGCAACACCTTCAGCGCGGGCGCGGACATCGGCGAACTCGCCGAGATGTACGGCGCTCCGGCACGCGCGGACGCCTACCACGCGGACAACGTCGTCGCCGAGGAGGCGCTGGCGGCCTTCCCGCACCCGACGATCGCGGTGGTGCACGGCGCCTGCGTCGGCGGCGGCTGCCAGCTGGCCGTCGCCTGCGACCTGCGCTTCGTCGCCGAGGACGCCCGGCTGGGCATCACCCCGGCCAAGCTCGGAGTGGTGTACCCGGCGGTGCCGACCCTGCGGCTGGCCCGGCTGGTCGGCGCGGCCCGCGCCAAGTACCTGCTGTTCTCCGGCGAGTTGGTGTCGGGCCGGGACGCACTGCCGCTGGGCCTCGCCGAACGCGTCCTGCCGGACGCCGAACTGGACGCCGCCGCACTGGACTTCGCCCGCCTGCTGACCCGCCGCTCGCCGCAGACCATCGGCGCGGTGAAGGCCGCCCTCGCCGTGCCGCCCGAGCAGGCCGCCGAGGCGCTGGCCCCCTGGGAACGCCGCTCCCGGGAGGCCCCGGACGTCCACGAGGGCCTGGCCGCGTTCCTGGAGGGCCGCCCGGCCCGGTTCTGAACCGGGCCTGCGGCCGTGGCCGGCGGCCGGGGGCGGGCGCGGGGACGGCACCCGTACGATCATCCGGCCGGCACCGCGCCACAGTCCCGCAGCCGTCCAGCCGCCGTCCAGCCGCCGTCCAGCCCCTCACGATCCCGGAGCGACCACCCCGATGACGACCGAGGCCACGACCGAGGCCACGACCGCCCCCACCGCCCGGGCGGTCTGGGCCCGCCGCATCACGGACGGCGTCGAGCCGAAGAACGTGATCATCGCCCTGCTCCCGCTGCTGGGCGGTCTGCGCTACGGCTGGCCGGGCGTCGGCTGGGCGCTCTTCGCGATCCTGTTCGCGGCCGTCATCCCGACCCTGTTCATCCGGCGCGGCATCCGCAAGGGCACCGTGGAGGACCGCCACGTCGGCCACCGGCAGCGCCGGCTGACCGTCCTGCCGTTCATCATGGGCTCGGTGCTGCTCAGCTTCGCGGTGATGATCGGGCTGGACGCCCCGGCCGACCTGACCGCCCTGGTGCTGGCGATGTTCGCCTCGCTGATCCCGATCCTGGTGATCACCGCCTGGTGGAAGGTCTCCGTGCACACCGCCGTGACGGCCGGCGCGGTGGTCTGCCTGGCCATCGCGCTCGGCCCGCTCTGGCTGCTGCTCTCCCCGCTGGTCCCGGTGGTCGGGTGGTCCCGGGTGGTACTGCGGGACCACACCATCGCCCAGACGGTCGTCGGCACCGT
Organism: Streptomyces novaecaesareae; assembly: GCF_000716875.1. GTDB lineage: Bacteria > Actinomycetota > Actinomycetes > Streptomycetales > Streptomycetaceae > Kitasatospora > Kitasatospora novaecaesareae. The sequence goes on along the minus strand of NZ_JNWQ01000026.1, from coordinate 9,999 downwards.
GGTGGGCGCACTCACCGCCGGGCTCACCTTCTGGGCCGCCCGCTAGCCGCAGGCCGCCGCCGCGCCGACCGCCGTCGGGCCGGCCCCCACCGGAGCGGCACCCACCGGAGCGGCACCCGCTAGCGGATCGGCATCCCCGAGATCGCCCGGGCGATCACCAGCCGTTGGATCTCGCTGGTCCCCTCGAAGATCGTGTAGATCGCGCTGTCCCGGTGCATCCGCTCCACCGGGTACTCCCGGGTGAAGCCGTTGCCGCCGAGGATCTGCATCGCCTGCGCGGTCACGTACTTGGCCGTCTCGCCCGCGTACAGCTTGGACATCGAGCCCTCGGCCGCGGTGAACGGCTGGTTGTTGGCCGCCATCCAGGACGCCCGCCACACCAGCAGCCGGGCCGCGTCGATCCGGGTCCTCATGTCGGCGAGCTGGAAGGCCACGCCCTGGTTGTCGATGATCGGGCGGCCGAACTGCTCCCGGGTCCCGGCGTAGTCCAGCGCCACCTCGTACGCGGCCCGGGCGATGCCGATGGCCTGCGCGCCGACGGCCGGGCGGGAGGCCTCGAAGGTGGCCATCGCCGCGTTGCCCCGGCCGCCCGGGCGCTTGACGCCCTCGCGGGCCCGGGCAAGCCGCTCGTCCAGCTTCTCCTTGCCGCCGAGCAGGCAGCTGCCGGGCACCCGGACGCCGTCCAGCACGACCTCGGCGGTGTGCGAGGCCCGGATGCCGTGCTTCTTGAACTTCTGGCCCTGGCTCAGCCCGGGCGTGCCCGGCGGGACGACGAAGGAGGCCTGCCCCTTCGCCCCGAGTGCCGGGTCGACGGTGGCGACCACGACGTGGACGGCGGCGATCCCGCCGTTGGTGGCCCAGGTCTTGGTGCCGTTGAGCACCCACTCGTCCTTGGCCTCGTCGTACACCGCCCGGGTGCGCAGGGCGGAGACGTCGGAGCCGGCGTCCGGCTCGGAGGAGCAGAAGGCGGCCACCTTGACGTCGTCCGGGGTGCCGAACATCTGCGGGGTCCAGGTGCCGATCTGCTCGTCGGTGCCGTTGGCCAGCACCGCGACGGCGGCCAGCGTGGTGCCGACGATGGACAGCCCGATGCCGGCGTCGCCCCAGAACAGCTCCTCCATGGCGATCGGGATGCCGACGCCGGAGGGGTCGAAGTACTGCTGGGCGTAGAAGTCCAGCGAGTAGATGCCCAGCTTGGCGGCTTCCTGGATGACCGGCCAGGGGGTCTCCTCGCGCTCGTCCCACTCGGCGGCGGCGGGGCGGATGACGTCGGCGGCGAAGCCGTGCAGCCAGTCGCGTACGGCGAGCTGGTCCGCGCCCGGGTCCAGCGAGAACGTGCTGCTCATGGTGCTTGCCTCCGAAGACGTGTGCGGCCGACCAGGGTGTTACCTCGGGTAACATCGACGGAGTCTGCTACTGATTGGTAACCGGTGTCAACGCCCCTGACCGGTGCCGATGCCCAGAACGACCCCCGAATCCGAGGAGCAGCGCATGTCCCGAGAGCCCCGCCGCGAGCAGCTGCTCAACGCCGCCGACCGGGTCATCCAGCGCGAGGGGCCAGGCGCCAGCATGAACGCCATCGCCGCCGAGGCCGGCATCACCAAGCCGATCCTCTACCGGCACTTCGGTGACCGGAACGGCCTGATCAGAGCCCTGACCGAGCGCCACACCAGCGGCCTGCTGGCCGCCGTCCGGGCCGCCCTCGCCGAACCGCTGGAGCGCCGCGACCGGGTCGAGCACGTCCTGGACACCTACCTCGCCGGGATCGAGGCCCGCCCCCAGGTCTACCGGCTGCTCACCCACCCCGAACCGGGCGACCCGAGCGGCGCCGGCAACGCACTCGCCCCCGCCCTGCGGCAGATCGCCGAGGAGATCACCCGCGCCGTACAGAGCCAGATCGACCTCGGCGCCGACCGCGACCTGCTCGCCGAGGCCTGGGGCCGGGGCATCACCGGCATGGTGCTGGCCGCCGGGGACTGGTGGCTGGAGTCCAGGCCCTGCTCGCGCACCCGCATGGTGCAGGCGCTGGCCGACCTGCTCTGGGGCCGCCTGGCCGCCGCCGCGGACCTGCCGACCGCCGTCCTGCCCACCGCCCCCGCCGAGCCGACCGCCCCGGACGCCGGCTGAACTCCCCGTGGGCGCACGACCCTTGTGCCGCGCCCGGAACCGCGGGCATCATCGGGCCCCCACCCACCCCGCCGCGCGAGGTCCCCGATGCGCCTGCACCGCACCGCCGTCGCCCTGCTGCTCGCCGCCACCGCCGTCCTGACCGCCGGACCAGCCCATAGCGCCCCGGCCCCGGCCCACAGCTGGCAGCAGGCCCACTTCCCCACCGGAACGGCCACCGCCCCGGACGGCCGCACCGCGCTCACCGACGCCCAGGGCCGGCACCTCCTGCTGCGCGGCTTCAACCTCGACAAGTACGCCGAGGCCACCGAGGCCGACCTCGACTCGATCGCCGCCCAGGGCTTCACCCTCGTCCGGCTGCCGGTCTCCTGGACCAGGCTGGAGCCCACCCGCGGCCGCCTCGACCGAACCGAACTGCGCCGCCTGCAGCGGCTCCTCGACCGGGCCGACCGGCTGGGCCTGCTCGTCCTGGTCGACTTCCACCAGGACGTCTACGGGCCGGAGTTCGGCGGCGGCACCAACGGCATCCCGGTCTGGGCCACCCGGGACGACGGCCTGCCGTTCACCCCGGACCCGGCCGACTGGTTCGCCGGCTACTTCCAGCCCGCCGTCCAGGCCGCCTTCCGCCACCTCTACGACGACCCCGACCTGCGCGCCTGGCAGGCCGACTTCTACACCCGGCTCGCCCGCGAACTGCGCGGCCACCGCTCGCTGTTGGGCTACGACCTGTTCAACGAACCGTTCGGCCCGGTGGACGGCGACCCGAGCGACCCGGCCGTCCTGGCCGCCGCCTCCGCCGCCCTGGAGCAGGGGCGGCTCGCCGACATGTACCGCCGACTGATCGCCGCCGTCCGGCAAGTCGACTCCCGCGCCTGGCTGTTCGTGGAGCCGACGGTCCTGGTCGGCCAGGGCGTGCCCACCCGGCTGCCCGGCTTCGCCGACCCGCGCCCCGGTGCTCCCCGGCTCGGCTACGCGCCGCACTTCTACTCCACCGCCGTCGAGAACGGCGCCGACTGGGATCCGTCCGACGGCTTCGTCGAGCAGTACACCGCCGCGATCACCGACTACCCGGCCGCCCACCGTCTGCCCGTCCTGGTCGGCGAGTGGGGCCCGCCCAACTCCCGTACGCCGGGCAACCGTCAGCTGGTCTCCCGGCAGGTCGCCGCGCTGGACGGCTTCGCCGAGGGCTGGACGATGTGGTACTGGTGCCGGGGCACCGGCGGCTACTGCGCGCTCGACCCGGCCGGGCGGCCCGCCCCCGGCGACGAGCCCGCCTTCGGCCCGTACCCGGCCGCCGTCGCCGGCACCGCCGTCCGCACCGAGAACGGCACCGAGAGCGGCACCGGCGGCGGCACCGTCCGCTGGAGCGCCGACGGCACCGGGCACGCCAGCGAACTCCTCCTGCCGCCGTCCGCGTTCCCGCACGGCGCCCGGGTCGCCGTCTCGCCCGCCGGCGCCCGCGTCGAGGTCGAGCAGCCCGCGGACGGACGCGCGGGAACCGTACGGATCCGGCTCCCGCACGCCCGCCCGGGCACCCCGGTGACGGTCACGCTCAGCCCGGAACCAGCGAGCTGAGCGGCACCAGCGGGCTGAGCTGCGTAACCGGCGCGAGCGGTCTGATCAGCACGGGCAGGCTGATCAGACCAGCCCCCGGCGGGCCAGCAGCGGCCCGGTCTCCGGCGCCCGGCCGACCACCGCGCGGAAGGACTCCAGCGGGTCGCGGCTGAACCCGCGCGCCAGCAGCTCGCGCCGGAACACCTCGCCGCTCTCCCGCACCGTGCGCCCGTTGCCCTCGAACCACTGCACGGTGTCGGCGTCCAGCACCTCCGACCAGATGTAGGCGTAGTACGCCGCGCTGTAGCCGCTGGCGAAGATGTGCTGGAAGTACGCCGTCCGGTAGCGCGGCGGCACCGCGTCCACCGCGATCCCGGCCTCGGCGAGCGCCCGCGCCTCGAACTCCTCGGCGTCCGCGACCTCCTCGCCCTGCGGCACGGTGTGCCAGGCCCAGTCCAGCAGCGTGGCCGCCAGGTACTCCACCGTCCGGAAGCCCTGCCCGAAGCCCTCGGCCGCCGTCATCCGCTCGACCAGCCCGGCCGGCAGCGGCTCCCCGGTCTCGTGGTGGCGCGCGTAGTTGGCCAGCACCTCCGGGCGGACCATCCACATCTCGTTGACCTGCGAGGGGAACTCGACGAAGTCCCGCGGCACCGAGGTGCCCGAGAACAGCGGGTAGCGCACGTCCGAGAACAGCCCGTGCAGCGCGTGCCCGAACTCGTGGAAGAGCGTGCGCACCTCGTCCCAGGACATCAGCGCCGGCTCGCCGGGCGCCGGACGCGGGATGTTGAGGTTGTTCAGCACCACCGGCCGCCGCCCGCTCAGCCCGGACTGCGGGACCAGTGCGTCCATCCAGGCACCGCCGCGCTTGGACGCCCGGGCGTGGAAGTCGCCGATGAACAGGCCCAGCGGGGTGCCGTCCTCCTCGAACACCTCGAAGACCCGCGCGTCCGGGTGGTGGGCCGTCAGGTCCGGCCGCTCGGTGAAGGTCAGCCCGTACGCCAGCCCCGCCGCGAAGAACACGCCGTCGCGCAGCACCCGCTCCAGCTCGAAGTAAGGGCGCAGCGCCGCCGCGTCCACCTGGAACGAGCTCTGCCGGACCTTCTCCGAGTAGTACGCCCAGTCGTGCGCGGCGATCTCCTCGATCCCGTCCTCGGCCGCCGCCTTGGCCAGCTCGGCGGCCTCCCGGCGGGCGTTGGCCACGGCCGGCCCGACCAGCCGGCCCAGCAGGCCGGAGACGGCCTCGACCGTGCCGGCCGTCTCGTCCGCCACCACGTACGCGGCGTGGCTCGGGTGCCCGAGCAGCCCGGCCCGCTCGGCGCGCAGCGCGGCCATCCGGATCGCCAGTGGGCCGTTGGCCTCGATGCCGCGGCCGAGCGAGGCGGCCAGCAGCCGCTCGCGCACCGAACGGTCGGTGAGCTGGGCCAGTTCGGGCTGGCCGGAGGTGTTCTTCAGGCTCAGCACGAACTTGCCCTCGTGGCCGAGCACCCGCGCGTTCTCCGCGGCGCCGGCGATCGCGCCCTCGGACAGCCCGGCGAGCTCCGCGGCGGAGTCCAGGACCAGCGCGGCGGCCCGGGTGGCGGCGTTGACGTTCTGCTGGAAGGTGGTGCCCAGCGCGGCGAGTTCGGCGTTCAGCTCGCGCAGCCGGGCCTGCTCGGCCTCGCCCAGCCGGGCGCCGGAGCGCTCGAAGCTCGTGTACCAGCGCTCCAGCAGCCGCAGCGACTCCGGGTCCAGGCCGAGCCCGTCGCGGCGCCCGTACAGCTCCTCGATCCGGGCGAACAGTGCGCGGTCCAGGTGGATGGCGTCGTGGTGGGCGGCGAGCAGCGGGCTCACCTCGGCGTCGACCGCGTCCAGCACGTCGGTCGTGTCGGAGGAGGACTGGTTGCGGAACACCGCGTCCACCCGGCTCAGCAGCTCCCCGGAACGCTCCAGCGCCACCAGGGTGTTCTCGAAGGTCGGTGCGGACCCGGTGGCCGTGATCGCCGCGATCTCGGCCAGCTGCTCGGCCATCCCGCGCCGGTACGCGGGCAGGTAGTGCTCCTCGCGGATCTCGGCGAAGGGCGGCAGTTCGTAGACCAGCGTGCTGGGCTGGAAGAACGGGTTCTCGGTCATTCCGCCGACCCTACGCGGTGTCACCCGCCCTGCCCATGCGCCCCTCCTCCCGTTGTCGTACCCACCCGTTAACGTCGACGCCGGACGACTGTCGACCCGCACACCCGTGCCCGCACCCGCACACCAGGCCACGCGCCGGAGAGGAGCAGCCCCCGTGGCACCCAGGACGGCCCTCGCGCCCGACCCGCACGGCCCCGGCGGCCGGCTCCAGCCGCTGGACGACGCGGGCGAGCCGCTCGGCCCGCCCGAGGCCGTCCGCGACCTCGCCGCCGCCGTCGCCGTCCGGGAGGCCGCCGGGAGCGGTCGACCACCGGCGCCCCGCTGGGTCTGGGCCGCCGCCGACTCCGGCTACGCCCCCCTGCTGCCTCGGCTGCCCGACCGGCTCGCCCGCTGCCACGACCTGCGGCTGGTCGAGGCCCTGCTGCTGGCGCACGAGGGCCGGTTCGGCGCGCCCCGCTCGCTCGGGGCGGCCTGGGCCCGGCTGCGCGGCCTGCCCGTCCCCGAGGACCTGCCCGAGCCAGGCCTCGCCGACGCCGACGACGGCCAGGACACCCTCTTCGCCCCCGACCGGCTGCAACTGCCGCCCGGTGTCGACCCGTTGGCCGCCGTGGTCGCCGTCCACGCCGAGCAGCAGCGCCGGATCGCGGCCATCGCCGACCCGGCCGCCCGGCAGCGGTTCCGGCTGCTGGTCGCCGCCGAGTCGGCCGGCGCCCTGGTCGCCGCCGAGATCGCGCACGACGGCCTGCCCTGGCGCTCCGACGTCCACGACCAGTTGCTGACCGAGCTGCTCGGCCCCCGCCCGGCCCTCCCCGGCACCCAGCCCAGGCTGCTCGCCGACCTCGCCCTCGAACTCCAACGGGCCCTCGGCGGCAAGCCGTTCAACCCCGACTCGCACACCCAGGTGCTGCGCGCCTTCGCCGAGGCGGGCATCCAGCTCGGCTCCACCCGCTCCTGGGAGCTCAAGGGCATCGACCACCCGGCCGCCCGGCTGCTGATCCGCTACAAGGAGCTCTCCCGGATCCACGTCGCGCACGGCTGGGCCTGGCAGGACGCCTGGGCCCGCGGCGGCCGCTTCCGCCCCGAGTACGTGGTCGGCGGCGTGGTCTCCGGCCGCTGGGCCAGCCGCGGCGGCGGCGCCCTGCAGATCCCGCGCATCCTGCGCCGGGCCGTCGTCGCCGACCCGGGCTGGCTGCTGGTGGTCGCCGACGCCGCCCAGCTGGAGCCCCGGGTGCTCGCCGCGCTCTCCCAGGACGCCGGGCTGGCCCGCAGCGCGGCCGGCGGCGACCTGTACGAGGCGCTCGCCGCCACCGCCTTCCAGGGCGACCGCGAGAAGGCCAAGCTCGGCCTGCTCGGCGCCATGTACGGGCAGACCGGCGGCGACATCGGCCCGCTGCTGAACACCCTGCGCCGCCGCTACCCGGCCGCGATGCGCTACGTCGAGGCCGCCGCCCGGACGGGCGAGGACGGCGGCGTGGTCGCCTCCCGGCTCGGCCGGGTCTGCCCGCCCGCCTCCGCCGAGTTCCTCGACCTCACCGAGGCCGACACGGCGGGCGAGTCCGGCGGCCGCACGGCCCGCGCCCGCGGCCGCTTCACCCGCAACTTCGTCATCCAGGCCAGCGCCGCCGACTGGGCCCTCGCCCTGCTCGCGGCGCTGCGCCGGCGGCTCAACGAGCTGCCCGCCGCCGGCCCGGCGGACCGCCCGCACCTGGTGTTCTTCCAGCACGACGAGGTGATCGTGCACACCCCGGCCAACCTCGCCGACGAGGTCGCCGCCGCCGTCACCGAGGCCGCCGACGAGGCCCGCCGGCTGGTGTTCGGCGACACCCCGGTGCGCTTCCCGCTCACCACGGCGGTGGTGGACTGCTACGCCGACGCGAAGTGACTCCGACGCAAGTGACTCCGACGCAAGTGACCCCGACGCAAGTGACCCCGACGCAAGTGACCCCGGCCTCCCGGGTCAGAGCTTCCGGAAGCTCCGCGCGTCCTCGGCCGCCGCGACCACCTCGGCCAGCCCCGCGCCGGTCGAGGCGGTGACGGCGGCGGCCACCGCGCCCTCCACGAACGGCGCGTCCACCAGCCGCACGCCCGGACGCGGCTCGTCCTCCAGCACCGTGACGGCGGTGAGCACCGAGCTGCCGAGGTCCGGCAGCACGACCACGCCCGCCCCGCCGTCCGCCTGCGCGATCGCCCCGGCGATCAGGTCGTAGGAGGTGCCGAGCCCGCCGTCCTCCGTGCCGCCCGCGACCACCACCCGCACAGCGTCCGAGGCGAGTTCGCCGAGCAGCTCGCGCAGCCCCTCGGCGAGCCGGGCGCTGTGCGAGACCAGAACAATGCCCACGTTTCCGCTCATGCCAGCGACCCTACGGCCCGATACCACTACTCCGGGAGGGTGAGCGGAATCCCGCGTGTCGCACCCCGTGCCCGGGCCCTCCGTCTGGCGTAGCGTCGCGTCCAGCAGCGTCCGCGGCTGTTGCGTCCTCACCAAGGGAGCGAAGAGCGTTGAAGAAGCTGATCAACACCCCGGAGAGCGTCCTGGAGGACGCCCTGACCGGAATCGCCGCCGCCCACCCGGAGCTGGCGGTGGACATCCCCAACCGGGTGATCACCCGGGCCGTCCGCCCGGCCGGGCCCAAGGTCGCGCTGATCTCCGGCGGCGGCTCCGGCCACGAGCCGCTGCACGGCGGCTTCGTCGGCCCCGGCATGCTCGACGCCGCCTGCCCCGGCGAGGTGTTCACCTCCCCCGTCCCGGACCAGATGCTGGCCGCCGCCAAAGCCGTCGAGAGCGGCGCCGGGGTCGTCTTCATCGTGAAGAACTACACCGGCGACGTGATGAACTTCGAGCTCGCCGCCGAACTCGCCGCCGAGGAGGGCCTGGAGGTCCGCACGGTCCTGGTCAACGACGACGTCGCGGTCGAGGACTCCACCTGGACGGCGGGCCGCCGGGGCACCGGCGCGACCGTCCTGGTGGAGAAGACGGCCGGCGCGCTGGCCGAGCGCGGCGCCCCGCTGGACGAGGTGGCCGCCCTGGGCGAGCGGGTCAACGCCGCCTCCCGCTCCTTCGCGATCGCGCTCACCGCCGCCACCGTCCCGGCCGCCGGCAAGCCCGGCTTCGACCTGCCCGAGGACGAGATCGAGGTCGGCGTCGGCATCCACGGCGAGCCCGGCCGCCGCCGCGAGAAGCTCCGCCCGGCCCGCGACCTGGCCGCCGAGGTGGTCGAGACCATCCTGACCGACCACCACCTGACCCCGGGCGACGAGGTGATCGCCCTGCTGAACGGCCTCGGCGCCACCCCGCTGCTGGAGCTGTACGTCGTCTACGGCGAGGTCGCCGCCCGGCTCGCCGAGCACGGCATCACGGTGGCCCGCAGCCTGGTCGGCAACTACGTCACCAGCCTCGACATGGCGGGCTTTTCGCTCACCCTCACCAAGGCCGACACCCAGCTGCTGGAACTCTGGGACGCCCCGGTCGACACCCCCGCCCTCAAGCGGGCCTGACAGCAGGGAGAGAACGGACATGGACTTCGACACCCCGCTGGCCGAGGCCTGGGTCCGCGCGATCGCCGCGGCCGTCGAGAAGGAACAGTCCCGGCTCACCGAGCTGGACTCCGCGATCGGCGACGGCGACCACGGCAGCAACCTCCACCGCGGCTTCACCGCCGCCCTCACCGCTCTCGACGGCCTCGAACCCGCCGGGCCCGGCGCCGTCCTCACCAAGACCGGCACGACCCTCATCTCCAAGGTCGGCGGCGCCTCCGGCCCGCTCTACGGCAAGGCCTTCCGCGCCATCGGCACCGCCCTGCCCGAGCCCGCCGGCCCGGCCGCCGTCGCCGAGGCCCTCTCGGCCGGGCTGGACGCCGTCCGCCTCCTCGGCAAGGCCGAACCCGGAGACAAGACCATCGTGGACGCCTGGACCCCGGCCGTCGCCGCCTTCCGGGCCGCGGCCGCCACGGGCGCCACCCTCCCCGAGGCCGCCGCCGCGGCCGCCGACGCCGCCGAACAGGGCGCCCGCGACACCGTCCCCCTCCAGGCCCGCAAGGGCCGCGCCTCCTACCTCGGCGAACGCAGCATCGGCCACCAGGACCCCGGCGCCACCTCCACCGCCCTCCTCTTCCGCACCCTCGCCGAAAGCCTCACCACCTGAGCCCCTGTCTCTTATACACATCTCCGAGCCCACGAGACAGGCAGAAATCTCGTATGCCGTCTTCTGCT
>NZ_JNWQ01000025.1 GCF_000716875.1 Streptomyces novaecaesareae | reverse complement strand
CTCGTCGGCAGCGTCAGATGTGTATAAGAGACAGGGGTCGAAGCGGTCGGGGCAGGGGAAGAGGTCGGCCCGGCGGTGCAGCAGGTACGGGCTGAAGAGGATGGTGGCGCCGGCCGGGACGCGGTGGCCGCCGAGTTCGGTGGCGGTGGTGACGGTGCGGCTGAGGATCCAGACCGGGGGGTAGAGCCGCAGGGTCTCGCTGACGATCCGGGCGGTGAGCGGGAGGGCGGGCAGGTCCTCGTGCCGGGCGGGGCGGCCGTCGAGGACGGTGTCGAGTTCGGTGTGCAGGCGCGCCCGGACGGACGGGTTGGCGGCGAGCAGTGTCCAGGCCCAGGAGAGGGTGGCGGCGGTGGTCTCCATGCCGGCCAGCAGGAAGGTGACCACGTGGTCGTGGATCTCGGCGTCGGACAGGCCCTGCCCGTCCTCGTCCCGTGCGCCGAGCAGCATGGAGAGCAGGTCCCCGTGGTCGGTGCCGACGGCGCGGTAGTCGGCGATCAGCCGCTCGGTGATCTCCCGCAGGTCCTGCCGGGCGCGCCGGAAGCGGCGGTTGCCGGGGGTGGGGATCCGGTCGACGCCGGGCAGCGGCATCATGACGCGCCGGCCGACGCCGCGGGTGATGACGTCCATGCTCTCGTGCACCGGCAGCGAGCCGGCCCGTTCGTGCGCGGCGAACAGGCAGCGGGCGGTGACGGCGGTGGTGAGCCGGTACATCGCGGCGGGGACGTCGATGGTGTCGCCGTCGCGCCAGGAGGCGGTGGTGCCGGCGATCTCCTCGGCCATCATCGCGGCGTAGCCGGGCAGCCGGTCGCGGTGGAACGCGGGCTGCAGCATGCGGCGTTGGCGCCGGTGGGCGGCGGCGGGGCAGGTGGCGAGGCCGTCGCCGAGGACCTCCCGGGCCCTGTCGAGGACGAGCCCGCCCTTGTCGTAGGTGCGGTCCTCGGCGAGCAGCCGGCGGACCAGTTCGGGGTGGCAGGCGACGTACGCGTCGAGCGGGCCGAGCCGGAGCCGGACGAGGTCGCCGTGGGCGGGCAGGCCGGCGACGAAGGCGAGCGGGCGGCGGGCGAAGGCGGGGGCGTGGCCGAGCAGGGGCAGGCCGCCGGGGGCGGTGGCGGCGGTGAATCGGGCGGCGGGGAAGACGTGGGTGGGCACGGGCGTCACCTTGGCTCGGGCGGGATGGCCGGTGTGGTTCGTGAACGTGATCTTTCCCGGCGGCCGTCGGCGAAACGGTCGCGGACCGGCGGGTGGGGTGAACGTGGGGGCGCATGCCGAACGCCCGTGCTCCATCGGCCATGTGATGGATCGTTTATCCAGTGACGGGCCGGATGTTCCGTGGGCTCCGCCGGGCGCATAGACTCGAACTCTTTGCGAGGCTACCGGTCAGTAGAACCAGGCAGTACTACCAACCGGTTTGACGATCGGGCGGCCCACCGTCCGGCAGGGAGTGGGGAGTTCGGATGACCGACGAGCGGGTCCACGCGTTCACCGACGACGCCCTCGGCCCGTACGACGCGGTGGCCCTGGCCGCCCGGGTGCGGGCCGGCGCGGTCAACCCCCGGGAACTGGTCGGCGCGGTCGTCGCCCGTGCCGCCCGGGTGGACGGCACACTGCTGCCGGTCGCCCACGCTTCGTACGACAAACCGCAGATCAGCCGGGACGGCATCGGCGGCCCGCTCTGGGGCGTACCGACCTTCCTCAAGGACAACGTCGACCTGCGCGGCCTGCCGACCGCCCTGGGGAGCGAGGCGTTCCGGCCCCGACCGGCCCGCCGCAACGCGCGGTTCACCGACCAGTTCCTCGCCACCGGCCTGGCCGTGCTCGGCAAGACCCGGCTGCCCGAGTTCGGCCTCAACGCCTCCACCGAGTTCGCCACCGCCCAGCCGGTGCGCAACCCCTGGAAGCCCTCGCACTCGCCCGGCGCCTCCTCCGGCGGCGCGGCGGCCCTGGTCGCCTCCGGCGTGGTGCCGATCGCGCACGCCAACGACGGCGGCGGCTCGATCCGCATCCCGGCGGCCTGCTGCGGCCTGGTCGGGCTCAAGCCCACCCGGGGCCGGCTGGTCACCAACGCGCAGGGCGGCAAACTGCCCATCGACCTGGTCACCGACGGCGTGCTGACCCGCTCGGTACGCGACACCGCCGCCTTCTTCGCCGCCGCCGAACAGCACCGCCGCAACCCCGAACTGCCCCCGCTCGGCCTGGTCGAGGGCCCCGGGAACCAGCGGCTGCGGATCGGGCTGGTGATCGACTCGCCGATCGCCAAGACCGACGAGCCGACCCGCCGGGTGGTCGAGGAGACCGCCGCCCGACTGGAGGCGATGGGCCACCTGGTCGAGCCGACCGCCCTGCCCTTCGGCGAGGAGTTCGCCCGCGACTTCCTCTCCTACTGGGGCTACATCGCGTGGGCGATCGCCGTCACCGGTCGGCTGCTGATCGACCCGAGCTTCCGCGTCGGGAAACTGGACGGGCTGACCACGGGGCTGCGCCGGCGGTTCCAGGCGGAGTTCGGGCAGACCCCGAGCGTGCTGCGCCGGCTGCGCCGCGCCGAGGGCGTGTACCGGCGGGTGTTCGACCGCCACGACGTGATCCTCTCCCCGGTGCTCGCCCACACCGCCCCGCCGATCGGGCACCTCAGCCCGAACGTGGCCTTCGACGAGCTGATGGACCGGCTGCTGCGCTACGTGGCCTTCACCCCGGTCAACAACGTGACCGGCGGCCCGGGCATCGCGCTGCCGGCCGGCTCGACGGCGGGCGGCCTGCCGGTCGGGGTGCACCTGTCGGCGGCGCACGGCCAGGAACGGGTGCTGCTGGAACTGGCCTTCGCGCTGGAGGCGGACCGGCCCTGGCGGCGGATCCAGGACTGAGCCGGGCGGGGGGCCGAGGGCTCGGCCCCCGGCGTCAGGGAGCGGGCGCGGCGGCCACCGACCGTGCCGCGTGCACCTCGTGGTGCAGCCGGGCCAGCGAGCACTCCGGCGCGAGTGCCTCCGGATCCGTCGGCGACAGCGGCCGGCCGGTGCGCAGCGCCTCGGCGAGGTCGGCCAGCTCCCGCGTCACGATGCCGACCTCGGCCGCGGTCGGTACGGGCGCGCCGTGCTCGACCCGTACCCGGGTGGCGGTGGTGGCGTCCACGATCCGTTCGACCGCGATCACCACCGGCCACCACGCCGCCGCCCGGGCCCCGACCGGCGGCGGCTCGGTGAGCGCCCGCTGGAACTCGCTGCGCACCGCCGAGAGGTCCCGGTAGAGCCGCCGCCGGTAGCGGGCCCGGGCGGGCCCGTCCCCGCCCGGCCCGGTGGTGAAGGCGAGCGACACGTACGAGGCGGTGTCCTGGACGGCGTCGGCGAGGCGGTCGCCGATCCGGGTGTGCCAGGACTCCGGCCACAGCAGGTAGCCGGCCAGCAGCGTGATGCCGCAGCCGATCAGCGAGTCGTAGAGCCGGGGCAGCACCAGGCGGAAGCCCTGGTGGTTGAGCAGGTCGGAGAGCAGCAGGATCACCGGGGTGATGGCCGCGGTCTGGAAGGCGTAGCCCTTGGCGGACAGCGCGGGGATCAGCGTCGCCAGCGCCGCCATCACCGGCACGTCCCACCAGCCGCGCGGCACCGCGGCGAGCACCGGGGTGGCGACCAGCAGCCCGGCCGCGGTGCCGAGCGCGCGCAGCACCGCGCGGGAGAACACCGAGCCGAAGTCCGGCTTCATCACGAAGGTGACGGTCAGCGCCACCCAGTACGAGCGGGGCACGGCGATCACCGAGACCAGCACCTGGGACAGGCCGATGCACAGTGCCAGGCGCAGCCCGTACCGCCAGGACGCGCCGGACAGCAGCAGCGCCCGGGCCGCCCGGCGGGCCCGCACCTCCAGGGCGGCGGGCCGGCCGAGCCGGTCGTCGGCGGCGTACGGGTCCGGTGCCGCCTCGGAGACCACGGTGCCGGCGTGCTCGATCGCCTCGACCAGGGCGCGGGTGGACGGCCCGGCGGGCACGGGCAGGTCGGGTGCCGGCGCGGGCCCGGTGCGGCCCTGTTCGACGGCGTCGGCCAGGGCCCGGACGGCCGCCGGGTAGGCGGCGGGCAGCGGGCCGAACTCGGGCGGGCGCAGGTGCGCCGCGGAGGCCGCCTCGACCACCGGGATCACCGCGTTGAGCTGGGCGAGCAGCCGTACCAGGGTGGGTGAGCGCCCGTGCCGTCGGGCCCGCCGGGCGAGCAGCAGGTCGTAGGACTGGTTGAGCGACTGGGTGAGTTCGCGGCGCCGGGCGTCGTACTCGGGGGTGCCGGCGGCCTCCAGGAGGTCGGCGACCGTCCGGTAGGTGCCGGCGACCACCGCGCGTTCGGGCATGCCGACGCGCAGCGGCCAGGCGAGCAGGGCCAGGACGAGCACCACCAGGCCGCCGAGCAGCAGCAGGCCGGGCGGCAGCCACCAGGGCGAGGGCAGCGGCAGGCCGGCCCCGACGACCGCGTTGAGCAGCAGGAGCAGCCCGGAGACGGAGGCGACCGCGCCGATCGAGGAGATCATGCCGGAGACCAGCGCGACGAGGGTCAGCATGGCGACGGCCGTCCAGCCGGAGCCGTGCACCTGGGCGCCGAGCAGCACCCCGAGGGCGCCGAACAGCTGGGGGACGGCGATGTTGAAGACCCGCATCCGGTAGGCGTCGGCGGTGTCGCCGATGACCGCGGACAGTGCGCCCATCGACACCAGCGCACCGTAGGCGGGCCGGCCGGTGGCGGTGCCCACCGCGAGCGGGGCGGCGAGCGCGACGGAGGCGCGGGCCACCCCCGCCCAGGGGATCGGCGCGGCGCGGGGCCGCAGGCTCTCGGTCAGCCAGTCGGGCGGGGCGAGTCGGGCGGCTCCTGGGCGTGGCACGGTCCCAACCTACGGCGGGCGGGCGCCGGGCGGTGCAACGGCGCGCGGCTCAACGGTTCGTGGGGCCGGCGGGGTTCAGGCCTCCCGGTTATGTCAATTCCGGGAACAATACCCGCTCTTATGTCCGCCCGCGAAACATAAAGCGAACCGCGGGAGGCGTCGTGAGCTGCGCCGATTTTCCCAATCGGCAACCCGCGGGAAAGGGTTGACACCATTAGTTGGTCTAGTCCAATGTGTGGGAGGCTTGGTTCGGCAGGGCCTGAGACGTGGTGAGAGGCCGTGCCGGGCAGGTGAGTTGGCCCCACGACGTGGCGCGCAGGCGCGGTCGGGGGCCGAGCCGACAAGGAGCGTGTGCGGACCGCCGGTGGTCCGCGGGAGGAATTCCCGACCCGGCCGAGGGCCGGTGGAATGGCTCCTGTGCCCGCGCCACCCGCCGAATCAAGCGCCGCGTCGACTACGAACCATGGAGTGAGTGCCCATGCCGAGCCCTGACGGACAGGCCGAGGAGTATCTGTACCGCGCCGCCTCGGAGCGCCCCTACTTCAGCGCGGACACCGAGAGCTACCTGGCCCCGACCGCACTGCGCGAGATCCGCAAGAAGCACCCGCTGCGCGTGCTCTCCGAAGCGGACCACGCGTTCTGGCAGACCCACGGCTACGTCGTGGTGCCGCAGGCGATCCCCGCCGAGGCCGCGCGGCGCCTGCTCGACTTCACCTGGGACTTCCAGGGCCTGTCACCCGACCGCCCCGAGGACTGGTACCGCGAGCGCGACTACCGCGACGAACTCGACCGGCACCTGCACATCTACGGCTTCGTCGAGGCCTACCACCACCAACTCCTCTGGGACAGCCGCCAGTCGCAGCGCGTCTACGACGCCTTCGTGGACGTGTGGGACTGCGAGGAACTCTGGGTCACCCTCGACCGGCTCAACCTCAACCCGCCCAACGTCCGCAACCGCGACCGCGCGCTGATCGAGCCCACCGACCGCGGCTTCGACATCGAACTGCACTGGGACGTCGACACCACCCGGGCCGTGCTGCCCCAGCGCGTCCAGGGCATCATCGCGCTCAACGACACCGCCCCCGACCACGGCGGATTCCGGTGCAACCCCGAGCTGTTCCGCCGCTTCAACGAATGGCAGGCCGTCCAGCCCGCCGACCGCGACCCGATCCGCCCGGACGTCGACCAGGACGAGTTCCCCGTCGTACGGCCCGAGTTGAAGGCCGGCGACCTGCTGATCTGGAACGGCCTGCTCGCCCACGGCGTCGAACGCAACACCTCCGAGCGCGGCGTGCGCGCGGTGCAGTACCTGTCGATGATGCCCGCACTGGAGGAGGCCGAGCAGCTGCGGCGCTCCCGGGTCGAGTCCTGGCGCACCCTCGCCACCCCGGACTGGAACCGCACCCTGGTCGGCGACGCCACCCGGCACGAGTCGCTGCGCTACGGGACGGCCCAACTCACCGAACTGGGGGAGAAACTGCTCGGCCTGCGGTCCTGGACCGGCCGGCCCTTCGAGCCGCCGCAGGACGTCAACGGCCGGGGGAGCGGGAATGCGTGACGTCTGCCTGACCCTGCCCACCAACCGCGAGTGCGCGGACACCATCACCGCCATCGGCGCCGAAGCCGCCTACGCCGTCGAGCGGTTCGACGTCCGGGTGCACCTGCTGGTGCTGGACTCCGCCGACCCCGCGGCGCGCACCCGGCACGCCCGGGCGGTCGCCGCCCTGCCCGCCGTCGACGGCGTGCTCGTCCACCACCTCGACGAGGACGCCCAACGCGCCTTCCTGCGCGAGGTGATCGACCGCTCCGGCGCCGCTGCCGCCACCGGCGCCGTCTCCCCGGACAAGCTGCTCGACCTCATGCTGCCGGACGCCGTCTCCTACGGCGCCTGCACCAACCGGGCGTTCCTGATCGCCGCCGCGCTCGGCTGCGCCTCGGTGCACCGCCGCGACTCCGACAGCCGCTACCAACGGCTCGACGGCGAACCGGTGTTCCCCATCGAGTACGAGCTGGCCACCCTCGGACTGAAAGCCGCCGACGCGGCCGCCGCCGTCACCGAGTACACCCTCGACCCGGCGCACGCGGACAAGCCCGTCGCCCTGGTCGGCGCCTCCTTCGTCGGCGAACTCTCCGTCGACATCGGCGAGATCCTCGAACTGGACCCCGAGGTGTACCACGACGTGGTCGCGCTCTGGGCCCCCACCGGCGCGAGCGAGCAGGACAGGCGCGAACTCGTCGCCCAGTCCTTCGTCGGCGGCGGCACCGAGCCGTTCACCGTCGACCGCGCCGTGCTCGACCGGCCCGGCATCTGGCACATCGACATGTGCAACATCGGCCTCGACCACGAGGTGTACGAACGCGTACCGCTGCCGCCCGCCACCGAGACCATCGGCAGCGACTACTTCCTGCACCACCTGGTGTACGACGCCACCCTGCCCGGCGTCACCCACAACCGCCACATCGTCAACTACTACACCCCGGAACGGCGCACCGGCCCCGGCTTCACCGCCTACCAGCTGCGCTACGCCAAGTTCCTGCTCTCCATGCTCTACCTCCACCCGGTCTACACCGAGATGACCGAAGCCGGCGAGGCCCTGCTGGACGGGCACCACCGCGTCCGCCCCGAGGCGATCGCCGACGCCGCCCGCCGCAGCGCCGCGACGGACCGCGCGGAGAACCACCGCCGGCTGGCCGAACTGGACCGCTGCTACCGGCGACTGGGCGGGAAGTACGCCGAGTTCGCCGACCACCTGGCACCCCGGCGAGCACGCCTGCTCGACGAGGCGCAGGCGGACATCGAGGACTTCGCCCTGCTGATCGACGCGTGGGGCCCGCTGGTGCGGGCGAGCAAGGCCACCCCCGCCGACCGGCTGCCGCACTAGCCGGAGGACCGGGAGCACTACGTGATACGCCAGACGCATCAGACCCACCAGACCCACCAGACCCACCAGACTCGCGAGACCCGCCAGGCAGCAGATCGGGCGCCGCACCAGGCCGCGCGCCGGGCAGCGGGCGCGCCGCCCACCCACCGCGCCCCGACCGAGACCGCGGTCCACACCCGCGCACTCCACCCCGACCCGCACTCCGACCCGCACGACCGCACCGCGCTGCGCGCCGCCCTCGCCGCCGCCACCGACGACCGGATCATCTACGACCTGGACGGCATCGGCGGCCAGTACGCCGCCCTGCGCGCCGAACTGCCCGGCGTGGCCGTACGGTTCGCGATGAAGGCCTGCCCGGTCGACGAGGTGCTGGGCCACCTCGCCGCCCTCGGCTCCGGCTTCGACGCGGCCGGCCCGCAGGAGATCGCCCAGGCGCTGCGCACCGGCGTCCCGCCCGAGCTGATCCACTACGGCAACACCATCAAGTCCGACCGCAACATCGCCGAGGCCTACCGGCTGGGCGTGCGCGACTTCGCCACCGACAGCCTGGAGGACGTCGCCGCGATCGCCGAACACGCCCCCGGCGCACGGGTGTTCTGCCGGATCGCGACCACCGGTGACGGCGCCCTGTGGGGCCTGAGCCACAAGTTCGGCTGCTCGCCCGAGGACGCCCTGCGGGTGCTCGACGAAGCCCGCACCTCCGGGCTGGTGCCCTCCGGCCTGTCCGTGCACGTCGGCTCGCAGCAGATGACCGCCGAGGCCTGGGGCGCCGCCGTGGACTCGCTGGCCGCCGTACTGGAGGCGCTCAACTGGCGCGGCATCACCCCGGAGCGGATCAACCTCGGCGGCGGCCTGCCCGCCCTCGGCGTCCTCGACCGCAGCGGCCGGCCGCTCGACCCGCCGCTGGACAAGATGTTCGCGGTGATCCGCGAGGGCATGGACCGGCTGCGCGCCGTCAACGCCGGGCCGCTGGAGTTCCTGGTCGAGCCCGGCCGCCACCTGGTCGCCGACCACGGCGCCATCCGCGCGCACGTCGCCCGGCTCACCTCCCGCCACCGGCTCGACGGCGGCCGCGAGGACTGGCTCTACCTCAGCTGCGGCAAGTTCAACGGCCTGTACGAGATGGACCAGCTGCAGTACCGCCTGGAGTTCCCCACCCACCCCGGCGGCCAGTTCGTCAACGCCGTGGTGGCCGGCCCGACCTGCGACAGCGACGACGCGTACGCCCAGGACGGCGGCCTGGTGCGGGTCCCGCACACGCTCGGCTCCGGCGACCCGGTCTGGATCCACTCCTGCGGCGCGTACGCCACCGCCTACGCGACCCGCGGGTTCAACGGCTTCGCCCCGCTGCCCCACACCTGCATCGGCGGCAGCGCGGGCAAGCGCGATGCCGGCCACGGCCCCGACGGAGGCACCGCATGACCGACACCCGGATCCGGCTGCTCCGGGAGGACGACTGGGACGGCGTGGTCGCGCTGGAGGAGCGCGCCTACGCCGCCAGCGGCCTGTCCGAGGGCCGCGAGGCGCTGAAGTCCCGGCACCGCGCCTCGCCGGACACCTGCTTCGTACTGGAGCACGCGGGCCGCCTCGGCGGCTACCTGCTCGCCCTGCCGTACCCGCTGTTCCGCTGCCCGGACCTCAGCCGCAGCGAGGAGAGCGGGAACGGGGCCGCGGAGGAGACGCCTCCCGGCAACATGCACGCCCACGACCTGGTGATCGCCGAGGAGTTGCGCGGCCGGGGCCTGTCCCACCGGATGCTGCGGCACCTGGAGGACACCGCCCGGGCGGCCGGCCACCGGACCATCTCGCTGGTCGCCGTCCGCGGTTCGCACGTGCTGTGGACCCCGCTGGGCTACCGCGCCCGGCCCGAGATCGACCTGCCCGCGAGCTACGGCCCCCGGGCGGTCTACATGGCGATGCCGCTGGCCGGCGTCCCGGCCCGGCCGCTGCCGCACTCCACCGACCCGACCCCCGGGCCCCAACCCAGAGCCGAAGTGGGCTGATGCCGATGTCCCCCGTCCGCGACGACTTCCGCCGGTCCCAACTGGCCATCGGCGCACTGTTCTTCGTCCTCGGATTCCAGTACGCGACCTGGGTCTCCCGGGTGCCCGCGCTCAAGACCCGGCTCGACCTGGGCGAGGCCCAGATCGGCCTGCTGCTGATGACCTGCGGGATCGGCGCGGCCGTGTCCTTCCCCCTGGTGGCGGTGCTGATGCGACGGCTCGGCTCCCGCCTGCTCTCGGTATTGTCCGCGCTCGCACTCGGCGCCGTCCTGCTCGCGCTGTCGGTGGTGCCGAACTACCCGGTCACGCTGCTGGTGCTGTTCTGCGACGGCGTCGCGGTCGGCTGCCTCAACGTCGCGATGAACGCCCAGGGCGCGGCGCTGGAGGCCCGCTTCGAGCGGACCACCATGTCCCGGCTGCACGCCACCTTCAGCGCCGGATCGCTGCTGGCCGCCCTGCTGGCCTCCGGTGTCAACGCGTTCACCGGCACCCTCGCGGTGCACTTCGGCCTGGCCGCCGTCCTGCTCGCGGTCCTCGTCCTCGCCGCCCGGCCCGGGCTGCTCGCGGACGGCCCGCAGGAGACCGCCGCGCCGGGGGAGGAGAAGCAGCGCCGGGGCTTCGTCCTGCCGACCGTCGCGACGCTCTGGATGGGCCTGGCCATGGTCTTCGGCACCGTCACCGAGGGCGCCATGAACGACTGGTCGGCGCTCTATCTCAAGGACGTCGTCGACGCGGGCGCCGGACTCGCCCCGATGGGCATCGCCGTCGTCTCGGTGATGATGGTGTGCGCCCGGATCTTCGCCGACGGCTGGCGCACCCGCTTCGGCGACGGCCGCATCGTGCGCACCGGCAGCGTCCTGGCCGGCCTCGGCCTCGCCCTCGCCCTGCTGGTCGGCGGCGTCGTGCCGACCCTGCTCGGCTTCGCCTGCGTCGGCCTCGGCGTGGCGGCGGTGACCCCGTGCGTCTACGTCGCCGCCGCCCGCCAGGGCGCCGACGCACTCTCCCTGGTCGCCGCGATGGGCACCACCGGCCTGCTCGCCGGCCCCGCCGTGATCGGCTTCATCGCGGGCGCCACCAGCCTCGTCTGGGGCATGGCCGCCGTCGCCGCCTCCGCCGCGATCGTCTCCCTCTGCGCCACCCGCATCACCTGGCCCGCCCCCCAGGAGGCCCCCACCTCCGGCGTCCTGGCCGCCGACCCCACCTGACCCGCCCGTCAGCCCTCGACCCGACCTGATCCGCCCGTCAGCCCTCGCCCGGCACGTCCGCTCCGTTCGTGGCGGCGTGCCGGGCGAGCCGGTCCCGCTGTGCGGTCAGCCGGGCGATCTCGGCGTCCAGGGTGGCGAGGCGGGCGGTGACGACCGGGGCGTAGGTCTCCGGGCCGGGGTCGGCCGTGCAGCGGCGTGGTGGGTTCTCGGCCAGGAGGTCCAGTCGGTACGGCCGGCTGGCCAGGTCGTCCACCGTCAGGCCCAGGGCGAGGAGTTGGCGGATCACCCGGACCCGGGCGACGTCGGACGGGCCGTACTCGCGCTGGCCGGAGGCGGTGCGGGCGGGCGGGCGGAGCAGGCCGCGCTGCTCGTAGAAGCGCAGCGCTCTGGGGGTGGTGCCCGCCGCTGCCGCCGCGTCGCCGATCCGCATACCCGCCCCTTCCGTCCTCAGAGCTCCACGATGGTCGCCCCGAAGGTGTCGCCGGTGAACACCCGGGACAACGCCTGCGGGGCCCGATCGATGCCCGCGACCGGCGTCCACGGGAAGGTGAGTTCCCCGCTGCGCAGCCAGGTGCCGAGGCGCTCGCGCCACTCGGTCTCCAGACCCGGGTGGTCGAGCAGGGTGAAGCCGCGCACGCTCAGACCGAGGGTGACGATCCGGAAACTGTCGATCACCGCAGGGGAGTTGCCGCCCTGGAGCCCGGGGTCGAGCTGCCCGGACAGCGCACCGACCACGGCGAACCGGGCACCCCGGCGGGTCGCGTCCACGGCGGCGGTCAGCTGCTCGCCGCCGACCAGGTCCAGGACGACGTCGAGGCCGTCCGGGGCGGCTTCGGCCAGTTGCTCGGCGAACGGCCGTGCGCCGGGCACCAGTACGGCGTCGTAGCCGAGTTCGGCGGTGAGCCGCTCGGCCTTGGCGGGCGAGCGGGTGGTGCCGATCACCCGGGCGGCGCCGAGGAGTCGGGCGATCTGCCCGGCCAGCGAGCCGACCGCGCCCGCCGCGCCGGTCACCAGCACGACGTCGCCCGGGCGCACCTCGGCGCTGCGGGTCAGCCCGCCGTAGCCGGCCGAGGCGGCGGAGACCAGGGCGATCGGCAGCGGGAAGTCCGCTTCGACCGGGGTGAACTGCGCGGCGTCCGCCACCGCGTGGTCCCGCCAGCCGTGCATGTGGGTAACCAGGTCGCCCGGGCGCAGCGGCCCGTGCTCCGGCGCGGCCAGCACCTCCCCGAGGGCGGGACCGAACAGTGCCTCGCCGGGCTTGACGTGCGGCACCAGCAGGCCGGTGCCCGCGCCGCCGATCACCGTGCGCAGCGCCGGGAAGACCAGGAACGCCCTGTTGCGGACCAGCACCTGGCCGGGCTCGGGCGCCGGCAGCGGCTCGTCGGCCACGGTGAAGTCCCCGGGCACGGGCAGCCCGCGCGGCTCGGCGGTCAGTCGGACGACACGGGCGGTGGTGGGCAGGGACACGGCGGCGCTCCTGGTGAGAAGGGGAAGCCCGTTGTCGGGCGCCCGGACGCTAACCCTTGACCCTTGCGTCAGGGGCAAGCGCCGCAGGCGGGCGGGTGTCTGACGAGGTGTGGGGGACACGGGTCTTCTAGAGTCACCGGTGGTACGGCCGTACGTCCGTACGACCGTGAGCCGCACCGAGAGGGACGAGCAGCATGACCGAGCAGGCCCCCGCGCCCTTCGAGCCCGTGGACGAGGACTGGCAGACCGCGCTGGCGATCGTCGCGCACCCCGACGACATGGAGTACGGCGGCGCCGCGGCCGTCGCCCGGTGGACCTCCCAGGGCAAGAAGGTGGTCTACGTGATGGTCACCAGCGGGGAGGCCGGGATCGACTCGACGGACCCGGCGGAGTGCGGGCCGCTCAGGGAGGCCGAGCAGATCGCCTCGGCGCGCGTGGTCGGCGTGGACACCGTCGAGTTCCTCGGCCACCCGGACGGCGTGGTGGAGTACGGGCTGCCGCTGCGCCGGGACATCGCCCGGGTGGTGCGCCGGCACCGCCCGGACATCGTGATCACCAGCAACTTCCGGGAGACCTACGGCGGGGTGTTCCTCAACCAGGCCGACCACATCGCGGTCGGCCGGGCCGCCCTGGACGGCGTCCGGGACGCCGGGAACCGCTGGGTGTTCCGCGAGCTGCTGGCGGAGGGCCACGAGCCGTGGAACGGCGTGCGGCAGATCTGGGCGGTGGCCTCGCCGGAGTCGAAGCACGCGGTGGACACCACCGAGCACTTCGACCGGGGCGTCGCCTCGCTGGCGGAGCACAAGGCGTACCTGGCCGGGCTCGGCGGGGACATGGCGGACGCCCGGGAGTTCCTGGAGGGCTTCGGCCGGGGCGCGGGCAGCCGGCTGGGGACGCGCTTCGCGGTGCCGTTCGAGGTGTTCCCGCTGCGTTAGGCCTCGTCCGCCTCCTCGCCCGGGGCCGCGTCCTCGCCCGGGGCCTCGTCCTCGTGAGGGGCGGCGTCGGAATCGGTGTCGGCGTCCGCGCGGCGCCGGCGCCGGTAGCGCAGCACCTGGCGGAGCAGGAAGGCGGCGACCAGCACCCCGAGGCCGATCGCGAACCACAGCTGGTAGCGGATCGCCGTCCGGTACACGGCGCCGATGTTGGCCCCGGCGAGGTAGCCGAAGGTGCCCCAGGCGCCCGCCCACAGCACGGCGCCGAGCAGGTTGAACGGCAGGAAGCGGCGCCAGGGCATCTCGGTCGTCCCGGCGATGATGCCGTTGGTCTGGCGCAGCCCGTCGACGAAGCGGGCGACGGTGACGACCTTGCCGCCGTGCCGGGCGAAGAAGCCGTCCGCGCGTTCCATCCGGGCCGGGGTGAGCAGCACGTAGCGGCCCCAGCGGTGGACGAAGGCGCGCCCGCCGGTGCGGCCGATCAGGTAGCCGAGGCTGTTGCCGAGGGCGGCGGTGACGGTCGCGATCAGCAGGACGGCGGCGAAGTCGAGGTGCCCGGCGCCGGCGTAGACCGAGGCGAGCACCAGGATGGTCTGCCCGGGCACCGGGATGCCGCAGTTGTCGAGCAGCACGAGCAGCGCCACCGCGAGGTACCCGTAGTGGTCCAGCAGTGGCGCGAGCCCGGCGAGTGCCCCGGGCAGCGGGGTCGTGGATGCGGACACCGCTCCTCACCACCTCGCGCGGTCGGGCCGCGGGGTGGCGGGGGCTTGGGTCAGCGGTCCGCCCGGAGGGTCTTGGCGGGTTCGATGTTGCAGTCGGGGCCGGGGTAGATCAGGCCCTCGTGGCCGTCCTCGAAGCGGACCACGTACGGCGGCTGGCCGTCGGCGCCGCGCACCTCGACGATCTCGCCCTTCTGGTCCACCATGCCCACCGACCTGCTGTGGATGTGGAGCTGGTCACCTACCGCTGCGTGCATGCTCTGCTCCTCGGGTCGTGTCCTCGGGTCGTGTCCTCGGCCCGTGGCGGCCGCCTCCGCGGCCGTTCCGCTATCCACTGTGCTGCGGGCGCGGCGGGCTCGCAACGGCGGAGGGCCTGTCTTCGAACTCCCGCCTGCGGGAGTTCGAAGACAGGCCCAGGGCGCACGGGACGGGTGGGATTCTCGGGCCGTGCCTCAGCGGGCGGGCAGTTGTTGCGCGAGGTAGCCGCGGACCAACCGCTTGCACTCGGCGATCAGGGTCGGATCGCCGTTCGGGTCCCCGCGGAAGGCCAGTTTGAGCACCGCGTCGGCCGCCTCCAGGGCGACCCGCAGGGTCAGCGTGGTGGCCGCCGGGTCCTCCGCCCGGAACATGTCGCCGCCGAGGGCCTGCAGGCGCAGGGCGACGGCGGTGTTGTTGTCCACGCCGGTGTCCAGCAGGTGCCGGTCGTCCCGCACGCCCGCGGGGACGGCCGGGCCGGCCAGGCCGAAGTCCACCTGTCCGAAGCCGGGCACCGCGCGCTTCATGGCCACGAACTCCTCCACCGCGAGGTCGGTGAAGGTGGCCGGGCCGACCGGCGCGGCGGCGGCCAGCCGGGCGTCGAGGCGCCGGAGGTACTGGTCGAGGTTGCGGCCGGCGAGCGCGGCCAACAGGTCCTCCTTGCCGGCGAAGAACTGGTAGAGGGTGCCGATCGGCACCTGGGCGCGCTGGGCGACCTGCTTGGTGGTGAGCGCGGTCGCCCCGACCTCGTCGAGCAGCTCGGCGCAGGCGTCCAGGATGCGGCCGTACCGTTCCTGGCTGCGCTGTTGGACCGGGCGTCGACGGGCCGACGGGCCCATCCGGCCGGCTGCTTCGTGACTCCGGGTGTCCGAGCTCATGGGCTCACTCTGCCGTATCCGCTGTTCCGGCGGCGAATCACCGGGGCGCAACGGGGCCGGAGTGATCCGCGGGGGAGGAATCGACTGGTGGCCGGAGCTGAACGGCACGGTGGCGGGAAGGTGTCCATGAGTTGGCATTGGTCTTGTCGTGGACGCGAAGACCGGCTCATACTCCTGGGGCGGACTACCTTGCGTGATCGAGGCGTGTCTCTTCGTGGTGATCGCGATTCAGCCGTGGCGGCTGTGACGACTGTGACGGGTGTTCCGCCGCCACCCGAGGTCTGGGATGGAACCCGCGTGCCTCCCTGCTCGTGCCACGTCCCGTTGTTCGTCCCGCAGAACGGAAGGAGGAGGTCGGTTCGGTGACCTTGTCGTCCGGAGGGCCTGAGACCCTCGACATCGAGAACCACCGCCAGTTCCTGGAGTCCGGGTACCTGGTCCTGCCCGGCCTGGTGCCGGAATCGCTGCGCGAACGGCTCGTCCCCGAGGTGGACCGGTGGGTGGACGGGCGCTTACGGGCCCGGTCGATCGCCGCCTGCGCCGACCCCGCCCGGCACGCGCCGCCCCCGCTGCTGGAACTGGAACTGCCGGCGCACGGCCAACTGCTCACCCACCCACCGCTGTTGTGGACGCTGACCCGCCTGCTCGGGCCGTCCTTCGTCTTCCACCACCTGCACAGCGACCGCCAGGAACCGGGGATCCCGGGCAAGCCCTGGCACCACGACTGCGAGCCCAACGACCGCTCCGACGCGTCGCTGCTGATGGTCCACGCACTGCACTACCTCGGCGGACTGGACGAGAAGGTCGGCAGCCTGTCCGTACTGCCCGGCTCGCACCGGGGCGCCTTCGGCAAGTCCGCCTTCGCCCACCACGGCACGGCGGAACTGCCCGGCGAGGTGGTGATCGACCGGCTGCCGCCAGGATCGACCGTGCTGCTCAACTCGGCGCTGTTCCACACCCGCAGGCCCGCTCCCGACGGGCCGGCCCCGGTACTTCATCGACGCCTCCTACTGCCAGGTCGGCGCGCGCTGGCGCCCGGTGAAGCCGTACTGGCGCAGGATGCTCGCCCGGGCCCGGCGGCCGAGCATGGGCTGCTGCTCCTGCTCTGCGGGATCCACCTCAACGTGGTCCGGATGATCCCCGCGCTGGTGGTCACGGCCGGTCAGGTCGACGAGGCGCTGGAGCTCTGGACGAAGGCCGTCGCGGCCGGGAGCCGGTAGCGAGCCGGGGTAGGGGGCGGATAGGGAGTCGGCGGGGAGTGGGCAGGGAGCCGGCGGTCGGCGAGGAGGAGGAGACATGGATGCGGTGACGGAAATCGGCTGGAGCAGCCTGGAGTTGGAGGCCCGGCGGCACTTGTGGTCGCTCCCGTTGGGGGAGGTGGAGCGGCTGCTGCTGTGGGCCGACGCGCAGGCCGGACGGTGGGGTGCGGCCGAGCCGGTGCGTGCCGGACTGCGGGACTTCGTCCGGGACGCCGTCGCCTCGGTCGGCATCACCCACATCGGCGGCCTGGTGGACCCGGCGCACCCGGAGGAGCGGATCACCGAGGTGCTGTCCTTCCTGCTGGGGGACTACGGCCGGATCGTGCCGCAGAACGGGCGCGGCGACCTCACCTCGGTGCTGCACGACCAGGACGGCGACGGCAACACCGAGCTCGGCTTCCACTGCGACACCTGCGACCTGCTCGTCCTGCTGTGTCTGCGACCGGCCTTCGACGGCGGCGGGTTGACCAAGCTGGCGAGCGCGCGGCACGTCCACGACCTGATCGAGCGGGAGCGGCCGGACGCCCTCGCCACCCTCTGCGAGGACTGGACCTTCGACCGGTCCGGCCGGGCGGGCCCGCAGGTGGTGGTGACCCCGATCCTCTACCACCAGAAGGAGGGGACGGTCGGCTGCTACTACCAGACCCGCACCGTCCGCTCCTCCCCGGACCGGGGCGGACCGGAGTTGACGGACCGTCAGTGGGAGGCGCTGGGCGTGCTGGACGAGGTGCTGTACCGGCCGGAGATCGCCTTCGGGCTGCCGATGGCCGCCGGCGACCTGCTGATCATCCGCAACAGCCGGGTGCTGCACGGGCGTTCGCCGTACGTCGACGAACCCGGGCCGTACGCCCGGCGGATGCTGCGAGTCTGGGTCAACGAGGGGGAAGAATGGGCGCGTTGAGCGAACCGCACGGGCGGGTGGCGATCGTCACCGGCGGAGGCAGCGGCCTCGGCCGGGCGTCGGCACTGGCCCTGCTTGAGGCCGGCTGGACCGTCGCCGTGGCCGGGCGGCGCAAGGACGCGCTGGAGGAGACCGCCGCCATCGCCGGCCCGGCCGGCTCCCGGGTGCTGGCCGTCCCGACCGACATCCGCAGCCCGCAGGAGGTCGCCCGGCTCTTCGACACCGTCCAGGACCGGTACGGCCGGCTGGACCTGCTGTTCAACAACGCGGGCGCCGCCGCCCCGCGCCGGCCGATCACCGAGACCCCGTTCGAGGACTGGAACCGGGTGCTCGACACCATCGTCACCGGCGGCTTCCTCTGCGCCCGCGAGGCCTTCCGGGTGATGAGCACCCAGACCCCGCAGGGCGGGCGGATCATCAACAACGGCGCGCCGTCGGCGTACGTGCCGCGCCCCAACTCCGTCGCGTACACGGCCGCCAAGCACGCCGTCCTCGGGCTCACCAAGGCGCTCGCCCTGGACGGCCGCCCGTACGGCATCTCCTGCGGGCAGATCGACGTCGGCAACGTCGCCCCCGTCGACGGCGCGCCGCAGCCCGCCGCGATGCAGGCCGACGGGACGACGGCGGTGGAGGCGACCATCCCGGTGGAGCGCTTCACCGAGGCCCTGGTGCTGATGGCCGCGCAGCCGCCGGACACCAACATCCAGTCCCTGGTGGTACTGCCGACCACCATGCCGTTCGTCGGGAGGGGGTGAACCGTGCTGGTCAGCGCACGGTCCTTCGAGGAGTACCGGGCGATGTTCGCGCTCACCGACCGGGACTTGGAGCAGCGCGTCCTGGACTGCCCCGGCGGCGCGGCGAGCTTCGTCGCCGAAGCCGGGCGCCGGGGCATCGATGCGGTCGCCGTGGACCGCCAGTACGCCCACCACCGGGAGGAGTTGGGCCTGCTGGTGGAGCGGGAGACGGTGTTCAAGCGCGAGCTCCTGGTGCGGGAGACGGCCGGCCACCCGTGGAGCTGGTACACCGACGTGGACGACATGATCCGCCAGTGGACCGCCAACGCCCGGGACTTCCGGGCCGACATCACCGCCCGCCCGGAGCGCTACGTCGCCGGCTCGCTGCCCGAACTCCCCTTCGCCGACGACTCGTTCGACCTGGTGCTCAGCTCACACCTGATCTTCTCCTACGGCAACCGGCTGGACGAGGAGTTCCACCGGGCGGCGCTGCTGGACCTGGCCCGGGTGGCGCGCCGCGAAGTCCGGCTGTTCCCGCTGATGGTGTACGACACCGGGGCCCGGTACCCGGGGCTGGAGCGGCTGCGCGAGGAGCTGGCGGGCCTCGGGATCCCGAGCCGGGTGGAACGGGTGCGGTACGAGTTCCAGCCGGGGGACAACGAGATGCTGGTGCTCTCCTGCGCGGACCACCGGGCCCCGGCACGGGCGGTCCGGGGGGCCGCCGCTGAGGACCGGGTGCGCTGGCGGCACCGGGAGGCAGTGCCGGCAGGGTCCTGAGCAACCACGGCCCTGGGACCGCCGATGCCCTGAGATGCCGATGCCCTGAGACGCCGATGCCCTGGGTCGACCAGGGCATCGGCGTCTCACCCTCCGGACGAGTTCGCGGATCTCGCTGTCCGGAACGCCGTACCCGCCCTAAGGTGGCAGGGCAGCTGGTTCGCCCTGTCCGCCAGGCAGGCGCGTCGCAAGAGGGAACCCGGTGGGAATCCGGGACTGCCCCGCAGCGGTGAGCGGGAACGACCGCCGTCATACGCACTGGGCCCGGCCGGGCCTGGGAAGCGACGGCCAGTAGGTGTCCGCCCTTGACAGGGTGGGCGCGCCCGCGAGTCCGAAGACCTGCCCGTTGCCCGCGTGCGACCGATCGCGCGCGGAGATCCCGGTGACCCTCCAGGGCGGGTCGGCGTACACATCGGACGGATCGGGCCCGCGCGTCAGCGGCGGCCGCCGTCCGGTTCGTCACCCCTTCGCGCCCTCCTCCCGTCCCCGGGATCCATGGAGAAAGACTCGCGAAGGAGAGTCCGTTGACAGCGAAGTCCGCAGCCGCGGCAACCCGGGCCACCGTGTACGGCTACCCCCGCCAGGGCCGGGGCCGGGAGCTCAAGAAGGCGATCGAGGGCTACTGGAAGGGCGGCGTCACCGCCGACGCCCTGCTGGCCACCGCCGCCGACCTGCGCCGGCAGAACTGGAAGCAGCTCGCCGAGGCCGGGATCCAGGAGGTCCCGACCGGCGACTTCTCGCTCTACGACCACGTGCTGGACACCACCGTGGCCGTCGGCGCGATCCCCGCCCGCCACCGCACGGCCCTCCAAGCCGCCCCGCTGGACGGCTACTTCGCCATGGCGCGCGGCACCCAGGACGTCGCGCCACTGGAGATGACCAAGTGGTTCGACACCAACTACCACTACCTGGTCCCGGAGTTGGGCCCGGACACGGTGTTCGCCGCCGACCCGGCCAAGCAGGTCGGCGAGCTGCGGGAGGCGCTCGCGCTCGGCCACCGGGCCCGGCCGGTCCTCCTCGGCCCCGTCACCTACCTGCTGCTCGCCAAGCCCGCCCCCGGGGTGGCCGAGGACTTCCAGCCGATCACCCTGCTGGACCGGCTGCTGCCCGTCTACGCACAGCTGCTGGGGGAGCTGAAGGCCGCCGGCGCCGACTGGGTGCAACTCGACGAGCCCGCCCTGGTCCAGGACCGCACCCCGGCCGAACTGGGCGCCGCGGCCCGCGCCTACCGCGACCTCGGCGCCCTCACCGACCGGCCGAAGCTGCTGGTCGCGAGCTACTTCGACCGGCTCGGCGCCGCCCTGCCCGTCCTCGCCAAGGCCCCGATCGAAGGCCTGGCACTGGACTTCACCGGACCAGCCGCCGGCAACCTCGACGACCTCGCGGCCGCCGGGGGCCTGCCCGGCAAGCGCCTGGTGGCCGGGGTGGTCGACGGGCGCAACGTCTGGATCAACGACCTGGAGAAGTCGCTCGCCACCCTGGCCACCCTGCTCGGCCTCGCCGACCGGATCGACGTGGCACCGTCCTGCTCACTGCTGCACGTCCCCCTGGATGCCGCCGCCGAACGGGAGTTGGACCCGCAGATCGCCCGCTGGCTCGCCTTCGCCCAGCAGAAGGCCGCCGAGACGGCGCTGCTCGCCCGCGGCCTGCGCGAGGGCACCGGCGCGATCGCCGCCGACCTCGCCGCCAACCGCGCCGACCTCGCCTCCCGCGCCAACTCGCCGATCACCCGCGACCCGGCGGTGCGCGCCCGCGCCGCCGCCGTCACCGGGGCCGACACCCGCCGCGCCCAGCCCTACCCCGTCCGGATCGCGGCCCAACGCGCCCGGCTCGCCCTGCCGCCGCTGCCGACCACCACCATCGGCTCCTTCCCGCAGACCACCGAACTGCGGGTCGCCCGGGCTGACCTGACGGCTGGTCGGATCGACGCCACCGCCTACCGCGAGCGCATCGAGGCCGAGGTCCGCGAGGTCATCGCCTTCCAGGAGAAGGCCGGACTGGACGTCCTGGTGCACGGCGAGCCCGAACGCAACGACATGGTCCAGTACTTCGCCGAACAGCTCACCGGCTACCTGGCCACCCGGCACGGCTGGGTGCAGTCCTACGGCACCCGGTACGTACGCCCGCCGGTCCTCGCCGGGGACATCTCCCGCCCGCACCCGATGACCGTCGACTGGTTCCGCTACGCCCAGGGGCTCACCGACCGCCCGGTCAAGGGCATGCTCACCGGCCCCGTCACCATGCTCGCCTGGTCCTTCGTCCGCGACGACCAGCCGCTCGGCGACACCGCCCGCCAGGTCGCCCTCGCCCTGCGCGACGAGGTCGCCGACCTGGAGGCCGCCGGCGCGGCCGTCGTCCAGGTCGACGAGCCCGCCCTGCGCGAGACCCTCCCGCTGCGCGCCGCCTCCCGCCCGGCCTACCTGGACTGGGCCACCGAGGCCTTCCGCCTCGCCACCTCCGGCGTCCGCGCCGACACCCAGATCCACACCCACATGTGCTACGCCGAGTTCGGCGCGATCATGGCGGCGATCGACGAACTCGACGCGGACGTCATCTCCCTGGAGGCCACCCGCTCCCACATGGAGGTCGCGGGCGAGCTGGCCGGGGCCGGCTACCCGCGCGAGGTCGGGCCCGGCGTCTGGGACATCCACTCCCCGCGTGTCCCGAGCGCCGGGGAAGCCGTGGAGCTGCTGCGCGCCGGCCTCGCCGCGATCCCGGCGGACCGCCTCTGGGTCAACCCCGACTGCGGCCTCAAGACCCGCGGCTGGCTGGAGACCGAGGCCTCGCTGGCGAGCCTGGTCGGCGCCGCCCGCCGCCTGCGGGAGGAACTGGCGGGCTGACGGGGGGCCGGGGGCGCGGTCCTGCGGCACGGCCGCGCCCCCGGCTGCCGGTCAGTTGACGTACACCGCCGGGCCGCCCGGCTGGGAGGTGTCGGCCACCGGGCCGTACGTCGCGGAGAAGTACCCGTCGCCGGGGCAGAGCGTCGAGCCGCCGCTCCTGGCGAAGTGCTCGTTGCGGAAGGCCAGGCTGTGGGCGGTGTTGTCGGCGCTGCCGGTGAACGCGCCGCTGAGCTGGTAGGTGCAGGTGATGGTGCCGAACCAGCTGTTGAGGACGGCGGTGGCCTGGATCGTCCCGGCGGAGCCGCCGCCGAGCGTGACCGGCAGCCCCGGGCCGTCGGAGACGGTCAGACCGTACGGGAGGTTGCCGACGGTCAGACTGCGCACCGACGTGACGCCGGTGACGTTGCTGGTGCACGAGCCGAAGGTGAGCCCGGTCAGCGACTCGGTGGCCGAGCCCGGGGCCGCCGGGTTGGTCAGCACCGTGGCCGAGAGCGCGGAGGTGGCGCAGGTGACACCGGTGGTGCTGGTCGCGGTCGAGTAGAAGGTGGCGACGGCGCCCCCGGCCAGCGGCGCGGCGAGCGCGTCGCCCGGGGCGACGGCGGCGCCGCCCGCACTCCCGGCGGTGAGCACCGGCGCGGCGGCGACGGCTCGGGGCGCCGAGGCGGCGGGCACTGCGGCGGAGAGGAGGGCCGCGACGACGACAGCGGGGACGGCGGCGCGGACGGCGGTGGGGATGGCGGCGGGGACGGCAAGGCGGCGGCTGAAACGCATGGGAAAGCCTCTTCCTCGGTGAGGGGCGAGAAGACGACCTTTCGCTGCTCCCGTGCGGTGGGGGACCGGGAGCTCACTACGTTTTCTAGAACCGTGACCGTGCCTCGTCAAGGCGCTGCGCGTAACTTGCTGACGATTCGTCAACAAGGGGAGAATGGGACCGTGACACCTACTGCCGACCCCACCCCTGCCGAACTCGCCGCCCTGCTCGCCGACGTACGGGGCTCCGCCGGGCGGCTCGTCGGCCGCGGCCCCGCGCCGGACGGCTTCGGCCCGTCGGCGCCGACACCGACACCGACACCGCCGCCGTGGCCGCTGCCGCCGGTGCCTGGCTGGGGCTGACGGCGGGCCGCGCGCCAGCCGTCACAGCCCCGACTGCCCCAGCCGGCCGAGGCGTTCGCGGCCCTGGGCGGCCCAGTTCTCCAGGCCGGCCGGGTCCAGCCGGTTCGCCCACCACTTCATCTTCGTCCTCGGGAAGTACTCGCCCTCCCGTGCGTGGTCCTGCCCGGGGTACGACGACACCGGGTACTCAGGGGTGCCGGGCCGGCCCGCGTTGTGGAGGAACAGGGCGTGGGAGTTCCAGCCGAGCCGGCCCGCGCCCTGCTCCCTGACCTGCCAGTCGTCGTCGGCCATCTGCGTCAGGGCCACGCAGACGTCCTCCACCGGCATGCCCGGCCGCCGGAGGGAGACGTCCAGCGAATTGGCGTGCGCGAGGCTCTCGATCAGCTCGATGTGCAGGCCAGGCTCCGCCGGATTCGGGCGCCGGAGCACGAGGGTGAAGCCGTGGCCGGCGAACTCGATGCGGAAGACCGCCTCGGCACCCTGGCTCGCCGCCGAACCGATCGCCGAGGTGAGCCCGTTGACGGCGGTCCGGAACGCGGCGGCGTCCTCGGTCACCTCCCGGTCGTTGCCCGGGCCGCCGGCCTCGGCCCCGTCCGCTGCCCGGTGCGAGAGTGCCTCGCGGGACTCGCCCGCGCCGGCCGTGACGCCGGACAGGATCGGGAACAGGTGCTGGGCCGTCGGGTAGCAGGAAGCGAAGTTGACGGGGTTCAGGATGTCCCTGCGCAGCAGCTCGGGCCCGATCTCCGCGGCGAGGTCCATGGTGTCGTCGAACCCGTACGCCGGGTCGAGGACCACGTCCATCAGGTACCAGTGGAGGGCCTCGGGTCCGTCCCGGTGCGGGAACGGCGCACCGGCGGGCAGCGACTGCACGGCGAGTTCGATCAACTGGTTCACGTCCTGCGGGAGTTGAGCCGGAAGGGCCGGCTGGAACGCGGTGCTGTTCTGCTGGCAGAACGCCCGGAGCTCGTCCTCCGACCTGAAACTCCCGAAGAAGCCGCGCCAGGTCTCCCGGACCAGGTCCTGGTCCGCTCCCTGCCAGACCCGCTGGGCCAGGTCCAGGAACGCCTGCTGCTCCGCCGGCGGGACCACGCGGCCCGGCAGCGCCTCCCCGAGGGTCGTCCGCTGGACGGCGGCCGGTCCGGACACGGCCCCGGTGTCGCCGGGCTGGGCCGCCCGCGGCTCGCCGGGGGCCGGCCCCCGCAGCACCCGGGTGGCAGTGGCCTCCGCCTCGCGCTCGAACCGGTCCGACGGGTCGGAGATCCTGAGGCCGCCGCCGTTGTCGGTGCCCGCGACGGGGCCCTGGCGCTGCTGGATGACGTGGGTGAGTTCATGGGCGAGGGTGTGCCGGTCGTGACCGCCCGAGCCGAGCACGACATGGTTGCCGCTGGTGTAGGCGCGGGCGCCGACCTCGGCGGCGGACGCCGCCGCGGCCGGGCCGGTGTGCACGCGGACGTCGCGGAAGTCCGCGCCCAGCCGGGCCTCCATGTCCAGGCGGGACGCCTCGTCCAGCGGCCGACCGCTGCTGCGCAGCACGGACTGGACGGCGGACCGCTGCACGGCCGCCGCTCCGTGGGGTCCGGGGAGCTCGCCGCCGCGGCGGAGCATCTGGACGACGGCCGCGTTGCCGACCGTGGCCTGGAGGCCGAGCAGGCCGACTGCCGGCGCGGGTGCGGCCGGAGACGGCCTGCGGGCCTGCTGCCGGTCGCCGGCTGAGCCGCCGCGCTCGGCTGTCTTCTCTTCACGCACGTGCTCACTCCCTCGCTGAGGGCGGCCCCGCGTTGCCCGCCCGCGGGAGGAGGCCGCACATTCCGCTACCAGAGGGTAGCTTGAGCGGCAGACGGTTCAACGGACGTACGGTTCGGTCAAGTTGGCCGGATATCTGCCCTGTCGACAGCTGCTGGTCCACGCCGAGGGCGGAGCGGAGTGCCGCGGCGGGACTTACCCGGAAGAATGATGGGGCTGTGCGGACGCGCCGAGCGGACGGGCGAGGCGTTGGCGCGCGGCACGACACGGATTCCTGGTCGAGCACGGGACGGGGGCACGATGCGACGTCCGACACTGGTGGCCGTCAGCGGCCCGCCCGGGGCGGGCAAGACCACGCTGGCGCACGCCCTGGCCGACGCGCTCGACTGGCCGCTGGTCTGCCGGGACGAGATCAAGGAGCGGATGGCCGGTGCCGAGCCGATCGGTGCCGAGTCTGCCGAGGCCGGGCCCGCAGGGGACCAGGACCTGAGGACGCTGCACGCGTTCTTCCGCACCATCGGTGAACTCCTCGGGGCCGGGCGGAGCCTGGTGGCGGAGGCGGCCTTCCAGGACCGCCTGTGGCGCCCCGGCCTGGAGGCGCTCGCCGTGCCGGCCGACCTGAGGGTCGTCCGCTGCGTCGTCGATCCCGAACTCGCCCGGCTGCGCATCGCCCGCCGGGCCGCGGACGTGCCCTCGCGGGCCGTGCACGCGGACGCCGAACTGCTGCGGCGCATCGCGGCGGGGGAGCGGCCGATCGAGTCGTGGGTGCCGATCGCGACCGACGCCCCCTGCCTGGTCGTGGACACCACCGAGGGGTGGGAGCCGTCCCTGGCGCGGATCGTCGGCTTCGCGTCGGGTACGCCGTAGTCGAGGCCCAGTCGGGCCCCCAGCCCGGGGCCCCAGCCGGTGCCCGCGGCTGCCGGTGTCGCCCGCGGCCGGGGTTACCCTCGGCGGTATGGAGGCGTCGGAATCCACTGCCCCGGGCCCGTCGGCGAACCCGGTGAGCCCGTCGGCGAACCCCGCGGCCCCGGCAGGCGTGGCCGACCTCGTACGGCTGCTGGACCAGCGCGGTGCGGTGGTGCTGAGCGGCGCGGGCCTGTCCACCGAGTCCGGCATCCCCGACTACCGCGGGGCCACCGGGCGCCGCCGCACCGGCACCCCGATGACCTACCAGGAGTTCACCGGCAGCGAGGCCGCCCGGCGCCGGTACTGGGCCCGCAGCCACACCGGCTGGCCGCTGTTCGCCCGGGCCCGGCCCAACGCCGGCCACCACGCGGTGGAGCGGCTGCGCCGGTCGGGCCACGTCGCGGCGGTCATCACCCAGAACGTCGACGGCCTCCACCGCGCGGCCGGGACCGGGGAGGCCGTGGAACTGCACGGCGGACTGGACCGGGTGGTCTGCCTCGACTGCCGCCGGACCAGCTCCCGGGCCGAACTCGACCAGCGCCTGGAGGAGTTGAACCGGGGATTCCGCCGCCCCGGGGCCGTCCTGCGCCCGGACGGCGACGCGCAGCTGCGGCCGGAGCTGGTCGCGGGGTTCCGCGTCGCGCCCTGCGCCGACTGCGGGGGCGTGCTCAAGCCGGACGTGGTCTTCTTCGGCGAGAACGTGCCTGCCGCCCGGGTCGACCACTGCTACGAACTGGTCGACGCCGCAGCGGCGTTGGTGGTTCTCGGCTCCTCGCTCACGGTCCTGTCGGGCCTGCGCTTCGTCCGCCGCGCCGCCCGCGCCCGGCTGCCCGTCGCCATCGTCAACCAGGGCCCCACCCGCGGCGACGACCTCGCCGCGCTCCGGCTCGACCTCCCGCTGGGCCCGACCATGGCCGAGGCCGCCCGGCTGCTGGGCACCGGCTGAGGCGGCCGGCGGTCGGGGCTCGGCGGTCGGGGCCGCGGCTCGGTGGTCGGGGCCGCGGCGGCCGTCAGGGCCGCCCCGGCACCCACAGCGGCGCGGGGCCGCCGCGCGGCATGGCGCGCGCCGCGTCCTCCTCCAGCCACCCGGCCACCCGCTCCGGGTCGCCCTCGCACAGCTCCACCAGCGTGGTTGCGGCGATCCGAGTGCAGCCCAGCACCAGCGCGAGGGTGTCCCGGCGGCGGTGCCGGTCCCGGACGTACGCCTCGACCCGCTCCTCGATGCGCCGGTCGTGGTCCGCCCCGGCCCCCGTGGCGGCCGCCTGGACGCCGTGCCACACCAGGGTCAGCGCGCAGGGCTCGGCCGGGTGCGTCAGCTCGTCCCGGTGGGCCTGCTCGCGGGCCTCCGCCGACCGGTGGCCCAGCCACTCCAGCGCGGCCGGCTCGTCCCCCGCCCGGGACCGTACGACCAGCTCCGCGGCCCGTCCGACGACCGCCCGCAGCACCGCGGGCGCCGGCACCCGCAGCCCGGGCGCCGCCGGCTCGTCGAAGGCCAGCCAGGCGTCCGCGTAGGAGGCCGCCCGCAGGCCGCCCACCCAGGCCGGCGCCCCGGCGGCCGCACCCTGCCACTCCTGTGCCCCCAGCCGCACCAGTCCGACGGCGACCAGCAGCGCCGCATCCCCGTCCAGCCCCAGCAGTCGTCCACTGCGCACAATCACACACCCCCACCTGCGGTCATCACCCCGTGACCCGAACATCCCACCACACCAGGACGGGAACGAACTAGACAGGGCCACGTCACAGATCGGAGCCGATGCCAAGCTCCGCGACGCGCCCGGCCGCGCGGACGGGACGACCGACCGGGGGATGGTCCCGTCGGCGCGACGGCCGGGCGGGGGTGGCGCTCCGTCAGGAGTGTTCTGCTGACGGGCAGGCGACCGTCGCCGACCCCATCGATCACGTCGATCAAGGAGAGAGACCATGCCCCGCCTGCTCGGATCCCCCCGCCGGTTCCGTCCGTTCCATCCGTTTGGTCCGGTTCATCCGTCCCGCACCGGAAGGGCCGCCGGCGCCGTTTCCGCGACCGGCCTCGTCTCGGCGGCCTGTGCGGCCCTGGCCCTGCTGGCCGCGACCCCGGCCGTCGCCGTAGCTCCGCCGCTGTCCGCCCCGCGGATCATCGCCCACTTCGACCTGGCCCAGGGGCAGCAGCCCGAGAACATCGCCCTCGAACCGGACGGCTCCGCCGACCTCACCCTGTCCTTCGCCCGGCAGATCGGTCGGGTCACCCCGGACGGCCGGCTCACCGTCCTCGCCACCCTGCCCGACCCCGCAACCCCGTTCATCGGTGCCGCGCTCGTCACCGGCATCGTCCGCGCCCACGACGGCACCCTCTACTTCGGCTACGCCACCGGCACCGCCGACCTGCACGGCATCTGGCGGCTGCGCCCCGGCGGCACCCCCGAGCGGATCGCCGCCCTGCCCGTCACCGGCCTGCCGAACGGCCTCGCCCTCGACGAGTGCGCGGGCCGCCTCTACACCGCCGACTCGGCGCTCGGCGTGGTCGACGTGATCCCGGTGGACGGCGGCGCCGCCACGACCTGGTCAGACGACGCCCTGCTCAAGCCCGTCACCGCGTTCGGCGCCAACGGCCTCAAGCTGCACCACGGCGCCGTCTGGGTGACGAACACCGACAGCGGCAACCTGCTGCGCATCCCCATCGGCGACTGCGGGGCCGCCGGGCCGGCCGAGGTCCGCGCGAGCGGCCTCCCGGGCGTCGACGACTTCGCCTTCACCGGGCACGGCGACGCCCTGATCGCCACCCTGAACCCGTCCAGTGAGGCCGTCCTCGTCGAGCCGGACGGCAGCCACCACACCGTGCTCACCGCCGCCGACGGCCTGTCCAACCCGACCTCCGTCGCCGTCCGGGATGACACCGCCTACGTGCCGAGCGCGGCCTACTTCACCCGCACCGACCCCAACCTGCTGCTCGCCGACCTGCTCCGCTGACTGGTCGGCCCCGCCCTCGGGCCTGTGCCTCGGCGGCGCGGGCCGGGCCGGGCGGTGGGAGGCCGGGGCGCTGCGGCAGTGTCCGTTCCTGGTGGGGGTGGGGATGGACATGTGCGGCGCCGGCCTCCGCGCTCGCCGTGACGGCCGTCGGAGCGGCCCGGGTGCTGCGGGTGCGCCTGAGGGGCAACGAGTGGGCGGGCCTGGTGGCGGTGGGCGCGGGGCTGTGTCTGCCGGCGCTCACGGCCGGGCGGACGGGCACGGCACGGGCGGCAAGGGGTTGCGGCTGGGCGCGACGGGGCTGGTCGCGACGGGGCTTGCCGCGACGGGGCTGGTCGCGACGGGGCTGTTCGGGGCGGGCTGGGCGGCGGCGCGGTGCGCGGGTGCTGCCCGAGCCGAGGCTGCCGGAGCTGCCGACGGAGCCCTCGGCGTACGCCCTCGCGGTGGACGGACCCGGGCGAGACGGCGGGGTCGGCGACGCCGAACAGCCTGCCGCGGCGGCTCGATGAGTGGCGACCCGGACGACCCGGGCCCAGGGCGGGTCGTGCCCTGGGCCCGGGCGGGGTGGGCGGCGTCAGCCGTTGTCGGCCGCGCTGTCCGTGTCGGCCTGGGTGGCCGCGGAGTCGGCGGCGTCGAGCTTGTGCTGCATGTCCTGGACCTGGCTGCTGTCGGCCGGGCCGGGGGCCGCGTGGCCGCCGGAGCTGCCGGGGCCGCAGGCGGTGAGGAGGGCCGTCGCGGCGAGGGCGAGGCCGGCGAGCAGGGTGGCCGGGCGGCGGGTCACTTGGAGGCACCCTGGTCGTGGCCGGCGCACCAGGTGGCGACGGAGCGGAGGTCGTTCTGCCGGGTCTGCAGGGTGGTGACCAGGGCCTTGCGGGCGGTGAGGCGGTCGTTGAGGAGCTTCTCGATCTCGGTGTGGCCGGCGGCCTTGGCGTCGGCGGCCCGCTGCTGCAGCCGGGCGACCGAGCCGACCACGGTGGCGTCGCCGCCGAGGCGGGTGAGCGCCTTGGTGACGCGCTCCTCGGTCTTCGGGAGCCGCTTGCAGATGGCCTTCGCGCCGTCGCCCGCGGGCGTGCTCGCGGGCGACGGCGTGGCGGCCTGGGCGGGGACGGCGGCGACGGCGGCGAGGAGCGAGCCGGCGAGGGCCAGGGCGCCGAGGACGGAGGTGTTGCGGTGGGTGGACATGGGAGTCCCTTTCTGCCGTGGACGGTCTCCGGCGCCGGGCCGGCAGGCGGGTGCCCACCCGGCGGGATCCGGCCCGGTCGCCGGGAGCGTAGGACGGCTTCTTGTGGATTCCCTGTGGAACTCAGTGCTCCTCGCCCGCGATCCAGTCCCGCCGGGCCGGGAGCCGTACGGTCGGCGCGTCGGCGGTCGGCAGTGGCAGGCGGACCTCCACCCGGCAGCCGGTGCCGCCCAGGGGTTCGGTGATCCGGACGGTGCCCCGGTGCAGCGCGGCCTGCTGGGCGACCAGGGTGAGCCCGAGCCCGGAGCCGGGGCTGTCGCGGCGGCGGTGGAAGCGGTGGAAGACCGCCTCGCGCTCGCCGGGCGGGATGCCGGGCCCGGTGTCGTCGACGGTGAGCAGCGCGACCGTCCCGGCGGGGGCCAGCCGGACGGTCACCCGGGCCGGCTCCGTCCCGCCGCGCCGCCCGTGCACGGCGGCGTTGACGAGGAGGTTGACGAGCATGATCCGCAGCCCGGGCTCCCACCCGAACACCCGTAGCTCGGGCGGGAGTTCCACGGTGAACCCGGCGGCGGGGTGGCGGCGCCGGGCGTCGGCGGCGGCCGCGTCGGCGAGGTCGGCGAGGTCCACCGGGGCGAAGGAGTCGATCTCGACGAGGTCGCCGCGCGCGAGGGTGCCGAGGGCGGTGAGCAGGTCCAGCAGCCGGGTGTGGTCGTCGCGCAACTCGGCGACGATCTCGGCCCGTTCGGAGGACGGGAGGTTCGGGTGGGCGGCGAGCACGTCCAGGTTGGTGCGCAGGCTCATCAGCGGCGTCCGCAGCTCGTGCGAGGCGGCGGCCGAGAACGAGCGGGCGGTCTCCAGGGCCTGGGCGGTGCGCAGCGCCTGCTCGTCGTAGCGGGA
The DNA here is from genome assembly GCF_000716875.1 of Streptomyces novaecaesareae. Lineage (GTDB taxonomy): Bacteria > Actinomycetota > Actinomycetes > Streptomycetales > Streptomycetaceae > Kitasatospora > Kitasatospora novaecaesareae. The sequence goes on along the minus strand of NZ_JNWQ01000025.1, from coordinate 49,018 downwards.
GAGCAACAGGGCGAGGGCGGCGGCGAGTTCGTCCACCTCGACGGTTCCGCTGCGCTCCGCCGCGAAGCCTGTCGACCCTGCGGACCCTGTCGACGCGGTGGACCCTGCGACGCCGGTATCGGTGGCGGGGGCGCCGGTGGCGACGGGGGAGTGGGCGGCAGCCGGGTCGAGTTCCGCCGCACGGCGGCTGAGCCGGCGCAGCGGTGCGGTGGCGCGCTCGGCGAGGGCGAAGCCGATCAGGGCGGAGAGCGGCGCGGAGACGGCCGCCACGAGCAGGACCCGCCGGCGCACCGCCGCCGTCTGGTCGCCGGCCAGGCCGCCGGGCTCGCTGACCCAGAGCGTGCCGTTGCCGCCTTCGGCTCCGGTGCCGGAGACGTGGACGGTCAGCACCCGCCAGGCCGTGCCCCGGTCGCGGACGGTGACGGGCCCGCCGGGTGCGGCGGGGAAGGCCTGCCCGTCCGCGGGCTGCGGGCCGACCGACAACAGGACGGTGCCGTCCTGGGCGGTGACCCGTACCCCCGAGTCCAGGGCGGCGTCCAGCACCTTGCGCTGCTGGTTCTGCTCGACCTTGGGGCGGCCCCGGGTTTCGGCGGCCACCAGTGCGCGCACGCTCGGCAGGACGGCGGCCGCCCGGTCGCCCAGTCGGGTGTCCTGCTGGTGCCGGAGGTCCCGGCCGACCAGCGGCAGCAGGAGCAGTCCGGCCAGCGCGACCAGCAGCGGGACGACGGCGGCGGCCCACAGGGCGATGCGGGTGGAGAGCTTCACGGCGGCCGCTACCCGTTCCCGCCGGGCAGCCGCAGGACGAAGCCGACGCCCCGGACGGTGTGGATCAGCCGGGGCCGGCCGTCGGCCTCCAGTTTGCGCCGCAGGTAGCTGACGAAGGTGTCCACGGCGTCGCTGCGCACCTCGAAGTCGTACCCCCAGACCCGTTCCAGCAGCAGCTCGCGGGAGAGGACGATGCCGGTGTTCCTGGCGAGTTGCGTGAGCAGCTCGAACTCCCGCCGGGTGAGCCGCAGTTCGCGGCCGTCGAGGTGGGCCTGGCGGGTTGCCGGGTCGATCGTCAGCGGGCCGGACAGGATGCGGTCGGCGGGCTGCGGAGGCCGGCGGCGCAGCAGGGCGCGCAGCCGCAGCACCAGCTCCTCCAGGGCGAAGGGCTTCACCAGGTAGTCGTCCGCCCCGGCCTGCAGACCGGCGACCCGGTCGGCGGGCTCGTCCAGGGCGGAGAGCATCAGGACCGGGATGTCGTCGCCCCGGGCGCGCAGGGCCCGGCAGACCTCGGCGCCGCTGACGCCGGGCATGGAGACGTCGAGCACGAGGACGTCCGCGGCGTTGGGCACCGGCGCGTCCGGTGCGGCGGGCAGCAGGCGGGCGAGGGCCGTCTCACCGTCCTCGGCGAGGGTGACGGTGAAGCCGCTCAGGCGCAGGCCGCGTTCCAGGGTGCGGCGGATGGCCGCGTCGTCGTCCACCACCAGGACCCGGCCGCCGCCGGGGCCGTCCGTGCCCCCGGGGCCGTTCCCGTGCATCGGCTCCTCCTCGCGTTTCGGGCGGCCGACTCTCTCACACCTTCCGTGCGGGCCCGCTGCGGGGGTGTCCTCGGCAGGCGGGGGCGGCTCCCGGACCACGACCGCACCGCCCTGACGCATCGCGCGTAGTCCGTGCCCTGACCGAGCAGTTTCACCCGTCGGTCAAGGTCATGGCTGCGCACCGGCGCTTTCGAGAGGCTCGACCGGGCACGTTCATCAGCAGCAAACTCCGTCGACCGGCGGAACGGAAGGATGGTTCGCGTGAAAAGGCTCGTCATCGAACCCAACGAGAGCAGGCAGATCGATTGGCTGGTCGACGAGGTGCTCGACGAGTACGGCCCGTGGGACCCGGCCGAGTTCCTCCCGCACGCCCGGATGGTGGCGGAGTCGCTGCCGATCCGGGTCCGCCAGTTCTTCCGGCGGGTCCAGGCGGACGAGACGGACGTGGCGGTGATCTCGGGCCTGCCGCTGCGCCAGGACCTCGAACCGACCCCGACCGGCTGGGACATGGCGCTGAAGACCGGCGCCGGCCTCCGCGAGGAGGTCGTGCTCACGCTGCTCAGCGCCGGCCTCGGTGAGCCGTTCGCCTGGGGCGACCAGCAGAACGGCCGCATCGTGCACGACGTGTGCCCGGCGCCCGGCAAGGAGACCTCGGAGACCAGCGGCAGCAGCACGGCCCCGCTGTCGCTGCACACCGAGGACGCCTTCCACCAGTGCCGCTGCGACTACGTGGCGCTGTACTGCCTGCGCAACCAGGAGCAGGTCGGCACCACCGTGGTGCGCGCCGACCGGCTCGACCTGCCGGCGCGGCTGTCCGGGATCCTGTCCGAGAAGCGCTTCCACCACCGCCCCGACCAGTCGCACGTCGGGCCGCAGGGGCACTCCAGCGGTGCGGTGGACCGCGACGCGATCCTGTTCGGCCCGGCCGAGTCGCGCTATCTGCGGATCGACTTCGACGACACCTGCGCCGCGGACGAGGACGACGTGGAGGCGAAGGAGGCCATCGCCGAGCTGTACACGTACGTGACCGGCGCCCTGGAGCGGGTGGTGCTGGAGCCCGGCGACGCCATCTTCCTCGACAACTACCGCGTCATCCACGGGCGGGAGCCGTTCCAGCCGAGGTACGACGGGACGGACCGGTGGCTGAAGCGGGTCAACCTGATCCGGGACATCCGCAAGGTGTACACGGCGACCGAGTCCCGCTCGCGCGTCATCGTGTGACGCCTGCACCACACTGCGCCGCCGCGAGGTCCGGCGATTCAGGGGTCGTCAACCACCTTGAATCGTAGGGAAAACACCTGGCGGCGGCCTTGTGTGTCGGTGCCGGCCTGTATTGGCTTGGCCCGTGGAAATATGCACTGGTGTCACGTTTTGGTGATCTCGAACCCGAGTGCCGACCGGCGGGCGTGCGCGGACGCGTGCCCGCCGGACGCGGCCCCGCTGAACTGCCGGCAGGCGCTGACCCTCGGTCCGCGCCTGCTGCTGACGTCCGGCTGGCCGTGGCGGTCGCTCGGCTACCTGTCCTGCGGCGGGGCCGTCGTGTTCCTGATCATGGCCGCGGCGATGAACGGGCTGATCTACGTCGACAACCTGCCCGACTACGCCCAGCTGATGGTGGTGGTGGTCCTGGCCGCGGCGACCGGCATGCCGGTCGCCGCGGTGGAACGCCTGCGCCTGCGGATCGTGGACACCGAGCGCGTCGGCAACCCGCACGTGGCGCCGGACGCGCCCGGGCTGAAGGCGTGGCTGTGGCTGCGCATCGGCGAGGCGGCGACCTGGCGCGAGTTCAGCTACGCGATCGCGCTGACGGCCGTGCTGCCGCTGATCGACTTCGGCGGCGTCCTGCTGGTGGGGAGCGTGGTCATCCTCATCGCCGCCCCCTTCCTGGAGCCCTTCGTCGACCTCGGCCCGCTCATCGTCTTCGGCCACTGGCACATCGCCACCCCGCTCGACCGGGTGCTGGTGGTGCTCGTCGGCCTCGTCCTGCTGCCGGCGGCGGCCTACCTGGTGACCGCGCTGGCCGCGGGCCGGGCGGCCTTCGTGCGCCTGCTGCTGGCGCCGCGGGAGTCCGAGGTCGTCGCCCGCGTCCAGGAGCTGACCCGCTCGCGCATCCGGCTGGCGGACGCGTTCGAGGCCGAGCGCAAGCGGATCGAGCGCGACCTGCACGACGGCGCGCAGCAGCGGCTGGTCGGGCTGATCATGACCCTGGGCATCGTGGAGCACGGGCTGGAGGAGGAGCGGTCCGACCGTGCGGTGTTGGTGGCCAAGGCCCGCAAGGAGGCCGAAGGCGTGCTGGCCGACCTGCGGGAGCTGATCCGCGGCATCCACCCCCAGCTGCTCACCGACCGCGGGGTGCCGGCCGCGGTGGCCGAGATCGCGGACCGGAGCCCGGTGCCGGTGCACGTCGACATCACCCTCCCGGAGCGTCTGGTGTCCGCCGTGGAGACGGTGGCGTACTTCGCGGTGAAGGAAGCGCTCACCAACGTGGTGAAGCACAGTGGCGCCCGCAGGGCCTGGGTGACGGGCTGCCGTGAGGGGGACCGCCTGGTGCTGTGCGTCGGTGACGACGGCGTGGGCGGCGCGCGGCCCGAGGACGGCCGCGGCCTGCAGGGCCTTGCCGATCGCGTCGCCGTGGTGGGGGGCAGGCTCAAGCTGCTCAGCCCGTCCGGCGGCCCAACCGAACTAGTCGTGGAGCTGCCGTGGCGAACGCCCGATTCCGCATAGTGCTCGCCGAGGACGCCGTCCTGCTGCGAGAAGGACTCGTCGAACTGCTGGAGCGGTTCGGGCACGAGACCGTGGCCGCGGTCGGCGACAGCCGCGACCTGATCAAGGCCGTCGAGGAGCACCGGCCCGACATCGTGGTGACGGACGTGCGGATGCCGCCGGACTTCAACGACGACGGCCTGCGCTCGGCGATGGACCTGCGCGCCCGCTACCCGGAGCTCGCCGTCCTGGTGCTCACCCAGTACGCCGCGACGGCGTACGCGTTCGAGCTGCTGGAGTCCGGCGAGCACTCCCGCGGCGGCCTCGGCTACCTGCTCAAGGACCGGATCGGCGGGGTGGCCGAGTTCCTGGCGGCGATCGAGTGCGTCGCCACCGGCGGCACGGTCATCGATCCCGAGGTCGTCCGGCAGCTGTTGCGGCGCGGGCAGATGAACGAGCCGCTGGGCCGGCTCTCCTCGCGCGAGCGGGAGGTGCTGGGGCTGATGGCCGAGGGGAAGACGAACGCCAACATCGCGGCGGCGCTGTGCGTCAGCCAGCCCACGGTCGCCAAGAACATCGGCAGCATCTTCCTGAAACTCGGCCTGTCCGAGGACGACGGCCACCGCCGGGTGCTGGCCGTGCTGACGTACCTGCGGTCCTGACCGCCGCGGCGCCCTGACGGCCCAATTTCACCTGTCGGTCAAGGACGTGGCTGCGCGCCGGTGGTTCCGCGAGGCTCGACCAGACACGTTCGTCAGCAATCGACAAAGGGACCTACATGGCTAACAGCGTGGTGATCGTCGGCGGCGGTACCTCGGGCTGGATGACGGCGACCTACCTGAAGGTGGCGTTCGGCGACCGGGTGGACGTCACCCTGGTGGAGTCGAAGAACGTGCCCGCGATCGGGGTGGGTGAGGCCACCTTCAGCACGATCCGGCACTTCTTCAACTACCTGGGCCTGGACGAGCGCGAGTGGATGCCCGAGTGCCACGCCACCTACAAGCTGGCGGTCCGCTTCGAGGACTGGCGCGAGCCGGGCCACGTCTTCTACCACCCCTTCGAGCGCAACCGCGTCGTGGACGGCTTCGCGCTCACCGACTGGTGGGTGCAGAAGCAGCCGACCGAGCGCTTCGACCGGGACTCCTTCCTCATCGCCAACATGTGCGACACGGAGCGCTCGCCGCGCTACTTCGACGGCTCGCTCTTCGACAGCACCTTCGAGCGGGGTGAGGAGTACCGCACCACCCTCACCGAGCAGAACACGCAGTTCCCGTACGCGTACCACTTCGACGCCACGCTGCTGTCGAAGTTCCTGACCCGCTTCGGCACGGCGCGCGGGGTCAAGCACGTCCTCGACGACGTGGTGGACGTCGCGCTGAACGACCAGGGCGCGATCGACCACGTCCGCACCCGCGAGCAGGGCGACGTCCACGGTGACCTCTTCGTGGACTGCACCGGCTTCCGCAGCCTGCTGGTGGCCCAGGCGCTCAAGGAGCCGTTCATCTCGTTCCAGAACCACCTGCCCAACGACAGCGCCGTGGCGCTGCGCGTGCCGGTGGACATGGCCGAGTACGGTCTGCGCCCGGCCACCACCGCGACCGCGAAGGACGCCGGCTGGATCTGGACGATCCCGCTGTTCGAGCGGCTCGGCACCGGCTACGTGTACGCCAGCGAGTACAGCACCCCGGAGGAGGCCGAGCGCACGCTGCGCGAGTTCGTCGGCCCGGCGGGGGAGAACGCCACCGCCAACCACATCAAGATGCGCATCGGCCGCAGCGAGCGCGCCTGGGTGAAGAACTGCGTGGCGATCGGCCTCTCCAACGGCTTCGTGGAGCCGCTGGAGTCCACCGGCATCTTCATCATCCAGAACGGCATCGAGCAGCTGGTCAAGAACTTCCCCGTCGGCAACGAGGACACCGACGAGCAGCTCCGCAAGGCCTACAACCGCCAGGCCGCGAACATCATGGACGGTCTGCGCGAGTTCATGGTGCTGCACTGGTACGCCTCGAAGCGCACCGACAACCAGTACTGGAAGGACACCAAGACCCGGGAGATCCCGGACGGCCTGGCCGAGCGCCTGGAGCAGTGGAAGGTCAAGCTGCCCGACCAGGAGTCGATCTACCCGCACTACCACGGCTTCGAGTCGTACTCCTACCGCGCGATCCTCCTCGGCCTGGGCGGGCTGCCGGTGCAGCCGCTGCCCGTGCTGGGCAAGCTCGACAGCACCGCGGCGGACCGCGAGTTCCAGCTGGTGGCCGAGCAGACGGCGGCGCTGAACGAGAAGCTGCCCAGCCAGTACGAGTACTTCGCCCACCTGCACGGCCTCCCGCCGGCGCAGCGGAAGGCCGGCTCGGCGCGCTGAAGCGCCGGGTCTCCTCGCACCGGTGACGACGGCGATGGCCGGCCGGTGCGACGCCCTGCTCGAACCAAGTGCGGCGCGCCGCTGGAAAGTGGCGGCCCTGGCATGCGAAGGCGGCAACTGACCATGACGGATTACAGGATGGGCGGCGGCGCCGCAGGGAGCTCGGCCACGGTGACGGCGGTCGCTCCCGAGCAGTTCCGTTCCCTGATGTCGACGTTCCCCAGCGGTGTGGCCGTCGTGACCACGTCGGACCTCGACGGGAAGCCGTGGGGGATGACCTGCTCCTCGGTGTGCAGCGTGGCGGTGGAGCCGGCGACGCTGCTGGTGTGCCTCCGGGCGGGAAGTCCCACCCTGGCGGCCATGTCGCGCCGTTCCACCTTCGCGGTGAACCTGCTGCACGCCCGTGCCAGGGCGACGGCGGACCTGTTCGCCTCCGGGACCCCCCACCGGTTCGACCTGGTGCGTTGGTCGGCCGACCCGGAGGCGGCCGGTCCGCACCTGACCGACGACGCGCACTCGGTCGCCGACTGCCGGATCAGCCGGACCGTCGACGTCGGCGACCACACCGTGGTCTTCGGCGAGGTGTTCCGGGTGGAGCACCCGGCGGCGGAGGACCGCTCGCCGCTGCTGTACGGACTGCGGAAGTACTCGTCCTGGTCCGCTATCTGACGGTGAGTGAGAGAAACCGCTGATCGACCGGGAGAGCCGGTCCGTGCGGGTCGTCGAAGTCGACGGCCCCGCACGGACCGGCTTTTCCGCGTGGTCCCCGTGCCGTTGGGGACCACGCGACAGGTCGACCCGTACGGGGGGACGGGTCGACCACCGGGAGAACTTCCCGGCGTGTTGTGGTGTACGTCCAGTGAACCACCGACGCCCGGGCCCGCGCTGTAGCACTGGTTGTAAGAAACCGGTATTGCTAGGTATACCGAGCGCCGGGCAATGGCAGCCCCTCGGGCGCCCCGGCCCCGTCGCCCCGGCCCCGTCGCCGCCCCGGCCCCGCCCCTCCGGCGGCAACGAGAAATCCCCCCTGCCCGGCCTGAGGGCCGGGCAGGGGGGATTCTGTCAGAGTCTCCGGGCGTCGTCGGTCAGCGCCCGCTCATCGCCTCCTGGAGGCTCTTGGGCCGCATGTCGGTCCAGTTCGCCTCGACGTAGTCGAGGGCCGACTGCCGGTCGGTCTCGGGCAGGGCGACCGTCCAGCCGGCGGGCGCCTCGGCGAAGGACGGCCAAAGGGAGTGCTGGCCCTCGTCGTTGACCAGCACGAGGTAGGTGGCGTCCGGGTTCTCGAACGGGTTGGTGCTCATCGTGTTCCCTCCGTGGATTGCAGATGTCCTGACGCTGTTCACTGTTCTGACGCTTCGTCAGGAAGAGGATTCCCGGGGCACGCCCCAGGGCCTCCCGTCCGGACGGGAGGCCCTGGAGCTTCGTCGCTGCTACGTCCTGGCGGAATGCCGCTGCCGCAGCAGCGCCACGCCGAGCGGCGTGAGCGAGTGCAGCGCGGTGTTGCGCTTGCGGGCCGTCGTGACCAGTCCTGCCTTGCGCAGCACCGTGGCGTGCTTGCTGGCGCCGGCCAGTGAGATGTTCAGCCGCTGGGAGAGTTCGCCCGTCGTGCAGCTCTCCGAGAGCATCTGGAGCGCGGCGGCGCGGGTGTGCCCGACCAGGGCGCTCAGCGCCTGCTCGCTGCCCGCGTTGTGGCCCCAGAACTCGGCCTCGGTGGCCGCGTCCAGCGGCACCGAGAAGACCAGGACGGGGGCCCCGTTCTCCTGGACGTCGTCCAGGATCATGCAGGCCTTGCCGGCCAGGAAGAGTGACGGGCACAGCACGAGGCCCCGCCCGTTGAGGTAGATGTCGCGGTCCGGCTCCCCGGCGACCTCCAGCACCGGGGGCTTCCAGTTGAGCTTCGGGTGGAGGTTGTCCAGTAGCGCGTGCATACCGTTGGCGATGCCGATCCGGCCACAGGAGTCGCGCACCGAGGCCATGTGACCGCGCATCTGGCGCCAGTGCGGCAGTACGGCCGCCTGGCAGAACTCGAACAGGGTCGCCCTGACCCGCTGTCGGGCGCGGTCGTCACCCCCGAGGTCCTGGGCGCCGCCCGAGTGCAGTTTGAGCAGCGGCAGCAGCTCCTGCACGTCGTAACGGTCGGCCAGCTGCTCCACCTCGGCGACCCGGGTACCCAGTTGCTCCCGTACGCCCTTGCGCCAGCCGTGAAAACTGGCGTTTCCCTGCCTGCCGAACTGTTTCAGCGCGAATGCGCTTTCAACGACAGGACCTAAACTTGCAATCATACTTAATTGCGCGAGGTCGTCAACCGTGAAGTGGATTCTCAAGTCCCCGTCTCCCACACACGTCAATGCTGGGGAGTCGACGCCTCGGCTCGCCACCACGGTCCTTCGAGCTACGGCACGCGCTCGACGGCAGAAGTGCGCAGGTAAACCCCGCAGCACTGTGGTCACGTCCCAAGCCGATTTCAGCCGGCCCCCCAAGTGGCGGCCCCAGTTGACCGTCACTTATCAAAACCATAAGGCGGAAGTGACGATTCCAGTACGTAACGATGATCACGTCGCAGTGGCATTGACAAGCGGCCGTAGATGATCTAGGCCTCACCTCCGATGTCGTCGATCCGCTCATCCGTCTGTCCGACGCAGGCTACGCCCGGTCGTGGACGTCCGGTGCCCGCTCGGGCGATCCGCCGGGCCCGCTCCGGGGGGCTCGGCGCCGCTCCTTGAACGACAAGGCAACCTCCTTGAGGGCCCTCGCGGGCCGCACCTAGCTTCGTCTCGCGGAAAACGGAAAAGACTCCGTCCCAGTCGCACATCGCCCGTATCGCGACTGGAGGGACCGCTCACGGAGACGATGTGGAGACTGACTGATGCTGCCCAGCGCCCTGGAAAAAGCGGTCTACGGCGTGTACGCGACCACCGCTGTTCATCTGGCCGACAAGCACGGCGTGTTCGGGTTCCTCGTGGCCCAGGAGGCACCCACCGGCAAGATCGCCAGCGAGCTCGGACTCGACGAGGAGACCCTCGACCGGCTGCTGGTCCTCCTCGACTCCTTCGGCGTCATCGACCGGAACGAGGACGGGGCCTACCGCGTCACGCCCGAGATGGCGCCCTACCTCGACCCCAAGAGTTCACGCTCCGTCGGCGGCTTCCTCAGCCACGTGATGGGCAGCACCATCGGCCGGCTGCCGCAGCTCGACGGCTACCTGACGGCCGGGAAGTCGGCCGTGGACGCCGCCCTGCCGGCCCCGTTCGAGGTGATGTACAAGACTCCGAAGCTCACCGAGGAGTTCCTGGCCGCCATGTGGGAGCTCACGTACGACGTGTCCCGCGAACTGGTGCCGATGGCCGGGCTCGACGAGGTCGGGCACCTGGTGGACGTCGGCGGCGCCAGCGGCCCCTTCTGCGTGGCCGCGCTGGAGGCGACCCCCGGCCTGCGCGCCACCGTGTACGAGCTGCCCGAGGTCGAGCCGTACGTGGCCGACACCGTCGAGAAGTACGGCCTGCAGGGCCGACTGGACTTCGCCGCGGGCGACTTCCACCGCGACGAGTTCCCGTCGACCGACTGCGTCGCGTTCGGCTACATCCTGTCCGGCTGGACCGACGAGACCGGCCTGGAGCTGCTGCGCAAGGCGTACCGCGCCTGCAACGACGGCGGCCGGGTCCTGATCATGGACCGGCTGTTCGACGACGACCGCCGCGGGCCGCTGCCCACCGCGGTGATGAACCTGTCGATGCACGTCGAGGCGAAGGGCCGGCACCGGACCTCGGCGGAGTTCATCGGCCTGCTGGAGGCCGCCGGGTTCGTCGACTGCGAGGTGCACCGCTCCACGCAGGACAAGCAACTGGTCATCGGTCACAAGAGGTGAAACGTCGTGCCACGGGTCGGCGACGACACGAGGTCCCGAACGCAGCCCTGGAGGTCAAATGGAAACCGCACCGGCGTCCTTGCAATTTCCGGGACGATGCGACGAGGTCGCACAGATTCAAGAAAGGGCAGGCCGCGAGGCGCTGACCGCGGGTGAGCGCGACCTGCTGACCAAGCTCTACGAGGAGGCGTACTCCGAGCAGTCGGCCGCGAGCGAGGTGATGCGGCTGCTGACCCGCTCGTTCAGCCGGGAACCCATCCCGCAGTACTACCGCTACGCCAACCTGCACGTCTACTCGTGGTTCCTCGACCTGCACCCGACCGAGCCCGTGGCCGGCGCCGTGCTGGCCCTGGAGGCCACGCTGGCCGACCTCGACGAGGTCGAACGGCGCGCCGCTCCGCGGCTCACCGAGTCCGACAACACCGAGGAGCGCCTGCTCCGGCTGGACGTCCTGCGCGAGCAGGTCCGGCAGTTGCGGGTGGAGACCGGCGGCAGCACGACGGCGGGCGAGATCATCGACCGGTCGCGCGACGACGAACTGGCGCGATGGCAGGCGTCCGTACTGACCCGCTGCTCCGGCTTCCTCGCCTCGGGCGACCACCACGAGCACATGTTCCTGCGTGCCGTGCAGGCCTGCGAGCTGGCCTTCTACCTGATCCGCTACTTCACCGTGCGGGCGAGGACGGCGATCGGGCGCGACGACGCCCTGGCGCAGGCGCTGATGGCGCAGTTGAGCCAGTACGCGGAACTGCCCAACCACATCTTCCACGTGCTCAAGACGCTCACCCCCGAGCTGTTCCTGACGTTCCGCGACGCCACGGGCGAGGCCAGCGCCGTCCAGTCGCTGAACTACCACATGATGGAACTGGTGATCTACGGCTACGACGCGCGCAAGGTCGAGGCCTACACGAAGTTCGACCACCTCTACGAACTGACCGTGCCGCCGCTGCGCTCGGTGCGTCCGCTGCGCGACGCGGTGCTGGAGGCAGGGGTTCCGGCACTGACCGAGGGGTTCGCCGAGGTCGAGCGCACACTGCTGACCTGGCGCGGCAGGCACTACGGGTTCGGCCGCCGCTACCTGCCCGGGATGGAGGGATCCGGCGGCACCGAAGGCGCCGGCTACCTGAGGCGGTTCGTCCACAAGGACAACCTGGTTCCCGAGCCCATCACCACCGCGCCCGGACTCGACCTGCTCGGGTTCGCGTTCCGCTGATCCCGACCGTCGGACCGCCGGCCGGCGGTCCGACCAGGCCGTCGCCGCCCGAATCGGGCGGCGACGGTCTTTCGTCGTATCCGCCCCCCGACCGATACCGGCCGGGGAAGGCCGATTGGCGGTGGATCATTCACGGCGCGGGGCCGCGCGCACCCGAATTCACAATTCCTGCAAGGAGTTTCTTAGAATTTCCCTTGATCGGGGGACAGGTGGCGGCGTGCGGCGCGATCTCGGTAGGCTCCCTGACATGTCTCGTTCTGCATCCCAAGCCACACCCACTGACTGGTCGATTCGCTTAGATTCGGTGTCCAAGGTCTACGGATCGACAAAAAGCCCGGTGCAGGCGTTGGATGCGGTGAGCATCGAACTGCACCGCGGCACCTTCACCGCCGTCATGGGGCCCTCCGGCTCCGGCAAGAGCACCTTCCTCAACTGCGCGGCCGGCCTGGACCGCCCGACCTCGGGCTCGGTCTGGCTCGGCGACGTCGAGCTGTCGAGCCTCGACGAGGTCCAGCTCACCGAGGTGCGCCGGGAGCGGATCGGCTTCATCTTCCAGGCCTACAACCTGCTCGGCTCGCTGACGGTGGAGGAGAACGTCACCCTGCCGCTGCGGCTCGCGGACAAGAAGATCGACCACGCCTTCCTGCGCGAGGTCCTCACCGCCGTCGGCCTCGGCGAGCACCTCAAGCGGCGCCCGGCCGAACTCTCCGGCGGCCAGCAGCAGCGCGTCGCGGTCGCCCGCGCGCTGATCACCCACCCGGACGCGGTGGTCGCGGACGAGCCGACCGGAGCCCTGGACTCCCGCTCCAGCAAGCAGGTCCTGGAACTGCTGCGCCACGTCGTCGACTACATGGGGCAGACGGTGCTGATGGTCACCCACGACCCGGTCGCCGCCTCGCACGCCGACTCGGTCGTGTTCCTCGCCGACGGCAAGCTCGCGGGCGAGCTGCACCGCCCCACCCCGGAGCAGGTCGCGTCGCGCATGACGCACCTGGGCGAGTGGTGATCCGCCTCATTCGACGACTGGTCCGCCTCGTGGTGCCGTACCGCAAGGACCTGTCGTTGGCGTGGAGCACGATCAAGGGACGCAAGGGCGGCTTCGTCGGCTCCTTCGTCGCGATCGCCGCGGGCTCGGCGGTGATCACCGCCTGCGGGATCCTGCTGATGTCCGGACTCAGCACCGGTGTGACGCCCGAGCGTTACTCGGGCACGGCGGTGGTCCTCAGCGCGGAGCAGTCGTACTGGCTGGACGAGAGCTCCGAGGTCCGTTACAGCGAGCGCGTCACGCTGCCCGCCGACAAGGTCGCCGCCGTCGCCGCGGTGCCGGGCGTGCAGTCCGCCGTCGGCGACCTCGACGTGCAGGTCAGCGTGGTGACCCAGGACGGCCACGCGGTGGGCGGCCCGGACGGCTTCCCGGTGTTCGGGCACGGCTGGTCCGGCGCGGCGCTCGGGCCGTTCACGGTGGGCACGGGCAAGGCGCCCTCCGCGGCCGACGAGGTCGTGCTCGACGCCGACCTCGCCGCGCGCGCCCATCTGGCGCCCGGCGCGACGGTGCGGCTCGTGGTCGGCTCGGTCGCCTCCTCCTACCACGTGGTCGGCATCGCCGACCCGCCCGCGGGCGGCCTGGCCCGACAGGGCGCGGTGTTCCTCACCGACGACCAGGCGCGCAAGCTGTCCGGCCGGCCGGACCGGGTGGACGCCATCGGGGTGGGCGCCGCGCCCGGCGTCACCCCGGCCGAGCTCGCCAAGCGGATCACGGCCGCCGTACCGGGCCTGGTGGCCCACACCGGTGCGGAACGCGGCGACGTGGAGTTCCTGGACGTGGGCGACGCCCGCAGCCTGGTGGTCGAGTCGTCCGCGTCCTTCGGCGGCACCATGGTGCTGATCGTGGTGTTCGTGGTGGCGAGCACCCTCGCGCTGTCGGTGCAGCAGCGCCGGCGCGAACTCGCCCTGCTGCGCGCCATCGGCGCGACGCCCAAGCAGATCCACTGGATGATCGGCGCCGAGATGACCCTGGTGTCGCTCGCGGGCGCCGTGGTCGGCATGATCCCCGGGATCGTCCTCGCGTTCGGGATGCGCGAGGTGTTCATCCTCGCGGACGCGATGCCACCGGACTTCCAGATGGAGATCGGCTGGGTGCCGTTCCTGGCCTCGCTGGTGCTCTGCATGGTCAGCGCCCGGCTCGGCGGCTGGCTGGTCGCGCGCCGGGTGGCCAAGGTCAGCCCGGTCGAGGCGCTCGGGGACGCCGCCATCGAGCCCAAGAAGCTCGGCTGGGTCCGGCTGACCATCGGCGTCCTGCTCATCCCGCTCGGGCTGCTGCTGACCCTGAACAACGTGGCGGTGTCCGGCGATTCGGCCGCCGACACCGCGGCGAGCGCCGTCCTGCTGTTCGTCGTGTCGGTCGGCTGCATCGGACCGCTGCTGTTCCGCGGCGCCATCGCGGTGTTCGGCAGGCAGCTCAACCGGCAGTCCAAGGCCCACGGCTTCCTCGCCCAGGCCAACGCGCGGGCCAACTCGCGGCGCCTCAGCACGGCTGCCACCCCGCTCGCCATGGGCGTGACCCTGGCCGCCGTGCAGGTCTTCGGCGCCTCGACCACGATCGCCGCCGGGCAGGACCAGATGGAGGCCGGCTTGCGCGCCGACCACGTGCTGACCGCCTCCTCCGGCGCCGGGGTGTCCCCGGAGGTCGTGGACGCCGTGCGCGGCGTGCCCGGGGTCGCCGTGGTGACGCCGGTGGCGCGGATGCAGGTGCTGCTGACCTTCCCGTCCGAGGACAGCACCGCGACCAAGGTGTACGCCGCCCAGGGCGTCACGCCCGACCGGCTCTCCGACACCATGGACCTCCAGACGATCGACGGCGACACCGCCCAACTGCAGGGCGAGACGGTGGCGTTGAGCCGGGTCGTCGCGGAGACCGTCAAGGCGAAGGTCGGCAAGACGATCGACCTGCGGCTCGGCGACGGCACGGTGATCAAGCCGAAGGTGGTGGCCACCTACGAGCGCGGCCTGGGCTTCGGGGACGTCACCCTGCCCAACGACCTCGTCGTCGCGCACACCACCGCCCGGGTCGACGCCGCGGTGCTGGTCAAGGCCGCGGACGGGACCGACAAGAAGGCGCTCGACGGCGCACTGCGCGGCGCCCTGGACCGCTACCCGACCGTCAAGGTCGGCGGCCAGGACGCGTTCGAGACCGCGCCCGGATCGGGCGGAACGGGGGACTGGGCGCTCAACCTGCTGTTCCAGACCGTGCTGCTGGGCTACATCGCCATCGCCGTGGTGAACACCCTGGTGATGGCGACGGCGGCGCGGGTCCGCGAGTTCGCCATGCTCCAACTCATCGGCGCCAAGCCGGACCAGATCCGCTCGATGATGAACGGCGAGGCCAGGATCGTGGTCTTCTCGGCGCTGCTGTTCGGCCTGCTGGCCACGGCCCCGCCGCTGATCGGCATCAGCCTCGGCCTGACCCAGTCGCCCGTGCCCAGCGTGTCCATCCTCGGCCTGCTGGCGATCGTGGCGATCACCGTCGCGCTCTCCTGGGGTTCGATCGCGATGGCCACCCGCTTCGCCATGCGGCCCGCGCCGATCGACGCGATCGGCGGGCGCGAGTGAGCGGCCCCGCGGGCGGCTGAGGCCGCGGGACGCAGGCGATGGCGCCGCCGGATCTCCGGCGGCGCCATCGGCGTTCCCGAGCGCTTCCCGAGTTGCTTCCCAGGCCGTTTCCCAGGCCGTTTCCCGAGCGCTTTCCGGACCGTTTCCCGGGCCGTGTTCCGGGCCGCGCCCCGGCGCGCCCCCGCACGATCGGCCATCGGCAAAACGCCTGCTGACCGCCCTGTTTCGCTCTTCCGTCAAGTGCGTAGCTGGGCCGCGTCCCCTCTGGGGAGACTGGGCGACCAGGCACGGCCTCCGCCGTGTCAGCGATGCGCAGACCGAGGGGGAGACCGCACGTGACCCACGAAGGGTTCCCGGCAGCAGGACCGGCGTCGGACCAGGCCGTCGAGCACGCGGTGACCCGCTTCCCGGTGGACCGCCCACGGCCGGCGACACCGACCGAGGCCACCGCGACACACCGGTTGACGCTCGACCGCGCGCTCACGCAGGGCCTGCGGCAGCTCGCCGAGTCGGCCGGCGGCACGCTGTTCGGCGCGCTGGCCGCCGCGGGCCAGGTGCTGTCCGCGGTGTACGCGGGCGAGGACGAGGTGACCGCGATCGTCCGCGGCCGCTCCACGCAGGACGGCGGCGCGCCCGTCGTCCTGCGCACGACCGTCGACGGTGCGCTCCCGTTCGAGCGCCTCCTCGGCGAGGCCTCCGCCGCGGCGGGCGCCGCACTGCCCGGTGAGTACGCCGTCGCCGACGTCGTGCTGCGGTTCGCCGAGGCCGACGGCGCACTGGAGGTGTGCGTCGACCACCACCCCGAGGTGCTGGAGGCGGCGACCGTCGAGCGGTTCGCCGAGGCCTTCCAGACCCTGCTGGCGGGCGTGGTCGACAAGCCGGGGCGGCCGCTGTCCGAGCTGGCGCTGGCCCCCGAGGCCGAGCTGCGCCGCCTGGTCGTCGACTGGAACGACACCACGCACGAGTTCCCCGCGCACCGCAGCCTCACCGACGTCTTCGCCGAGCGGGTGCGGCTCACCCCGGACCAGCCGGCCGTGCTGTTCGGCGACGAGCGGCTCACCTACGCCGAGTTGAACGAGCGGGCCAACCGGCTCGCCCACCGCCTGCTCGCCGAGGGCGTCACCACCGAGTCCCGGGTCGGCCTGATCCTGGACCGGTCGGTGCACGCGGTCGTGTCCATCCTGGCCGTGCTGAAGGCCGGCGGCGTCTACGTCCCGCTGCACGCCGCCTACCCCGAGGACCGCGTCCGCTTCGTCCTGAACGACGTCGGCGCCGAACTGCTGCTGACGGACCGGGCGATGGCGGCCCGGGCCGCCACGGCCGACGTCCCGCTGCTCGTGGTGGACGACCCGGCCACCACCGCCGGCCGGCCCGCCCACGACCCCGAGGTGGAGCCGGACGCCCGGCAGCTCGCCTACATCATGTTCACCTCGGGCTCCACCGGGACGCCGAAGGGCGTCGCGATCACCCACGCCGACGTGGTCTCCCTGGTCTGGGACCGCCGGTGGCGCGAGGCGGCGCACCGGCGCATCGTCTTCCACTCCCCGCACGCCTTCGACGCCTCGACCTACGAGCTGTGGGTGCCGCTGCTGACCGGCGGCGAGATGGTCATCGCCACGGAGGAGCCGACCCCGGCCCTGGTGCGCGAGCTGATCACCGAGCACGGGGTGACGGCAGTGTTCCTCACCTCCGCGCTGCTGCGGCTGTTCGCCGAGGAGGCGCCCGACTGCTTCGCCGGCGCGGCCACCGTGATCACCGGCGGCGAGGCGCCCTCGCCGGAGGCGCTGGAGCGGGTGATCACGCACTGCCCCGGCACCGTCGTCATCAACGCCTACGGGCCGACCGAGGCCACCACCTACACGCAGTTCCACGAGCTGTCCCTGGAGCAGGTCCGCGCACGGGTGGTGCCGATCGGCCCGCCGCTGGACAACACCCGGCTGTACGTGCTCGACGCGTGGCTGCGCCCCGTGCCGGTCGGCGCGCCGGGCGAGCTGTACGTCGCGGGCGACGGCCTGGCGCGCGGCTACTTCGGCCGGGCCTCGCTGACCTCCGAGCGCTTCGTCGCCGACCCCTTCGGGACCGGGGAGCGCCTCTACCGCACCGGCGACGTCGTCCGGTGGCGCGCCGACGGCTCGATGGACTACCTGCGCCGGGCCGACAACCAGGTCAAGATCCGCGGCTTCCGGATCGAGATCGGCGAGATCGAGGCCGCGCTCACCGCGCTCGACGACGTCACCGACGCCGCCGTCGTCGTGCACGAGGCGCGCGGCGCCAAGCACCTGGTCGCCTACGTGGTGGCGCAGCGCAGCCGGGAGGCCGACCCGGAGGCCTGGCGGGACGCCCTGGCCGCGCGGCTGCCGAGCTACGAGGTGCCGTCCTGGTTCGTCACCATGGACGCGCTGCCGCTGAACAACAGCGGCAAGGTCGACCGCCGCGCCCTGCCGGAGCCACAGATCGAGCTGCCGTCCGCCGCGGAGCACGTCGAGCCGCGCACCGACACCGAGCGGCTGCTGGCCGGGCTGTGGGCCGAGGTGTTCGGCGTCGAGCGGGTGGGCGTGACCGACAACTTCTTCGAGTTCGGCGGGGACTCCATCCTGGCCATCAAGGTCGTCTCCCGGGCCCGCTCCCAGGGCATCCGGCTGACCGCCAAGGACCTCTTCCTCACCCCGACCGTCGAGGAGCTGGCCGAGGTCGCGACCCGTACGGACGACGCGGCCGGCAACGCCCCGGCGCAGCGCCCGCTGGTCAGCCTCAGCGACGCCGAGACCGAGCGCCTCGCCGCCGGCGGGGCCGTCGAGGACGTCTACCCGCTGACGCCGATGCAGAGCGGGATGCTCTTCGACGCCCTGATGACCGGGGACACCGGTCTGCACCTGATCCAGTTCGACCTGGTGCTCGACCACGTCGAGGACCCGGAGCTGCTCGCCCGGGCCTGGCAGCAGGCGGCCGACCGGCTGCCCATCCTGCGCACCGCCGTGGTCTGGGAGGACGTCAGCAGCCCGGTGCAGGTGGTGCGCGCCGCGGCCACCCTGCCCGTCACCGCGCACGACTGGCGCCGGCTGTCGGAATCCGAGCGGCAGGAGCGCTGGCAGGCGCTGCGCGCCGCCGACCGGGCGGCCGGCGTGGACTTCGCCGCCGCACCGCTGGCCAGGGTCGCGATCATCCGGCTCAGCGACAGCAGCGTCCGGGTGCTGTGGTCGATGCACCACATCGTGATGGACGGCTGGAGCGGCGCCGAACTGCTCACCGAGGTCGCCGCCGAGTACGCGCGGCTGCGCGACGGCGAGGGGCCGCAGCCGCAGCCCCGGGTGCCGTTCCGGGACTACCTGCACTGGCTGGACGGCCAGGACCAGGCCGCCGCGGAGGCGCACTGGCGCGCCGTGCTCGGCGACTTCGACGCGCCGACCCGGCTGCCGTACGACCGCCCGACCGCGCCGGAGTACCGGCCGCGCGCGACCGGCATGGTCGAGGTGGACATCGCCGCCGAGCTGTCCGCCCGGCTCGTGGAGGTGGCCAAGCGGGAGAAGCTGACCCCGAGCACGCTCCTGCAGGGCGCCTGGGCGCTGCTGCTGTCGCGCTACAGCGGCAGCCAGGAGGTCTGCTTCGGCGGCACGGTGTCCGGCCGGACCCCGGACCTGGCGGGCGTCGACTCGATCGTCGGCATGCTGGTCAACACCCTGCCCGTGCTGGTGCACGTGGACCGCGACCAGGACCTGGTGTCCTGGCTGGCCGCGCTCCAGGCGGAGCAGGCCCGCGCCCGCGACTTCGAGACCGTGTCGCTGACCCAGGCGCAGTCGTGGAGCGGGCTGTCCGCCGGGGACAACCTGTTCGACAGCATCATCGTCTTCGAGAACTACCCCTTCGACGAGCGGGCGTTCAGCGCGCACGGCCTGGAACTCAGCCACTTCGACACCGAGACCGGCTCGGGCGCCGCGCTCGGCGTCGTCGTGCTCCCCGGTGACCGGATCACCGTGCGGCTGCACTTCGACCCGGCGCTGTTCGAGGCCGACACCGTGCGCCGGATGGCCGACTACCTGCGGACGCTGCTGGAGGCGTTCGCCGCCGACCTCGGGCGGACCGTCGGCCAGCTGCCGGCGCTCTCGGAAGCCGAGCACCGGGTGCTCGTGGGCGACGCGGCGGGCACCGCCGAGGACCGCTCCATCGAGCACCGGATGCACGAACTCGTCGAAGCACAGGCGCAGTTGCGCCCGGACGCGGTCGCGGTGGAACTCGACGACCTGCGGCTGACCTACGCGGAGCTGGACGCCCGGGCGAACCAGCTGGCCCACTTCCTCATCGAGCGGGGCGTCGGCAGCGACGTACTGGTGGGCATCGCGACCGAGCGCAGCCTCGACCTGTTCGTCGCCATCCTCGGCATCCTCAAGGCCGGCGGCGCGTACGTGCCGCTGGACCCGGACTACCCGGAGGAGCGGCTGGGCTTCACGCTGGCCGAGACCCGCCCCCCGGTGGTGCTGGCCCACGAGCGCAGCATCAGCCGGTTCCCGCAGACCGACGCCGACCTGGTGTTCCTGGACCGCGACTGGCCGGCCATCGCCGAGTACCCGGAGACCGACCCCAAGGCGGCGGGCAGCGCCCGCGACCTCGCCTACGTCGTCTACACCTCGGGCTCCACCGGCCGGCCCAAGGGCGTGGCGGTCGAGCACCGCTCGCTCTACAACACCGTGACCGCGGTGGTCGGGCCGTACGGGCTGAACCCCGACAGCCGGGTGTTCCAGCTGTGCTCGATGAGCTTCGACACCGGCGTGCAGGACCTGTTCACCACCTGGGCCGCCGGCGGCACGATGGTGGTGCCGGCCCCGGACGTCGCGCGCAACGGCGCCTACCTGGTCGAGCACATGCTCGCGGGCAAGGTCACCACGGCGTCCATCCCGATCACCGTCCTGTCCTCCCTCGACCCGGACTCGCTGCCCGGGATGGACACCGTGCGGGTCGGCGGCGACGTCGTCGTGCCCGAGGTCGCCGAGGCGTGGGCCCGCGACCACCGGGTGATCAACAACTACGGGCCGACCGAGGCCGGCGTGACGGTGAGCCTCTTCGAGGTCGAGCAGGGCGCGGGCTACCGCAACGTCCCGCTGGGCGCGCCGCTCGCCAACACCCGGGTGTACGTGCTCGACGACCGGCTCTCCCCGGTGCCGATCGGAGTGCCCGGCGAGCTGTACGTCGGCGGCGTCGGCCTCGCCCGCGGGTACGTCGCCAACCCGGCCAAGACCGCCGAGCGCTTCGTCGCCGACCCGTTCGGCCCGGCCGGATCCCGGCTGTACCGCACCGGCGACGTGGTGCGCCTGCGCCCCGACGGCATGCTGGAGTTCGTCGGCCGCACCGACCACCAGGTCAAGATCCGCGGCTTCCGGGTGGAGCCCGGCGAGATCGAGAGCGTGCTGCTGCGCCACGACGGGGTCGCCGAGACCGCCGTCACGGTGTGGCCGGACGACAAGGGCAACAAGCGGCTCGTCGCCTACTTCGTGGCCCGGCCCGGGGCTGCGGCGCCGACCGCCGAGGAGCTGCGCCGCCACCTCGGCGGCACGCTGCCCGACTACATGATCCCGGCCGCGATCGTCCTGCTGGAGCGGATGCCGCTCAACCACAACGGCAAGCTCGACCGGTCGGCGCTGCCCGCACCGAGCCGCCAGGACGGCGCCGACGCCGCGTACGTCGCCCCGAAGGACCCGACCGAGGAGGCGCTGGTCCGGATCTGGACGGAGGTGCTGGGCATCGAACGCGTCGGCGTCGAGGACGACTTCTTCGCCCTCGGCGGGGACTCCCTCAACAGCCTGCGCATCGTCGCACGGATGCGCACCGCCTTCGGCGTCGAGGTCACCCCCCGGGACCTCTTCGAGGGGCTGACGATCGCCGCCCTGGCCACGACCATCCGCGACCGGATCCTGGCCAAGGTGCTGGAGATGGCCGCAGCCCAGTCCTGAAAACGCGTCGGACCCGCGCTTGTGAATGTGGAGAGAAGAGAACAGCATGGAACTGCCATCCGCCGCGAAGGACCAGCTGTCGGCACTGCCCGACCACCTGCGGGAGCTCCTCCTGCGCCAGCTCGCCGGTGAGGCCGAGCCCGTTCCCGAGGAGAGCCCGATCGCCCCGGTGCCCCGGGACGGCGGGCTGCCCCTGTCGGCGAGCCAGCAGGGGCTGTGGTTCCTGGCCGAACTGAACCCGGGCAGCGTCGAGTACAACGCCCCGCGGGTGCTGCGGCTGACCGGCGACCTGGACGTCGAGGCGCTGCGCGCGGCCCTGGACGCCGTGGTCGCCCGGCACGAGGCGCTGCGCACCACCATCGGCGAGGTCGAGGGCCGCGGCACCCAGGTGGTGCACGAGCCCGCTCGCGTGCCCGTCGAGGTCGTCGACCTCGCCGGCCTGCCGGAGCCCGAGCGCAGCGCCGAACTCGGCCGCTGCCTGGAGCGCGAGGCGTCCACCCCGTTCGACCTGCGCCGCGGCCCGCTGTTCCGGGTGTCGCTGCTGCGGCTCGCCGCGGACGAGCACGTGCTGGTGCTGGGCCTGCACCACATCATCGGCGACGGCTGGTCCATCGGGCTCCTGGTCGAGGAGCTCAACACCGGGTACGCGGCCCGGGTGCGCGGCGAGGCGGCCGAACTGCCGGACCTCCCGGTGCAGTACGCGGACTACGCGGCCTGGCAGCAGGAACGCCTCGCCGGGCCGGAGGTGGCGGGGCAGCTCGACTACTGGCGCAAGCAGCTGGCCGGGCTGTCCCCGGTGGAGCTGCCCTCGGACCGCCCGCGGCCCCCGGTGCTCGGCTCCGCGGGCGCGATCCACGAGATCGCCGTGCCCGGGGAGTTGACCCGGCGGCTGACCGAACTCGGCTCGCGCACCGGCGCCACGCTGTTCATGACCCTGGTGGCCGCGAGCCAGCTGATGTTCTCCCGCTACTCGGGGCAGCAGGACATCGCGGTGGGCTCGGTGACCGCCGGCCGCGGCCGGGTCGAACTGGAGCGCCTCGTCGGCTACTTCAGCAACACCGTGGTGCTGCGCTCGCAGGTGGACGAGGCGCGGTCCTTCACCGACTTCCTCGGCGACGTCCGCTCCACCGTGCTCGACGCGTTCGCCAACGAGGAGGTGCCCTTCCAGCGGCTGGTCGACATCCTGCGGCCGGAGCGCGACCCGAGCCGGCCGCCCCTGGTGCAGGTGATGGTCAACCTCCAGAACGCGCTGGAGGCCAAGACCGAACTGCCCGGCCTGCGGGTCACCGAGGTCGACCCGCCGCTGCACGTGGCCAAGCTGGACGTCTCCCTCGACTTCTTCGAGCAGGCGGGCGCGCTCACCGGCTACATCGAGTACAGCACCGACCTGTTCGACCCGGCGACGATCGAGCGGATGAGCGGCCACCTGGTGACGCTGCTCGACGGCATCGCCGCGCAGCCGGACGCCCCGATGCGCGACCTGCCGATGCTCCCCGACGCCGAACTGCACCTGCTGCACACCGAATGGAACGGCCCCGTCGTCGAGTACGGCCCCTCCCGGTGCGTGCACGAGCTGTACGACGAGCAGGCCGCGATCACCCCCGACGCGGTCGCGGTGAGCTGCGCCGGCCGGGAACTGACCTTCGCCGCGCTGGAGGCCCGCTCCAACCAGCTGGCGCGGCACCTGATCGGCCTGGGCGTCGGCCCGGGCACGCTGGTCGGCGTGTGCGTCGAGCGCGGCGTGGACGCGATGGTTGCGCTGCTCGGCGTGATGAAGTCGGGCGCGGCGTTCGTGCCGCTCGACCCGGACTACCCGGCGCAGCGCATCAGCATGATGCTGGAGGACGCCGCCGCACCGGTGGTCGTCACCCAGACCGCCGTGGCGGACCGGGTCGCCGGGCACGAGGCGACCATGGTCGTCCTCGACCGCGACCGCGCGGTGATCGAGGCCCTGCCGGACGACGCGCCGGAGTCCGGGGTCTGCGTGGACGACCTCGTCTACGTGATCTACACCTCGGGCACCACCGGCAAGCCCAAGGGCGTGCAGATCAGCCACCGCAACGTGCACCACATCCTGCGGGCCTGGAACGCCCAGTACGGCCTGAGCGAGATCTGCGGCCGCGCCCTGTGCGTGGCCAGCTTCGGCGTCGACCTCTTCCTCGGCGACTTCCTGTTCTCCGCGCTCTTCGGCGGCGAGATGGTGGTCTGCCCGGCGGAGGTGGTGACCGACCCGCCCGCGCTGGCCGACCTGATCGCCGAGGTCCGCCCGGAGATCCTGGCCACCACGCCGTCGCTGGCCCGGGCGATCAGCACCGAGCTGGCCTGGCGCGGAGGCGGCGGCCTGGAGTCGGTGCGGCTGCTCTCCCTGGGCGCCGAGGGCTGGCTCGCCGGCGACGCCGCCGACCTGCTCGAACACGTCGGCCCCGACACCCTGACGGTCAACGCGTACGGCGCGACCGAGACGACGGTGGACTCCACCGTGTTCGCGCTGCGCGGGGACCCGGTCGAGCCCTCGCCGATCGTCCCGATCGGCAAGCCGATGGTGAACACCACCGTGTACGTCGTCGACGAGCTGCTCCGCCCGGTGCCGATCGGGGTGCCCGGCGAGCTCTACATCGGCGGCGGCGGCATCGCCCAGGGCTACTGGGACCGGCCCGAGTTGAGCGCCGAGCGGTTCCCCCACGACGTCCTCGGCCCGGGCACCGGCCGGTTCTACCGCACCGGCGACGTGGTGCGCTGGCGCGGCGACGGCAACCTGGAGTACCTCGGCCGCGCCGACGACCAGGTCAAGATCCGCGGCTTCCGGGTGGAGCTCGGCGAGGTGGAGACCGCACTGGCCCGCCACCCCGATGTCGCCACCGCCGCGGCGGTCGCGCGGCGGGTCGAGGGCGGCCACACCCGGCTCTTCGGCTACGTGGTGCCCGCCGGCAGCACGGCGCCCGACCTCGCCGAACTCCGGGCGTTCCTGGCCGGCAACCTGCCGAGCCAGGCCGTGCCCTCGGCGATCATGGTCCTCGACGAGCTGCCGATGACCCCGAACGGCACCCTCGACCGGCGCGCCCTGCCCGAGGTGGCCGAGCCCGAGGCCGACCCGTCCCAGCGCGTCGCGCCGCGCACCCCCGTGGAGACCGTACTCGTCGACGTCTGGGCGAAGGTCCTGGGTGTGGAGCCCGACCGGATCGGCGTCGAGGACAACTTCTTCAACCTCGGCGGCGACTCGATCCTCAGCCTCCAGGTGGTGTCGCTCGCCCGGCGGTCCAACCTCCGGCTGACCACCAAGCAGATGTTCCTGCGCCAGACCATCGCCGAACTGGCCGGCGAGGTCACCGTGCTGACCGCGCCCGACGCCGAGCAGGGCCCGGTGGTCGGCCCGGTGCCGCTGACGCCCGTCCAGCACTGGTACTTCGAGGAGTTCCCCGACGCCCCCGGCCACTTCAACCAGTCCCTGTTCCTCGAACTGGACACCGAGGTCGACGCCGACGCGCTGAGCGCCGCGTTCACCGCCGTCCTCGACCACCACGACATCCTGCGGATCAGGGCCGAACAGGTCGGCGGGGTGTGGCGCCAGCGCAACGACGCCGCCGAGGCCACCGCGGCGGACGGCACCGTCCTCGACACCGTCGACCTCTCCGGCCTCGACGACACCGCACGGGACGAGGCGCTGCGCGCGGCGATCACCGCGGCGCAGACCGGGTTCGACATCCGCACCGGCCCGCTGTTCAAGGGCGTGCTGTTCACCCTCGGCGCCGGCCAGGCCCCCCGCCTGTTCCTCGCCGCGCACCACTACGTCGTGGACGCCGTCTCCTGGCGCGTCATCATGGCCGACCTGGACACCGGGCACCGGCAGGCGGCCCTCGGACAGAAGGTGGACCTGGGCCCCAAGTCCACTTCGTTCCGGGACTGGTCGCAGCGCCTCACCGGCCTGGTCGCCGACGGCGGCTTCGACGCCGAACTGGACTACTGGACCGGCGTCGAGAAGGCCACCACGAACGCCGCCGAGCTGCCGGTGGACCTCCACGGCGAAAACACCGCCGGCTCCGCGCGCACCCTGACCCGGCGGCTGAGCGCCGAACGCACCGACGCGCTGCTGCGCAAGGTGCCCGAGGCGTACCGCACGCAGGTCAACGACGTGCTGCTCAGCGCCCTCGCCCGGGTGCTGCGCGACTGGGCCGGCGGCACCGTGCCGGTCGAGCTGGAGGGCCACGGACGCGAGGACCTCTTCGACGACGTCGACCTCTCGCGCACCGTCGGCTGGTTCACCACGGTGTTCCCCGTGGCGCTGGACCTGCCCGAGGGCGAGGACTGGGGCGCCACCCTGAAGGCCGTCAAGGAGCAGCTGCGCACCGTACCCTCCCGCGGCCTGGGCTACGGCGCCCTGCGCTACCTCGGCGAGGCGGGCGCACTGGGCCGGGGCCGGCAGTGCCAGGTCGGGTTCAACTACCACGGCCGCTTCGACGCCGGCACCGGCGACGCCGGGCTCTTCCAGGGCTGGTGCGAGAACCCGGGCGTGCCCGACCGCAGCCCCGAGCAGGCCCGGCAGTGCCTGATCGAGGTCACCGGCATGGTCCGCGACGGCGAGCTGGAGTTCGGCTGGGAGTACTCAGGGAACGTTCACCGCGAGGAGACGGTCGCCCGGCTGGCCGAGGCGTTCCTCGCGGCGCTGGAGCAGATCGTCGAGCACTGCGCCCTGCCCGGCGCCGGCGGGTGCACCCCGTCCGACTTCCCGCTGGCCGGGCTGGACCAGGCGGCGGTGGACCGGATCGCCGGCGACGGCCGCTCGGTGGAGGACGTCTACCCGCTCACCCCGATGCAGAGCGGCATGCTGTTCCACTCGCTCGGCGGCGACGGCGACGTGTACCTCACGCACTTCGGCGCGGTGCTGGACGGCGTGGACGACCCGCAGCGCCTCGCCGACGCGTTCCAGCGCGTCGTGGACCGCACCCCGATCCTGCGCACCGCCGTGGTCGGGGCCGACGTGGACGTCCCGCTCCAGATCGTCCGCCGCGACGTGCGGCTGCCCGTGACGCACCTGGACTGGAGCGGCCTCTCCGAGGAGGAGCAGGACGCGCGGTCGCGGTCGCTGTGGGAGGGCCTGCCCTCGCTGGAGGTCGACCTGGCCGAGGCGCCGCTCATGCGGCTGACCATCGCCCGGCTGTCGGCGGAGAGCGTCCAGGTCTTCTGGTCCACCCACCACCTGCTGCTCGACGGGTGGAGCTTCGCCGACGCGCTGGCCCAGGTGTTCGAGGAGCACGCCGCGCTCAGCGGCGCGCCCACCCCGGCGCCGAAGCCGCGCCGCCCGTACCGGGACTACGTGCAGTGGCTGGCCGAGCAGGACGACGCCGCCGCCGAGGCGCACTGGCGCCGCACCATGGCGGGCTTCGCGGCGGCCACCCCGCTGCCGTTCGACCGGGTGCCGTCGACCGCGCACGACGCGCGCTCCTCGCGCGACGTGAACCTGCGGCTGCCCGCCGAACGCTCGCGCCGGCTCTACGAGTTCGCCAAGGGCGCCCGGCTGACGGTGAACAGCGTCGTGCAGGGCGCGTGGGCGCTGCTGCTCGCGCGGCACAGCGGCGAGCGCGACGTGTGCTTCGGCGCGACGGTGTCCGGCCGCCCCGCGGAACTGGCGGGCGCGGACGAGATCGTCGGCCTGTTCATCAACACGCTGCCCGTACGGACCACCGTGGACAGCGGCCTCGACCTGGTGTCCTGGCTGCAGCGGATGCAGGACGAGCAGGTCGAGACCCGGCAGTTCGAGCACGTGTCGCTGGCACAGGTGCGCGGCTGGAGCGAGGTCCCGAGGGGCTCGGACCTGTTCGACAGCATCGTCATCTTCGAGAGCTTCCCGTACGACCGCGACGCGGCCGCCCGGTACGGCCTCGTGGTGCGCGAGAGCAACGGCGCGGAGGAGACCAACTACGCGCTCACGCTCACCGCCTACACCACCGACGAACTGCACCTGCGCCTCGGCTACGACCCGCGCCTGTTCGACGCGGACACCGTGGAGCGGATCGCCGAACGCCTGGCGACCCTGCTGGACGCCTTCGCCGACCACGCGCAGGCCCCGATCGGCCGGCTGCCCGTGCTGCCCGCCGGCGAGCGGACCGTCCTGCTGGACGAGTGGAACGCCACCGCCCGGCAGACCGGGCCGGCCACCACCGTCGAGCTGTTCGAACAGCAGGCCGCGGCCACCCCGGAGGGCACCGCACTGGTGCACGGCGACACCCGGATCGGCTACGCCGAGCTGGACGCCCGCGCGAACCGGCTCGCCCACCACCTGGTGGCGCAGGGGCTGCGCCCCGAACAGATCGTCGCCCTGGCCTGCCCGCGCACGCCCGAACTGCTGGTGGCCATGCTGGCGGTGCTGAAGACGGGCGCGGCCTACCTGCCGCTGGACCTGGACCACCCGCGCGAGCGCCTCGCGTTCATGCTGCAGGACGCGGCCCCGGTGCTGGCCCTGACCGGCGACACGGCCGTACTCGACCTGCCCGAGGGCACGCCCGCCCTCTCGCTCACCGACCCCGAGGTGGTCGCCGCACTGGCGGCCCGCCCGGCCACCAAGCCGGAACCGGCCGCGGCGCCGAGCCCGGACAACGCCGCCTACACGCTCTACACCTCCGGTTCCACCGGCAAGCCCAAGGGCGTCGTGGTCACCCGCGGCAACCTGCGCAACTTCGTGCTGGACATGCGGGACCGCACCGCGATGACCCCCGAGGACCGGCTGCTGGCCGTCACCACCGTCGGGTTCGACATCGCGCACCTGGAACTGTTCGTGCCGCTGATCAGCGGCGCGGCCGTGGTGCTGGCCGACAAGGAGCTGGTGCACGACCCGGAGGAGCTGCGCCGGGTGGTCGACGCCGAGGGCGTCACGGTGGTGCAGGCGACGCCGAGCCTGTGGCGCGGCGTGGCCGAGGGCGCTCCCGACGTGCTCGCCCGGGTCCGGGTGCTCGTCGGCGGCGAGGCGCTGCCCGCGGAGCTGGCCGAGGCCCTGACCGCCGGATCGCCGTCGGTGACCAACGTGTACGGGCCGACCGAGACCACGATCTGGTCGACCGCCGCGGAGCTGACCCGCGGCGCCGCCGGTGCGCCGCCGATCGGCCGGCCGATCGCCAACACCCGGGTGTACGTGCTCGACGCCGGCCTCCAGCCGGTCCCGCCCGGCGTGCCGGGTGAGCTGTACATCGCCGGTGAAGGCGTGGCGCGCGGCTACGCCAACCGCCCCGACCTGACCGCCGGCCGCTTCGTGGCCGACCCGTTCGGGCCGGCCGGGGAGCGCATGTACCGCACCGGCGACGTGGTCCGCTGGCGGGCCGACGGCGTCCTGGAGTTCGTCGGCCGCGCCGACGACCAGGTCAAGATCCGCGGATTCCGGATCGAGCTCGGCGAGATCGAGACGGTGCTGGACACCCACCCCGAGGTCGGCTCGGCCGTCGTGGTGGCGCGCGAGGACCGGCCCGGCGACAAGCACTTGGCGGCCTACTTCGTGCCGGCCCCCCGCCCCGGAGGCGAGTGGGCGAGTCACGGGGAGACCAGTCCCACCACCGCGGAGCTGAAGGCGCACCTCGCACGGCAGCTGCCGGCGTACATGGTGCCCGCGTTCTTCGTGGAGCTGGACGTGTTCCCGCTGACGCCCAGCGGCAAGGTCGACCGGCGGGCGCTGCCCGCCCCGGGCACGGTGGCCGACGCCGACGCGCCCCGGGTCGCCCCGCGTGACGGGACGGAGGCCGCACTGGCCGCGATCTGGGCGGACGTGCTCGGCCGCCCGGTCGACACCATCGACGTGACCGGCGACTTCTTCGACCTCGGCGGGAACTCGGTGCTGAGCGTCCAGGTGGTCTACCGGGCCCGGCGGGCCGGCTGGCACCTGGTGCCGAAGGACCTGTTCGCGCACCCGACCATCGAGCGCCTGGCGGGGGTCGCGGTGCCCTCGGCGACGGAGCCCACTGCCACGGAGCCCACTGCCACGGAGCCCGCTGCTCCCCGGCAGCCCGCCTCCGCGCAGCAGGCGCCGGCCGACGCACCGGAGCACACCGGGGCCCCGGCCGTCAGCCGGGAGTTCCTGGCCGCCCGGCTCGCCGAGCTGGCGCGTGCGCACCGGGTGCCGGGCGCACAGCTCGCCGTGCGCCACGGGGGCCGCCTCATCACCGTCGAGACCGGGGAGCGGGTGGCCGGGAGCGGCCTGCCCGTCACCACGGACACCGCGTTCCCCATCGCCTCGCTGACCAAGCCGGTGACGGCGCTGCTCGTGCAGCAGCTGGCGGCCGACGGGCGGCTCGACCTCGACGCCCCGATCGGCGCGTACCTGCCCGAGCTCTCCGCGGCCGGCCCGGTCGGCCGGGTGACGGCGCGGCAGGCCCTCAGCCACACCGGCGGGCTGGTCGCCGCGATCGAGGAGCGGGTGCCGAGCGCCGACCGGCGCACCTGGGTCGAGCAGCACTGCGGCGAGAGCGCCGTGCTGCACCGGCCGGGCACCGCCTTCTCGTACTCCGACCTCGGCTACGTGCTCGCGGGCCGCCTGGTCGAGGTGCTGACCGGCACGGACTGGCGGACGGCCGTGGAGTCGCTGCTGCTGAGCCCGCTCGGGATCACGGCCGCCTCCAACGGGCAGCCGGGCGAGCGGCCGGTGGCCCAGGGCCACGTCGTCCAGGGCGGCGGGGCGCAGAACAGCGGGGCGCAGGGCGGTCTCCTCCCCGTGCCCGAGCAGACCTTCACCCCGATCGACGACCCCGCCGCGGGGCTGGCGGCCAGTGCGGCCGACCTGGTGCGGCTGGCCGGCGTGCACGACCGGACGGCGTCCGGGGTGCTCGACCCGGCGGCCGCCGAGGCGATGCTCCGCGACCTGACCGGCGAGCTCGCCGTCGGGCCGTTCGGCCTCGCCGACGGCTGGGGGCTCGGCTGGGCCGTGTACCGCGGCGCCGACGCCGCCGCCGGTACCTGGCACGGGCACGACGGCAGCGGTGACGGCACCTGGTCCCACCTGCGCTTCGACCCGGCGACCGGGACGGCGGTGGCGCTCACCACCAACGCGAGCACCGGGGCCGGGCTGTGGGAGGACCTGCTCGCCGAACTCGGCGCCGCCGGGCTCGACGTGGCCAACCACTCGCTGCGGGCGCTGTCCGATCCGGGGGCGCCGGCCGCCGGGCCGGCCGAGTGCGCGGGCCGGTACGCCAACGGCGACTGGGACTGCCTGGTCGAGACGGGCCCCGACGGGCTCACCCTCTCCGTCGGGCACGGGCCGCGCTCCGCACTGACCTGCTTCGCCGACCTGCGGTTCGCCGCCGCAGGCGGCGGCGGGGTGCCGGACACGGGCCGGTTCGTCCGCGACCCGGAGACGGGCCGGGTCGAGCTGCTCCAGCTCGCCGGCCGGCTGCTCCGGCGCACCGGGACGGCGACGGGATGACCGTCGACGTGAACACCGGTTCCGCGACAGCGGCGGCAGTGCCGCCGCTGTCGCGGAACCGGAACTACCACGTGCTGTGGGGCAGTCAGCTGGTGTCCGAGCTGGTCAGTCAGCTCTGCCTGATCGCGTTCCCGCTGACGGTGCTGGCGGCGACCGGCTCCGCGGCCCGGATGGGAGCCGTCTCCGCCGCCATCGCGGCCGCGCACATGGCGGCCAACGTCCCGGCGGGCGTGCTGGTGGACCGCTTCGACCGCAAGCGGGTCATGCTGGTGTGCCAGTGCGCCCGGGCGGCGGTGATGGCGAGTCTGGCGATCGCCCTGTTCTCGGGCCACTTCTCCATGGCGCACGTGCTCGTGGTCGCGGTGGCGGAGGGGCTGCTGGGCGCGGCCTTCGACCCGGCGGAGCACGCCGCGCTGCCGCAGGTCGTCCCCGAGTCGCAGCTGTCGCAGGCGGTGGCGCGCAACACCGCGCGCCGGTACATCGCCACGCTGCTGGGCCCGGCGGGCGCGGGCTTCCTGTTCGCCGTCGACCGGATGGCCCCGTTCGGGGTCGCCGTCGTCCTGCTGGTGGCGTCCTGCGTGGTGCTGTGCTTCCTCCGCCTTCCCCGGCCGGAACCGGAAGCCGTACGGGAGTCCGTGCCGGAATCCGCGGAGGAGTCCGGGAGTTCGGAGTCCGAGCGGGAGCCCGAGAAGGCGGGGCTGCTCGCCGACGGGTTCCGCTGGGTGCTGGGGCACCCGGTGATCAGGCCGACGCTGGTCTGGCTGATGGGCTGCGAACTGGTCATCTCCGCACTGATCATCATCGTGCTGGCGATGTCCGGCGAGGGCGACATGGCCCCCGGCGAACTGGGCGTGATGATGACCGGGTTCGGCATCGGCGGGCTGCTGGGCGCCGCGGTCGCGGGCCGGCTGCACGCCGCCCTGCCCGCGCCCGCGGTCATCCTGGGGTTCCCCTGGACGGCGGCGGCGCTGACGCTGCTGCTGGCCCTGGTGCCGACCGGGGTGCCGACCGGCGTCGTGCTCGGCGGGATCGCCTTCCTGATCCCGACCGCGTTCACGACGGTCATGACCTACCAGCTCACGGTCGCGCCCGACGAGCTGCGCGGCCGACTCAGCGGTGTCGTCGGGCTGTTCGCGGGCGGCGCCGGCGCGGTCGGGCCGCTCGTGGGCGGGCTGCTGATGTCGGGCGGGAACAGCCGTGGCAGCCTGCTGATCTGCTGCGCCGCTCTGGCCGTCGTCGCCGTCGGCACCACCCTCAGCCCGAACCTGCGGCGGTTCCCCACGCTGAAGTGACGGGACGCGGCCCGGATCCCACGGGCGGTACAAGGACGCGGCCCCTGCCCCTCACACCGGTGAGGGGCAGGGGCCGCGTCCTTGCCAGGAGGTCGGCCCCGGAAGGCCGGCCCAGGGGGCCTGCTCAGTCGGTCAGCGAGCAGCCCTTCTCGCTCTTGGCGGTGATCGCCTCGGCCGTGTACGGGCAGCTGAAGCCGATCCAGGTGAGCTTGGGCCACAGCTTCGCCCACGGCTCGCGGGGGTTGCGGCACACCAGGAACGGCGTGTCCTTGTCGGCGACGGGCAGGTCGGTCTCGAACTTGCCGGCGGGCTCGCAGCTCGCGAACAGCGCCCCGAACTCGTCGCGGTTCACACCGACCGCGATCACCACGTTCTTGTCGTCGGTGGGCTTTCCGAAGTCGGCGTAGGAGTTGTGTCCGCTGTAGACCTGCGGCAGGCCGTTCTGCGGGCCGAACTTGTCCAGGGCGCCCGCCAGTCCGTAGTGGTTGGCGTAGACGACGGCGTGCTCGCGGTCCTGCGGGGAGAGCGAGCGGTCGACGGCGGCGACCTCCTCGGCCAGCTGCGGCCAGCGCGACTGGTCGAGCTGGAAGACCCCGAGCGACTTCAGCACCGGGTTCGACCCGTACACCGCAATGGGCAGCACCGGGAGCATCAGCACGGAGGACAGCACCAGGTTGGCCACCAGGGCGGTGCCGGCCAGCGAGCGGCGGACGCGGGTCTTCGCCCACTCCACCGTCGCGACGGAACCCGCCGCCAGCAGCACCAGCGGGAGACCGCCGGTGTACTCGGGCTTCCCGCCGATGGCGAGCAGCAGCACCACCAGGAACAGGTAGCCGACACCGACCGGCCGGAAGGCCCGCCACGCCGGGCGGCGCAGCAGCGCCACGAGCCCGGAGATCCACACCGGGGTGAGGAACAGGCCGATCAGGATCACCTGGAACGGCACGAAGGCGACCCGGGAGTCGGACCCGAGGGCGACCTTCAACGCGTCGCTCATCTCCACCGCCGGCCAGCCGTGCGAGATCTGCCACAGCACCATCGGCACCGCGAACACCGCGGCGATCGCCGCCCCCAGCCACAGGTGCCGGCTGCGCAGGACCGCTCGTGGCCCCGCCACCAGGATGCCCACGAGCAGCGAGAGGACCAGCAGCACGAGGAGGTTCTTGGCGAGCAGGCCCACACCGGAGACGGTGCCGATGGCCAGCCAGAGCCGGGTGTCCTGGGTGCGCAGCAGGCGGACGAACAGCCAGCCCAGGGCCACCCAGGTGAGCAGGTCGGGGATGTTGGTGGTCAGCACGTGCCCGGCGTTGAGCGTGACCACCGTCGCGCCCGACGCGGCGGCGGCGAAGAGCTGGGCGCCGCGCGCGCCGCCGAGTTCGCGGGCGATGAGGCCGGACACCCACACCACCAGGCAGGCCATCAGCGCCGGGATCACGCGGAACCCGGTCAGGGTGTCGCCGAACAGCGTGGTCTCCACTCTGGCGATCACGGAGACCAGCGGGGGTTGGTCGACGTACCCCAGGGCCAGGTGTCCGCCGGAGGCCCGGTTGTACAACTCGTCGACGTGGTAGCCGTTGCGCCCCGACAGGGCCAGCAGCACCACGCCCAACCCGGCGGAGACGGCGAGCAACGGCCGCCGGTACAGCTCGGGAACCGCCGTTAAGCGGTCCTGGGAAGGGGCCGGAGAAACTTCAGTCGTCGTCGCCACGTAGCCACACTCTTTCTGTCCGCGGGTTCGGCCATGCGGATCGGATTGTCTCGGGCACGCCGCGGACGGGCGACCATGTTGACTCGTAGGAAAAGCTCGCAGGCGCCGGCCCCCTGACGACGGAGTGCCGCGCCGGTAACATGAGTCCTCCTCAGGTTTCCGTCAGGAGGCTGCCATGCCGGACCGTCTCGACCCGGACCGTCTCGACCTGCCGGCGGGATTCCGCTGGGGTGCCGCTACCGCCGCGTACCAGATCGAGGGGGCGGTGGGGGAGGACGGCCGCGGTCCGTCCGTCTGGGACACCTTCGTCGCCCGCCCCGGCGCCGTCCGCGACGGCCACACGGGCGCGGTCGCCTGCGACCACTACCACCGCTACCCCGAGGACATCGCCCTGATGAAGGGCCTGAGCCTCGACGGCTACCGCTTCTCCATCTCCTGGTCCCGCGTCCTGCCCACCGGCGCGGGCGCTGTCAACCCCGCCGGACTCGCCTTCTACGACCGCCTGGTGGACGCCCTCCTCGACGCCGGCATCACCCCGCTCCCCACCCTCTTCCACTGGGACCTCCCGCAGGCCCTGGAGGACGGTGGCGGCTGGCTCAACCGCGACACCGCCCACCGCTTCGCCGACTACGCCGCGATCGTGACCGACCGCCTCGGCGACCGCATCCCCACCTGGATCACCCTCAACGAGCCCTTCGTCCACACCGTCTTCGGCTACGCCCTCGGCACCCACGCCCCCGGCCGCACCCTCATGTTCGAGGCCCTACCGGCCGCCCACCACCAACTCCTCGCCCACGGCCTGGCCGCCTCGATCCTCCACGAGCGCGGCCTGGAGGTGATGCTCTCCAACAACCTCACCCCCGTCGAACCGGCCTCCCCCTCGGAGCCCGACCTCGCCGCCGCCCAGGCCTACGACGCCCTGCACAACCGCCTGTTCACCGACCCCGTCCTCCTCGGCCGCTACCCCGACCTCTCCGCCCTCGGCGTCCCCGACGACATCTACGGCGCCATCCACCCCGGCGACACCGACCTCATCCACACCCCCGGCCTCGACGGCCTCGGCGTCAACTACTACAACCCCACCCGCGTCGCCGCCCCCACCGACCCAGCCCTACCCTTCGACCTCGTCGACATCCCCGACGTCCCCCACACCGCCTTCGGCTGGCCCGTCGTCCCCGACGCCCTCCGCCGACTCCTCCTCGATTTGAAGGAGTCCTACGGAAAAGCCCTCCCACCCATCACCATCACCGAGAACGGCTGCTCCGTCACCGAGTCCACGACCCCCGACCAGCCCCGCATCGACTACCTGGCCACCCACCTCGCCGCCCTCGCCGCCGCCGTCACCGAAGGCGTCGACGTCCGCGGCTACTACACCTGGTCCCTCCTCGACAACTTCGAATGGGCCGAGGGCTACCACCAGCGCTTCGGCCTCGTCCACGTCGACTTCGCGACGCAGCGCCGCACCCCGAGGGCCTCGTACGCCTGGTACCGCGATCTGATCGCTGTTCATCGGAACCGTACTGTGAGGTAGCGGACCGGCCTGGTGGATCAACTCGACTTCTGGATAGCTGACTTGGGGAAGAGTGGTAGCTCAAGGTCAAGCTCCGTCACGACCGTCGGCGGTGCTCGGTCGGCTCCCGTCAAGCCCACTTGATGGAGCAGCCCATGCTTGCCCGGTGTGGCTCCGGCACGGGCTCGCCCGCCAGTACCAGGCCGACGGCGTGCCGCAGCAGCTCACCGGTGACCGGCTGCCGGTTGCCAGGGGTGGACTCGTCCATCGCGCCGCGGTAGGCCAGCTCCCGCCGGGCGTCGTACAGGAAGAAGTCCGGTGTGCAGGCCGCGTGGTACGCCCGGCCGACGGACTGGTCGACGTCGACGAGGTACGGGAAGGTCCAGCCCGTCCGTGCGACCTGGGCGCGCAGCCCGTCGGCGTCATCGGTGGGCGCGACGGCCGGGCTGTTGCTGCAGATCCCGACGACCGCCAGGTCCGGGAACTCGCCGACCAGCCGGCCGAAGACCTGCTCGACATGTCTCACGAAGGGGCAGTGGTTGCACAGGAAGGCCACCAGCAGGGCCGGTGCGGCGGCGAAGTCGTCCCGGGCCACGGTCTGGCCGTCGATCGCGGGCAGCGCGAAATCGGGCGCGGGAGTCCCGAGCGGAACCATGGTGGAGACGGCAGCCATCCGACTCACCCCCTCGGACCGACCCACGGCGGCCGGTGCGCATACCCCCATGATCCCGCCGCGGGGCCGCCGGTCGCCAGCGCCGCCCGCGGCCCGCAGGTTGTCGCGCTCGGCGCCGAGGCGTGTGATCCGACGTGATCCGACGGAGTCGGTCGGGTCCGCGCAGACCGGGGCGGCGCGTTCCGTAGCGGCGGACCGCAGGCGTCGTGGGGCGCCCGCGGTCCGCTGTAGCGACTAGCCGACCACCGCCGGGGAGCGGGGCGCCTCGGCGGCGGCCTCCGGCTGGTAGAACTCGGTGTGTCCTTCGACGTGGAGGTGGGGCAGGCGGCGGTCCAGCCAGGCGGGCAGCCACCAGTTGCCGCGGCCGAGCAGGTGCATCACGGCCGGTACCAGCAGCAGTCGGACCAGCGTGGCGTCGATCAGGATGGCCGACCCCATGCCGACGCCGATGACCTTGACCGGCAGGTCGGGCGCCGGAACGAAGGCCGCGAACACGGCGACCATGATGGCCGCCGCCGCGGTGATCACCCGCGCGGTGCCCGCCAGTCCGCTGACGATGGACTCCGCGTTGTCGTTGGTGCGCAGCCAGGCCTCGCGCATCCGGCTCACCAGGAAGACCTCGTAGTCCATCGAGAGGCCGAACAGGACGGCGAAGGTCAGCACCGGGACGAAGGCCGGCAGCGGGGTGGGGCTGTCGATGCCGATCCATCGGCCGGCGGTGCCGCCTTCGAGGACGAGGGCGACCACGCCGTACGCGGCGCCGACGGAAAGCAGGTTCATCACAGCGGCCTTGAGGGCGACGGCGAGGCTGCGGAAGGCCACCAGGAGCAGGAGCATCGACACCGTGACCACGCCGCCGACCAGTAGCGGGATGCGGCGGGAGATGTTGTCGGTGCTGTCGATCGCGCTGGCGGTCGCCCCGCCGACGTGCACCCGGACGCCGGGGCCGACCGCAGCCGGGATGACGTGATGGCGGAGGTCGCGGACCAGGGCCTTGGTGGCGCTGGACTGCGGACCGGTGTCCGGGACGACGGTGAGCAGCAGCGAGCGGCCGTCGGCGCCGGGCACCGGAGGGGTCACGGCCGTGACGCCGGGCACCGCCTTCAGCGCGGTGGGCAACGAGGCCGTCGCGTCGGCGGGGGTGCCCGGCGCCAACTCGGCGACCAGGACCAGCGGTCCGTTGCTGCCCGGTCCGAAGCCGGCGGCTACCGCGTCGTACGCCAGCCGGTTCGAGCGCCCGGCAGGGTCGTTGCCCGCGTCGGGGAAGCCGAAGCGCACGCCCAGGAACGGCGCCGCGAGCGCCAGCAGGACGACGACCCCGGTGACGGCACCGAGGACGCGGTGACGCTCGACCAGCCTGCTCCAGCGCAGCCAGCCGGCGCCCACCGAACTCTCGCCCTGGGTGGCGCGGCGCTGGGGCAGGGGCAGCCGGAGGCGCTCGATGTGTCGGCCGAGGTAGCCGAGCAGGGCGGGGAAGAGAGTGGCGGACGCGGCGATCACGACGAGCACGGAGAGGATCGCCGAGACCGCGGCGCCGCGCATGAACGACAGGCCCATCGCGAACAGCCCGAGCATGCTGACCACCACGGTCATTCCGGCGACCACGACCGCGCGGCCCGCGGTGTCCAGCGCGGCGACCGTGGCGGCTTCGGGTTCGAGCCCCTCGGCGCGCCACTCGCGGAACCGGGTGACCAGCAGCAGCGCGTAGTCGATGCCGACGCCGATGCCCAGCATCGCGGCGAGCGAGGTCGACCAGTCCGGGACCGGCATGATCGCGGCGAGGACCGGCAGCAGGGCGCTGCTGACCGCGAGCCCGCCGAGCGCGGTGAGCATCGGCAGGCCGGCGGCCACGACCGAGCCGAAGGTGATCACCAGGATCACGGCGGCGGCCGCAATGCCGATGCCCTCCGAGCCGATCGCGCCCTGCTCGGCCTGCTGGACCGTCATGCCGCCGAGGTGGACGCGCAGGCCGCCGCCGACGGGGCGGGCGAGGTCGAGCAGCCGCTGGGTGTCCGCCTTCGGCATGTCGGGGGCGACGGCGACGTCCAGGTGGATCTGCCCGAGGGCGGTGCGGCCGTCGGCCGACACCTTGCCGCGCGGGCCGTACGGGTCGTCGATGCCGCTGACGTGCGGCACCTCGGCCATCCGGGCGAGCAGGTCCTTGACCCGGTCGCGGGTGGCGGTGCCGGTCACGGTGCCGTCGGAGGTCAGCACCAGGTTGATCGATTCACCGCCCAGCCCGGGAAAGTCCCGCGTCAGCAGCTGCTGGGCCTGCTTGGAGTCCGAGCCGGGCGCGGTGTAGTCGGCGCTGTACTTGGCGCCGAGGCCGGCCGAGAGGCCGAAGGCCGCGCCGGCGGCGAGCAGCCAGAGCAGCACCGTGCGGCCCCGGTTCCGGAAGCTCCAACCGGCTATTCGGCCGAGCGGGCCGGGTCTGTGCGGCCCGCTCTCCCCGGCGGCTGTCCGCCGATCCTCGCGCAGTCCCTGGGACATGTGGTCCTCCGTACGTCGTCAGGGGCCCCGTCCCCCTGGCAAAGCGTTACGCTTCATAACGCATCTTATGAAGCGTAACGTTTCCCTCGACGGGTACGGATTGTCAACGCGGTGACTGGCACAGCGAGCCGATGGAGATGCGATGAGTGGGTCGACGGATGAGAGCGGGGGGCGGAGCCGCCGGGAGCGGCTGCGCACCGACACCGTGGAGGAGATCAAGCACGCGGCCCTGGGCCTGATCGTCGAGCGCGGCGCCGCGAACCTCCGCTTCACCGACATCGCCCGCAGCATGGGGATGACCCCGCCCGCGCTGTACCGCTACTTCGCCGACCGGGACGAGCTGCTCACCGCCCTCGTCGCCGACTCGTACGACAGCCTGTCGGACGCGTTGACGGCGACCCACGAGACCGTGCCGCCGGACGACCTGGACGGACGCTTCGTGGCCACCTGCACCGGCTACCGGACCTGGGCGCAGCGGAATCCGGAGCGCTTCGCCCTCATCTTCGGCTCCCCCGTGCCCGGGTACGCGGCCCCACCGGACGGACCGACCGTGGTGGCCGCCCGGCGGGCGATGGAGCACATGGCCGAACTCGTCGCCGACACGGCCGAACGCGGCCGGATCGGCAGCCCACTGGTGCCGGACGCGGCGGAATCCCTGATGCTGGCCTGGGCCACCGTGCACGGCTTCGTCGCCCTCGAGGTGCACGGTCACTTCCACGCGCTCGACCAGGACGCGCGGGACCGCCTCTTCGCAGTCCAGGCGGGCGTCGCCGCGCGCACCGCGGGCCTGTCGCCGGCCGTGGACCAGTGGTGATCACCGTCGAGCGCGGACGCTTCCCGGCCGCCTGGTGCATCGAACGACTCCGCGAACTCCTCGCGACCGCAGGATCCTTCGGTACCTGGTCATTCCTCGGTGGGGCCGAGGTCGGGTAGCCCACGCAGGTCGATGGTGGCGGCGAGGTGGGCCGCGTGCAGTTCCAGCACGGTGATCTCGTTCGGCCCCGGGCGCAGGACGGGGTCGGGCAGGTAGAGCGAGCGTTGGGGACCGCGGGACCAGAACCGGCCGAGGTGGAAGCCGTTGACCCAGACGTTGCCCTTGGTCCAGCCGGGCAGGTGGACGAAGGTGTCGGCCGGTGTGTCGACCTCGAAGGTGCCGCGGTGGAAGGACGGGCCGATGGCGGGCTCGGCGCCGCTGGTGAAGGCGAGGCCGGTGAGTGAGGTGAGGGGGAGCGGTCGGCTGGTCCAGCCTGTGGGTTCGATGCCGTTGAGGCGGACCTTTCCGAGGAGTCCCTTGCGGTCGTGGATGCCCGGTCCGTAGTTGACCCGGCCCTGGTTCTCCACGAGCAGGCGCAGGACGCTGCCCTTGTGGGGGGCGGTGAGCGCGATGGCGTGTTCGTGGTTCTCGCGTTCCAGGACGCCCACGGGCTGGCCGTCGACGAAGACCTGGGCCCGGTCGCGTACGTGCTCGATCTCCAGCAGCGCGGGGCCTGCGGTGGGCA
The DNA here is from genome assembly GCF_000716875.1 of Streptomyces novaecaesareae. GTDB lineage: Bacteria > Actinomycetota > Actinomycetes > Streptomycetales > Streptomycetaceae > Kitasatospora > Kitasatospora novaecaesareae. Next base: position 9,232 of record NZ_JNWQ01000025.1, on the reverse strand, counting down.
GGACGGTCTCGTAGAGGACGAAGCCGAAGTCCTGGCCGAGCTGTTCCATGGTGAGCGGCCGCTCGGAGGCCACCGGGGTGCCCAGGAAGGGCAGGTTGTCGAACAGCGGAGCGCATTCGGTCAGGGCGATGCCTGGTGCGGCAAGCTTCGTGCCGCGTCCGGGTGTCGGATCGGTGGGCACGGGCGCGTACTTGGCGATGACCTCTCGGAACGCCTCGTACTTCTCGGTGGGGTCGCCGCTCTCGTCGAGGGGGGCGTCGTAGTCGTAGGAGGTGACGGTGGGGCGGTAGGTGTGCTTGTCGTTGGCGCCGTTGGTGAAGCCGAAGCTGGTGCCGCCGTGGAACATGTACAGGTTGACCGAGGCGCCCGTCGCCAGGAGGTCGTCCAACTCCCGTGCGGCATCGGCGGCTTCGCGGACCACGTGACGGCCGCCCCAGCGGTCGAACCAGCCGTTCCAGAACTCGCTGCACATCAGCGGACCGGTGAGCTGGTGGGCGCGCAGAGCGGCGAGACCGCGCCGGGCGTCGCTGCCGAAGTTGGCGGTGGCGAGCGTGCCGGGGAGTGCGCCGCGCTCCAGGTCGGCCGGCTGATCGCAGGTGAAGAGGGGGACGTCGACACCGAGGCGGCGCAGGAGTTGGGCGAGGTGGGCGATGTGGGCGGTGTCCTCGTCGTAGGCGCCGTACTCGTTCTCCACCTGCACCGCCAGGACAGGGCCGCCGCGCGTGGCCAGCCGGTCCAGCAGAGGGGGGGAGCAGGTGGGTGAGGTAACTCTCCACGGCGGTGAGGTACTTCGGGTCCTGGCTGCGCAGCCGGATGCCGGGCTCGGCCAGCAGCCAGGAGGGCAGGCCGCCGCCCTCCCACTCGACGCAGATGTAGGGCCCGGGGCGCAGCAGGACGTGGAGCCCCTCTGCGGCGGCGAGGTCGAGGAAGGCCGCAAGGTCGAGCTCCGCATCGAGGCGGAACGCATCCGGCCGTGGGTGGTGGAGGTTCCACGGGACATAGGTCTCAACCGTGTTGAGTCCCATCAGGCGGGCCTTGTGCAGGCGGTCGGCCCAGTGGTCGGGGTGGACGCGGAAGTAGTGCAGGCCGCCGGAGATGATCCGGAACGGCTCGCCGTCGAGCGTGAAGTCGTCGCCTTCGATCTGGAGGACGGGCATGGTGCGGGGTGCTCGACTCTGCGCGTGGCGCTCGCCGAGACCGGGCCGGGCAACCGCTCCGCGGCCGTCATCACCGAGCATGCTCGACAGCTGTTCGATCCCGAGGTGCTGTTCTTCGTCGGCGTCGCCGGCGCCCTGAAGGACGACATCGCCATCGGGGACGTGGTGGTGGCCACCACCGTGCACGCCTACCACGGCGGCAAGGACAACGTCGAGGGGTTCCTCGCCCGGCCGGAGGGATGGCCGGCCTCGCACGCTCTCTGGCGGACGGTTTGCTGCATGCCGACACCAGCGCCGAGCAGCGGTCACGCGCTGCCGCCCACGCAGCCGCCGCCACCGTCGCCATCCTGCGCGACCTTCCCCGGCGGGCGGCGCCGGTCGACCAAGCCGGCGGTTATGTCCCCGGTCCTGCTCTGCCGCGCGTTCTGGCCCCCGACCGTGCCTCGCTCCAGGCGTACAAGTTCCCGCCGGTCGCCCGTCATGACCTTCTCGACGCCGCGCTGAGAGCACGGGACCTGCAGCAGGAACACGGTGCCGGATCCCGGGTCGCTCTGGTCCTGACCGGCGAGGGCGGGATCGGCAAGAGCGTACTGCTCGGTCAACTGCTGCAGCGCCTCGAACGCGACTCCGGCGCGGTCGTCCTGGTGTCGTGCGCACAGTTGTCGCATGACGCCGTGTCCGATGGGCCCGTCGGGGCCGACCGAGCGCTCGGCGCAGGCGCCAGGCCCGTGGACGCTCTGGGAATCACCGAGATTCTCACCCGTCTGCGTGCCCGTCACGGGCATGTGACGCTGCTCGTCGACACGCTCGACCTGATCCTCGACCGCCGTACGGTGCCCGGCCTGTCGGCGGTGCTGACGGAGGCGCTGGACATCGGCGACGTGGTCATGACCTGCCGCGACCACGAGTACCAGACGTACCTGCAGCAGGCCAGGCAGAGCGCACCCAGGTTGGCGGGGCGGCTCGTCCGGTTCGGGGTACCCCTGCTCCTGCCCGAGGAGATCATCGACTGGGCCCGGAACCACCTGCGTGCGACGAACCCGGAACCGACGGCGTCCGACCAGGCGTTCATCGGAGTGCTGGAGGGCAAGGTGGCGAGGCCAGGCCCGCTCCGCCAGGTCTGCGCGCTACCCGTGCGCCTGACGATGGCCTGCAGTGTCTACGCGGGCGAAGGCTAGGTGCCGGAGGAGCTGACGGCCACGCGGCTGTACGACGACTACTGGCATGCCCGGGTGCGAACCGTCGGCGGGATGGAGGATCCGACCAAGGAACGGGCGGCACTTGAGTTGGCCAGGCTGCTTGTGACGGCCGGCGGCACGCTGACCGTCCGGGGGCCGAAGGGCCTCCTGGGCACCGACCTCGACCACGGGATCGGTCTCCTGGTCAGCGAAGGCGTGGTCCGAAGCCTGCGCGACCACTGGGAGTTCTTCCACCAGAGCTTCGGCGAGTACGCGCACGGGCGCTGCGACCGACGGCGGTGAGTGTGTTGCCGGCCAGCTCTCTGCCCTTGAGGGCGTGGTGTACCGCGGCGGAGTTCGGGCGACTGTGTAGGGGCAGCGGCTCGGAGACGGCGGACAAGCGGAAGACGTAGCGGTGCGGGTGTCCCGGGAGGCGGCATCGGACCGCCCCAGCCGGACTTTCCGAAGTCGTTGGGCCACTGCTGCGCGCCCTGGGGTTTCGCGCCCTCCGACATGCTGGAGCTGGCCGGATCGATGTCCGTGACCAGCCAGTGAAGGAAGGTGCCGCCAGGCGCGTCGGGGTCCTCGCAGAGCAGGACCAGCTCCACTGCATCGTCCGGTACCCCCGACCAGGTCAGTGGGGGCGACACGTTGTCGCCCTCCATGCTGTGGCGGCGGGGGATGCCCCCGCGGTCGTCGAAGGCTGTGCTCATGAGTGCGATTCCGGTCATGCGCAGCGCGGTAGCCGAAGCAGCCCCGGAGGCCACGGATGTTTCGCTCGTGCCACCCGAGCGGCCGACACAGAGGATCGACCCGTGGACAGTGCCATCGACGGCCCGTCGCCGTGCGGCCAGGGCGGCGGGCCGGTCAGACGTCCTTCTCCATGGCGCCCTCGTCCTTGCGCCCCAGGCCCGCCGCGCGTGCGGCGACCTCGAAGAGCGAGAGGTAGTCGGCCTCGGCGTAGCCCGGGCCGATGGCGGTCTGGATCAGCTGGTGGACCATCGCGGCGATGGGCATCGGGACCTCAAGAGCGTGGGCGGCTCCGGGCCCCAGGTCATGGTCTTTGCGCAGCCGAATCATGTCCGATGTGCCGGCGTCAGGGTGGCCGACTCGCCACAGATCAACCGCACCAACTGGGTTGAACCGTTGTGCTCGACAGATCCGCCGGCGAGGGGTCGCGGCCTTGCTGGAGGAGGGCCGTCGGCGCCCGACGGACCCGAAGGGCGCCGGGCCGTCCGAGACTTCGGCGACCGGACGGGCGTCTGCGCTCAGGAGGTGAAGTCGAGGCGCACGAACGGGTCGTGGTGGATGCGATCGAATGGCACTCCGGAGTGGTACAGCGCCCGGGCGGTGCTGTGGATCATGGGCGCGGGGCCGCTGACGTAGGCGTCGTGGTGTTGATGCCCGAGCGCAGGGCCTCGCAGACGAACGTCGAAGTGTGGTGATCAGACCGAGTACGGCGAGCCGGAAGTCGATCGTCCGAGGCGGGCGGCCCGAGGTTCCGCCGACGACTTCGTTGCTCACCACGTACTGATCGGGTTGCCTCGATCGCGTCGGACCCCGGTGGACACGACGGGACGGACGGTGCGGGCCGAGCCACTATGGGAGGGGGCCTACGGGTTTCACTGGTCGGCTCGAATGGGGTGCTCGTGATGGGCGTGCCATGGCATCGGTCGCCGGGGCCCGGACGCGAGGCCGCCGAGGCTCCGGCCGGGCGCGGACTGGAGGAGGCGGCGCGGATCCTGCGGTCGGCGCCGGCCCGGCTCGACGCGCACATCGGCGGGCTCTACCTGTTGTCGGAGGACCGGCAGGTGCTCGAACTGGCCGTGACCCTGGGGGCCGCCCGGCAGTTCACCAGGCCGTGGCAGCGCGTCGGCATCACCGCACCGGTACCGGTGGCCGAAGCGGTGCGCAGCGGCCTGGTCGTATGGGTGGGCGGCACGGAGGACATGGCGCGCAGGTACCCGAGGGTCGCGGTGGCCATGCCGTACGCGTTCTGCCTCGCGGCTGCTCCGCTCGTCACGCGGCGGACCGCGTACGGGGCCGTCTTCGTGCTCTGGCCCGCCGCGCATCCCCCCGAGATGTCGCCCGGTGAACGGGACCGGTTCGACGCGTTCGCCGATCGCCTGGCCGAGGTGCTGGCGGACGCGGCCCGGGCGGGCCGACCGGTCCGGGCCGGCCAGCGCCCCGGGGTGGCGGAGAGTGGCTCCGCCGCCCCCCTCGCCACGATGGCGGAACGGCTTCCGGAGGGCGTGTGCGACATCGATCTGGACGGCAGGCTGGCCGCGGTCACCCCGGCCGCCGCCGAGTTGCTGGGTGTACCGGTCGAGCGGCTGCTGGGCGCGCGGCCGTGGGCGGTCCTGTCGTGGCTGCGGGATCCGGTGTACGAGTACCACTACCGGGCCGCAGTGATCAGTGGGCAGTCCACCTCCTTCGTCGCGTTGCGGCCGCCGGACCGGTGGCTGTTGTTCGAGCTCTTCCCTGACCCGTCCGGACTGACCGCGCGGATCGTCGCCGCTGACGTCGTCGCCGCCGACTGCGACAGGCCCGTCGGGACCCCGCCCGAGCGGGCCACGCACACACGTCCCGGAGCGCTGTACCACCTCCTCCACCTCGCGGGCGCGCTGACCGAGGCCGTCGGCGTGCAGGACGTGGTGAGCATGGTCTCCGAGCAGATCGTGCCGGCTTTCGGGGGCCGAGCCGTGGCGGTGCTGATGGCCGAAGGGGGCCGACTGCGCATCGTGGGCCATCGCGGCTATCCGCCCGGCCTGGTCGACCAGTTCGACGGCACCCCGCTGACCGAGTCCACCCCCGGCGTCCAGGCGTCCACCAACCCCGTGCCGGCGTACTTCGAGACCCGTGCAGAGCTGGAGCGGCTCTACCCGGGCCGCCGGGAGACCCAGGACGGGATGGCCGCCTGGGCCTATCTGCCGCTGGTGACCTCGCGAAGGCTGATCGGCACCTGCGTGCTGGCCTTCGCCGAGCCGCACCACTTCGATCTCGAGGAACGCGCCGTCCTCACCTCGCTCGGTGGACTGATCGCCCAGGCCCTGGACCGCGCCCGGCTGTACGACACCAAGCTCGGCCTCGCCCAGGGCCTCCAGGAGAGCCTGCTGCCCCGTGCGCTGCCGGACGTTCCGGGCCTGGAGGTCAGCGCCCGCTACCTGCCGTGCACCGAGGGCATGGACATCGGGGGCGACTTCTACGACCTCATCCGGGTCGGGCCCGACGACGTGGCCGTCGTGATCGGCGACGTCCAGGGCCACAACGTCAACGCCGCCGCGCTGATGGGCCAGGTCCGTACCGCCGTCCGTGCCTTCGCCGCAGCCGACGCCGACCCGAGCACCGTGCTCTCCCGCACCAACCGGCTGGTCGCCGACCTGGACACGGCCCTGCTGGCCAGCTGCGCCTACCTTCGCGTCGACCTCGCCCGCCGGGAGGCCTGGCTCGCCGATGCCGGCCACCCCGTGCCACTGCGGTACGGCCCGGACGGCCGGGCGGGCGCGCTGGAGCCGCTCATCGGCCTGGTGCTGAACGTCGACCCCGCCGCCGACTACCCGCAGATCCGCGTCGACCTGTCGATCGGTACCACTTTGGCCCTGTACACCGACGGCCTCATCGACACGCCCGGTGTGGACCTCGACCAGGCGCTGGCCGACCTGACCGCCACGCTGGCCCGCCACGGCGGCGAACCACTCGACAGGCTGGCCGATGCTCTCGTCGACCGGGCAGGCCACGGAGAGCACCGCACCGACGACGTCGCGCTGCTGCTGATCCGGTCCGTGCCCCGGTGAGCCGGGACGGGGGCCGGATCGCCTCCGCGGTCGGCGGGTGCGGTGGACCCGGGGCGCTCTGGTCAGGGCCCGGTGTGCCGTGTCCCGTTCGTGCCGGGGCGGGACCATGGGTGTATGGCGAGAGACACGGGCCCCGGTCCCCGGGCTCCGGGCCGAGCGGGTGGTCGGCCTGGCCGGCAGTATCCAAGTCCGGTCCCGGGGGATCCTTCGGTGCGGCGTCTGCGGTCGGTGCTGAGCATCCGCAGTGTCGCCGGTCAGATGTTCCTCCTGCAGGTGTCGATCGTGCTGCTGCTCGTGGTGGTGGCGGTCATCGCGCTTTTGATCGAGTCCCGCAGCGACCGGTTCGCGGCAGCGCGCGACCGTTCGCTCGCCGCGGCCGAGGCGTTCGCCCACAGCCCCGGTCTGGTGGCGACGATGCAGGGCCCCGATCCCAGCGCGGTGCTGCAGCCGCTGACCGAAGCAGCCCGTAAGGACGCCAAGGTCGACTTCATCGTGGTGACCGACCGGAACGGCATCCGCTTCACCCACCCCGAGCCGGAGCAGATCGGCAAGAAGTTCGTCGGCACCATCGGGCCGTCGCTGCAGGGTCAGGTCACCGTCGAGCAGGTGCACGGCCCGCTCGGCCTGGAGTACCAGGTGGTGGTCCCGGTGGAGGACACCCACGGCGGGGTCGTGGGCATCGTGTCCGCCGGGATGAAGGTCGCCAACGTGAGCAGCGCGATCGACCGCCAGCTGCCGGTCGTCCTGGGCGCGGGCACCGTGGCGCTGGGCCTGGCTACGGCCGGAACGGCGCTGGTGGGCAGGCGGCTCCTGCGGCAGACCCATGGCTTGGGACCGGAGGAGATGACCAGGATGTACGAGCACCACGACGCGGTGCTCCACGCGGTGCGTGAAGGCGTGGCCATCGTCAGCGGCGACGGCCGGGTCCTGCTCGCCAACGACGAGGCGCGCCGACTCCTGGACCTGCCCCCCGACGCGGAGGGGCATGCGGTCACCGACCTCGGCCTCGACCCCCGTACGACCGAACTGCTGCTGTCCGACAGCGCGGTCACCGACGAGGTGCTCCCCGTGGGCGGCCGCCTGCTGGCCGTCAACAACCGCCCCACCGACAGCGGGGGAGGCCCCTCCGGCAGCGTCACCACCCTGCGCGACTCCACCGAGCTGCGCGCCCTGGCGGGGAAGGCCGAGGTCGCCCGCAGTCGGCTCAGGTTGCTGTACGACGCGAGTATGGCCATCGGAACCACCCTGGACGTCCGGCGCACCGCCGAGGAACTCGCCGAAATGGCCTCCCGGGAATTCTGCGACTACGCCACGGTCGACCTCGCCGACGAGGTGCTGCGCGGTGAGGAACCGCGGACCCTGACGGCCGGTGCCACGGTGGAGCTGCGGCGGGTGGCGGTCGCGGGCATCCGGGACGATTCGCCGCTGTACCCCCCGGGCAAACTGGTCCGGTGGGCGGGCAGCACCCCGCAGGCGGCGGGCTTCGTCAGCGGGCGGTCCGCGCTCGTCCCCGAGGTGGCGACGGACGCCGGGTGGCGCAGGCAGGACGCCGAGCTCACGCAGGCGGTGCTGGACTTCGGCCTGGCGTCGTTGATCGCCGTTCCGCTGACGGCACGGGGTGTGCTGACGGGCGTCGCCTGCTTCTGGCGCGGCCGGGACCGGGGCCCGTTCGAGGACGACGAGCTGTCCCTGGCCGGGGAGCTGGCCGCCCGCGCCGCAGTGTCCGTCGACAACGCCCGCCGCTTCACCCGCGAGCACACGATGGCCGTCACCCTGCAGCACAGCCTGCTGCCGCGCGCGTTGCCCGAACAGGGCGCCCTCGACGTCGCCTACCGCTACCTGCCCGCCCAGGCAGGGGTCGGCGGCGACTGGTTCGACGTCATCCCGTTGCCGGGTGCCCGGGTCGCGCTCGTCGTCGGCGACGTGGTCGGCCACGGCGTGCACGCGGCCGCCACCATGGGCCGCCTGCGCACCGCCGTCCAGAACTTCTCGACCCTCGACCTGCCGCCGGACGAGCTCCTCGGGCACCTGGACGAACTGGTCGCCCACCTGGACCAGGAAACGGCCGCGGCCGGGGGTGCGCTCGCGATCACCGGCGCCACCTGCCTCTACGCGATCTACGACCCCAGCACCGCCACCTGCGCGCTGGCCCGGGCCGGCCACCCCCCGCCCGCCCTCGTCCACCCGGACGGCACGGTGGAGCTCCTCGGCCTCCCCGCCGGTCCGCCGCTCGGCCTGGGCGGGATGCCCTTCGAAGCCGTGGAGCTGCGACTGCCACCGGGGAGCAGCCTGATCCTCTACACCGACGGCCTCATCGAGGACCGCACCCGCGACATCGGTGTCGGCCTGGACGTCCTCACGAGCGTCCTGGCCCGCCCCGACCGATCACCCCGGGAGATCTGCGAGGCCGTGATCGACGCCCTGCTGCCCGCCCGCCAGACCGACGACATCGCCCTCCTCGTCGCCCGCACCCGCGTACTGGAGCCCGACCGGACCGCCGAGTGGGCGGTGGCCTCTACTCCGGAGACCGTCGCCCAGGTCCGTGCCGAGGCCACCCGACAGCTCGCCGAGTGGGGTCTCGACGAGGCCGTCTTCGTCACCGAACTGGTGCTCAGCGAGCTGGTGACCAATGCCATCCGCTACGCCACCGCACCGATCAGGGTGCGGCTGCTGTACGACCGCACACTGATCTGTGAGGTCTCCGACGCCAGCAGCACCGCCCCGCACCTGCGCTACGCGGTCGCGGAGGACGAGGGCGGCCGCGGCCTGTTCCTCGTCGCCCGGCTCACCGAACGCTGGGGCGTCCGCTACACCCCCGAGGGAAAGATCATCTGGGCCGAGCAGTTCCTGTGACGGGGCGTCCCGCCCACCGGGCCCGTGGCCGAGCGGCCGGAGAAGGCCCAGGCGCTCCGCACCGTACGATGACAGTCTGTTCGACGGGCCGAGGGTTACCACCAGCGCTTCGGCCTCGTCCACGTCGACTTCGCCACCCAGAAGCGCACGCCTAGTGTCCTGCGCCGGAGATCCGTCGGCAGAATCGGGCAAGGGAGTCGAGGATCTCGTCGGCGGTCTTGGTCCAGGTGAACGGTGTGGGGTCCTCGTT
>NZ_JNWQ01000024.1 GCF_000716875.1 Streptomyces novaecaesareae | reverse complement strand
CCGACGAATACGAGCAGGCGTATTGGGCGAGCCTGGAGGAAGTCCCGCGGGCCGCTTGATCACACGATCGCGGACTCCACGAAACTCGGGGCAGCTCACTCTTCATTTAACGGACGTTAACTGTCTTTCTCGGGCTGCCCCACCCCGATCAGACCTGGATCAAGGGGTGTGTCATGGCCAAGAGTTCGTCGGGGTCGGGCCAGCTGGCGGATCGTCCACGCCGCCCGAGGTAAGCGCGCCCGCGCGGCGGCGGTGGCGCAGCTCTACGAGCAAGCCCGGGGCCACCACGTCGGGCCGGCACGCAAGTCCGCCGAACTGGAGGAGCAGATGACCGCGTTCGCAGGTCAGGGCGAGATGGAGGACTCCCCGGACCAGCTCGATCCGATGGTCTGGGCACTCTGGGACCTGTTCCCCGAGCCGGTGATGTCGGTGCCGAATCGGGGAGACGATCAGCGACTGGCAGGCCTCAGCCTCCTCTGCGACGTGAGCGCACCTGAGAGGGCGTTTAGTGTGGGCGGATTGCCCTTTATGCCCTAGTAGGTTCCTCGCCAGGTTGGTGTGTTTTCGTCCGTTATGCGCTTGGTGAGGTTGTCGATCGAGGCGATGTGGATCACGGCTTCGGAGCTGGCCGGGAGGGTCTCGTAGTCGCGGGCGAGGCGGACGCCGCAGCATGATCCACCCGAGACTCCGTTCGACCACCCACCGTCTTTTCACCACGTGAAATCCGGGGACGTCGGACTTCCGGTGGACGACTTCGACGTCGATTCCGAGGCCGGCTCCATGCTCGACCATGGCGTTCTTGAAGCCGGTGTCGACCCAACTCTTGGAGATGCTCGGATAGGTCTTCTTGGCCTGATCGAGGAGCTGTATTCCCACGGCGTTCTCGGACGGGCTCGCGGCGGTGACGGCCACGGCGAGGATCAGGCCGATCGTGTCGGTGAGGATCCCCCGTTTCCGACCGGCGATGTTCTTCGCGGCGTCGGTTCCCTGGCTGGTCGTGGGTGCGTTGGTGGAGGTCTTCACACTCTGGGTGTCGATCACCGAGGCGGTCGGCTCGGGCTTGCGGCCTTTCTTCACCCGGGCCAGTCCGGTGAGATCGTAGTTCAGTTGGGCGAAGATTCCCTCGTCGCGCCACGCGGCATAGTAGGCGTAGACGGTGCCGTGGCTGGGGAAGTCGTGCGGAAGGTATTTCCAGGGATTCCGGTGCGGTTGACGTAGAGGATCGCGTTGAAAACGTCGCGCAGGTCGACTTTCGCCGGCTGTCCGGTGGGCCTGTGGTCGAGTGGGGCCTTTCTCCAGGCCGTCAGAGTCGGTTCGATCAGGGCCCATCGGGCGTCGGACAGGTCGCTGGGGTACGGCTTGCGCTGGGTCATGACGCAGCGTCAGCACCAGCAAGCCGGAGGATGCCGTTCCGTTGCTGGTTGGGCGATTCCATGACGTCTGCAAACCAGACGGACTTCGAGCTGCAGAAGCGGACGAGACGGGCAGCGGCCCTCGCTGGCAGCTCGGGGACAGTGCCGACCTACCCGGCAAATGTTCCGGCGGTGTTGGCGGGTGGGGTTGCCGGGCAGAGGCCCGCTGAGCATGCCCGCCGATCATGCTCGCGCACTGGGAAACACCAAGATCCCCGACAGAGTCAAGCTAAGGACTTGCGCTCCTCCTCGCGGCGCCAGCCCTCGGAGCCGGGCTCCATGGAGGCGGCGGCGCTGGCAGGGTGGGTGTAGGTGCGCCACGCGGCCTCGGACAGGTGGGTGAGCGCGCGGGCCAGACTCAGGAGCACGGAGGTGCCGGCCCCGACGGGGAGGTCGGCGATGCGGGTGGCGAGATCGCCCTCGCCTGTTCCCCAAGTGGCGATCAGCTCGTGCCGTTCGGCGTCGACGCTGTACCGGGTCACGGATCCGTACCTCCAGGACTGTCGCGGTGCCACATCGCGCCGTGGTGCCCCATTCTTGCCGCCAGGCAGGGTGGGCGGACGCGAATGCGGGTGGGTTCAGGCCGGCGCGTTGTGGCGGATGCCGGCCGGTGCGGGGTGAACTCGGGACGGTAGACAGCGTTTCAGACTCCTCGCCGCCACAGGCTCGATGACAAGATCTTCGCCAGAGCCGAATCGGCTGACTGTCGACACGGCCCTTGTAGGGTCCCGACTCGATGGGCATCGGTTGCTGCAGCGGCTGGAAATCCGCGCCTGATGCGCACTCGTTGTGTCGGTGCTTCTTGCGCAAGCGGGGCCGCTGGGCACCTGTCTCGGTTACCGTACGTCAAGGACTGTCAGAGACGTCTGCCGCGAAGCTGTCCTGCGGCACCGAACTTCCCTCCGGCCCGTAGCTGTTGCCGGGCACGCCGCTGGCGGCGCTGGCCGCGGGTGAGTCAGGGACAGGGCTTTCGGTACGGCGTTCCGCCGGGGACGTACCGCTGCCACTGTTCGTCCGTGATGGTGTCGCCTACGGACTCGCAGATGGTCTCAAGCGTGGTGGGTTGGTCCGTGCTCCAGATGTCCACGGTCGCGCCGACTGTCGCGAGGAGCTTCCCGTCGGCGCTCACCGCGATCTCGGAAGTCCGGACCCCGCTCGTCGGACCAGTGGCCACCACGGCCTGGAGGGTCGGGACCCGCCAGTTGCCGACATCCCAGAGCTCGATGTGCGGGTACCTCGGCCCGACGGCGGCGAAGCTGTCTCCCGTGCCCGTCATGGCGAGGGTACGGCCGTCCGGGCTGAACGAGATGCCGGGGCCGGTCCCGGGCGCCTGCACGACCACCGGGTCCGCGTCGCCCAGTCGGTCTCCGGTGACCTCCCACAGCCTGGTCGCGCCGGTGGAGTCGGACACTGCCAGCAGGTGGCCGTCCGGGCTGAAGGCAGGCTCGGACACGAGCGCACCAGCGGTGAGCGGCTTCGGCGGCAGCACGGTCGGGTGCCGTGGGTCGGTGGTGTCCCATAGCTGCAGCGAGTCCGCGCCGCCTCCGGCCAGCAGGTGGTGGTCGGAGGAGAAGGCCAGGCGGAAGACCTCGCCCGGCAGTACGGCGATCCGGTGGGGATGCGTGCGGTCCGCCAGGTCGTACAGCTTCACCGTCGGGGTGACCCGGCCATCTAGGTGGTCATTCGTGTCGGACACCGCCAGGGTTCGGCCGTCGGAAGCGAAGGCGAGGGCACCGGCAGAGTTGTCGAGGCCGTCGATGGTGGACAGCACGGCCGCGTCCGGCTGCTCGGTGCTGCGCAGGCGGACCACGGGTTTGCCGTTCTGGTCCAGTTCGCCGGTGGCCAGGATGCGGCCGTCGGGGCTGAAGGCGACGCCAGCCGCGCCCAGTTGGCCGCTGCCGGGCAGGGCTGCGAGCCGGTGGTGCGGCGGGTCGCCGCTCAGATCCCAGAGTGCCCCGTCACTCTCTCCTTCCCAGGCGACTAGCTGCCGCGGGCCGGAACTGAACGTCACGGGCACGACGAAACCGCTCGGCGACCGGCCGAGGCTGGCCGCGGCGCCGGGCTGGAAGGGGTTGGTCACATCGGTCAGGTGGACTCCCCGTCCGGTGGCGGTGAGCACCAAGCCGGTCACGGGCTTGGCCAACAGCGGGTTGCCTGCGGGTACGAACAGGGCGGGGCCGGTGGTGGCGGTGGCCTCGTCGACCAGGGGCTCCTCCATCGCGTTGATGTTGACGACGTCGGGTGGATCGGTGCTCACCTGCCACAGCATCGCGGAGTGCTCGCAGACGGTGGCGAGCAGGTGACCGTCCGGGCTGAACGCGGCCGAGATCAGGTGTGTTCGGCAGTCCGGCACGGTCGCGTATTCATCGGTCTTCGCCAGGTGCGGCTGGGTGGGGTTGCGCACGTCCCAGAGCCGGAGTGCGTTGCCGTCGCCGTCCCCGGGCCCGACCAGCAGGTTCCCGTCCGGGCTGAACGCCAGCCGGTGCAGCGGCTTTGGGTGGAGATTGTCGGCGAGCGGGCCGCCGTCCAGTTTCGGCAGGGCGACCGGCCGAGCAGGCGCGACGAGATCCCAGAGGTGCACCGACCTGTCGGCGCCGGCACTGGCCAGGGTGCGGCCCGACGGGGCGAAGGTCAGCGAGTCGACGACCCCGGTGTGGCCGGTCAGCGCCGGGAGGGGCTTCGGCGCGGCCGGCTCGGACAGGTCCAGGAGCCGGATCGTGCCGCCGTCCGTACCGGCGGCGAGCATGTGTCCGTCCGGGCTGAAGGCCAGTGCGGTGACACCGGACTGATCGGCCGCCGGGGGGATCGCGAGTTCCTTGGGGTGGGCGGGATCACCGATGTCCCACAGCCGCACAGCCGGCTTGCCCTGCTGACCGGCGGCCGCGGCGACCAGCCGTCCGTCCGGGCTCAGGGCGACCGGGCCGACGCCCGGGAGCTGGATGCGGCCTTCGCCGGCGCCCGCCGTGCTCCACAGCGCGACCGAGTTCCCGGTCGAGATGGCCAGGCGGCGCCCGTCCGTGCTCTGGGCCAGGTCCGCCGCCCGGTCCTGGCCGTCGAAGACGCCGTCCGTTCCCACCGCGGCGAACAGCGCGGCCCTGTTTGCCTGCGGGTCGAGCCGGTACGCCGCCACAGCAAGCTGCTTGGCCAGGCCGGGCTGGCTGTTACGCAGGTCGGCGGCTTCGGCCGCGACCAGCTGGGCCACCGCGTGCTGCTGCTGGGCGCGGGATTCCTGCTGGAAGGTGAGGGCCAGACCGCCGCCGCTCACCGACAGCAGGGTCAGCACGACCAGGGACGCGATCGCCGCCCTCCCGCGCCGGACCCGGCGCCGCTCGTACCGCTTCGAGCGGTCGAGGAACTCGGTCAGCCGTGACGGAAGTTCCTCCGCCCGGTCGGCCTCGGCAGCGCCCTCGCGGGCGGCCGCCAGCCGGGTGCCGCGGTACAGCAGGGAAGGGTCCTGTCCGGCCTCCCACCAGGTCTCGGCGTCGGCGGCCAGCCGCTGACGGGTGCGCAGCCATTCGCGGTCCGCGTCCACCCACGCGCGCAGACGCAGCCAGCCGCGCAGCAGGGCGTCATGGCTCAGCGCGACGGTCTGCTCGTCCAGGACCAGCAACCGGGCCTCGGCGAACCTGTACAGGGCCCGCTCCGCCGCCTCGGAGTCGGGCAGCCCCTGCACCAGGCTGGCGCGGTCGACCCGTTGGGCGGTGTCCACGCTCCGGTCGTCCACCCGGACCAGTCGGGGCAGCATCCGGCGAAGGGCACTGCGGCCCGCCTCGTCCAGCTGGTCGTAGGTGTCGTCGGCGGTGCGGGCGATCGCCTGGGTGATCCCGCCGGTGGCCCGCAGACCGGCCACGGTCAGCCGGGCGCCGTGGCGCTGCCGCCAGATGGCCCACAGGGTGTGGGAGAGCATCGGCAGCGTGCCCGGCTCCGGGCCGGTGAGCTGGGTGGCGCCCAGTTCGTGTAGCAGCAGGTCGGCCAGGCCCTCGTCGAGCGTCAGCCCGGCCAGTTCGGCCGGCCGCTCGATCGCCGCGCGCAGTTCCTCCGGCCGCATCGCCACGGCCTGCACCTGGTGGTCCCGCAGCGCCGCCGCCAGCTCCGGGAAGTCCAGAGCCTGACCGTAGAAGTCGGCCCGCAGAGCCAGCACCACCAGGGCCTGCGCGTCGGCGGCGAGGGCCGCCAGCGCGGCCAGGAAGGCCGTGCGCTCCGACTGGCTCTGGCAGACGGTGAACAGCTCCTCCAGCTGGTCGACCACCAGCACCAGCCGCTCGGCGGACTGTTCCGCCAGTACGCCGCCGACCAGCGCCGCCGCCGAACCCGGGTCCGCACGCAGGGATTCGGATCCGGCGATGCCGTCCGGGTGCAGCGCGGCGGCCAGGCCCTGCAGCGGGTGCGCCCCGGGCGTGAGCAACACGCTGGGCCAGCCGGCCGAGCCGGGTAACTCCGGTACACCCCGGCGCAGGGCGGCGACCAGCCCGGCGCGCAGTACCGAGGTCTTGCCCGCGCCGGACGGCCCGACCACGATCACCGACTGCCGCCCGGCCAGCGCCTTGCCGCAGGCCCGCACCAGATCCTCGACCAGCCGCTCCCGCCCGTGGAAGAACTCCGCGTCGTCCACGGCGAAGGACTCCAGGCCCAGGTACGGGCAGCCGCCCGGGAACGGCTCCTCCTCGACCCGGCCCACCGGCTCGGGCTGGGCCGGGTTGACGGCGAGCACCAGCCCACCCGAACGGTCGCCGGCCTGGCGACGGGGCAACGGGCCCTGCTGGGCGCGCAGGGTGCGGAACAGGTAGTCGTACGCCGCGTCCAGGGTCAGCAGACGCGGGCCACGCGGATCACCCTCGTCGACCAGCTTGATCAGCGCCCCGGTGAAGGCGGTGTACTGCGCGTCCTCGGGTGCCAAAGCGAGCTGCTCGGCCGAGCCGAGCAGATACATGCCGTGGGCGGGCGGGAGCGTGAACTGCTGTGGAGAGCGGTTCCCGAGCTTGGCGCGCCCCGAGAAGCAGCAGTCGAGGACCACGACGACCGAGGAGGCCCGGCAGGCGCTCAGCGCTTCGCGCAAGTCGGCCAGTCGCAGCGCCTGATGGGCAGCAAGACCGGGCGTCAGCTGGTCGGTGCTGCTCGCCGCGAGGTACAGCTCGTTGCCAGGGCCGATGAGGCCGTGCCCGAGATAGTAGAGCAGCAGTGTGGTCTGGGCTTGCTGCGCCTCCTCGGCGATGGCCGTGGCCATGTCCCGGGCGGTCTCCGGGTCGGCCAGCAGGCGCACCTGGTCGGCAGGCACGCCGCACCGGCTGATCAGACGATCCCGCAGGGCGTTGATGGTCCGGGAGACTGCGGGAACGGAGGTCAGCGTCGGGCCCGGGTGCGTTGCCGTGCCGATCAGCAGCACCCGGACGCCTGCCCCCGACAGATCCGTCATCGCGGGCTCTCGACCTCGCCTGTGCCTTCTGCCGCCTCCAGTATGCGGATGGCGTCCGCCAGCAGCGCCCGGATCGTGCGGTCGTCCAGACCCTGGACGCGCTTGCCCGATATCTCGACCGAGGCCCCATCCGGCCGGCTGATCTTCAGGGTTACCTCGCCGCGCCGCTGGCGGATCCAGGAGATGACCGCAGTCGCCAGCGCCGTCGCGACGCCGCCCGGCCCGAGCGCCACCGCCAGTGCGTCGAGCACCGGGCCGAGTGTGCCCGGGACAGGCGGGCTCTCCACCGAGGTGACCCGGCCGCGCAGTTCGTCGACGTCGGTGAGCCAGGTGCGCAGCGAGCGCAGCTCGTCGGCTTCCTGACCGCCTGCTGCCGTGAGCGTTACGTCCAAGGTAATTCCCCCGTCAGGAAAGTGACTTGAAGTCAACAGTACAAGCGGAGGGCGCCCCTGTGGGGCTGGTTATGGCATCGCATGAACGTAGGCGCCGGCTGTGTCGGAGAAGATGTTGCCGTTGTCCGTGTCCCAGTTGGTGCACCAGGCCTCGGGGACGAGGCCTTCACCAGCAACCCCCGCGCTCGCGGGGAGTTGCTCCGAGACGCCGAGGGCGAGCCGGTGCTCGGTCAGGCCGGCCCCGCGCTCGCGGGGATTGCTCATCACCCCCGCCGACCAGACACTCCTGCGCCGCGCGATCCACATCGCGACCGCCGCCGTCGCTCACGGCGACGCGCCGTACGGCTCCCTGCTGGCCGGCCCGGACGGCACGGTCCTCGCGGAGGCCCACAACACGGTGCGGTGCGACAACGACATCAGCGCCCACCTGGAACTGAAACCGGCCCGCCGGGCGGCCCGCGCACTCGACCCCCGGACGGCCGCAGGCACCACCCCGTAGACCCACTGCCGCCCTGTGGCATGTGCGCCGGCGGCATCGTCCGCTCCGACATCGGCCGGGTGGTCTTCGCGCTCTCCACCGGGCAACTCGTGGAACTCACCCCGGACTCGGGCGCCTGGCCGATGGTGGCCCAGGACGGCCCGGCTCTGTTCGAGGAGGCGCGCACCCCCATCGACCTCTATTGCCGGCGAAACTGACGGGGTCCGGCCGACCCACCGACGGCGGGCCGGCCGGGAGGCGTCAGTGCCGGATCGGCGTCAGCCCCACGAGCCGCCCATGTTGCTATCGGCGTCCTCGCAGGCCTGGGCCTGCGCGTCGAGGGCGTTCGCCTGGTCGTAGTCGCCCTGGCTGCGCAGCTGGTAGGCCTGCTCCCGCAGTGCGTTGACATCGCAGGTGATGGTCCCGGCGGACGCGCTCTGCGCGGGGGCGACGGCGAGCAGTGCGCCGCCGGCGATGGCGGCGGCCACGGCGGCGGTCGAAAGGCGTCGAAGCATGGTTCTCCTTCGATGAGGACGGTACGGGCTCAGCCGAGATTGACTACCCGCCAGTAACCCTAGCCCAAGTGATCTTGTGCCAATGACCGCCGAAGCCTTGGAAAGTGACGTTCTGTCGGCCAATTGCTCACCGCATCCAGCCGATCCCGCTCCCAATGCTGTTACTCCCGGGCAGTCAACCCGGCCCCCTGTGCGTAACACACACCGCCCGGGACGGGTGGGCGGGTTGGCCAGCAGCCGGGTGGCCTCCTCGAAGATCTCCTCTGCCCGCCGGTAGGACAGTCGGGCCCGTCCCGTGGTCGGGCGGACGTCGTTGGTCGGGGTGCCGCCGGGCACGCGGCGTTCGGTGAGAAACAGCGGGTCCTCGCTGCGGTCCGCGATCAGAACCGCCGCGCCTGCTGGCCACCGCCTACTGCTGCCCCGTCAAGGTCAGGCCGAAGGCGCTGGAGGTGCCGCTGGCCTTGCCGATCCCGTACTCGGCGGAGAAGCCGAACATCGTGTTCTTGACGGTCCGTCCGGTCGCTGGAGCGGTACGTCCGCCCCGGCGTCGACGCAGTCGCCCGGCATCTCGCCGCCCAGGACCCGGCGCCCGCCGTTGCGGCTGCCCACCCGGGCGGGCTGGCGCAGAGTTCACCAGGGCATGGCGGCCCGCTGCGCGGCGGCAGCGCGCTCCTGGCGAGGGGGAATCCTCGCTTCTCCGCTGATCGATGACCGGCGGCCCCTCGCGGAGCCGGCCGGCGAGGTGCTGCCCGCCCACCCGCCCGCCCGAAGCGCTGGTGGCAGTGGCTCGGATGGGTGGAGGCGCCGCCGGTCGAGGCCGGGGCAGGGTGGGTGGTCGGACCGTTGCCGGTGGCCGGGGCGGCGGTATCCGAGGACGGGACCGGCTCGGCTGGGTGACCGTCGGCTCCCTCGTCGGCGCCATGGCTGTGCCCGCCGCCTGGTTCGGCCGGGAGGTCAGCGGTGATGTCGCGCGGCCCGGGGAACGCGACGACGGCGGTGACCAGCACGGCCGCACCGGTCCGGCCGAGGATCCTGCGCCAGCGGGCGCAGCAGTAGCGCAGGACGTACTCGATGAAGGAGAGAGCGAAGAGTTTGCGGTCCATGGGTGGACGTCCGACCAGTGCACGGCGAGGATCTTGCCGCGGCGCATGGCGGTGGCGAGCATGACCTTGAAGAGGTCGTGAGCTGGTCGGCGTAGTGCTCGGCGCCGCGGTGCGGGAACGGGGCGGCCTGGTCCGGGGTCCAGCAGGTGCGTTCGTCGGCGGGGCTTGGGCGGGACGTAGTGCTTGGGCGTTTTCGCTCAAGGGACCTGCAGCTCTATGCGGCTGATCCGCGAAACCGGTCTCTCGGGCCGGGCGGATCGGGTTCCCGGCAGGCGGTAGCGTTGCGTGGAGATGGCATGTACGCTGCGTGTCGCTGGTTGAACAGTACGCGGGCCCGGTTGCTGCTCCGTGGGGGGAGTCGCGTCCAGGCCCGGCCGCCAGCCAGGGGTCCGGTTGTGCTCGTGGGGGAGTCTCAGCCGGACCCGCCAGCGGCGGTATCGACGGTATGCCCGGACGGACAGGGCTCCAGTCGTGACAACTGTCCAACAGGGCGGCGGTTCCAGATGCGTTCGTCCAATGGTCGTCCGTGCGACAGATTGCCGTTGCGGACTTTCGGCTGTCGGTGGGCAGTGCAGCGGCCCTGCGTGTGGCTCTCTGTCGACGGCGAGTCCACGTCGAAGGTACTCGCCCGCTGCGCGGGCCTCCCGCTCGCTCTGTGCATCGCGGCGGGCCCGCCTCGCAAGCCGCCCCGCCTGGACCGTCGGCATGCTCGCCGACGACTGGTCGACTACGCCCACACGCTCGACGAACTCCGTGTCGACGACCTCGCCGTACGGGCCGGCTTCCACGGCCGGTTGGCGGAGTAGACCTCCTGGATGAGAGCGCACGGCACATATGGGACGCACACAGGAAGGCCTGCGGTCCATGGAGCTTGCCCTTTTCTCGTTTTAGGATGCTGCGGTCCGTTTCGCGGACGTAGCGGGCGTAGCCCTTAACACCTCGCAGCGCGAGCATGGTGCGCCAGTAGGGGGGCGCTGTCGGGCTCGCCGGTGTCGCCCGGCAAAGAGCCCTACATCATGGCCGACGGCCTCCGGGACACCGACGGCATGATCGTCGAAGCCAAGGATGTACGAAACCGTGACACCTGCTTCCGCACCCTGGGCGAGCTGGAGAAGTATCAGCAGGGCGTGAGAGGCAAGAAAACGAGGTTCGAGGGGGAGAGCTTCCCGGGCCGATGGCAGACCCGCAGCGGTTCATCGCCACCGGGTCCGGAACGTGCCCCCGTTACCTTCTTCGTGGCCCCGAAACGGGGCTCCTGGCCTCCGGGCCCGGTATGACTGTTGCCCCCTGTCGAAGGTGTGACCTTGGGGGGGTGGTGTCACCGCGGCCCGGAGCACCGTATGACCGCTGATGAGAGGCCTGACCAGGACCTCGCCGCCGAGGCCACCCGCAACCGCAACCGCCTGCGCGGCCTGCTCACCCAGTTCCACCCCTCCCCGGAACGCGTCCTGGGCCCGCGCCTGGACCACCCCGCCGTCACCCACCTGCTGGAACAGCACGGCTCGCCGGCCGCCCTGCGCAAGGCCGGCCGACGAAGACTCGTGACCCTCATACGCCCCAAGGCCCCGCGCATGGCCGAACGCCTGGTCGACGAGATCGTCGCCGCGCTCGACGAGCAGACCGTCGTCGTCCCGGGCACCACCACCCTGGACGTCGTGGTGCCCTCCCTGGCCCGCTCGCTCGCCGCCGTCCACGAACAGCGACGCGCCGTCGAAGCCCAGATCGGCGAACTGCTGGAGGCCCACCCTCTTTCCAAGGTCCTGACCTCGATGCCCGGAGTCGGCGTCAGGACCGCCGCCACCCTGCTCGTCACCGTCGGCGACGGCACCAGCTTCCCCACCGCCGCCCACCTGGCCTCCTACGCCGGCCTCGCTCCGGCGACGAAGTCCTCCGGTTCCTCCATCCATGGCGAACACGCCCCGAGGACCGGCAATCGGCTCCTGAAACGGGCCATGTTCCTCTCCGCGTTCGCGGCCCTCCACCACCCCGACTCCCGGGCCTACTACGACCGGCAGTGAGACCGCGGCAAGACCCACACCCAGGCCCTCCTCCGCCCTGCCCGCCAACGCATCAGCGTCCTGTTCGCCATGCTCCGAGACGGCACCTTCTACGAGACCCGCACCCCCGAATCCGCGCCAGCATGACCCGCGCAGCCTTGACGAAGGAGATAGAGGCACCCCCCCCGGGCGGACTGAGCACGACTTTGCTCCGTGTGGCGGGTGAGGGACGCGTTGAACGGGTGTGCCGTCGTGCGTGTTGAAGAGCGATCCGCGGACGTGCTGGTACAGGTGGTCGCAGTGGATCACTTTCTGCCTATAAGTGACCATTTCGGCCTCTTCGCCCCTGGAGGACATCCATGCCCCTGCTCGCCAGGCTGCGCCCCCGGCGCACCCTCGAACTCGCCCTCGCGCTCACCGCCCTGACCGTCACCGGCGTGGGCACGGCCACCGCGGCCGAGCCCAAGCCGCTCGGCGGCCACCACGAGACCACCGAGTTCAAGCTCTTCCCCAACACCCCGTTCCTGCCCTGTCTGGCAGGCAACGGCGAGACCCCGCGCGTGAAGGCCGAGGTCCGCCGCGGCGAGACTAACGACACCATGGAGATCGAGCTGCGCGGTTTCAAGCCCGACCTGGACTTCGACCTCTTCACCGTTCAGCGCAGCAACCAGCAGGCGAACGGTCAGCCCGTCCCCGGATTCACCAACTTCGGTCTGGCCTGGTACCAATCTGACCTCCACACCGACCACGCCGGCAACGGCCGCGCCGAGATCCGGACCATCCTGCTCGACCAGATCTTCGGCTTCGACCCGGACGTCTCGCTGCCGCCCACGAACACCTTCCACGTCGGCTTCTGGTTCAACAAGCCCAGCGACGCCGCCGCGTGCGGCTTCACCGGCACCACACCGTTCAACGGTGAGCACAACGCCGGACCACTCGCCTTCATCACCCGCCCCGATGCCACGACCGGACTCGGCCCGCTCTGCACCAAGCCCAACACCTCCACGAGTCCTGCCACCTGCGAGGCCTGACACCGCGTGAAAGCCGACCGGTGCCCGGCATCACCTGGTGGCTGTGCTGGGCACCGACCATGGAATCCCGGAACTGCGGGGAACTTCAGTGATCACGGTGACGGTTGGCCTGACCTGCGACAGAGTTGGTCGGACGTCCTCGTCGGCCCTCCCGGACTGCATCTTGCTCCATCCGGCATGCTTCGCCTGGCAGGCCTGATGCCAACTGGTGCCGTGCTCGGGAGATCATTGAATCAGTGAGGACTTGAAGGCGAGATGATCGGCCATGGACACCCCAGCGGCCGGCGACGGTGAGGGTGGACATGATCCGGTGGACGGTCACTTTGCCGCAGTGGCGGCGTAGTTGGGTGGCGACGAAGGCGCGCTCAGGTGTTGGCGGGTGAGGTCGTCGAGGGCGGGGATCAGGTCCTGTTCGACGTAGGCGCGGTAGTGGGCGATGGTGGTGGGCTTGAGGTGGAGCTCCTTCTCCGCGAGCCGGCCGTTCAGGTACTCGGCGGTGCTCTGCCGTGGGTCGGTGACGGCACCGGCGGCCAGGCCCTGGTTGAAGCGCCGCAGGGCGATGCGAGCGTCGAGTACGTTGGGGAAGCCGGCGCGGCGGATGGTACGGCGGTGTCCGTCGGTGGAGGGGACGTCGACGGCGAAGGCCCAGGTGCCGTGCCCTGGGTCGGTGGCGAGGTGGGGCAGCGGGTGCCGGTCGCGGCGCCCCTGGCACCGGGCGCCGCGACGAATCGACTTGTCAAACTGGCTGGGCGAGATCGCGGCCTCGTTCGTCTGTGCGAGTGGGTCTGGGCTGGGGGTCACCTCAGGTCGGGCCGCCTCTGAGGTCTGCAGCTCAACTACAGCTGCGTGCAGGTCAGTTATCTCCGAAGTCGAACGCGGCGGTGACGGGCGCGTGGTCGCTCCAGCGCTCGGCGTGGGAGGCGGCGCGCTCGACGTGGGCCTCGATGCACTTGTCCGCGATGCCCCGAGTTGTCACGATGAGGTCGATTCGCCAGCCGGAGTCGTTGTCGAAGGCGCGGCCGCGGTAGGACCACCAGGAGTAGGGGCCGGTGCGGTCGGGGTGGAGGGCGCGGACGACGTCGGTGTAGCCGGTTTCGTCGTAGACGCGGGAGAGCCAGGCGCGTTCTTCGGGGAGGAAGCCGGCGGACTTCTGGTTGGCCTTCCAGTTCTTGAGGTCCTCGGGGCGGTGGGCGATGTTCCAGTCGCCGCAGACCACGACCTCGCGGCCGGCGGCGGCGGCGCGGGTGCGCAGGGTGTCGAGGTGGACGAGGAATTCCGCCATGAAGCGTTCCTTTTCGTCCTGGCGCTCGGTGCCGACTTCGCCGGAGGGGAGGTAGAGGCTGGCGATGGTCAGCCCGGGAAGGTCGATTTCGACGTACCTGCCCGAATTGTCGAATTCCTCGGATCCGAATCCGATCGTGGTGCGCTGCGGCTCCGCGCGGGACAGGATGGCGACGCCGGCCCGGCCCTTGGCGGCGGAGGGGGCCCAGACCGCGTGCCAGCCGTCCAGGTCGCGCAGTTCGACGGGCAGCTGCTCGGGTTCGGAGCGCACCTCCTGGAGGCAGATCACGTCCGCCTCGGTGCCGGCCAGCCATTCGACGAAGCCCTTCTTGGCCGCCGCCCGGATTCCGTTCACGTTCACACTCGTCACCACGATCACTCGGGCAGCCTACCGACTGGCCGTACCCGACCCGAATCGTGACGCGCGGTGCCGACGGTGCAGGTCGGATGGTGGCAGTGGCTGACATGAGATGACGTGAACGCGGCATGAATATGTGCGACAGTCGCGTCAGGCCGCGCCATTGGTCTTGACCATCTCCGGACGGAGCACCTAGGGTCGCTTACTGCAAGGACCTTTAATAAAGAAGGACGGATAAAGGCTCGCTCTCCCACCTGCCGCAACAGCGGACAGCGGGCCCCGGGATCCGCCCTCCTTGTCGCAGGGCGGACAGAACAAGCGGACAGAACAACAGGTGGAGGACGCGGTGGGGACGACAGGACAGCTTTCTGCGGTGCCGGAGCCGAAGTACTGGCACCTGCGCACCGTGCTGCTGCGGGCCATCGACTCGGAGTTCTCCACCGGTCAGGTCCTGCCCAACGAGCGTGAGCTGGCCGCCCGCTTCGGCGTCGCCCGGGCGACGCTGCGGCAGGCGCTCGACCAGCTGGAGCTGGAGGGCCGCCTGGTGCGCCGCCGGGGGATCGGCACCCTGATCGCCGCCCCGCGGGTCGGCGTCCCGGTCAGCCGGCAGGAGGAGGGCTGGCCCGGCACCGCCCGCAGCCAGGCCTGGCGCACGGTCGACTGCACCACCGCCCCCGCCTCCGCGCAGCTGGCGAAGGGCCTCGGCATCGCCGAGGGCGCCACCGTGCACACCGTCCGCCGGGTCCGCCTGGTGGAGGGCCGTGCGATGGCCACCGAGTCGCTGCACGTCCCGGCTGCCGCGCTGCCGCACCTGCCCGGGTTCCGCGCCGAGAGCGACCGCGCCCGCTCGGTGCTGCGCCAGCTGGAGCGCCTGGAGGTGGACGGCGAGTCGCGCTCGGTCGAGCTCGGCGTCGCCGAGGCCGAGCAGGCCGCCCTCCTGGAGCGCCCGCCCGGCTCCCCGGTCCTGGTGATGACCACTCAGTACGCCGCCGCCGGCCGCCTGGTGGCGCTCGCCGTCTCCACGTACCGCGCGGACACCTGCAAGCTGACCTTCGGCGAGACCGGCCTGGTCGAGGTCACCCCGGTCGCCGCGACCGCCGAGGTCCGCACCGCCTCCTGAACCGTCTGCCGGAAACCCTCAGGCCGAGGCCCGGACGCCCAAGTGGCGTCCGGGCCTTTGCCGTTGAGACGGGGAGGAGGCGGGGAGGGGGAGGGAGGAGATAGCGGGGAGGGGCCATCCCGGGCTCAGGCCCGGGGCGGGTCCACCGCGAAGAGCTGGTCCTCGACGTGGTCCAGGGCCACCCGCAGGGCGCCCATCGCCACCACCTCCGACCCCAGCGCCGCCAGGGCGACCTCGGGGGCGCGCAGCGTGAACTGGGCGAGGCGCTCGCGCAGGGGGTCCAGGACGCCGCCGAGGCCGGCCGCCCAACCGCCGATGACCACCAGCTGCGGGTCGATGGCCAGGACGAGCGCGGCGACGCCCTGGACGAGGCGGGTGAGGAAGCGGTCCATGGCGACCTTGGCGACCTCGTCGCCCTCCCGGGCCAGCCGCAGGACGCGGGCGACGGCGGCCTCGTCCAGCGGGTTGAGCGGCTTGCCGGTGGTGGACAGCAGGCGTTCGGGGGTGACCTCCTGGCCGAGCAGGTGGAGGGCGCCGATCTCGCCGGCCGCGCCGCCGTAGCCGCGGTGCAGCCTGCCGTTGATGAGGGAGCCGGCGCCCGGGCTGAGGCCGGCCATCACGAAGACGACGTCGTCGGCGCCGACGGCCGAGCCCTGCCAGTGTTCGGCGATGGCGGCGAGGTTGGCGTCGTTCTCGATCAGGACCGGGCAGCGGAAGGAGCGCCGCAGCCGGGCGCCGAGGTCGAGGCCGGTCCAGCCGGGCATCGCGGTGCCGAGCCGGACGGTGCCCTCGCGGTCCACGATGCCGGGGGTGCCGATGCCGACGGCCCAGAGGTTGTCGCGGGAGATGCCGGCCTTGCGCAGCACCTCGGCGACGGCGGTACGGACGGCGGTGAG
Organism: Streptomyces novaecaesareae; assembly: GCF_000716875.1. Classification (GTDB taxonomy): domain Bacteria; phylum Actinomycetota; class Actinomycetes; order Streptomycetales; family Streptomycetaceae; genus Kitasatospora; species Kitasatospora novaecaesareae. Next base: position 65,694 of record NZ_JNWQ01000024.1, on the reverse strand, counting down.
CCGCTCCTCGGCCTCCAGGGCCTCGTCCACCGGCTTGAAGTGACTGCCCACCAGCTCGCCGGTGAGGTCGGCCAGGATGACCCGGATATCGTGCACGCCGATCTCGATGCCGAGGATGTGCCCGGCCTCGGCGCGGAAGCGGAACCAGCGGGCCGGGCGGCCGCGGCGGCCGGGCCCCGGCTGGCCGTCCTCCCTGGGCTGCTCGACCTCGGCGACCAGCCCGGTCTCGACCAGGCCCTCGATCACGCCCTCGACGGTCGGGCGGGAGAGCCCGGTCTCACCGACGAGCTGAGTGAGGGTCACGGAGTGGCCGTCCCGCAGCGCCCGGAGCGTGACCGCCGCGTTGATCCGCCGCAGCAGGGAGGAGTCTCCTCCGGTGAGCCGATCCGCCAATGCGATGCCCTTCGCCGTTCGCGCGACTGCCCTGGCGCGCGGTGTCGAGTGCGCGGTGCCCTCCGAGTGGCCCGCGGGGTGTGTCCCCGGAACGCGGCACGGCGGCGGGGGCCGCCTGCGCGAGGGCCGGAGGACAAGCGGAGCCTACCCGGGGGCGGGCCTGGGCGGCGAGGATCTTCGCAGCTCATCCAGGCTTCGGTATCGAAATGGTACGGATCGGGTGGCGGTGCGTGATCCCGGCTTCACCGCACGGCCACGGACGGTCCGGGCCCGGACCGCGGCCACCACGCCGACCAGCGGGAACGCGTACCAGCAGGAACGCGTCGACCAGCAGGAACGCCTCGATCAGCGGGAGGGTGTCGGCAGGGGGGAGCGGGGGCAGACCACAGCCCCCGCCGCCCGTCTCCGCCCCCGCTCAGTCCACCCGGGCCGCGAACAGCCGCTGCCCCAGCAGCCCCATCGGGTGCCCGTCCTCAGGCAGCGTCAGGACGGTCGGGCAGCCCGCCGCGGTGAGGGCGGCCCGCCAGTGCTCCGCCGGCCGGGCGGTGAGGGCCGGGGCGGCGTCGCCGGTGACGAGCAGGTCGAGCTGTTCGGCGGTGGGGGCGAGCAGCAGTAGCCGGCCGCCGGGGGCGAGCAGTCGGACGAGTGCCGCGGACTCCTCCTGCGGCTGCCGGGTCGCGGTGGCGACGACGAGGTCGTAGCGCCCGCCGTCGGGGGTGAGGTGGTGTTCGGCGTTGGGCCGGGGTCGGGCGGCGAGGGCCCGGGCGACCGTGGTGTCGGTGCCGTCGGGGTCGAGTTCGAGGACGCGCAGCGGCGCCGGCCCGGGGTGGGCCTCGGCGGTGCCGCGGACCAGCGCGCCGAGGGCGGCGCCGAGGTAGCCGCGGGCGGCGGCCCAGCGGACCGGGGCGGCGGCCGGGCGGGGTGCCTCCTCGCCGGTGATCAGCCGGGGCAGCCGGAGCGCGCCGCGTCGTACCCGGTCGAGGGCGGTGGCCGGGCCGAGCCCGTCGGCCCAGGCGTCGACGGCGGGGCGCCAGGGGTCGCGGGCTTCGGCGGCGGTGAGGACGGGCCCGCCGTGAAAGACCGCGTCCTCGGCGCGGTCCTCGGCGTCGTCCCCAGCGCCGCCGTCCCCAGCGCCGCCGTCCCCAGCGCCGTCGCCCTGCGTGCCGCCGTCGTGGCGGGTGATCAGGCCGTGCCGGGCGAGCGCGTCCAGCCAGCGGGCGACCCGGGGGCGTTGGGCGGGGGCGACCATGGCGGCGGCCAGGATCTCGGCCCCGGTGTGTCCGTGCCCGGGGTCGGTGAGGACGCCGCTCTGCTGGAGGGTGTGCAGCAGGGCGCGGAACACGGCCCGGTCGAGGTGGGCGCCGAAGTCGAGGACCTGTCCGGCGGTGATGCCGATGCTGTGCTTCCAGGCGGCGGCCGTGGCGGCATCGGCGTCGGCGCGCAGCCGGCGGTCGGCGGCTTCGGTGTCGCTGTCCGGGGCGCGGACGTGGGCGAGGACGGCGCCGAGTGCGTCGACGGCGGCGTACACGTCCTCCTGCCGGGGTTCGGGGCCGACGTGCAGGACGAGGCGTAGCGCGCCGAGGTCGTGGGCGGCGAGGTCGGGTTGCCGGCTGAGGTGCCAGAGCAGGGCGGAGGGCAGGCTGAGGTGGGTGGTGCCGTGGGCGGCGACGGCGGCGAGCTGCTGGTCGGGCCGCTGCTCGGGGTCGCCGCAGTGGACGGTGCCGCCGGCCAGCAGGGTGGCGAGGGAGAGCTCGACGGCGAGGTCGGTGACGGGGTGCAGCACGGTGTGCCGGATGGGGGGCGGGCCGAGGACGCCGGCCCAGTAGCGCAGCCGTTGTTCGGCGGTGCGGGCGGCGGAGGGGGCGAGCGCGGCGTGTGCGGCGACGCGCTCGGCGAGGGCCCGCGGCAGGCCGCCCGGCGGGGAGACGCCGAGCAGCAGGCCGATGCCGCTGATCGCGCGGCCCTCGGCGACGACGGCGGGCCGGTCGCCGAGTTCGCGCAGCGCGCTGACCAGGGCAGGAGACGTGGGCACGGTGATCACTTCCGGGTGCGGGGGAGAAACCGCACTACTGAACCATGTGGTCGGGCCGGGGGAGGCCGCCCCAGGGTCAAACTTCTGTAATGATTTTCATATCGGCCAGCCAAGCGGGCGGGGCCAAGTCGGCGCGAAGGTGCCGGAACTTCGCATTCCGGGAGTGCTGCGCGATCCCTTGACACTCGGTTCGGGTACTGGATTACTGGGCCCGGGCATGCCTGACCGAACGATCGGTAGGCGGGTCCGGAACGGCCCGCCAGCGAAGGAGCGACGATGACCGGCACCGCACCCGTCCCGCGCCGACACCTGGGGGAGCCGATCCCGCCCGCGCTCCTGGACGCCGGCGAGCGGATGGGCCCGGACGAGCTGCGCGCCCACCAGCTCACCCGGCTGCGGGCCACGCTGCGGCACGCGTACGACAACGTCGAGCTCTACCGCCGCAAGTTCGACGCGGCCGGCGTCCGCCCCGAGGACTGCCGCACCCTGGCGGACCTCGCCCACTACCCCTTCACCACCAAGGCCGACCTGCGCGAGGCCTACCCCTTCGGCATGTTCGCCGTCCCGATGGAGCAGGTGCGCCGGATCCACGCCTCCAGCGGCACCACCGGCCGGCCGACCGTGGTCGGCTACACCGACAACGACCTCTCCATGTGGGCCGACGTCGTCGCCCGCTCGATCCGCGCGGCCGGCGGCCGACCCGGCCACAAGGTGCACATCGCCTACGGCTACGGACTGTTCACGGGCGGCCTCGGCGCACACTACGGCGCCGAGCGGGCCGGCTGCACCGTCATCCCCGCCTCCGGCGGCATGACGGCCCGGCAGGTGCAGCTGATCCTCGACTTCGAGCCCGAGATCATCATGGTCACCCCGTCCTACCTGCTCACCCTGCTGGACGAGTTCGAGAAGCAGGGCGTCGACCCGCGCACCACCTCGCTCAAGGTGGGCATCTTCGGGGCCGAGCCCTGGACGGAGGAGATGCGGCGCGAGATCGAGGAGCGGCTCGACCTGCACGCCGTCGACATCTACGGCCTCTCCGAGGTCGTCGGCCCGGGCATCGCGCAGGAGTGCGTGGAGACCAAGGACGGGCTGCACATCTGGGAGGACCACTTCTACCCGGAGGTCGTCGACCCCCTCGGCGACGAGGTGCTCCCCGAGGGCGAAGGAGGCGAACTGGTCTTCACCTCGCTCACCAAGGAGGCGCTGCCGATCATCCGCTACCGCACCCGCGACCTCAGCCGGCTGCTGCCCGGCACCGCACGGCCGGCCTTCCGGCGGATGGAGAAGGTCACCGGACGCAGCGACGACATGATCATCCTGCGCGGGGTGAACCTCTTCCCGACCCAGATCGAGGAGATCCTGCTGCGCACCCCGGACGTCGCGCCGCACTTCCAGCTGCGGCTCACCCGGGAGGGGCGGCTGGACCGGATGGCCGTCCGGGTCGAGGCCCGGCCGGAGGCGTCGGCCGAGCGGCGGGAGGCGGCGCGGGCCGCGATCGTCCGGGCGGTGAAGGACGGGATCGGGGTGACGGTCACGGCCGAGGTGGTCGATCCGTACACCCTGGAGCGCTCGGTCGGGAAGATCAAGCGGGTGGTGGACGAGCGGGGCTGACCCAGCAGGGGCCAGGCGGGGCTGACCCAGCGGGGGGCCGGGCGAGCTGACCCGACGGGGGCCGAGCAGGGCTGATCCGGTGCCGGACGAGAGGGGCTGATGCCCGCTCCGGTTACCCGTTCGGGTCACCGGGATCGTGGGCGCGGCTGATCCTTCCCAGACTCGGAGGGCAAGGGGGAGGACTCAACCGGAGAGGCATCAGATGAGCATCGGGTTTCGCCGCGTCCTCGCGGTCACCGCCGTGGTTTCCCTTGGTCTGGGCGCGGCGTCGTGCGGCAGCGCCAAGCAGTCGTCCGGAGGCGGTTCCTCGGGCAGCGCGAACGCGAGCGGCGGCGCCGCCGTGGGAGCCGTCCGGATCGGGCTGCTGCTGCCGGAGACCAAGACCACCCGCTACGAGCAGTTCGACCGGCCGCTGATCGAGGCGAAGATCAAGGAGCTGGCACCGCAGGCGCAGATCGACTACTACAACGCCAACCAGGACGCGACCCTCCAGCAGACCCAGGTGGACACCGCCCTCACCAAGGGCGACAAGGTGCTGATCCTGGACGCGGTGGACTCCAAGTCGATCCAGTCCTCCGTGCAGAAGGCCCACGACGCGGGCGTCAAGGTGCTCGCCTACGACCGGCTCGCGCAGGGCCCGGCCGACGCGTACGTGTCGTTCGACAACCACAAGGTCGGCGAACTGCAGGGCCAGGCCCTGGTGGCGGCGGTGGGCGACAAGGCGAACGCCGGCGAGATCTTCATGATCAACGGCTCACCGACCGACCCCAACGCGGCCGACTTCAAGGCCGGCGCGCACAGCGCGATCGACGGCAAGCTGAAGATCGGCAAGGAGTACGACACGCCCCAGTGGGACGCGAACCAGGCCAACCAGGAGGCGGCCGCCGCGATCACCGCGATCGGCGCGAACAAGGTGGTCGGCGCCTACTCGGCCAACGACGGCATGGCCGCCGGCGTCGCGACCGCGCTGAAGGCGGCCGGCCTGAGCGTCCCGCTCACCGGCCAGGACGCCCAACTCGACGGCATCCAGCGGATCCTGGTCGGGTCGCAGACCATGACGATCTACAAGCCGTTCAAGCCCGAGACCGACGCCGCCGGCCAGCTGGCCGTCGCGCTGGCGAGCGGCAAGCCCCTCGACTCCACCCTCGCGCCGACCACGGTGACCAACGGCAGCGGCAACAAGGTGCCGGCCAACCTGCTCACCCCGATCGTCGTCAACAAGGACAACGTCAAGGACACCGTGGTCAAGGACGGCTTCTACACCGTCGACCAGATCTGCACGCCGGACTACGCCGCCGCCTGCAAGGCCGCCGGCCTCCAGTAGCCGACGCCCCCCTCGAACCCGAACAGGCCTCGCCTCCACGCCGGAGGCGGGGCAAGGGAGTTGGTCACTGTGGCAGGTGAGACCGTACTGGCCCTGCGCGGGGTCTCCAAGCGGTTCGGCGCCGTCCAGGCGCTCACCGACATCGAACTGGAGGTGCACACCGGCGAGGTGGTGGCCCTGGTCGGCGACAACGGCGCCGGAAAGTCCACCCTGGTCAAGGCGATCGCCGGGGTGCACCAGCCCGACGACGGCGTGATCGAGTGGCAGGGCAGACCGGTGACCATCCACCGGCCGCAGGACGCCCAGCAGTTGGGCATCGCCACCGTCTACCAGGACCTCGCGCTCTGCGACAACCTCGACGTGGTCGGGAACCTCTTCCTCGGCCGCGAGATCCGGCGCTTCACCATCCTCGACGAGGTCGCGATGGAGAAGCGCTCCCGGACGCTGCTGGACACCCTGTCCATCCGCATCCCGAGCGTGCGCATCCCGGTCGCCTCGCTCTCCGGTGGCCAGCGCCAGGTGGTGGCCATCGCCCGCGCGCTGATCGGCTCGCCCAAGGTCGTGATGCTGGACGAGCCGACCGCGGCCCTGGGCGTCGAACAGACCGCCCAGGTGCTCGACCTGGTCGAGCGGCTGCGCGAGCAGGACCACGGCGTGATCCTCATCAGCCACAACATGGCGGACGTGATGGCCGTCGCGGACACCGTCGCGGTGCTGCGCCTCGGACGCAACAACGGCGTCTTCGACAAGCGCTACACCAACCAGGAAGAGATCATCTCGGCCATCACCGGGGCCACGGACAACGCCGTGACCCGCCGGAGGGCCCGTGGCGAGGAGGGTTCCGAGTGAGCGAGAACATCCCGGGGAACACCCCCGGCGGCGAACCCGAGCGCCACCACATCCCGCTGCCCGAGGACTCCATGCCCACCGGCGGCGTCAACGCCCCCGTCCCGGTGGCCCCGGAGGCCACGCCGGCCGTCGACCCGCGGCTGATCGTCCGGCAGGAGGGCATCAAGGGCTACCTGGGCGAGTTCCGCCGCCGGATGAGCAGCGGCGAACTGGGCTCGCTGCCCGTCGTGCTGGCCCTGATCGTGATCTGGGCGGTGTTCGGCAGCCTCAACAGCAGCTTCCTGTCCGCCCAGAACCTCTCCAACCTGTCCCAGCAGATCGTCGGCACCGGCATGATCGCGATCGGTATCGTCTTCGTGCTGCTGCTCGGCGAGATCGACCTCTCGGTCGGCTCGGTCAGCGGCCTGTGCGCGGCGATCTTCGCCGTGCTGAACGTCAACAACGGCGTCAACGAGTGGGTCGCACTGCTCACCGCCCTGGTCGGCGGCGCGGTGGTCGGCGCGATCCAGGGCATCTTCTTCGCCAAGGTCGGAGTCCCGGCCTTCGTGGTCACCCTCGCCGGAAACCTCGGCTGGAACGGCCTGATGCTGCAGGTCCTCGGCACCACCGGCACCGTCAACCTCTCCGGCCACGACATCGTCTCCCGGCTCTACACCACCATCTACGGGCAGCAGATCGTCGCCTACGGCACGGCGGCGATCGGGGTCGCGCTGTTCCTGTTCTCCTCGCTGATCGACAGCCGTCGGCGCCAGGTCGCCGGCGTCCCGTCCCGGCCGGTCGCCGACATCGTGCTGCGCACCGTGCTGCTGGCGATCGTCGCCTTCCTCGCCGCCTACACGCTCAACCAGTACAAGGGGCTGCCGCTGGCCCTGCTGATCTTCCTGATCTTCATCGTGGTGCTGGACTTCGTGCTGCGCCGCACCGGCTACGGCCGGCAGGTGTTCGCGCTCGGCGGCAACATCGAGGGCGCCCGGCGCGCCGGCATCAACGTGTCCTGGATCCGGATCAGCGTCTTCACCATCTGCGGGACGATGGCGGCGGTCGGCGGCCTCTTCCTGGCCGCGCAGATCCAGTCCGCCAGCCAGACCTCCGGCGGCGGCAACCTGCTGATGAACGCCATCGCGGCGGCCGTCATCGGCGGCACCAGCCTGTTCGGCGGGCGCGGCAAGACCTGGTCGGCGCTGCTCGGCGCGCTGGTGATCGGCTCCATCCAGTCCGGGATGAACATCGAAGGCCTCAGCAACGCCATCCAGTTCATGATCACCGGTGCGGTGCTGCTGGCCGCCGTCGTTGTCGACTCGCTGGCCCGGCGCACCCAGAAGGCCGCCGGGCGGGCGTGAGCGCACCCGGAAGGCCGCCCGGGCGGGCGTGAGGACACCCCACCTGGGCCTATGCTGCGGGAATGCCGAATGAGCTGCGTACTCTTCAGCCGGCCGAGGACCTCGCGTTCATCCGGCGCGAGACCGAGCTGACGCCCGTCCCCTTCGTGCCCGAGATCAGCCTGCACATGGCCGAGGACGCCATCGCCCTGTGGGAGACCACCGAGCGGGCGCGCGGCGAGGCCGGGCTGCCGCCGCCGTTCTGGGCCTTCGCCTGGGCGGGCGGGGTGGCCGTCACCCGGTACGTCCTGGACCACCCCGAACTGGTGGCGGGCCGCGCGGTGTTGGACATCGCGGCCGGCTCCGGGCTGGTCGGGGTGGCCGCCGCGCTGCGCGGGGCGGCGTCCGTGCGCGCGGCCGAGATCGACGCCTACGCGGTGGCCGCGATCGGCCTCAACGCCGAGGCCAACGGGGTACGGGTGGAGGGCGCCCTGGTGGACCTGGTCGACGGGGACGGCGCCCCGGCCGAGGTCGTGCTCGCGGGCGACGTCTTCTACGAACGGGCCATGGCCGCCCGCTTCCTGCCCTTCCTGGAGCGGGCCGCCGCGCGCGGCGCCACCGTCATCGTCGGCGACCCGGGCCGGGCCTACCTGCCCCGGGAACGGTTCACGGCGGTCGCGGCGTACCAGGTGCCGGTCGTCGCCGACCTGGAGGACACCGCCGTCAAGACCACCACGGTGTGGCGCCTCGGCTGACGGCGGGCCCGGTCGCGGCGCCCCGGTCGCGGCGCCCCCGTTCGTGGCGGCCGTTCACCGGGCGGAATTCCCGGCGGCGGTGCGGGGCGGCTGGTAGACAGACCGGCATGACCGACCAGACTGCCGCAATCGAAAAGCCGGTGCTGCGCCCCGCCACCCCCGACGAGATCCCCGCCGTGCTCGCCCTCTGGGCCCGGGCCGCCAAGGGCACCAGCATCACGGACGACGAGGCGGGCGTCGCCGCGCTGCTCGCCCGCGACCCGGAGTGCCTGATCGTCGCCACCCCGGCGGAGGACCCGGCGGTCATCCTCGGCACCGTGATCGCGGGCTGGGACGGCTGGCGCTGCCACCTCTACCGCCTCGCCGTCGACCCCGGGCACCGCCGCCGGGGCATCGGCGCCGCCCTGTTGGCCGCCGCCGAGGAGCGTTTCGCCGCGCTCGGCGGGCGCCGCGCCGACGCCATGGTGCTGGACGACAACGCGCTGGGCCACCGCACCTGGCAGTCCGCCGGGTACCACCCCGAACCGCAGTGGAGCCGCTGGGTCAAGCCGCTGCCCGCCTGAGCCCGCCCTCGTCGGGACGGGCCCCGTCTCGGCACGGACGCCGTGCCGGGACGGGCTCCGCCAGCCGCTGGCCGCGCAGGCCGGCCAGCCAGGCCTCGACCTCGTCGGAGCGGCGGGGGAGGGCGGCGGAGAGGTTCTCGTTGCCGTCCTCGGTGACCAGGATGTCGTCCTCGATCCGCACGCCGATGCCGCGGTACTCCTCCGGCACCGTCAGGTCGTTCTGCTGGAAGTAGATGCCCGGCTCGACGGTCAGCACCATGCCCGGCTTCAGCGGGCCGTCCACGTGGAGCTCGGTGAGGGAGTGGGCGCAGTCGTGGACGTCGATGCCCAGCATGTGGCCGGTGCCGGCCAGGGTGAAGCGGCGGTGCAGGCCCAGCTCGTACACCTTGTCGGCGGTCAGATCGCCGAACAGGCCCCAGGCGGTGAGGTGTTCGGCGAGCTCGCGCTGGGCGGCGTGGTGGAAGTCGCGGAAGTCGGCGCCCGGCCTGACCGCGGCGATGCCGGCCTCCTGGGCGGCGAACACGGCGTCGTAGACCTTGCGTTGCAGCTCGGTGAAGCGGCCGCTGACCGGGAGGGTGCGGGTGATGTCGGCGGTGTAGAGCTCGTTGGTCTCCACGCCCGCGTCGAGCAGCAGCAGGTCGCCGGGCTTGGCGTGGCCGTTGTTGCGCACCCAGTGCAGGGTGGTGGCATGCGGGCCGGCCGCGGCGATGGTGCCGTAGCCGACGTCGTTGCCCTCGATCCGGGCCCGGACGAAGAAGGTGCCCTCGATCAGCCGCTCCGGCGTCTCGGAGTCGGTGCCGAGCACGCGCACCACGTCCTCGAAGCCACGGGCGGTGGCGTCACAGGCGAAGCGCAGCTCGGCGATCTCGAACTCGTCCTTGACCAGGCGCAGCCCGGACAGGAAGACCTCGAACTCCGCGTCCCGCTCGGCGTCGGCCCGGCCGTCGAGGGACTGCTCCACGGCCGCGTCGTGGCGGCGCAGCACCCGTACCGGGCCGTCGGCCGCGCGCAGGTCGGCGTGGACGGTGCGGACGTCCCGGCAGGGCAGGCCGAGCAGCCGCTCGCTCTCGGTCAGGCTGTTGCGGCGGCCGTCCCACAGCTCGCCGTGGCCGTCCAGCCAGAACTCGCCGTTGTCGGTCCGGGAGCGGTTGCGCAGGTACAGCACGGCGGTGTGGCCGCTCGCGCCCGTGGGCTCCAGCACCAGGACGGCGTCCTGGGACTGGTCGCCGGTCAGGTAGACGTAGTCGGAGGACGGCCGGAACGGGTAGTCGGTGTCGTTGGCCCGCACCTTGGGGTTGCCGGCCGGGACGACCAGCAGCTCGCCGGGGAAGGCGGCGGACAGTTCGGCCCGGCGGCGGGCGGTGTGCGCGGCCTGCGGGACCGGCTCCAGGGCGGTGCGCTCGGTGTCGGCCCAGCCCTGCTTCATGTTCTCGGCGAGTTCGTCCGTCACGCCGCGGGTGAGGCCGTTCTTCCGGTACGTGATGGTGTCGGCGGGCTCGGTCACTACGGTCTCCTGGTGAGGGTGGTGGGTGCGAGGTGCTTCGCTACGCTGCCCCGTCCGTCGGCATGCGTCCCGTACGGTATATCGAACAGTGCCGGGAGAGAAGAGGTCGAGCGTGAACGACGCCGGGGAATCCGTCCGGGGCGTGGGGGCCGCCGGGGCGGAGGAGTCCGTCCGGGGCGTGCTCGCCGCCAACCTGAAACGGGTTCGGGCCGAGCACGGCCTCTCGCTGTCCGAGCTGTCCCGGCGGGCCGGGATCGGCAAGGCGACGCTCTCCCAGCTGGAGTCCGGCGCTGGCAACCCGACCCTGGAGACCGTGCTCGGCCTCTCCCGGGTGCTCGGCGTGCCGATCTCCGACCTGGTGGAGGGACGGCCCGCCGACGAGGTGACGGTGGTACGGGCGGCCGAGGCCGAGGTGCTGAGCGGCCGGGGCGTCGACCTGCGGCCACTGCGCCGGATCGAGTCCGGGGACACGGTGTTCGAGGTCTACGACCAGCAGGTGCGCACCGACGGCACCCAGATCTCCGCCGGCCACATCGGCACCGAGCACACCATCGTCCAGTCCGGCCGGCTGCGCGTGCGGGCGGGACGCCGCGAGGTCGAACTCGGCCCGGGCGACTACGTGGGCTTCGACGCCGCCCTGCCGCACTCCTACACCGCCCTGGGCGGCGAGACGGTCCGCTCGGTGCTCCTGCTGCAGTACCGGGCGGAGCAGCGGCTGCACCTCACGGGCCCGGCGCGCCCGGACGGCGCTCCGGGCGCCGGGCAGCTCGCGCTGGGGCACGAGCACTGACGCGGTTCGTTCGGTTTACCGAATGGTTGGTGCCGGCCCGGCCCGTCCTGGCCCGTGCGGCGCGTCCTGCCCGGCCGGTCCCTGCCCGTGCGGCGCGTCCCGGCCCGACTGGCGAGCTCCGGCCCCCACTCCCCTCGTGGTGGGGGCCGGAGCGGGCTTGTGTCGCGCCGACCTGAGCGAGCATGCCAAGCGCGGCGGCCGGACGGCCATGCATTAGCCTCTGGGCCTAATAGTCAAGAACGCGCCAGGTCAGGGCGGCTGCGGGGAGCCGGAGGAAGGTTCGTGATCGCACTGAGGTTCGGGGTCGCGGACCTCGCGAACACCCGGTTCGTCATCTCGCCGCTCGACCACCTGATGGCCGGCTCGGCCCGGATCGGCGTGCACCAAAGCGTCGGGTCGCGCAGCGAGCGCTGGTGGCGGGACGTCCGCCGTCACGTGCCCCACCGGGCCAGGCGCTTCCTCGACGTGGTCAACGCGAGCCCGATCGGCGTCCCCGACTTCATGGTGGCGGACCTCGACGCCGTCCGCCGGCAGCTGACCGACGAGCTCGACGCGCTCCTCGCCGTCCCGCAGCAGGCCGTCGAGGAGGACGTCGCGATGTTCGGCAGTGGGGCCGAACTCCCCACCGCCTTCGCCCGGTTGCGCGACGACGGCACCCGGGGCCTGCGCGAGGTCAGCGACGGTGCCTGGGCACTGTTCCGCTCCTGCCTCGCCCCGGACTGGCCCGACATCCGCCGCGCCCTGGAGGCCGACATCGCCGACCGGGCCCGCACCGTCGCCCGCTCCGGGATCGGCGCGATGCTCGACTCGATCCACCCGAAGGCGGTCTGGCGGGACGAGGGAGTGCTGGAGTGCACCCTCGGCGAGCTGGAGGGCTCCTTCGAGCTGGGCGGCCGGGGCCTGGAGCTGCGGCCCAACTACTTCGTCCAGCAGGGCATCAGCCTGCTGGCCGGACCGGACCGCCAGAGCCTGCTGCTGCACCCGCTCGCCGCCCCGGCCGCCGAGTCCCCGTCCCGACCGCCGACCGCCGACGGCCTCGCCGCCGTCCTCGGCCCCGCCCGGGCCCGCGCCCTGCGCGCCATCGCGGGCAGCCCCTGCTCCACCACCGAACTCGCCCGGCAGCTCGGTATCACCCCGCCCTCCGCCTCCGCCCACGCCGCCGCCCTGCGCGGAGCCGGCCTGGTCGTCACCCGGCGCCAGGGCAAGCAGGTCAGCCACGCCCTCACCGACGTCGGCCACGACCTCCTGCTGGACAACCCGGAGCCCCCGCCGACCGCCGCGTAGCGGCCGTGGGGTGCGAGCGGGCCGTCAATCTGGCTCCGCCGATCCCACCCCGTGCACGAACGGTACGGAAACGGGCCGTGAATTGTTCCTCCGCCGGTGTCACCGCCCGATCGGGCGCAGCGACGGCGAGCGTCATGACGGCCGAGTCATGGGAGACGCCGGGCGTCGGCGGGCCGGCACCGGGTTCCACCTGCGTACGGGCGATCCGTGGGCAGGTGTGGCCGACCGTCGGCGGCGGTGCGAACGGCAGGTCGATCGCCCCTCGGCGGATCGAAACCCACTCCGGCGGGTGATCGGGGTAACGCCGGTGACCGGCGCCGGTCCGGGAATCTCCGGGCATCATGGGCCCCGACGGGACGTCGCGGAACGGGCGGAACAGAGGGGTCGACCGATGAGGAGGCCGATGATGGAGTTCGGCTGCGCGAAGTGTTACGGCGAGGACGCGCAAGCGGTGTGGCGGGGGCAGCGGGAGCGGTTCGAGCACGAGACCGAGGTGGTGGACGGCTCGCACTTCTCCGTGGCCGTCCGCCGCTGCCGGGACTGCTCGCAGCGGTTCGTCTGGATCTTCACCGAGTTCATCGACTGGATGGGCGGCGACGACGCCCAGCACGTGACGGTCATGCCGCTCACCGCCGCCGAGGCCACCGGCCTGGTCGCCGGCACCCTGCGACCCCTGGACCTCGGTGCCCTCGGCCGCGACCGCCGCCGCCTGAACCACGACTGGCCCACCGGTGGGCCGGCCGCCCTGCACTGGAACTCCGGCGCGTTCAAGGTGGCAGAGGGCCCGCTGAGGGTCGCTGACGGCCGCTGACGGCCCTTGAGGGCCGTTGAGGGCCGTTGAGATCGGCCGAAGCCAGCAGGAGACCCGGTCTGGCCTGCGGAAATGCCCGTGGGAATAATGGGCCCCCTGAGGAAACCCACGGGGAGCAGGGGGACGGAATGAGCGAAGCGGAAGCGGCCACCGAGTTCGGCTGCGCGCAGTGCTACGGCGAGGACGCGCGGGAGGCGTGGGACCGTCAGGGCGACGGGTTCGAGCGCGAGGCGCGGGTGGTCGACGACTCGCACTTCTCCGTCACCGTGCGGCGTTGCCGGGCCTGCTCGCAGCGGTTCGTCTGGATCTTCACCGAGTTCATCGACTGGCGCGGCGGGGACGACCCCCAGTACGACACGATCATGCCGCTCACCGACACCGAGGCCGCCGAACTGGTCGCCGGCACCCTGAGCCCCCTCGACCTGGGCGCCCTCGGCCGCAACCGCCGCCACCTGGACCACGACTGGCCGAGCGGCGGGCCGGCCCGGCTGAACTGGAAGACCGGCACGTTCAGGGTGGTGGAAGGCGGCTGATACCTCGGCGGACCACGTCGCCGTGGAGGTCGTGGCCGTGGAGGCCGTCCGGGGGAGATCGGGCGGCCTCCACGGCGGGTTCACGAGACCCGCTGGATCACGGCGCCGAGGGGACCAGGTTGCCGTCGTTCTGCATGGTGTTCACACGTGGTTCCTTCCGTCGTCGGCGGTGTGGGTACCTGCTGGTCCGCGCTGAACCCCACGGTCGCCGAGTGCGGTAGACGATCCCTCAACAGGACGTTGAGCCTCCCCGCACGCTCACCGGCCCGACACCGCGAGCAGAGCGTTGATCGGCTGTCTACCGGCACCTGCGAGGGTGCGGGAGCTTGGTCACACGGGAACAAGGAGCGTCAGCAGTGTCTCGAACAGTTGGTGTCCGCGCGGTGGTTGCCGGTACGGCGGTCCTGGCGTCGGTGGTGGGTGCGTCCGCCCTGGGGGTGTTCGCCCTGGGGGCGGGAGATGCCGTACGGCACGGCGCGCCGTCCGAGCCGCCGGCCCGGGTCTGCGGCGGGTCGGACGACGTGCAGTGCCTGTCGGGGAAGATCGTCTGGAACGGGACCGGCCTCGTCGTCGTCAACCCTCACGGGGTGTGACGGCCCGGTCGGCGGCGTCCGGCGTGGTCGGCGCGTCCGGCGTGGTCGGCAGCAGCGTTGCGACGGCGGACTCCGGAGCGCTCAGCCGGCTGAGCAGGAGGTGCGCCTTCGCCTCGTGATCCTGTGCACCACGGTGGTCGCCCCGGGCGGTCATCGTGTTCGCCAACACCAGGTGGGCGAGGGCGCGTTCGCGCTGTCGCCCACCTTTCGTCGCGAGGGCCAGTGCCCACTCCGCCTGCCGCACGGCCTCGTCGACCCGCCCGAGCAGCCGCAGGACGTCGGCCAGGCGGCTCCGGGCGGCCGACTCGCGGTCCAGGTCCCCGGCCGGGCCCGCACAGCCGATGCAGGCCCGCAACTGCGCCGCCGCGTCGTCGAGCCGGCCCAGCACCTGGTAGGCGAGGCCGAGGACGTAGTGCACGTACGCGGTCATGCCGGCGTCGGCGGTTCCGTCGGCCGGTTCGGCGAGGAGCCGCCGACAGGTCTCCGCCGCCCCGGCGGCGTGACCGCTGCGGATCCGGGAGAGCGCCGCGTTCGCGGTGCTCGCCACCTCGCCCGAGTGGTGGCCGAGCCGCCGGGCGAGTGCCGCCGACTCGTCGAAGGCGGCGATCGCCTCTTCGTGCCGGCCCTCGGCCTGGGCGATCAGACCCAGGTCGTTCAGGGCCTGCCGGAGTACGGCCAGGTCACCCGCCTCCTGGCAGGCCTGGGCCGCCAGGCGGGCCTGGACGCCCGCCTCGTCGAGCCGGGCACGCGCCAGCAGGACCGTGCCCAGCAGGAACCGGGAACGGCCCTCCGCGGCACGGTCGTTGCGTGCGACCGCGGCGGCGATGAGGAGGCGGGCCGCCTCCTCCGCCCGGCCGCCGAAGGCGCCGAGGCCGAGCGGGCTGAGGGCGATCAGGAGGTCGATGGCGGAGCGTAGGTCGGTCGTCGGCCCGGCGGAGACGTCCGCTTCGGTTGCGATGGCGGCGGCGAGGGCGATCGCTGCAGGAGTCTCGGTTCTCGCCCACCGGCGGGCCTCGGCCAGGTCCGCGAAGACCGGGCGGGTGGGCAGAGCCCCGCCGAAGACGTCGGCCACCGGGTCGCCGGGGACGACGAGGGCGAAGGCCGTACGGGCCCGGGCGAGCAGGAGGGTCAGGAGCCGTCGGTGGGCGGTGGTTCGTTCGTCGGGGTCGAGCCGCTGTGACGTGCGGCGGGCGAAGGCGCGGACCAGGTCGTGGAAGCGGTAGCGCCCGGGGGCCGTCGACTCCAGGAGGGCCTGGTCCACCAGCGACTCGGCGAAGCGCTCCGCCTGGTCGTCGGGCAGGCCCAGGACTGCGGCCGCCGACGCCAGGCCGATGTCCGGCTCGATCCAGGCGAGCATGCGGAAGGCTGTTGCCAGGGGTGGTTCGAGCAACTGGTAACTGAGGCCGAAGACTTGCTCGATGGCGACGTTGCGGGTACGGAGTGCGGTGATGCCCTCGCGGTCGTCGGCGAGGCGCTGTACGAGGTCGGCGATCGGTTGGTGTGGAGCCGTGACGAGTCGGGCTGCGGCGATCCGTAGGGCGAGGGGGAGCCGGCCGCAGGCCTCGACCAACAGCTCGGCCTGGTCGGGCTGCGCGGACCGGCGTGCCGTGCCGATGACCGAGTCGAGGAGGCTGATCGCTTCGTCCTGGTTGAACACGTCCAAGGCGAGGTGCAGGACGGACGGCACGCTGGTGAGCATCGTGCGGCTGGTGACAAGTACCGCGCAGTCGGGGGAGCCGGGCAGCAGGGGCTGGATCTGGGCGTCATCGCGGGCGTTGTCGAGGAGGATGAGCAGCCGCTTGCCGGCGGTGGCGGTCCGGAACAGTGCGGACCTGCCGGGGAGGTCCTGGGGGACGGCTGTCGGCGGGATGCCCAGTGTGGTCAGGAAGTCCGCGAGGATGTCGGACGCGCTGGCGGGCACCAGGTCGGCGCCGCGCAGGTCCGCGTAGAGGCGGCCGTCCGGGAAGTGCGGGCGAAGGGAGTGGGCGGCCTGTAGGGCGAGAGCCGTCTTTCCGACTCCGGCCATGCCGGTGACGGTCACCAGGCGCAGGCCGGGGCCGGGTTGGCCGGTCAGGGCTTGGCTGATGCCGGCGACGTGGTCGCGTCGGCCGGTGAAGTGCGGGGATGCTGTGGGGAGTTGGTCGGAGTCGTCCAATTCGGCGCGCAGGGCGGCGAGTTCGGGGCCCGGATCGATGCCCAGGTGCTCGACGAGTCGGGAGTGGAGGGCGTCGTAGACCGTGCGGGCCTCGGGGGTGCGGCCCTGGCGGTGCAGGGCGCGGATGAGCAGGCCCTGGAGGCGCTCGCGGAAGGGGTGGTCGGCGGCCAGGGCCTCCAGCTCCGGCAGGTAGTCGGAGGGGGCAGCGAGGGTTACGTCGAGGGCGAGGCGCTCCTCCAGGAGCGTGAGGCGCAGCGTCGACAGACGTTCCCGCTCGCGCTGCATGAGGGGGCCGGGCAGGTCGAGGAGCGGTTCTCCGTGCCAGAGCGAGAGGGCTTCAGCCAGATGCGCGCGGGCTCGCTCCGGCTGCTCGGTCGAGCATCGTCCGGCCAGTTCGTGGAGCTGTTTGACGCGCCACAG
The DNA here is from genome assembly GCF_000716875.1 of Streptomyces novaecaesareae. Taxonomy (GTDB): domain Bacteria; phylum Actinomycetota; class Actinomycetes; order Streptomycetales; family Streptomycetaceae; genus Kitasatospora; species Kitasatospora novaecaesareae. Next base: position 48,758 of record NZ_JNWQ01000024.1, on the reverse strand, counting down.
GTCGATGTGGTCCGGTTCGACGGCCAGGCGGTACCCACCCGCCTGGGAGAGCAGGACGGTGGGGGTTTCGCGGGCCGGCTCCAGCAGCTTGCGCAGTTGGGAGACGTACGAGCGCAGGGTGACGACGGGCGAGCCGGGCGGTTGCTCGCCCCATAGGTCGGCGATCAGGTCGTCGACCGTCACGACCGCGTCCGGCCGGAGGAGAAGGGCGACCAGGACGGCCCGCTGCCGAGGCGCGCCCAGTTCGATGGCAGTGCCAGCGCGCTGCACCCGCAGCGCGCCGAGTAACGCGAAACAGAGTGGATCCGGACCACCGGCTAATCGCAAGGAGTTGCCTCCTGTTGGGCAGTAGGTGGATCAGATAGTGCCGAACTCACCGGCAGCGGTCGCGGAGACGAAGGCAGCGAAGGCTTCAGGAGAGACGGCGAGGTGGATTCCGGGGGTCTTGGTGTCGCCGATGAGGACGAGGCCGTGGGAGACGAGGAAGCTGGCGGCTACCTGCACGCAGTCGCCCTCGCCCTGAGGATCGCTGTAAGTCGACTTGAACCAGCGGGCGATGGAGGGGTCGGGGGCCGAAGTGTGCGGGCTCATTCTGGGTGATCCTCCGATGCTCTCTGCAGCCACGCCATCGAATCGTCGGGCGTAAGGGCCTCTGCTCGGAGCGTATCGTAGATCAGTGCCATATCGGTCACCTGGTGCGGAGCCTCGATGAGTTGACCAGACTGAACTCCTTCCAGGTAGGCGACCCGAGGGGCGTCGTCGAAGTGGAGGAGGGTGAGCGAGCCGCCCATCGCGCCGTGAGGACGATCAATCGGCAGGATCTGCACCGTGGCGTTCGCGCCCTGGGCGATGTTGATCACGTGCCTGATCTGTTCGCGGGTGATTTCTGGGCTGCCGACATCCCGGCGGACAGCTGCCTCGTCCAGGACGACCCACATGAACGGAGGCGCGGGGCTGTGCAGGATTTGTTGCCGAGCCTGACGTCGGTTCCAGCGTTCTCGGATTTCCTCCTCGGATGCGCGAGGCCGGCCTAGCCGCAGGAAGGCGCGGCCGTAGTTCTCGGTTTGCCACAAGCCTGGAATCGACAGCGAGAACTTCAGGTGCGTGTTCGCGAGGGGTTCGAGTGTCATATAGCGGCGCGACCAGTCCGGAAACGAGTCAGTGCTCACGAGTGGGTAGAACCGGGTGAAGAAGCCGTCGGCAGATGGAAGTGCGGTGTCGAGCAGGGGTGGGAGGTCCGGCGGCGGAGTCCGGTGTGCAGCCTCGATGTTGGCCAGATGGGACTTGCTGTAGCGAACCTGTTCGCCCAGATCGGCGATGGACATGCCCGCGCAGGTTCGATGGTGGCGGATCTCCGACCCGAAGAAGTGCCGGGGAGATCGGTCGGGGGTGAGGTCGCGAGGCTGCGCGGGCATCTGAGGCCTCCGGATGTCTTCAAGAGGGGTGGGGACATGCCGCTTCTTCACAATCCTAGCCCCGAGGCGTGACGCTGGATGCACAAACGGTGACGGCCGAATCCGGCGAACGCCTTAGTGGAGCAGGAAATATGACGAACAATCAATCTGGCGAAAGCCTCATCCTGCGGCGGAACTTCCCGCCCTGTCGGTGCCCGCAGTGCGGTGACGCCGTCCCCGAGGCTCGACTGAGCACCGACGCCATCGCCCCGGCGGCGCCGCCCGTGCGGCGGGTGGCGCCGCCATCCGAGTCCTACCGCCCTTCCGCCATCGGCGAGCGGGTCTTCGACGTCCGTTCCGGGTGCTGGGCCGCCTTCATGGGGTGGCAGCACGGGTTCGCCTTCCTCCGCCCGCTCACCGGCGGCGTGGAGTGGGAGACCGAAGCGCGCTGGATCACGAACACCGAACTGTGAGATGCCCCATGAGCAGCATGATCGACAAGATCACGGCCGAGGACCGTCGCATCGCAGCCGACATCCTCGACGACCTCCAGGCCGTCCTGAGCGCCGCCGACGTCAAACTCCCCTCCCTGGGCATCGACTGGCGCTCGGCGAAGGCCACCGGCGTCCTCCTGATCGACCTCGGGGCCGCCCGGCCGGACGTCATCGAGCGACTGGTCGTCGTCCTCCGCAGAGGTATGCGACCGTAGTTGCCGCCGGCGTCATCGTCGTCGGGGGCCTCGTGATCGCGGGTGCCGTCCTCCTCGCGGTCCCCGAGGGTGTTCCCGCTTCGGCGAGTGCGCTGGCGTTCGTCCTCGCCTTCCTGACGGCCTCGACGGGCGGATTCGCGCTCGCCGCCGGGTGGATGAGGGTGCGGCCATAGCAACAGCGCGGGCTTCGAGGACGCTCGAAGCCCGCGCCCGCCCGCCCGCGATAATGGTCGACATGGAAGAAGTCGAGGTCGTCGTCGCCCATAACGAGCGTGCGACCCTGCGCGTCGGCGACGTGTTCCTGAAGATCGACGCCGACCAACTGCGCACCGACATCGAGGTCGAGGCGATGGCCATGGCGCCGATCCCCACTCCGGAGGTCCTGTGGCGCAAGCCGCCCGTACTCGCACTCGCTGCTCTCCCGGGCACGGCGCTCGGCCGCCTCGGCCAGCCGTCGACCGCCTCGCCGGCGGCGTGGGCGGCGGCAGGTGCCGCCGCACGGAGGCTGCACGACGCGCCGCTGCCGCCGTGGCCCGGTCGGAGCGTTGACGAGCTCGCGTCGGCCCTCGATGCCGAATGCGCCTGGCTCCTCACGAACGAGGTCCTTCCCACCGAGCTGGTCACGCGCAACCGCCGCGTCGCCGAGGCCGCCCTGCGGCCGTGGACACCGGTGTTCGTGCACGGGGACTTTCAGGTCGCCCACGTCTTCGTCGACGGTGACGAGGTCACCGGCGTGGTCGACTGGTCCGAGGCGAGCCGGGGCGATGCCCTGTTCGACCTCGCCGTCCTGACGCTCGGCCACGAGGAGCACCTCGCCGACGTCGTCGCCGGCTACGGCACCGACGTCGACCTCGACGTGATCCGCGCATGGTGGTCGCTGCGCAGCCTGCTGGCGGTCCGCTGGCTGGCCGAGCACGGCTTCGACCCGAACTCGCCAGGCTGCGAGGTCGACGTCCTCAGATCCCAGCTGTGAGGCTGCGCCAGCCCGACGGCTACCAGTAGTCCCAAGCAGTCAGGAGAGCTGATCACGTGGCACGCACCGAGTTCTACGACGATCCCGACGCACCCGAGCCGAACCGGCTGGCCGTGGCAGCGTCCGCCGTGGTCACGGACGACGAAGGGCGAATCCTGCTCCAGCGGCGCACTGACAACGGCCTGTACGCGCTTCCGGGCGGGACGATGGACCTCGGTGAGTCGCTTCCGGGCACGGCCGTTCGGGAAGTCCGCGAGGAGACCGGCCTCGACGTCGAGATCACCGGGCTGGTCGGCACGTACACCGACCCCCGACACGTGATCGCCTACTCGGACGGCGAGGTTCGGCAGCAGTTCAACGTCTGCTTCACCGCGCGCATCACGGGCGGGGAACTGCGGATCTCCGACGAGTCCACCGATCTCCGGTTCGTGGCTCCGGGTGACATCGGGGGGCTGCCGATGCACCACACGCAGCGTCTCCGGCTTCGGCATTTCCTGGAGCACCGGACGACCCCCTACCTCGGCTAGCCACCCCCGATGACGGGCCGCGCTCTGCGGCGGGCGACGATCTCCAGTTCCGGCGGCAACTGCGAGAGGTCTGGTTCCTCGTACGCGATGCGGAAGTTGAGCGCCTGGGCCGAGCCGGTGCCGAAGGGGCCGGTGCCGGTGGCCGCGTAGGCCAGGACGGCGCCGAGGGCGAACACGTCGGTGGCCGGGGTGACGGGCGCGCCGGTGAGCTGCTCGGGGGCCATGAAGCCGGGGGTGCCGACGATCACCCCGGTGCGGGTGAGCGCGGTGGCCTCGGCGGCCACGGAGATGCCGAAGTCGACGACCCGGGGGCCGTCGGGGGCGAGCAGGACGTTCGAGGGCTTGAGGTCCCGGTGGACGAGGTCGGCGGCGTGAACGGCCTCCAGCGCCTCGGCGAGCCCCGCGCCCAGGGCCCGCACGCATTTCACCGGCCAGGGGCCGTGGGTCGCGATCGCCTGGTCCAGGGGCACGCCGGGGACCTAGGCGGTGGCGAGCCACGGGGTCGCGCCCTCGGGGTCGGCGTCGACCACGGCGGCCCGCAGGCGCAGCCCGTTGCCGGGCGGACGAGGGGACATGCACAACAGCGCGGGCTTCGGCGGGGGTTGTCGAAGCCCGCGCCGAAGTGCGCGGTGTTCAGACGCCGTTGAGGGCGTAGCTGCGGAAGGTCGCGAGGAGCGGCAGGACTTCGGTTCTGCTCGGGTCCTCGGTGACGGCCCTCATCGCGTCGATCACGGTGTGGGCGATGATCTTGGTGACGCCGAAGTCGTCCGGGGCGGCGAGGGTGCCCCAGGCCTTGAGGGTCTGGGTGAGCAGCGCGCTCATCCTCGCGCCGATGTTGGAGCTGACCGCGTCGGAGATCTCGGCGATCTCCTCGTCGCTCATGCTGGAGCGCAGGCCGAAGGCGAGCGCCATCAGGGTGTCCATCGCGTGCTCGCCGTACGCGGCGACCAGCGCCGGCAACGGCTGTTCACCGGTGCTGCCCGCCGCAAGGGCGGACAGCGCCTCGTCGTCGTCCTTCCACGCCGCCTCCAGGGCGGCCAAGGCCCGCAGGGCCTCGTCCACGGTCAGCCCGTCTGTCATGGAAGGAACGGTATTCAGCCAGTACCCACCACACCCATGGTTCGGGCGTGGAGATCACACCTTCGAGCGAAGCCGGGCCTATTCGGCTCGATGGGCGTCCGCGAAGTGCTGCGCGTTCCACGTTCCGCCCAGCTCAGGGGCCAGGGAGGCGGCCGCGAGGGCGGCGAAGTCCGCTGCCGTGCCCGCCCGTTCCGGCAGGGCGCCGAGCAGCGGGGCGCCGGCCGAGCGCGGCAGGTCGGCCAGGTTGCAGCGTTCGGCGAGGCCGGGGGCCGCGGGCCAGGAGCCGACCACGACGCCGGTGAGGGGGAGACGTCGTGCCGCCAGGGCCTCTGCCGTGAGGGAGACGATGTTGAGCGTGCCGAGCCCGGCCGAGGCAATGAGCAGGACCTCGGCCGGCAGTCCGGCGTCGAGGACGGCCCGGGCCTGGTCGGCGAGCGTGCGGCCCTGGTCGTCGTAGCGGACCAGCAGGCCGCCCGCGCCCTCGACCAGCACCAGGTCGTGGCCGGCGGCGAGTTCGGCGACCTCGGCCGCCACCTCGGCGGGGGAGAGGTACGGCAGGCCGGAGCGCCGGGCGGCGGTGTCGGGGGCGAGCGGCTCGGGGTAGCGGGCCAGTTCACGGATCGTCAGCTGACGGTCAGTCGGTTCCCCTGCAAGGCGCCGGACTTCGGCCGCGTCGCCGGGCTCGCCGGGGGTCACACCGGTCTGCCCCGGCTTGAGGACGGCGACCTTGCGCCCGCCCCGCAGCGCCGCCGAGGCGAGGGCCGCGGTGGCGACGGTCTTGCCGACGTCGGTGTTCGTCCCCGTCACGAAGAGGATGCGCGCGCTCATCCCGCCACCGCCGCGGCGGTCACGGCGGCGGCGATCCGCGCCACGTCCTGGTCCTCCGTCACATAGGGGGGCATGGTGTAGATCAGGTCCCGGAAGGGGCGCAGCCAGACGCCCGCGCGGGCGGCGGCCTCGGTCGCCGCCGGGACGTTCACCGGGTGGTCCAACTGGACGACGCCGATGGCGCCTTGGACCCGTACGTCGTGCACGCCCGGCAGGCCCGCGGCGGCCGCGAGGCCGTCGCGCAGACCGCCCTCGATCCGCTTGACCTCCACCGCCCAGTCCTGTCCGAGCAGCAGGTCCAGCGAGGCGTTCGCGGCGGCGCAGGCCAGCGGGTTGCCCATGAACGTCGGCCCGTGGGCGAGCACCGGCATCTCGCCGCGGCTGATCCCCTCGGCGATCTCGCCGGTGCACAGCGCGGCGGCGAGGGTCAGGTAGCCGCCGGTGAGGGCCTTGCCGAGGCACATCACGTCCGGTGAGACGCCCGCGTGGTCGGCGGCGAACAGTGCGCCGCTGCGCCCGAATCCGGTGGCGATCTCGTCGAAGACCAGCAACACGCCGTAGCGGTCGCAGAGTTCGCGCAGCATCCGCAGGTACGCGGGGGAGTGGAACTGCATCCCGCCCGCGCCCTGGACCACCGGTTCGACGATGACGGCGGCCAGATCGCCGGCGTGACGGGCCATCAACTCCTCGAACTGCGCCGCGTATTCGGCGTCGAGCGGGGCGTCGAACCCGGCCGGTGGCTGCGGCGCGAAGAGCTGCCCGGGCAGCACCCCGCCCCACAGGTGGTGCATCCCGCCGTCGGGGTCGCAGACCGACATCGGGTGGAAGGTGTCGCCGTGGTAGCCGCCGCGCCAGGTCAGCAGCCGGCGCTTCTGCGGCCGTCCGGTGGACTGCCAGTACTGCAGGCACATCTTCATCGCGACCTCGACCGAGACGGAGCCCGAGTCGGCGAGGAAGACGTGCTGCAGCGGCTCCGGGGTGATCTCGACCAGCCTGGCCGCCAGCCGGACGGCGGGCTCGTGGGTGAGCCCGCCGAACATCACGTGGCTCATCCGCCCCAGCTGCTCGCGCACGGCCTCGTCGAGCGCCGGGTGCCGGTAGCCGTGGATCGCCGCCCACCAGGACGACATCCCGTCGACCAGCTCGCGCTGTCCGCCCGCGACGGGCTCGGCCAGGCGCAGCCGGACGCCCGAGGCGGACTCGACCACGTACGGGGTGACGGTGCCGGGCATCGGCCCGTACGGGTGCCAGACGTGGGCGCGGTCGAGGGTGAGCAGCGTGTCCGTGGACAGCTGGGGCATGGTGAGTCTCTCCGAGATGTGCCGAAGCGTGCCGAAGTGTCAGGCGTTGGGGGCGAGTTCGGTGCCGGCGCCGCGGCGGCGGACCTTGACCAGGTCGCTGCGCAGCTCCTCGCCCTCCTCGGACGCCTCGGACTCCCCGACCGACGCGGCCGTCGCGACCGGCGCCGCCTCCGGGTGGGCGTGCCCGCCGCAGGGCCCGCAGCCGCCGCCGCTGCCGCAGGCCGAGGCCGCGGTGCCGCAGCCGCCGGCATGAGCGGCCTGAGCCGCCTGGGCGGCCTCGGCGAGGTCGGAGCGGTGGCGCGGCAGGGTGGCCTCGCCGGCGCCCTCGACCTCGAAGCCGGCGTCCTTGATCATGTCGAGGTCGGCCTGGCCGGCCTGGCCCTCGCTGGTCAGGTAGTCGCCGAGGAAGATGGAGTTGGCGATGTGCAGGCCGAGCGGCTGCATCGAGCGCAGGTGCACCTCGCGCCCGCCGGCGATCCGCACCTCGGTGTCCGGGTTGACGAAGCGGACCATCGCGAGGATGCGCAGGCAGCGCTGCGGGGTGAGGTTCCACTCCTTGGCGAGCGGGGTGCCCTCGAAGGGGATCAGGAAGTTGACCGGGACGGAGTCCGAGCCCAGCTCGCGCAGCGCGAACACCACGTCGACGAGGTCCTCGTCGCTCTCGCCCATGCCGGCGATCAGGCCGGAGCAGGCGGACAGGCCCGCGCCGTGCGCCTTCTGCACGGTGTCCACCCGGTCCGCGTAGGTGTGGGTCTTGGTGATGGTCCCGTAGGTGTTCTCGGAGGTGTTGAGGTTGTGGTTGTAGGCGTCGGCGCCGGCCGCCTTGAGCCGCTCCGCCTGGTTGTCGGAGAGCAGGCCGAGGCAGACGCAGATCTCGACCTCGGGGTCGGCCTCCTTGATGGCGGCCATGGTGTCGGTGACCCGGTCGATGTCGCGGTCCGTCGGGCCGCGGCCGCTGGCCACCAGGCAGACCCGTTTGGCGCCGCCGGCCACGCCGGCGCGGGCCGCGTCGGCGGCCTGGTCCGGCTTGAGCCAGGTGTACTTGAGGATCTCGGCCTTGGACCCGAGCCGCTGCGAACAGTACGAGCAGTCCTCCGGGCAGAGCCCGCTCTTCAGGTTCACCAGGTAGTTGAGCTTGACCCGGCGGCCGAACCAGCGGCGGCGCACCTTGCCGGCCGCGGCGACCACGTCGAGCAGCTCGTCGTCGGTGGTGGCGAGGACGGCCAGGGCCTCCTCGCGGGTCGGGACTTCGCCGCGCAGGCCCTTGGCCGTGAGGGTATCGAGCAGATCCATGGGCTGATCCTGCCTGCTGGTGATCGAGCGGCGCCAGAGCAAACCCGCCAGAAGATCGGTGTGAGGATGTGCCGATTGCCACAGTGTCGAAGGTCACGGCGTCGGCGCTGGTCACGCGCTTGACGGCGGCCCGGGGAGGCGGTTACCGGCGGGTAGGTAAGTCCTCGGCCCGAGGGGACGCGGGGGGAAGATCGACAACCCCCGACCCCGTGATCCACGCCACCCCGGCGGTGCTTAGAATCTGCGCCATGACCACGCAGGGGGAGCGCACCCCGACTCCGGGAGAGGGCCAGGAAGGCCAGGCAGGACAGCGGACCGGCGGGGGCGCCGACACCGGCGGGACGGCCCCCGGCCGCAGGCGGGGCCGACGGCTGACGGGCCGCCGGGCGGCGGGCTGGATCGTCATGGTCGGCGTGGTCGCGGCCGGCGGATGGATCATCACCCGCCCGACGCCCGGCGACTACATACCCGGGCTCGGCCCGTCCACCAAGGACTCCGCCAAGACGCCGCCGGTGGTGGGCTCCGCGCCGCCGCGCACCGACCCCGAGAGCCTCAACGTCGACAACTTCTTCCCCGCCCAGCGGCCGGTCGAGGTCGGCGCCTTCAAGGCCCGGCGCAACGGCGTCCGGCAGGGCGAGAACTGCGCCGAAGTGCTGCAGGACCGCACGCAGGACCCGTTGAAGGACGCCGGCTGTCAGGCCTACCTGACCGTCAGCTTCACCGGCCAGGACCGCCCCGTCCTCAGCAGCGTCACCCTGCTGCGCTTCCCCGACCAGGCCTCCGCCGCCAAGGCCGCCGACGCCCTGCGGGCCAAGCCCGGCTCGGTCGCCTTCATGCTCGCGGACACCTCCATCGCCCCCGCCCAGCCCGCCGGCGCCGCCAAGACGGGCGGCGAGGCGCGGGTCGAGGCGGTCGGGCACTACGTGACGGTCGCCAGCTCCCGGACCGGAGACGGCCGCCCGGCAGCCACCGCCCCGACCGGTGCGGGAACGCCCGCCGCGACCGGCCCTGCGCCCACCGCCACGGCGCCCACCACCGAGCAGATGCTGGACGAGGCCACCCGCGCACTCTCCTACGCGGCCGGCTCGCCGTTCGTCTGGATGTGAGACCCCGAGGGTGAAAGCCCGAAGGTGAACACCCGAACGTGAAAGCCCGAGGGGGCCCGGCAACGCCGAGCCCCCTCGCGGTAGTTGACGAACCGTCAGTCGGGTCCGAACCGTCAGCCGCCGAGCCGGTCCACCGCGGTCACCCGCAGCACCGCCCGGCCCTCCTCGTCCGAGCCGTACAGGTCGACCTCGGCGCTGATGCCCCAGTCGTGGTCGCCCTCCGGGTCGTCGAAGATCTGCCGGACCTTCCAGGCGGAGTCCTCCTCCTCGATGATCAGCATCTTCGGGCCGCGCGCATCCGGGCCGGTGCCGAGGTCGTCGTACTCGTCCCAGTAGCCGTCCATGGCGTCCGCCCAGCGGTCCGCGTCCCAGCCGTACTCGCCGTCCAGTTCGCCGAGCACGTTCCACTGCTCCAGCGCGCACAGCTCCACGCGGCGGAACATCTCGTTGCGCACCAGCACCCGGAAGGCCCGCGCGTTGGCGGTGACCGGCGCGGCCTTGTCCTCCAGCGTCACCTCGGCGGTGGCGGCCTCGGTCGGGTTGGCCAGCTGCTCCCACTCGTCCAGCAGGCTGGAGTCGACCTGGCGGACCAGCTCGCCGAGCCAGGCGATGACGTCCTTGAGGTCGTCCGTCTTCACGTCCTCGGGGACGGTCTGCTCCAGGGCCTTGAACGCGCCGGCCAGGTAGCGCAGCACGATGCCCTCGGTGCGGGCCAGCTCGTAGAAGCCGACGTAGTCCGAGAAGGTCATCGCCCGCTCGTACAGGTCGCGGACCACCGACTTCGGCTGCAGCTGGTGGTCGCCGATCCACGGGTGCGCCCGCTGGTACACCTCGTAGGCGTGGGTGAGCAGTTCCTCCAGCGGCTTCGGGTAGGTGATCTCCTGGAGCCGCTCCATCCGCTCCTCGTACTCGATGCCGTCGCGCTTCATCTCGCCGACGGCCTCCCCGCGCGCCTTGTTCTGCTGCGCGGCGAGGATCTGGCGCGGGTCGTCGAGGGTCGCCTCGACGACGGAGATCACGTCCATCGCGTACGAGGGCGAGGTCGGGTCGAGGAGTTCGAAGGAGGCCAGCGCGAAGGTGGACAGCGGCTGGTTGAGCGCGAAGTTCTCCTGGAGGTCCAGGGTGAGCCGGACGATACGGCCCTCGGAGTCCGGCTCCGGCAGCCGCTCCACCACGCCGCCCTCCAACAGCGAACGGTAGATGGCGATGGCCGTGCGGATGTGCCGGCGCTGCGCGGCCTTGTCCTCGTGGTTGTCGGTGAGCAGCTTGCGCATCGCGTCGAAGGCGTTGCCCGGGCGGCCGATCACCGACAGCAGCATCGCGTGGCTGACCTTGAACCGGGAGACCAGCGGCTCCGGGTCGGCGGCGATCAGCCGCTCGAAGGTCTCCTCGGTCCAGCCGACGAAGCCCTCCGGCGCCTTCTTGCGCACCACCTTGCGCTTCTTCTTCGGGTCGTCCCCGGCCTTGGCGATCGCCTTGTCGTTCTCGATCACGTGCTCCGGCGCCTGCGCGACCACCTGGCCGACGGTGTCGAAGCCGGCCCGGCCGGCCCGGCCGGCGATCTGGTGGAACTCGCGGGCACGCAGGATGCGCACGCGCTGTCCGTCGTACTTCGACAGCGCCGTGAACAGCACCGTACGGATCGGCACGTTGACGCCCACGCCGAGCGTGTCCGTCCCGCAGATCACCTTCAACAGGCCCGCCTGGGCGAGGCGTTCGACCAGCCGGCGGTACTTCGGCAGCATGCCCGCGTGGTGCACGCCGATGCCGTGGCGCACGAAACGGGACAGGTTGCGGCCGAACTTGGTGGTGAAGCGGAAGTTGCCGATCAGGGCGGCGATGGCCTCCTTCTCCGCCTTCGAGCACATGTTGATGCTCATCAGCGACTGCGCCCGCTCCACCGCCTCCTTCTGGGTGAAGTGCACGACGTAGACCGGCGCCTGGCCGGTCGTCAGCAGCTCCTCCAGCGTGTCGTGCATCGTGGTGCGGCGGTAGTCGTAGAAGAGCGGCACCGGGCGGGTCGCGTTGCGCACCACGGTCGTCGGACGGCCGGTCCGGCGGGTCAGGTCCTCCTCGAACCGGCGCACGTCGCCGAGCGTCGCCGACATCAGCAGGAACTGGGCCTGCGGCAGCTCCAGCAGCGGGACCTGCCAGGCCCAGCCGCGGTCCGGCTCGGCGTAGAAGTGGAACTCGTCCATGACCACCTGGCCGATGTCCGCCCGCGCCCCGTCGCGCAGCGCGATCTGGGCCAGCACCTCGGCGGTGCAGCAGATGATCGGCGCGGTCGGGTTCACGCTCGCGTCGCCGGTCATCATGCCGACCTGCTCGGTGCCGAACATCTTGACCAGGTCGAAGAACTTCTCCGACACCAGCGCCTTGATCGGCGCGGTGTAGAAGGTCCGCTGCCCCTCCGCCAGCGCGGCGAAGTGCGCGCCCGCGGCCACCAGGCTCTTGCCCGAGCCGGTCGGCGTCGCCAGGATCACGTTGTTCCCCGAGACCAGCTCGATCAGCGCCTCCTCCTGCGCCGGGTACAGCGTGATCCCGCGCTCCTCCGCCCAGGCGGCGAACGTCTCGTACAGCGCGTCGGGCGTGGCGGGCTTCGGCATCAGATCAAGGAGGGTCACCCGGCTATCTTGCCTGCTCGCCGCCACCCCGGGCAAAGCCCGGGGTGGCGGTCGGACATTCGGAGGAGCGCGACGGCCGGCTCAGCTCTTGGTGAGGTCCGGGACGGCGGGCGCGGTGGCGGGCAGTTGCACCTGGTTGGTGCACCGGTACTCCGTGGCGGCGACCCGCGCGATCTTCAACGCGATGTCGGCGTGCGCCTGACGGGCCTTGGCCGACGAGGCGCCGTCGATCGCGTTGCCGCCGACGTCGATGCGGAAGTACTGCGCGGCCTTGCCACCGGGGGGCGCCTTGAAGTCGCAGCGCACGTAGAGCAGGACGCGGCGACTCGGTTCGGTGGTGGCCAGTCCCGCCGCGCCGGGGCCGAAGTCCAGTGCGGCGACCGGGCGGCCCCCTGCGGACTCCTTGGTGCGGTCGGCCTCGATCCCGTCCAAGGCGGGAGCGACCAGCACCGAGAGGAGAGTGCGACTGCCGTCGCCCCCGTCCGGGAACCAGTCGAGCAGGCAGGTGGTGCTGCGGTTCGCGGGATCGTCCGGTTCGGCGGGCGTCTGGATCCGCGCCGCGCCCTGCTGGGTCACCTTCCCGTACTTTCCGGCCAGCGGCTTCAGGTCGTCCTTGGAGAGCGCCGACCAGCACGCGCTCTGCGGGAGTTCCTGCGAGCGCCACGGCTTCCAGATCCACAGCCCGCCGCCCACGACGACGGCCAGGGCGAGGACGCCCGCCAGCCAGGGCAGGGCCCGCCGCCACCGCGCGGGTGGCGGCGGGTCCTCGGGCGAGCGCGGGGTGGTGTGTGCGATGTCGACCATGGTTCAGTCCACCTTCGAGGCCATCGTCGGGTCGTAGAGGTTGTGGCCGGCGGACCAGCCCTGGGTGATGGTCTGCTTGGCGCGAGTGGCCAGGTCGTCCACCCGGTTCTGATCGAGTCCGGCCTGGCGGCCGGCGTCCTCGACGGCGTTGACGACCGCCTGCTGCGAGCCTTGGACCGTCGCGCCGGTGGTCTTGTGCGCCTCGTCCCGGCCCTGGTTGGTGGTGTCCACGTGGTAGCTGTCGGCGACCTGGGTCATGATGTCGCCGATCTGGTCGTTGATGAAGCTGCCGGCCTTGGGGATCTTGTCCACCAGGATGCCGCCGCTGTTGTCCCAGACCGTCTTGGCGATGTCCTTCTTGGAGTCGATCGCGTCGTTGATCGCCTTGTCGGATATCGCGTGGTTCTGCTGGATCTCGTCCGACATCGCGTGGGTGATCAGGCCGGCGACCTGGCCGCCCGGCATGGTCACGTTCTCGATCGCCGTGGCCATGTCCGGGTGCAGTTCCGGGTGGAGCATGACCTGCTGGATCTGGGCCGACTGGTACGCCTGCTGCGCGGTGGCGATCGTGGCGTACGCGTCCGTGTTCCGGCCGACCGTGGAGAGCAGCACGGCGGTGTTGTCGTGGTTGAGGGAGCCGGGGACGCCGTTCACGGACAGGCGCGCGTTCGGGCCGCCGCTGTTCGGGCCGGGCCCGTCCAGGGCGTTCTCGATGTCGCCGATGTGGTTGGCGGCCATGTTGCCGATGCTGCCGTTGAGGTTGGCGAGCGGCCCGCCGCGCAGCATGTTCGGCCCGTCCTCGGTGCCGAAGCGGTCGACGACCTTGCTCATCACGTCGTTCATCTCCGCCGTGTGCGGCGGGTACTTGCCGGTCGTGTCGTCCCAGGCCCGGCCGGTGGCGGCGGCCTCCAGGGCGTGGCCGAGCGACAGGACGTTGGCCGGGTCGGGCTTGGTCTCCATCGGGCGCAGCGGGTAACTCATGTCGTTGAGCAGCGAGTTGTCCCCGCCGGCGGTGAACAGCTTGACGTAGTTGTTCTCGCCGCCGGTGCTCTTGACGGTGCCGTCCGGGTTGTATGTCGTCGTCGGGTCGTGGAAGAACTTGGTGGCCGCCTCGGGGCTGTGGCCGAAGGCGTCCAGGATGCCGGACAGCGGGTTGAGGCCCTGGACGTGGCCGTCCTTGTCGACCTGCCCGATGAACTTCAGTTCGTCGAACGGGTAGCTGTTCTTGTAGGCCACGGCCTGCCAGCGGCCGGGGTTCTCCTCGGTGAGCTGGGTGACGTGCTCGGCGATCGGGTTGAGGAAGTGGGCGTCGTACTTCCCGTTGCGCAGCAGGTTCGACATGATCTGGTAGCCGTACGGGCTGTGCGCCGGGTCGGCGCCCGGCGGGACGGGGATCTGCTTGGCGCCCGCGGCGCGGAACCTGGTCTCCCAGTCGTCCGAGACGTGCAGCGGCTGCTTGGTGTCGGTCGCGGTGGCCAGGGTGAGGCCGAGGTCCTTCTGGATGCCCTTGATGGCGGCGCTGCGGGCCGTGCTGTTCGCGTAGTCCCCGCTCTGCGCCATGGCGCCGTACTTGGCCATGAAGTCGGCCGGGTCCTGGCCGCCGTAGAAGGCGGTGGCGAACCGGGGGTCCTGGTTGTGGTGGTCCAGGATGTCCTGGAGGTGCTTGAGCTGCTGGTCGGAGGCTTGGCCGCCGAGGCTCATGATGTAGGTCGCGGTCTTGGCCTCCTCCTCCGCGATGCCGCCGACCGGGTTGGCGTTGAACGCGGTCCCGTCGCTGCCGGTGTCGTCGCCGAGGGCCCTGGAGGCGTCCTGGTCGGCCTCGGTGGCGCGGTCGAGGGCGTCGCCGATGGCCTTGGCCGCGGTCTCGGCCTTGGCCTGCCAGCTCTTGGCGTACTCGGCGTCCCGCTTGTCCTCCTGGGTCGTGGGCGGGGGCCAGTGCACCGCGCCCTCGCCGTCGACGGTGAGGCCGGCGGTGGTGGCGTCCCGCACGGCGGTGTCGAGGTCCGTCTTCGCGGCCGTGAGCTCGTGGTGGGCGTCGCGGAGGGTCTTGGCGATGGCCGACGCCTCCTCGAAGGCGGCGTGGATCTGGTCGCGGGCCCAGGTGAGTTTGGCGGTGGCGAGGCCGGCCGTGTCGCCGTGCCAGCCGGACTGCTGGACGGTGCCGATGACCTCGTTCTGCATCCGCTGGGTGAGGTCCCACGTGCGGACCAGGTTCTCGAAGTCGCCCGCCGCCGAGTCGAGGCTGCCGAGATCGACCTGCTTGAGCTGACTGAACGTCACCATGATCGTCGTTGCTTCCCTGCTCGCGCGGTTGTCAGGACTTGGCGCTCGGCTGCGCGAACCCGGCGTGGACGTCCTTCTCGGTCTGCGCGTAGCCCTGGGCGGTGGTCTGGAGGTTGGTGCCGATGTCGCCGACGGTGCCCTGCAGGCCGTTGGACTGGCTGGTCCACGTCCCCCAGAACGCCGGGAGCACCGTGCCGAGGGCCCAGCCCTTGAGCGCGCCGGCCGCAGCGTTGACGTGGTCCCCCGGCTGACCGCACTCGGTCTTGACGGCGTCCCGCAGGGCGAAGGCGTTCTGTGCGGCCTGCTGGAGCACTCCCGGATTCACCGCGACGGTTTTGCCGCCGCCCGGCGTGTTCAGCGAGACCGGGGCGTTGTTGGCTCCCGCCAGGTCGGGGAACTGCTTCTTCGCCTCTTCGGTCAGGTTGCCGTTGCCGTCGAAGAGCCACGGATTCATCCGGCGCTCGAATTCCAGGTCAGCCATGTACATCCCCCGTGTTCGTGACGATGGGGAGGGTAATAGGGATCGAACACAGATGGGAAATCTAATGAACTGATGGAAATATTGAGATGAAGTCCAGGTAAACAAGGGATTTCCGGCACCGATGAACGTGTGCCGAGCCGCACATTGCCCCCGCCTCGCCCCCCATGCCAGAGTGCCGAACATGGTCCACCCCCTCGCCTCCAAGCCCCACCCCGCCCAGGCGCACGTCTTCGACTGGCTCGACGAGACCGCCGCGCTGCGCGCCGACGCCGGACTCACCCGCACCCTGCGCAGCCGGGCCTCGGACGACCCGGTGCTGGACCTCGCCGGGAACGACTACCTGGGCCTCACCCGCCACCCCGCCGTCACCCGCGCCGCCGCCGACGCCGCGCTGCGCTGGGGCGGTGGGTCGACGGGCTCCCGGCTGGTGACCGGCACGACCGCGCTGCACACCGAACTGGAGCAGGAGCTGGCCGAGTTCTGCGGGGTGGAAGCCGCGCTGGTGTTCTCCTCCGGGTACACGGCGAACCTCGCCGCGCTCACCGCGCTCACCGACTCGGACACCCTGATCGTCTCCGACGCCTACAACCACGCCTCGCTGATCGACGGCTGCCGGCTCTCCCGCGCCGACGTCCACCGCGCCCCGCACAGCGACCCGGCGGCCGTCGCCGACGTGCTGGCCGGGCGGGAGCAGCGGCGGGCGCTGGTGGTGAGCGACTCGGTGTTCTCGGTGGACGGGGACGCGGCGCCGCTGCGCGGGCTGTCCGAGGGGGCCCGGGCGCACGGGGCCGCGCTGCTGGTGGACGACGCGCACGGGCTGGGCGTGCTCGGCCCCGGCGGGCGCGGTGCGCTGGCGGCGGCCGGGCTGGCCGGGGCGCCGGACACCGTCGCCACCGTGACCCTGTCGAAGTCGCTCGGCTCGCAGGGCGGCGCGGTGCTCGGCCCGCGCCGGGTGATCCGGCACCTGACGGAGACGGCCCGCACCTTCATCTTCGACACCGGCCTCGCCCCGGCCGCCGTCGGCGCCGCCCTGGCCGCGCTGCGCCTGCTGCGGGCCGAACCGGAGCGCGCCGACCGGGCCCGCGAGGTCGCCCGTACGCTCTCCGCCCGGCTGACCGCCGAGGGGCTGCACGCCTGCGAGCCGGACGCGGCCGTGGTCTCGGTCCGCGCCCCGGGCCCGGAGGCTGCCGTCGCCTGGGCTGCCGACTGCCGGCGGGCAGGCCTCGCGGTGGGCTGCTTCCGCCCGCCGTCCGTCCCGGACGGCATCTCCCGGCTGCGGCTGACGGCCCGCGGCGACCTCACGGACACCCAGATCGCGGACGCCGTCCGGATCATCGCCGAGCTGGCCCCGGCGGGCGCCCGGCACGCCTAAGACCTGTCCGGCGGGAATCGTCAGAGACGCCCCGGCACCAGCAGCACCTCCGCGCCGACCGGGCGGTAGCCGGCGGCCTGGAAGGCGCGGACGCTGGGGGCGTTGCCGGGGGCCTGCTGGGCCCAGACGGACTCGCCCCCGGGCAGCAGGTGGCGGGCGGCGGTGGCCAGGGCGCGGCCGAGGCCACGGCCGGCGGCCTGCGGGTCGACCTCGATGGCGCACTCCCAGCGGCCGGCCACCCCGCGCCCGAGCACCAGGGTGGCGCCGTCGGTGGTGAACACCCGGACGTCCTCGCGGTAGCGCAGGGCACGGACCACCCGGGGGTGTGCGCGGTCCTCGACCTCGGCCAGCGGCAGCGGCGGCCCGCCCGGCAGACGGCCGGCGACCGACAGCAGGTCGATGTTGTTGACCACCCGCCCGGTGCGGTCGGCGAAGGCGCTCAGGAACGGCGGGCAGAGCGGCGCGGACAGCGGGTCGCCGGGGTCGGCCGCGAGGGTCCGGCGCACCCAGTCCGGGTCCTCGTCGGTGAAGACGACCGCGTGCGCCGCGAAGGACACCACCCCGGCGTCGCGCGGCGACGTCTGCGGCACCACCGTCACCGACCCGTCCGGCGGCGGGAACAGCCCGCCCGCCGCGTCCGTCAGGATCTCCGCCAGCCCCCGCGCGCTCATCCGAGCCCTCCCCTGCCCGTCGAACGTCCGTCGTCCGTCGGAGGGATCAGCCTAGGGCGTGTCTGACAATTCCCGCCGGGCGCACGCGAATTGTCAGACACGCCCTACGTCTTCTTCGCCCGGCTCGGCTGGACCCTGGTCGGCTCGCCCGCCGCCTTGGGGTGGTCGGGCGGGTAGGGGAGCTCGCCGAGGCCCTCGTCGTGCACCTGCTTCTCGTAGAGCTCCAGCAGGCCTTCGAGGCGGTATTCCCGGCCGTCCATCTCCGCGTTCAGGTCGCCGAGTTCGGCGAAGCGGGCGGGGACGGTGCGCAGGTCGAAGTCCTCCGGGGCGGCGTCGTCCAGCTCCTCCCAGCGCAGCGGGGCGGAGGCGGTGGCGCGGGGGCGGGCGCGCAGCGAGTAGGCGGAGGCGATGGTGCGGTCGCGGGCCATCTGGTTGTAGTCGACGAAGATCCGCTCGCCGCGTTCCTCCTTCCACCACGCGGTGGTGACCTTCCCCGGCATCCGCTGCTCCAGGACCCGGCCGAGGGCGATCACCGCGTGCCGTCCGTCGGTGAAGGTCCATTCGGGTGCCAGCGGCACGTAGACGTGCAGGCCGCGCCCGCCGGAGGACTTGGGCCAGCCGCGCAGCCCGTACTCCTCCAGGAGGGCGCGCAGCTCGTGGGCGGCGCGGACGGCGTCGTGGAAGTCGGTGCCGGGCTGCGGGTCGAGGTCGATGCGCAGTTCGTCGACGTGGTCGGTGTCGGTGCGCCGTACCGGCCAGGGGTGGAAGGTGAGGCAGCCGAGGTTGGCCGCCCACAGGACGGCGGCCGGTTCGGTCGGGCAGATCTCGTCGGCGGAGCGGCCGCTGGGGAAGTTGATGCGCGCGGTGGGCAGCCAGTCCGGCAGGCCCTTGGGGGCGCGCTTCTGGTAGAAGAACTCGCCGTCCACGCCGTCCGGGAAGCGCTGCAGCGTGGTGGGCCGGTCGCGCAGGCCGCGCAGCACGCCGTCGGCGACGGCCAGGTAGTACTGCGCGACGTCCAGCTTGGTGAAGCCGCGCTCGGGGTAGTACACCTTGTCCGGGTTCGACAGCCGGACGGTGCGCCCGGCGACTTCCAGTTCCACGGCTGAGCCCATGCCCCTCACGCTAAGCGCCGTACGGCCGCCGCGCGCCCCGAGGCGAACCGCGCGAGGCTGGACCGCATGGACCTGCCCGTGATGCCGCCGGTGGCGCCGATGCTCGCCAAGTCGGTGGCCAAGATCCCGCCCGGGATGCAGTACGAGGCCAAGTGGGACGGCTTCCGCACCATCGTGTTCCGCGACGGCGGCGAGGTGGAGCTCGGCAGCCGCACCGGCAAGCCGTTGACCAGGTACTTCCCCGAACTGGTCGAGGCCCTGCGGCGGGAGCTGCCGCCGCGCTGCGTGCTGGACGGCGAGGTGGTGATCGCCCGGGACGGCCGGCTGCGCTTCGAGGAACTGCTGGAGCGCATCCACCCGGCCGCGAGCCGGGTGAAGCTGCTCGCGGAGCGGACGCCGGCCTCCTTCGTCGCCTTCGACCTGCTCGCCCTCGGGGAGGACTCCCTGCTGGACGAGCCGTTGTCGGTGCGCCGCCCGGCCCTGGAGGCCGCGCTGGCGGGCGCCGTCGACCCGGTGTTCACCGCCCCCGCCTCCACCGATCCCGCCCTGGCGCGGACCTGGTTCGCCGAGTACGAGGGTGCCGGGCTGGACGGGGTGGTGGCCAAGCCGCTGGACCAGCCGTACCGGCCGGGGGAGCGGACCATGTTCAAGATCAAGCACGAGCGCACCGCCGACTGCGTGGTGGCCGGCTACCGCGAGCACAAGAGCGGCCCGGTCGTCGGCTCGCTGCTGCTGGGCATCTACGACGACCAACGGAAGCTCCAGCACGTCGGCGTGTGCGCCGCCTTCTCCATGGCCCGCCGCCGCGAACTGGTCGAGGAGCTGGCCCCGCTCAGGACGGACGACCTCGCCCAACACCCGTGGGGCGGCTGGGCGGAGGAGGCCGCGCACGCCGAGGGCCGGCTGCCGGGCGCGGTCAGCCGCTGGACCGGCGGCAAGGACCTCTCGTGGATCGCGCTGCGCCCCGAGCGGGTGGTGGAGGTGGCGTACGACCACATGGAGGGCACCCGTTTCCGGCACACCGCGCAGTTCCGCCGCTGGCGGCCGGACCGCACGCCGGAGAGCTGCAGCTACGAGCAGTTGGAGGAGCCGGTCTCCTACGACCTGGCGCGGGTGCTGGGTATCTGACGTAGTGTCAGGGCCCCGATCCGGTCGACCGGATCGGGGCCCTTGGCGTCGGGGGCAGTGGTCAGGTCCGCACGGTGGACGGCGCGCTGCCGCCCGGGGCGGTGGAGGGCCCGCCCGCCGAGGCGGCCCCGGAGGCGCCCCGGGAAGCCTCGCCGTACGGCGAGCCCGAGCCCGGGGCCGACGGCGCGGCGGTCGCCGGCGGGATCGAGTAGAGGTTCTTCGGCGAGATGATCTTGGTGATGGCGTTCGCGAACAGCGAGGACGGCTCCGAACCCTGGTACAGCACATCGGTGTTGAGCAGCAGCGTCAGCGTGCTCTGGGCCTCCGGCAGGTACACCGCCACGCTCTCGTAACCCGGCATCGAGCCGTTGTGCCCGATCCAGCCGTGGTTGTCGAACAGCCCGAAGCCGTAGGTGACGCCCGGGTCCCCGGTCGGCAGGGTCTTCAGGCGCTCGGCCTGGGTGGCCGGGTTGACGATGGCGCCGGTGGCCATGGTCTTCGCCCAGCTCTCCAGGTCGGCGAGGGTGGTGATGACGGCCCCGGCGGTCCAGGCCCAGGACGGGTTCCAGTTGGTGGCGTCCTCGACCGCGCCGGTGGGCGTCTGGTTGGTGTAGCCGTGGGAGTGCGGGTCGGGGATGGCCGAGTCGACGGGGAAGCTCGTCTTGGCCAGCGAGGCCGGCGTGAACACCTGGTCCTTGAGGAATCCGCCGGCGGTCTGGCCGCTGAGCTTCTCGATCAGCTTGCCGAGGATGATGTAGTTGCTGTTGTTGTACTGGAACTGCGTCCCGGGCGGGGACACGGCGGGGTGCTTGTACCCGTAGGCGAGCAACTGGTCGGGGGTGAACACGTGGTTCGGGTCGCCGATCAGCGTCTTCACGAAGTCCGGGTCGGAGCTGTACGGGAACAGGCCGCTGCGCATCTCGCCCAGCTCGCGGACGGTGATCCCGTTGCCGCCGGGCACGCCGTCCACGTACTTGGAGATCGGGTCGTCCAGGCCGACCTTGCCCTGGTCCACCAGTCGCAGGACGGCGGTCGCGGTGAAGGTCTTGGACTCGCTGCCGATCCGCGAGTAGAGCCCGGGGTCCATCGCCGCCCCGGTGGTTTTGTCGGCGACGCCGAAGGACTTCTGGTACGTCCCGCTCGGCGTGATGATCCCGACCGAGATGCCGGGCACCGAGGTCTGGGCCATCACCTGCTGGATCGTCGAGTCCAGCCGGGAGGTGACGTCGGGGGTCAGCGGCACCACCGCGCCCGAGGACACGTTCGCCGAGGCGGTCGCGGACGGGCTGAGCGCGGCCGGTTCGGCGTTGACGCCCGCGCCGCCGGCCTGCTGCGCGGGCTTGGAGTCGCCGGAGCAGGCCGCGGTGGCGAGCAGGCCGGTCAGGGCCAGGGCGGCGGCGGTCGCGCGACCGGCGGAACGGCCGGTGGAACGGCCGGCGGAGCGGGCGGTGGCCGGACGGGGGGCGGCCGGGCGGGGCCGTCGGGTCTTGGTCATGTGCGGAGAGCGCCTCTCTGGGGCGGACGGCCCCTTGGCGAAGGGCCCCGGAGCGGTGCTCGACAGGGCCGGAGCGCTGCTCCACGGGGCCGTGGGGGAGCGTCGCCACCGTAAGCACCGTGGTCGCCGGGCCGCGCGCGGGCCGTCTTCCGGCTGATCCGAACGGGCCCGCCGTCAGCCGAGTGCCCCAACCCGACTGGCGGCGCGGGCGCCCGTAGCCGGCACCCGCCCGTCGTCAACGGCTCCGCGGCGCTGTCAAGTACCGCCGCCCACCCGCCGGTTGGTGTCGGGAAAGCCGCCCGCGCTCGGCCGACCGGGTGAGCACCGGCACGCCGCACCCGCCCCCGGCCGCTGCTCGGGCACGATCGTTTAGCCCAGCTGTGGCCGCCCTTAAGAATTCCTCGATGGACCGCACCCGCCCCCACCAGGCAGATTTCTGCCTGCCCGGAGTGCGCCCGCCAGGAGCGGCCGAACCGGGCCACCTCGGCCTGCCCGACCCTCGAAGGCCGTCCCACCCGCACGTCAGGAGCCGTCGCCCGTGAAGGCACTCGTCAAGCAGAAGGCCGAGCCCGGCCTCTGGATGATCGACGTCCCGAAGCCCGAGATCGGCCCCGGCGAGGTGCTGATCAAGGTGCTGCGGACCGGCATCTGCGGCACCGACCTGCACATCCGCAAGTGGGACGGCTGGGCACAGCAGACCATCAGGACGCCGATGACGATCGGCCACGAGTTCGTCGGCGAGGTCGCCGAGCTCGGCGCCGGCGTCACGGACATCGCGATCGGCGACCTGGTCAGCGGCGAGGGCCACCTGGTCTGCGGCAAGTGCCGCAACTGCCTGGCCGGCCGCCGCCACCTGTGCCGCAACACCGTCGGCCTGGGCGTCAACCGGGACGGCGCCTTCGCCGAGTACGTGGCCCTGCCCGCCTCCAACGTCTGGGTGCACCGGGTGCCGGTCGACCTGGACGTGGCCGCGATCTTCGACCCCTTCGGCAACGCCGTGCACACCGCGCTGTCCTTCCCGCTGGTCGGCGAGGACGTGCTGGTCACCGGCGCCGGCCCGATCGGCATCATGGCCGCCGCCGTCGCCAAGCACGCCGGCGCCCGCAACGTGATGATCACCGACGTCTCCCCGTACCGCCTCGACCTGGCCCGCGAGGTCGGCGTGACGCTGGCGCTCAACGTCGCCGAGCACACCATCGAGGAGGGCCAGCAGAAGCTGGGCCTGCGCGAGGGCTTCGACGTCGGCCTGGAGATGTCCGGCCGCCCCGAGGCGATGCAGTCGATGATCGCCAACATGACCCACGGCGGGAAGATCGCCATGCTCGGCCTGCCGGCCGACGACTTCGCCGTCGACTGGGCGCGCATCGTCACCTCGATGATCACCATCAAGGGCATCTACGGCCGCGAGATGTTCGAGACCTGGTACGCGATGTCCGTCCTGCTGGAGGGCGGCCTGGACCTCAGCCCGGTCATCACCGGCCGCTACGCCGCCACCGACTTCGAGGCCGCCTTCGACGACGCCGCGAGCGGCAACTGCGGCAAGATCATCCTCGACTGGACCGCCTGAGCCACCCCGCCGACGCAAAAGGAGCCTGTTGTGTTCGACAACGTGCGCGCCGACATCGCCACCACCCTCGACGAGATCCGCGAGGCCGGCCTGTTCAAGCCCGAGCGGGTCATCGGGACCCCGCAGAGCGCCGCCGTCACCGTCACCGGCGGCGGCAAGCCCGGCGAGGTGCTGAACTTCTGCGCCAACAACTACCTCGGCCTGGCCGACCACCCCGAGGTGCTGGCCGCGGCCAAGGACGCCCTGGACCGCTGGGGCTACGGCATGGCCTCGGTCCGCTTCATCTGCGGCACCCAGGACGTCCACAAGGAGCTGGAGGACCGCCTCTCGGCCTTCCTCGGCCAGGAGGACACGATCCTCTACTCCTCCTGCTTCGACGCCAACGGCGGTGTCTTCGAGACCCTGCTGGACGACCGGGACGCCGTCATCTCCGACGCGCTCAACCACGCCAGCATCATCGACGGCATCCGGCTCAGCAAGGCCCGCCGCCACCGCTACGCCAACCGCGACATGGCCGACCTGGAGAAGCAGCTCCAGGACACCCAGGACGCCCGCCGCCGCCTGATCGTCACCGACGGCGTCTTCTCCATGGACGGCTACGTCGCCCCGCTGCCGGAGATCTGCGACCTGGCCGAGCGCTACGGCGCGATGGTCATGGTCGACGACTCGCACGCCGTCGGCTTCGTCGGCGCGAACGGCCGCGGCACCCCCGAACTGCACGGCGTGATGGACCGCGTGGACATCATCACCGGCACCCTCGGCAAGGCCCTCGGCGGCGCCTCCGGCGGCTACGTCGCCGCCCGCCGGGAGATCGTCGCGCTGCTGCGCCAGCGCTCCCGCCCGTACCTGTTCTCCAACTCGCTGGCCCCGGTCATCGCGGCCGCCTCGCTGAAGGTGCTCGACCTGGTCGAGCGCTCCACCGAGCTGCGCGAGAAGCTGGCGGCCAACACCGCGCTGTTCCGGACGAAGATGACCGAGGCCGGGTTCGAGATCCTGCCCGGCGACCACCCGATCGCCCCGGTCATGATCGGCGACGCGGCCGAGGCCGGCCGGCTCGCCGAACTGCTGCTGGAGCGCGGCGTGTACGTGATCGGTTTCTCCTACCCGGTGGTCCCGCTCGGCCAGGCCCGGATCCGGGTGCAGCTGTCCGCGGCGCACTCCACCGAGGACGTCGAGCGCGCCGTCGCCGCCTTCGTGGACGCCCGCGCCGCGCTGTAGCACCCGCTTCGGGCCCGGCAGGGGCCCGCACCGACTGCCCGTGGGCCGGACCGCTCGGAACCGGACCGGCCCACGGGCTCACGAACGCCGTGCGGCCCGGGCACTTCGATGCGCCCGCGCCGCACGGCCCACCAACCACCTGCCCCACCCTCCCGCTTCGGGGGCGGGACGCCGGCCCGGCCGACGTCCCGCCCCCGTTCGCGGTTCCCGGGGCCGGCCCGATCAGTCCAAGCGGAGCCCGACGGAACTTCGTCCCGCCCGGTCCGCTCCCGCGCGCTGGCAGAATTGGCCTGTGATCGACGCACGACGGCTGCGGACCCTGCGGGCCGTGGCGGACCACCGCACCGTGACCGCCGCGGCGGCCGCCCTCTACCTGACCCCCTCCGCGGTCTCCCAGCAGCTGGCCGCCCTGGAGCAGGAGACCGGGCACCACCTGCTCGCCCGCGAGGGCCGGGGCGTGCGGCTGACCGCCGCCGGGGAGATCCTGCTCGGCCACGCCGACGTCGTGCTCGCCCAGCTGGAGCGCGCCGAGGCCGACCTGGCCGCGTACCGGGCGGGCGTCTCCGGCGAGGTCACGGTCGCCTCCTTCGCCACCGGCATCGCGCTCGTGCTCGCCCCCGCCATCGGGCTGCTCGCCGAGCGTGCGCCCGGGGTGCGGCTCAAGGTGCTGGACGCCGAGGGCGACGCCAGCCTGCCGATGGTCCTGGAGAGCCGGGCCGACCTCGCGGTGGCCGTCGAGTACCGCGGCGCCCCGCGCGCCGACGACGCCCGCCTGACCCGGGTGCCGCTGTACGCCGAGCCCTTCGAGGCCGTCCTGCCGCTGGGCCACCGGCTGGCCGCCGAGGACGGTCCGCTCGCGGTCGCCGAACTCGCCGACGAGCCGTGGATCGGGCCCTACCCGGGCAACCCCTGCCACGACGTGGTCCTGCTGGCCTGCGAGCACGCCGGGTTCCAGCCGCGCCTGCTGCACTCCTCGGACGACTTCCGGGCGGTCGTCGCGCTCGCCTCGGCGGGCGCCGGGGTCGCCCTGGTGCCGCGCTCGGCGCTGCGCGGCGTGGACCTCTCCCGGGTGGCGGTGCGCCCGGTCGACAGCGAGCTGGCCACCCGCCGGGTCTTCGCCGCCGTCCGGGCCGGCGCCGACGGTCACCCGCTGATCCGTCCGGTCCTGGACGCCCTCGCCGACGCGGCGGCCGCGAGCGCGTAGCGAGGCGCGGCGCGCCCGGAAACGGTTTTGCGGCTGCACGGCCGCCCGGGCCGGGACGCCCCGCGACGTACGCCCCACCACGCCCGGGCGGCGGCCTGGCGGGGGCGTCACCGGCCCCCGGAGGCGCCCGCCGGCCGCCGTGACCAGGACCATAGGATGGCCCGGACGTGACGGACCGACCTTCCGGCGGCAGGAGACTCCATGACGACGACCGATGGTTCCGCGGCCGGCCTCCCGGCCAGGCTGCCGGTCGGGGTGATCGGCCTCGGCGACATCGCGCAGAAGGCCTACCTGCCCGTGCTCACCGCGCTGCCCGGGCTCGACCTGCGGCTGATGACCAGGGACGGCGCCAAGCTCGACCGGATCGGCGAGGCCCACCGGATCGCGCCCGGGAGCCGCTTCACCGACCTCGGCGCGCTGATCGACAGCGGCATCCGCGCCGCCTTCGTGCATGCCGCCACCGACCAGCACGTGCCGATCGTGGAGCAGTTGCTGACGGCGGGTGTGGACGTCTACGTGGACAAGCCGCTGGACCAGACCCTGGACGGCGCCCGCCGCCTGGTCGACCTGGCCGACCGGACGGGCCGTTCGCTGATGGTCGGCTTCAACCGCCGCCACGCGCCCGGCTACGTGCAGGCCAAGGAGCGCCCGCGGGACCTGATCGTGCTGCAGAAGAACCGCGAGGGCCTGCCCGAGGCCGCCCGCACCCTGGTCTACGACGACTTCATCCACGTCGTGGACACGCTGCGCTTCCTCGTGCCCGGCGAGATCGAGCACGTGGACGTCCGGGCCCGTACCCGAGGCGGCCTGGTGGAGCACGTGGTGCTGACCCTCGGCGGGGCGGGGTTCACCGCGCTGGGCATCATGAACCGGGTGTCGGGTTCGGCCGAGGAGGTCCTGGAGGTCTCCGGCGGGGACTCCAAGCGCGAGGTGCACAACCTGGCCGAGGTGATCGACCACCGGGGACAGCCCACCGTCCGCCGGCGCGGCGACTGGGTGCCGGTCGCCCGTCAGCGCGGGATCGAGCAGTGCGTCCTCGCCTTCCTGGACGCCGTCCGCGCCGGGCGGACCCTCGACGCCCACGACGCGCTGCGCACCCACGAGCTGTGCGAGCTGGTCGTGGAGCGGATCGGGGCTTCCTGGGAGTCCGCTGGGAGCGGGCTGTGAGCAGGCTGGACTGACCGCCCGTCAAGTCATCGGTACGGAACCGACAGTTCACTGACGAGGTCTTGTCGGGGCATTTTCTACGCGCGTATCTTGAGGGGCGCCGCGGGGGGCGGGTGCCGTCCCCCGCTCTTTCTCCACGCGAGTAGCGCGCGCTCGAAGCGCGCCTCCGCCCGGACCGCCGTGCCACGACCGTGCCGCACGGCGGAGCTAGGAGTCCTGCCCCGGTGACCACCGCTTCCGCTCCCCGCCCCCGCAGAGCCCTGCTGCGCGCCGCCCTGATCCCGGCCTCGCTGGCCGCCTCGCTGGTGCTCGTCCCGCTTCCGGTGGCGAACGCCGCCGGTGCCGCGACCCCCGCCCCGACCGAGGCCGGTCCGCTGCGGATCCACGACATCCAGGGCACCACCCGGATATCCCCGCAGGCCGGCAAGCCCGTCACCGGCGTGCCCGGCATCGTCACCGGCGTTCGCGCGTACGGCAGTTCCAAGGGCTTCTGGCTGCAGGACCCGAACCCGGACGCCGACCCGGCCACCAGCGAGGGCGTCTTCGTCTTCACCGGCGGCAACCCGACCGTGAAGACCGGCGACTCGGTGCTGGTCAGCGGCAAGGTCACCGAGTACTACCCGAGCTACTCCGGCGGCTCGCAGTCCGTCACCGAGCTCTCCGCCCCGGCCGTCACGGTCCTCTCCTCCGGCAACCCGCTGCCCGCCCCGGTCGTCGTGGACACCCGCAACATCCCCGGCACCTACACCCCGCCGGCCGGCGCGGACGGCACCATCGACGCCGGGAAGCTCGACCCGGAGAAGTACGCCCTGGACTTCTACGAGTCCCTGGAGGGCATGCTCGTCCAGGTCAAGGACGTCCGGGTGGTCCAGGCGACCGACAAGTACAACGAGCTGTGGGTCGCCGCCGACCGCCAGGACCAGCGCAGCAAGCGCGGCGGCCTGCTCTACGAGTCCTACCGCGAGCCCAACGTGGGCCGCCTGATGGTGCAGCAGCAGGCGCCGGCCTCCCAGCAGCCGTTCCCGGTGGCCAATGTCGGCGACGAGCTGACCGGCACCACCACCGGCCCGCTGGACTACAACCAGTTCGGCGGCTACACCCTCGTCGCCGGCACCGTGGGCACGCTGAAGGACAACCACCTCCAGCGCGAGGTCACCGCCCAGCCGGGCGAGCGCGAACTCACCCTCGCCACCTACAACGTGGAGAACCTCGCCCCGAACAACCCGGACAGCAAGTTCGCCGAGCTGGCCCAGGGCGTCGTCACCAACCTGCGCTCGCCCGACATCGTCGCCCTGGAGGAGATACAGGACGACAACGGCGCCAAGAACGACGGCACGGTCGACGCGAGCCAGACCGTCGCCAAGTTCATCGCCGCCGTCAAGGCGGCCGGCGGCCCGGCCTACGACTGGCGCTCCATCGCCCCGCAGGACGGCAAGGACGGCGGCGAGCCCGGCGGCAACATCCGCCAGGTCCTCCTGTTCAACCCGCAGCGGGTCTCCTTCACCGACATCGCGGGCGGCGACGCCACCACCGCCGTCGGCGTGACCGGCACCGGCGCCGCCACCGCCCTGACGGCCTCGCCCGGCCGGATCGAGCCGAACGACGAGGCGTGGACCAACAGCCGCAAGCCCCTGGTCGGCCAGTTCGCCTTCCGCGGCAAGAAGGTCTTCGTCATCGCCAACCACTTCAACAGCAAGGGCGGCGACCAGGGCATCGACAGCCGCTTCCAGGCCCCGACCCGCAGCTCCGAGGTGCAGCGGACCAAGCAGGCCACCGTCGAGCAGGCCTTCGTCGCCAAGCTGCTGGCCGCCGACAAGGAGGCGAAGGTCGTCTCGCTCGGCGACTTCAACGACTACCAGTTCTCGCCCGCGCTGGCCGCGCTCACCAAGGACGGCGTGCTGCGCGACCTGGTGAACGAACTGCCGGAGACCGAGCAGTACTCGTACGTCTACCAGGGCAACTCCCAGGTGCTGGACCACATCCTGGTCAGCCCCGAGGTCGGCTACGCCAAGTACGACGTGGTGCACATCAACTCCGAGTTCGCCCAGCAGGCGAGCGACCACGACCCGCAGGTGGTCCGCATCAAGCCGTGACGCCGGTCCGCACCGAACCCTGACCTGAGCTGCGGTTATCCTGCCTCCGCCACCGGTGATCACCGGCGGCGGAGGCAGTGCCGTGTGACGGCTCGTGTGACGGCTCGTGTGACGGCTCGTGTGACGGGGGAGACGATGGAGTACCGGATCGAGCGGATCGGCCGCGAGGACTGGCAGCAGCTGCGGAAGGTGCGGCTGGCCCAACTCCTCGACACGCCACTGGCGTTCGGCGAGACCCACGAGTACGCCAGCCACCAGGGCGAGGGCAACTGGCGGGCCCGGACGAACTGGGTCAACGAGCCCGACAAGATCGGCCTGGTCGCGGTGGACGCCGAGGGGGAGTGGGTCGGCACGATGCTGTCCGTCCCGAACAAGGAGCACGCCGACGCCGTCGACCTGATCGGCGTCTGGGTCGCCCCCGCGCACCGGGGCCGCGAACGCGGCGTCGCGGACGCCATGCTGGACGCGGTGCTCGCCTGGGCCCGCGGCCGGGGCGCCGAGCGGATGCTCCTCGGCGTGCACGAGGCGAACCCCCGCGCCGCCGCCTTCTACCTGCGGCGCGGGTTCGCGTACACCGGGGGCGGGACGCCGTACGTGCTGGACACCTCGGCGCGGATCCTGGAGATGGCCCGCCCGCTGGGCTGACGATCCCCTGCCCGGACGCTCCGCGGGAAGCTCAGCCGACGTACTCCGCCAGGGCCTCGCCGGTCGGCGTGGAGCGGGCGGCGACCAGCTCGGCCGGGGTGCCCTCGAAGACCACCCGCCCGCCGTCGTGGCCGGCGCCCGGGCCGAGGTCGATGATCCAGTCGGCGTGCGCCATCACCGCCGGGTGGTGCTCGATCACGACGACCGACTTGCCGGACTCGACGAGCCGGTCCAGCAGCCCGAGCAGCTGCTCGACGTCGGCCAGGTGCAGGCCGGTGGTCGGCTCGTCCAGCACGTAGACGCCGCCCTTGTCCGCCATGTGGGTGGCCAGCTTGAGCCGCTGCCGCTCGCCGCCGGAGAGCGTGGTGAGCGGCTGGCCGAGGCTGACGTAGCCGAGCCCGACGTCCGCCAGCCGCTCCAGGATCCGGTGCGCGGCCGGCAGCCTGGCCTCGCCCGAGCCGAAGAACTCCTCCGCCTCGCGCACCGACATCGCCAGCACCTCGGCGATGTCCCGGCCGCCCAGCCGGTACTCCAGCACCGCGGGCTGGTACCGCTTGCCCTCGCAGTCCTCGCAGGTGGTGGCCACCCCGGCCATCATCGCCAGGTCGGTGTAGACCACGCCGGCGCCGTTGCAGGTCGGGCAGGCGCCCTCCGAGTTGGCGCTGAACAGGGCCGGCTTGACGTCGTTGGCCTTGGCGAAGGCCTTGCGGATCGGGTCGAGCAGCCCGGTGTAGGTGGCCGGGTTGCTGCGCCGCGAGCCCTTGATCGCGCCCTGGTCGACGGAGACCACGCCCTCGCCGAGCGCCCCCGACCGTCGACCCAGCGAACCGTGGATCAGCGAGCTCTTGCCGGAGCCGGCCACCCCGGTCACCACCGTGAGCACCCCGAGCGGGACGTCCACGTCCACGTCCCGCAGGTTGTGGGTGTTCGCGCCCCGGATCTCCAGCGCCCCGGTGGGCTTGCGCACCTCCTCCCGCAGCGGCGCCCGGTCGGCCAGGTGGCGCCCGGTGACGGTGCCGCTGCCGCGCAGCCCCTCGACCCTGCCCTCGTAGCAGACCGTGCCGCCCGCCGTACCGGCGCCGGGGCCGAGGTCGACCACGTGGTCGGCGATCGCGATGGTCTGCGGCTTGTGCTCGACCACCAGCACGGTGTTGCCCTTGTCCCGCAGGCGCAGCAGCAGCTTGTTCATCCGGTCGATGTCGTGCGGGTGCAGGCCGGTGGTGGGCTCGTCGAAGACGTACGTGGTGTCGGTGAGGGAGGAGCCGAGGTGGCGGATCATCTTGACCCGCTGCGCCTCGCCGCCGGAGAGCGTGCCGGAGGGGCGGTCCAGCGAGAGGTAGCCGAGGCCGATCTCCACGAAGGAGTCGAGGGTCTGCCGCAGGGTGGTGAGCAGCGGTGTCACCGAGGGCTCGTCGAGCTCGCGGACCCAGGCGGCGAGGTCGCTGATCTGCATCGCGCAGGCGTCGGCGATGCTGATGCCCGCGATCTTGGAGGAGCGGGCGGCCTCGCTGAGCCGGGTGCCCGCGCAGTCGGGGCAGGCGGTGAAGGTGACGGCCCGCTCCACGAAGGCCCGGATGTGCGGCTGCAGCGCGTCCTTGTCCTTGGCGAGCATCGACTTCTGGATCTTGGGGACCAGGCCCTCGTAGGTGAGGTTGACGCCGTTGACCTTGACCTTGGTCGGCTCCCGGTACAGGAAGTCCTGCAGCTCCTTCCCGGTGTACTTGCGGATCGGCTTGTCCGGGTCGAGGAAGCCGGAGTTGGCGTAGATGCCGACCGTCCACCAGCTGTCGGTCTTCCAGCCGGGGATGGTGATCGCGCCCTCGGAGATCGACTTGCTGTCGTCGTAGAGCTGGGTGAGGTCGATGTCGGAGACGCTGCCGCGGCCCTCGCAGCGCGGGCACATGCCGCCGGTGATGCTGAAGCTGCGCCGCTCCTTGACGGTCTTGCCGCCGCGTTCGACGGTGACGGCGCCGGCGCCGCTGATCGAGGGGACGTTGAAGGAGAAGGCCTTGGGGGAGCCGATGTGCGGGGTGCCGAGACGGCTGAAGAGGATGCGCAGCATCGCGTTGGCGTCGGTCGCGGTGCCGACGGTGGAGCGCGGGTCGGCGCCCATCCGCTGCTGGTCGACGATGATCGCGGTGGTCAGGCCTTCGAGGACGTCCACCTCGGGGCGGGCCAGGGTGGGCATGAAGCCCTGGACGAAGGCGCTGTAGGTCTCGTTGATCAGCCGCTGGGACTCGGCGGCGATGGTGTCGAAGACCAGCGAGCTCTTGCCCGAGCCGGACACGCCGGTGAACACCGTCAGCCGGCGCTTGGGGATGTCGACGCTGACGTCCTTGAGGTTGTTCTCGCGCGCGCCGTGCACGCGGATCAGGTCGTGGCTGTCGGCGGCGTGCGGCACGGGCGGGTGCGCGTCCGTCCTCTTGGGCATGGTCTGGTCTCTCCCTGTCGATCGGGCGGGCCCGTCCCCGCGGTCACGGTCGGCGGTGACTCCCCTCGATCCAAGCAGAATCGAACGGGTTCCGGTCCGGCCGGTGCCGCGGGGGCGGGCCCGTCGGGCTACGGCTGCTACGGCTGGCGAAGGGGCTGCCGGGGCGGCTCAGCGCACCTCGTTGAAGCGGATCAGGTTGCCCGCGGGGTCGCGGAAGGCGCAGTCGCGCAGGCCCCAGGGCTGGGTGGTCGGCTCCTGCACCAGCTCGGCGCCGCCGGACTTCAGCCGGTCGAAGAGGCCGTCCAGGTCGGGGGTGCCGAGGACGAGCCGGGCGTAGGTGCCCTTGGCCATCATGTCGGTGATCGTCCTGCGCTCGTCCTCGGTGATCCCCGGGTCGGCGGCCGGCGGCTCCAGCACGAGGGAGACGTCGGGCTGGTCGGCGGGGCCGACGGTGATCCAGCGCATCGGGCCGCCGCCGACGTCGTTGCGGACCTCGAAGCCGAGCAGATCGCGGTAGAAGGCGAGGGAGGCCTCGGGGTCGGTGTGCGGGAGGAAGGTCCAGTGAATGGTGATGTCGCTCATGACTGCAACGCTAGGCGCGGGGCAGGGCCGGGCGCTTCTCGAATCCTGATCGGTCTCTTCCGGCTCTTCCGGCTCTTCCGACCGTAGGACGACAGGCGCCCGGCGCGGCGGTGCGGGCGCTCAGGCTCGGACGAGTGCGTTCCACTGCGCCCGGGTCGGGCCGTCGTGCCGGGGCTCGAAGTCCGGGCGGGCGGCCAGCCAGGCGGTGACGTGCTGGTCCACCTCCTCGGTGCCGTAGGCGGCGTCGGCGGGCCGCACGAGGTGGCGGACCTGGGCCCGGGCCCGCATGACGACCGGGTCGTCGAAGGCGCAGGCGGCCAGGGCGGCGGCCCGCCGGTCCGGGAGCGGCGAACTCTCGGTGAGGCGTTGCTCGTTGGCGCGGTCGGCCGCCACCTGCGCGTCGAACAGCGGGCGGAGGGCCCGGGCCGTCCAGGCGTGGTAGCCGGCCGGGTCCGCGGCGATCCGGTCGACGTGGGCGGCGAGGTGCTGGGCGGCGAGCAGGCCGAGGGCCACGCCGTGGCCCAGGGTGGGGTTGGTGTGGACGAGGCTGTCCCCGGCGTTGACCAGGCCGGTGACGACGGGCCCTTCGTCGTCGGCGAGGGAGGTCCAGCGGTTGTCCAGGCCGGCCATCGCCAGGACGGGCGACCGCGGTTCGGGGGCCAGGGAGAGCCAGGCCGCGGTGGCGGGGAAGCGGCGGGCGGCGGCCTCGAACACGGTGGGGTCGGTGAGCGCGCCGCGGGTCGGGTCCGCGGTGGAGAGCACCAGGTTGACGGCGAAGGTGTCGTTGTCGGACGGGAAGACGCCGGCCAGCGCGAACGGTCCGGCCGAGCCGTTCTGCACCCGTCCGGGGTCACGCGGGCCGTCGGCGCGCAGGCGGTACCAGCGGCACAGGTAGGCGATCCCGGCGCGGTGGCTCTCGACCACGGGCGGGCGGCAGCCGGCCTCGACCAGCCAGCCGGGGACGGGCGAGCGACGGCCGGACGCGTCGACGACGAGGTCCGCCCGGTGCGTCTGCTCGCCGACCCGCACGCCGGTGACCCGGGCGGGGCGGCCCTCCCCGAAGGTGAGCGCGCGCACCCGACAGCCGCGCCGTACCTCGACGGTGGGTTCCCGCCGTACGGCGGTGGTCAGGGCGGCCTCCAGCACGATGCGGCGGGTGCGCAGGGTCACCAGGTCCTCGTCGCCGGCCCGGTGCGGCGGATGCTCGCCGAACCAGTCGAAGTCGTGGTACTCCCGGGCGCCGAGCGCCAGCAGGTCCGCGTAGACGTCGGGGGCCTCGGCGCGCAGCACGGCGCGCACGGGCGCGAGGAACGAGTGGGGCTGGACGGCCTGCGGGACTCGGGGCCTGTTCCAGTGGAAGAAGTCCCGGTTCAGGTCCTCCCCGGCCTGCCGCGTCTCCTGCTCGAACAACGTGACCGCATGGCCCCGTCTGCCGAGCATGACGGCCGTCGCCAACCCGCTGATACCCGCACCGATCACCGCAACCCGCGCCACTGAGCTCCCCTTCGCTTCGCGTCGTGTTGCGAGATGATCTTACTGCTCGGTGATCTCCGGCCGTGAACCGGGGCCCGGCCGCCGCGAATCGGTCGCGGCGGGGGCTGACCGAAAAACAAGCAGGCATGATTGCTTTTTTCTCCGGGCGGTGCCACGCTGCTGCCCGACGGCGCCCGTGCGGGGCCGTCGCCAACTCACCGGCAGGGGAGGCGCATTGGTGCGCGAAAGCGCGGTACTGCGGATCGGCAACGCCTCGGGGTTCTACGGGGACCGCTTCGCGGCGGTGCGGGAGATGCTCACCGGCGGGCCGCTGGACGTGCTCACCGGGGACTACCTGGCCGAGTTGACGATGCTGATCCTGGCGCGTGACCGGCTGAAGGACCCGTCGCTCGGCTACGCCCGGACCTTCCTGCGGCAGATGGAGGAGTGCCTCGGCCTGGCCCGCGAGCGCGGCGTGCGGATCGTGGTGAACGCGGGCGGCCTCAACCCGGCCCGGCTCGCCGACGAGCTGCGCGAACTGGCCCGGAGCCTGGGCGTGGAGGCGGCCGTCGCGCACGTCGAGGGTGACGACCTGCTGCCGCGCCGAGAGGAACTCGGCTTGCCCGAGGGCCTGTTGGCCGCCAACGCCTACCTCGGCGGCTTCGGCATCGCGGCCTGCCTGGCCGAGGGCGCGGACGTGGTGGTCACCGGCCGGGTGACGGATGCGGCGCTGGTCGCCGGGCCCGGGATCGCCCGCTTCGGCTGGACGCCCGACGCCCTCGACGCCCTCGCCGGGGCGGTGGTCGCCGGTCACGTCCTGGAGTGCGGTGCCCAGGCGACCGGCGGCAACTACGCCTTCTTCCGCGAGCACGACGTGACCCGCCCCGGCTTCCCGATCGCCGAGCTGCACGCCGACGGCTCCAGCGTGATCACCAAGCACCCGGGCACCGGCGGCGCCGTCACCATCGGCACCGTCACCGCCCAACTCCTGTACGAGACCGGCGGATCGCACTACCTCGGCCCGGACGTCACCGCCCGGCTGGACACCGTCCGGCTCGCCGCGGACGGCCCCGACCGGGTCCGGATCGACGGCGTCCGGGGGGAGGCCCCGCCGCCCACGCTGAAGGTCGGCCTCAACCGGCTCGGCGGCCACCACAACGAGGTGGTCTTCGTCCTCACCGGCCTGGACATCGAGGCCAAGGCCGCGCTGGTACGGCGGCAGTTCGCCGAGGCCCTGCCGGCCGCGGCCCGCCCCGCCGAACTGCGCTGGACGCTCGCCCGGACCGACCACCCGGACGCCCCGGACGAGGAGGCCGCCTCCGCCCTCCTGCGGCTGACCGCCCGGGACCGGGATCCGGCCAAGGTCGGCCGTGAACTCGGCAAGGCCGCAGTGGAGTTGGGGCTCGCCGGCTATCCCGGCTTCCACCTCACCGCCCCGCCCGGGCCGGGCGCGCCGTACGGGGTGTTCACCGCCGTGTCCGTCGACGCCAAGGCCGTCGAGCACACCGCCGTCCTGCCGGACGGCCGCCGGATCGCCGTCCCACCGGCGCCAGTCACCGGCCAATCCTTCGCCACCGAACCACAGCTGCCCGACCCGCTGCCGCCCGGCCCCACCCGCCGCGCCCCGCTCGGCCTGGTGGTCGGCGCCCGCAGCGGTGACAAGGGCGGCGACGCCGACCTCGGCGTCTGGGCCCGCACCGACGACGGCTGGCGCTGGCTCGCACACGCCCTCACGGTGCAGCGGCTGCGCGAACTGCTCCCCGAAACCGCCGAGTTGACCGTCACCCGGCACCTCCTGCCGAACCTGCGCGCGGTCAACTTCACGATCGCCGGCCTGCTCGGCGAGGGCGTCGCCGCCCGGCACCGCTTCGATCCGCAGGCCAAGGCCCTCGGCGAGTGGCTGCGCTCGCGCCACCTCGACCTCCCGACCGCGCTCCTCGACAGCCCGGAGACACCGCTGTGACCGTCCTGCCCACCCGCGTCGACCCGGCCGGGCCCGAGTACGCCGAGCACCGTGCCGCGATGCTCGCCAAGCTCGCCGACCTGGACACCGAGCACGCCAAGGCGCTGGCCGGCGGCGGCCCCACGTACCTGGAACGCCACCGCAAGCGCGGCAAGCTGCCGGCCCGCGAGCGGATCGAGCTGCTGGTCGATCCGGACTCGCCGTTCCTGGAGCTGTCCCCGCTGGCCGCCTGGGGCAGCGACTACCCGGTGGGCGCCGCGCTGGTCACCGGGATCGGCGTGATCGAGGGCGTCGAGTGCGTGATCACCGCCAACGACCCGACCGTGCGGGGCGGCGCCAGCAACCCCTGGACGCTGCGCAAGGCCCTGCGCGCCAACGAGATCGCGCTGCACAACCGCCTCCCGCTGGTGAACCTGGTGGAGTCGGGCGGCGCCGATCTGCCCAGCCAGAAGGAGATCTTCATCCCCGGCGGCGCCCTGTTCCGCGACCTCACCCGGCTGTCCGCCGCCGGCATCCCCACCGTGGCCGTGGTGTTCGGCAACTCGACGGCCGGCGGCGCGTACGTGCCCGGCATGTCGGACCACACCGTGCTGGTCAAGGAGCGCGCCAAGGTGTTCCTCGGCGGCCCGCCGCTGGTGAAGATGGCCACCGGCGAGGAGTCCGACGACGAGTCGCTCGGCGGCGCCGAGATGCACGCCCGTACCTCCGGCCTGGCCGACCACTTCGCGGTGGACGAGGCGGACGCGCTGCGGATCGCCCGCCGGATCGTCGCCCGGCTGGACCACCGCAAGCCGGGGCCGTCACCGGACCGGTTCGCCGAGCCGCCGAAGTACGACGAGGAGGAGCTGCTGGGCATCGTCCCCGGCGACCTCAAGGTGCCCTTCGACCCGCGCGAGGTGATCGCCCGGATCGTCGACGGATCCGACCTCGACGAGTTCAAGCCGCTGTACGGCACCAGCCTGGCCACCGGCTGGGCCCGGCTGCACGGCTACCCGGTCGGCATCCTGGCCAACGCCCAGGGCGTGCTGTTCAGCCAGGAGTCCCAGAAGGCCGCCCAGTTCATCCAGTTGGCGAACCAGCGGAACACCCCGCTGCTGTTCCTGCACAACACCACCGGCTACATGGTCGGCAAGGACTACGAGCAGGGCGGCATCATCAAGCACGGCGCGATGATGATCAACGCCGTCGCCAACTCGAAGGTCC
This sequence comes from Streptomyces novaecaesareae, assembly GCF_000716875.1. Lineage (GTDB taxonomy): Bacteria > Actinomycetota > Actinomycetes > Streptomycetales > Streptomycetaceae > Kitasatospora > Kitasatospora novaecaesareae. Next base: position 12,031 of record NZ_JNWQ01000024.1, on the reverse strand, counting down.
CGCACCTGTCCGTGCTGATGGGCGCCTCCTACGGCGCCGGCCACTACGGCATGTGCGGCCGGGCGTACGAGCCGCGCTTCCTGTTCTCCTGGCCGAGCGCCAAGTCCGCGGTGATGGGCCCGCAGCAGCTCGCCGGAGTGCTCTCGATCGTCGCCCGGCAGTCGGCCGCCGCGAAGGGCCGGCCGTACGACGAGGACGCGGACGCGGCGATCCGGGCCATGGTCGAGCAGCAGATCGAGGCCGAGTCATTGCCGGTGTTCCTGTCCGGCCGGCTCTACGACGACGGCGTGATCGACCCGCGCGACACCCGTACGGTGCTCGGCCTGTGCCTGTCCGCGATCCACAACGCGCCGGTCGAGGGCGCGCGTGGCTACGGCGTCTTCCGGATGTGAGCCGGCCCCTGTGACGGAGCGAGGAATGACTTCCAAGACATCGATCGGCAACCTGCTGGTCGCCAACCGGGGCGAGATCGCCCGCCGGGTCTTCCGGACCTGCCGGGAGCTCGGCATCGCGACCACCGCCGTCCACTCCGACCCGGACGCCGGCGCCCCGCACGTGCGCGAGGCCGACGCGGCCGTGCGGCTGCCCGGCGCCGCGCCCGCCGACACCTACCTGCGCGTCGACCTGATCGTCCGCGCCGCGCTCGCGGCCGGGGCCGATGCCGTCCACCCCGGGTACGGATTCCTGTCCGAGAGCGCCGAGTTCGCGCAGGCCGTGCTGGACGCGGGCCTGGTCTGGGTCGGGCCGCCGCCGGCCGCGATCGCCGCGATGGGCTCCAAGACCGCCGCCAAGCGCCTGATGGCCGAGGCCGGGGTGCCCGTCCTCGGCGCGCTCGCCGAGCCGACCGAGGCCGACCTGCCGGTGCTGGTGAAGGCCGCGGCGGGCGGCGGCGGCCGGGGCATGCGGGTCGTCCGCAGCCTCGCGGAGCTGCCCGGCGAACTGGCCGCCGCCCGCGCCGAGGCGGCCAAGGCCTTCGGCTCGGACGAGGTGTTCTGCGAGCGCTACCTGCCCACCGGGCGGCACGTCGAGGTCCAGTTGCTGGCCGACGCGCACGGTACGGTCTGGGCGGTCGGCGACCGCGACTGCTCGCTGCAGCGGCGCCACCAGAAGGTGATCGAGGAGGCGCCCGCCCCCGGCGTCCCGGCGCAGGTGCGGGCCGCGCTGCACGCCGCGGCGGTGAGCGCGGCCCGGGCGATCGGCTACGTGGGCGCGGGCACCGCCGAGTTCCTGCTCGCCGAGGACGGCGGATTCTGGTTCCTGGAGATGAACACCCGTCTGCAGGTCGAGCACCCGGTCACCGAGGCGGTCACCGGACTTGACCTGGTGGCACTCCAACTCGCCGTCGCCGAGGGGGAGATGCTGCCGCCGCAGCCCCCCGCGAGCCACGGCCACGCGATCGAGGCCCGGCTGTACGCGGAGGACCCGGCCAAGGACTGGCAGCCCGCCACCGGCACCCTGCACCGGCTCGAACTCACCGTCCTCCACGAGGAGTTCACCGGGAGGGGCATCCGCCTGGACTCCGGCACCGGGCCCGGCAGCGAGATCACCCCGCACTACGACGCGATGCTCGCCAAGGTGACCGCCTGGGCCCCGACCCGCGCCGCCGCCGCCCGCCGGCTGGCCGACGCGCTGGCCCGCGCCCGCATCCACGGGCCCGCCACCAACCGGGAGTTGCTGGTCCGCGCGCTGCGGCACCCGGCCTTCCTGGCCGAGCGCCTGCACACCGGCTTCCTGGCCGAGCACGCGGCCGTGCTCCTGGCGCCCGACACCAAGGGCGCCGTCGACCGCGCCGCCCTGGCCGCCGCCCTCGCCGACGCCGCCGCCCGGCGCACCGCACTCCCGTCCGGTTGGCGGAACCTGCCCTCGCAGCCGCAGCTCAAGCGCTACCGGGCCGCCGACGGCACCGAGTTCGAGGTCCGCTATCGTCTCACGCGCACCGGACTGCGAGCCGAGGACCACCCGGACGTCGAACTCGTGAGCGCCACCCCCGACCTGGTCGCCCTGCGCGAGGGCGGAGTCCGGCGCCCCTACCGCGTCGCCCGCCACGGGGACGAGGTGTACGTCGACACCCCGTTCGGCAGCACCGCGCTCACCGCCCTCCCACGCTTCCCCGACCCCACCGTCCGCACCGCCCCCGGCGCACTGCTCGCCCCGATGCCCGGCACCGTGGTGCGCACCACCGCCGCCGTCGGCGACACCGTCACCGCCGGCCAGCCGCTGCTCGTGCTGGAGGCGATGAAGATGGAGCACCGCGTCACCGCCCCCGCCGACGGCGTCCTGGTCGAACTCCGCGCCACCCCCGGCCGGCAGGTCGAGCTCGGTGCCCTGTTGGCCGTCGTCCGATCCCCCCGAGAGTTCCCCCGAGAGCCCTGAGGAAGGACCCCGCATGTCCGCCATCGGCAGTCAGCTCCTCGAAACCCCCGAGCGCCGCGCCCTGCGCCAGGCCGTCGGCGACCTCGGCCGCCGCTACGGCTCCGCCTACTACCTCGCCAAGGCGCGGGCCGGCGAGCCCGCCGACGAACTGTGGGCGGAGGCCGGCAAGGCCGGCTACCTCGGCGTCAACCTGCCCGTCGAGTACGGCGGCGGGGGCGGCGGCATCACCGACCTCGCCATCGTGCTCGAAGAACTCGGCACCGCCGGCTGCCCGTTGCTGCTGCTGATCGTCTCCCCGGCGATCTGCGGCACCGTGATCGCCCGCTACGGCACCGAGGAGCAGAAGCAGCGCTGGCTGCCCGGGCTCGCCGACGGCAGCCGCACGATGGCCTTCGGCATCACCGAGCCCGACGCCGGCTCCAACTCCCACCGGATATCCACCGTCGCCCGCCGCGACGGCGAGGACTGGCTGCTGACCGGCCGCAAGGTGTTCGTCTCCGGCATCGACCACTCCGACGCCGTCCTGTTCGTGGCCCGCACCGAGGACGCACGGACCGGGAAGCTCAAGCCCTGCCTGTTCGTCGTCCCGCGCGACACCCCCGGCTTCGAGTACCGGCCGATCCCGATGGAACTCGTCGCCCCCGAGAAGCAGTTCCAGGTCTTCCTGGACGATGTCCGGCTGCCCGCCGACGCCCTGGTCGGCGACGAGAACGCGGGCCTGCTCCAGTTGTTCGCGGGCCTCAACCCCGAGCGGATCCTCACCGCCGCCTTCTCGCTCGGCCTCGCCCGGCAGGCCCTCGGCAAGGCCGTCGAGTACGCGAAGACCCGCACCGTCTGGTCCACCCCGATCGGCGCCCACCAGGGGCTGGCCCACCCGCTGGCCCAGTGCGCCGTGGAGATCGAGCTGGCCCGGCTGATGACCCAGAAGGCCGGGCTGCTCTACGACGCGGGCGAGGACGTCGCCGCCGGGGAGGCCGCCAACATGGCCAAGTACGCCGCCGGGGAGGCCGCCGCCCGGACGGTCGACCAGGCGGTGCAGACCCTCGGCGGCAACGGCCTCACCCAGGAGTACGGGCTGGGCGCGCTGCTGGCGGCCACCCGGGTCGGCCGGGTCGCCCCGGTCAGCCGCGAGATGGTGCTCAACTACGTCGCCCAGCACACCCTCGGCCTGCCGAAGTCGTACTGAGCCGGGCCGCACCGTACCGGGCCGCACCGTAACGCGCCGCACTGCACGGGGGCCGCACCGCACGGGCCCGTACCGGGCCGTGGCGGCGTTCAGCGGCTCGCGGACAGGTGGGCGAACACCACGGTGTTGGACTCGTACCCGGTCTTCCGGTCGAACTTCCCGCCGCAGGTGATCAGTCGCAGCTCGGCCCGGCCGGGGGTGCCCGCGCCGTACACCAGGGCGTCCGGGAAGTCCGCCTTCGGGAAGACCCGGACGGAGTCCACGGTGAACACCGCGGTGTGGCGGTCCTTGCGGGCCACCTCGACGGTGTCGCCCGGGCGCAGCAGCCCGAGCCGGTAGAAGACCGCCGGTCCGCTGCGGTTGTCGGCGTGCCCGGTGACGATGGCGTTCCCGGCGGCCCCGGGCGCGGCGCCGTCCCGGTACCAGCCGGTGAGGTTGCGCTGCTCCATCGGCGGGGTGGCCAGCTGCCGAGCGGCGGTCAGGCCGAGCCCGGTCACCGGGGCGTCGACCTTGATCGCGGGGATCCGGATCCTGGTCGGCGCCGAGGCCGGCAGCGGCGGGGCGGCGGGCACCGGGGGCGGCGTGGGCGTGGCGGCCGGTGCCGACACCGGGGACGGTGCGGCGGCTGCCGAGGGCGCGGGCGGCAGCGGCGGCCCGTGCCGGTCGACGGTGCCGTCGTGGACCAGCCAGACGCCGCACAGCGCGAGCGCCAGCGCGGCGACCCCCGCCCGCCAGGGGAGGGGGCCGCCGTACGGCGCGCGGTGCGGACGGTCAGGATTCGGCATTGCGTCCGGGACGGCGCCGCATCGCGCGGATGGCGATCCCGCCCGCGCCGACGACCAGCGCCAGGCCGCCCACGACCTGGGCGGCATCGGTGCCGGAGGTGCCGCCGCCGCCGGTGCCCACCCCGCCGTGCGGGCCACCGTGCGGGCCGCCGTGCGGGCCACCGCTCGGCGAGGCGCTGTGGGAGTGCGAGTGCGAGGGCGAGGTGCTGGGCGATCCGCTCGGCGACGGGGAGGGCGAGGAGGACGGCGAGGGCGAGGGCGACGAGGTGGCGCAGGCGACGTCGAACACCTTCTGCTTCGCGGCGCCGTTCTCACCCGCGAACGTCCATTCGAGCTTGTAGTGCCCGTCCGGCAGGGTGAGGTTGGTGGTGTTCCCGGTGCCGTTCACCAGCGTGATCAATCCGGCCATCACCTGGGCGGTGCCCGTCGGCGGCTGCTGCGAGATCGTCCAGCTGACCTGCTGGATGGTGTCGAAGTTGAAGGCGTCCAGGTAGAAGACGCAGACCTTGGGCTGGTCGCTCTGATCGGTGACCGGTGTGGTGCTCTCGTGGATCTTGACGTCGCCGTTGTCGCCCGGCGCGGCCAGCGCGGCCGGGGCCGCGCCGAGGGTGAGCGCGAGGGCGGCGCCGGTGGCGGCGAGCAGCCGCCGGGCCGGTGGCAGGGGAGGGGAGACGGGTTTCACGGTGGGTGCTCCAGGGTCGGCGGGCCGCCCCGGGGGCGGGCGGCCGTGGTGCTTCACCGTCCGGTCGGGCGCCCCCCTGAGCAACTGTGCCACGCGTGCGCCGCCTCCGGTTCCCCACAATGGCCCAGCCTCGCCCCTGACTGTCCGTATGCTCCTGAACGCGCCTCGAATCGATCCACCGCCGGTTTTGTTGCCGCGTCAACTTCCTTACTGGAGGCTTACCTTGGTGTTCCGAAGCGAATTCCCGGACGTCCCCGTGGTCGACCTGCCGGTCCACGAGGCGGTGCTCGGCGCCGCGGCCCGCTACGGCGACCGGCCGGCCCTGATCGACGGCCTCACCGGCGAGCAGGTCAGCTACGTGCAGCTCGCCGCCGCCGTCGAGCGGGTCGCCGCCGGGCTGGCCGAGTCAGGCGTGCGCCGGGGCGAGGTCATCGCCCTCTTCAGCCCCAACTCGATCACCTACCCGATGGCCTACTACGGCGCGACCCGGGCCGGCGCCACCGTGACGACCGTCTCCTCGCTGGCCACGCCCACCGAACTGGCCGGCCAGCTGCGCGACAGCGGCGCCCGCCGGCTGATCACCGTCTCCCCGTTCCTGCCCGCCGCCCGGACCGCCGCCGACCTGCTCGCCGAGCAGGGCCACCTGCTGACCGAGATCCTCGTCCTGGACGGCGCCGAGGGCCACCGCTCGCTCGCCGACCTGCTCGCCACCCCCGGCCCCGCCCCCGAGGTCGCCATCGACCCCGGCGAGGACGTCGCCGTGCTGCCCTACTCCAGCGGCACCACCGGCCTGCCCAAGGGCGTGATGCTCACCCACCGCTCGATCGCCACCAACCTCGCCCAGTGCGACGCCCTCTACCGCCCCACCGAGGGCGAGCGGGTGCTCGCCGTCCTGCCGTTCTTCCACATCTACGGCCTGGCCGCGCTGCTCAACCAGCCGCTGCGCTGCGGCGCCACCGTGGTCGTGCTGCCCCGCTTCGACCTGGAGCAGTTCTGCCGCGCCGTCGAGGAGCACCGGGTGCAGGCCCTGTTCGTGGCCCCGCCGATCGCGCTCGCCCTGGCCAAGCACCCGGTCGTGGACCGCTTCGACCTCTCCTCCGTCAAGTACCTGCTGTGCGCCGCCGCCCCGCTCGACCACGCGCTCGCCGACGCCTGCGCCCGGCGCCTCGGCCTGCCGCACCTGCTCCAGGGCTACGGCATGACCGAGCTCTCCCCGGTCACCCACGTGGTCTCCCCGCGGGAGAGTGACCCCTCGCGCGGCTCGGTCGGCCGGATGGTCCCCTCCACCGAGCTGCGGATCGCCGCCCTGGACGGCTCCGCCGACGACCTCGGGCCCGGCGAGCGCGGCGAGCTGCTGATCCGCGGCCCCCAGGTGATGAAGGGCTACCTCGGCCGCCCCTCCGAGACCGCGGCCGTGATCGACGCCGAGGGCTGGCTGCACACCGGCGACGTCGGCTACGTGGACGAGCGCGGCTACCTGCACATCGTCGACCGGGTCAAGGAGCTGATCAAGTACAAGGGCTACCAGGTCGCCCCCGCCGAGCTGGAGGCCGTCCTGCTCGGCCACCCGCAGATCGCCGACGCCGCCGTGATCGGCGTCCCGGACGCCGAGGGCGGCGAGTGTCCCAAGGCCTTCGTGGTCCGCGCCCCGGGCAGCGGGCTGACCGCGGAGGAGGTCACCGGGTACGTCGCCGGGCTGGTCGCCCCCTACAAGAAGGTCCGCGCGGTGGAGTTCGTCGACACCGTCCCCAAGTCCGCGGCCGGAAAGATCCTCCGCCGCGAACTGCGCGCCCGCGAGGCCCGGCGCGCCCCCGTCGACTGAGCACGCCCCCGACGGGCGGGGACCGGTACCCGTCTGTGAGGATCGACCCGCCGCAGGGACCGACCCGCCGAAGGGGACCGATCCACCACACGGGATCGCGCCGCCGCAGGGGACCGACCCGCCTCGCCCGCACCGGAACAGGAGCCGCCAGCAGCCATGACCAGCCACCCCGCCGCCCGCACCCCCCGGCAGGACCGCAGCCGCGCGACCAGGGCCCGGCTGCTCGCGGCGGCCGTGGACTGCCTGGCCGAACTCGGCTGGAACGGCTCCACCGTCACCGTGGTCGCCGAGCGCGCCGGCGTCTCCCGGGGCGCCGCCCAGCACCACTTCCCGACCCGCGAGGACCTGTTCACCGCGGCCGTCGAGCACGTCACCGCCGAGCGGCTGGCAGCCGTCCGCGCCCACGCGGACGAGCTGCCGGCCGCCGGCCCCGACCGCACCCGGGCCGTGGTCGACATGATCGTGCGCCTCTACACCGGCCCGCTGTTCCGCGCCGCCCTGCACCTGTGGACCGCCGCCGCCACCGAGGAGGCGCTGCGCGAGCGGATCGTCGCCCTGGAGGGCCACGTCGGCCGGGAGGCCCACCGGGCCGCCGTGGAGTTCCTGGACGCCGACGAGAGCCACCCGGGCGTGCGGGAATCCGTGCAGGCCACCCTGGACCTCGCCCGCGGACTCGGCCTGGCCAACCTGCTCACCGACGACAGCCTCCGACGATCCGGAGTGATCCGGCAGTGGGCGGGCGTTCTGGAGAGTACGCTGCGGCCGGTACGCCCATGACGCCCGTACACAAGGAGCGGCCGGACAACCCCTGACCAAGGGGTCGCCGGGCGGCCGATGTCCGTGCAGTCTGGAGAAGAACCCCGGCCGACACGGACCGCGAGGCCCACCCGGCCGGGCACGAGCCGAACCGGGGTGCTGCCTGATCATGCACGGACACGAGTGGGACGCGACCGCCGCCGCCGGCCCGGCACGGGGCGGCCCTTCGGCCCGTCCCGAGGGCGGACGCCCCGAAGGCCACCGGCTCGTCCCGCTCGCGACAGCCCTGCTTCAGCACGACGGACTGATCCTGCACTGGAGCGAGGACGCCGAGGCCCTGCTCGGCTACACCGCCGAGGAGGCCGTCGGCAGCTTCGCCGCCCAGCTGTTCACCGACGGCGGCGACCGCACCGAGGTGCTCGACCTCCTCGAACGGATCATGGGCGGCACCGGCTGGTCCGGCGTCTTCCCGGTCCGCCACCGCGACGGCCACAAGGTCGACCTGGAGTTCCGCACCTACCCGATCGCCGGCCCGGCCGACACCCTGCTGCTGCTCGCCACCGCCTCCGACACCCGCGCCCTGCATGCCGTCGAGGCCGACCTGGCGGTGCTGGACGGCATCTTCGGCCGCTCGCCGATAGGCATGGCGGTCTACGACACCGACCTGCGCTACGTCCGGATCAACGAGGCGCTCGCCCGGATGAACGGCGTGCCGGCCGCCGCCCACCTCGGCCGCCGGATATCCGCCGTGCTGCCCGGCATCAACGGCGCCGAGATCGAACAGACCATGAGACAGGTGCTGAAGACCGGGAAGCCGGTGGTGGACGCCCGCTCGCACGGCCGCGTCCCCGGCGATCCGAGGCGGGACCGCGCGTGGTCCGCCTCCTACTTCCGGCTGGAGGACTCCACCGGCCGCGTGTTCGGCGTCTGTTCCTCGATCATCGACGTCACCGAACGCTTCCAGGCCGAGGCCCGCGCCGCCCGGGCCCAGGAACGCCTCGCCACCATCGCCGAGGCGACGGCGCGGATCGGTACCACCCTCGACCTCCAGCGCACCGCCGAGGAACTGATCGAGGCCGTCGTCCCCCGGTTCGCGGACTTCGCCACCGTCGACCTGCTGGAGCCGGTGCTGCGCGGCGCCGAGCCCACCGAGATCCCCACCGACCGGACCGTCACCCTGCGCGCCGTCGCCGTCGGGGAGTCCTACGAGAGCGGCCTCGTGCACGCCGTCGACGTCGTCGGCGAGACCTCCGAGTACGCCCCCGACCGCAGCTACACCCAGTGCCTGCGCAGCGGGAAGCCGCTGCTGCGGGCCCACGTGGACGAGGAGGTGCTGCGCGGGCTGGTCTCCAGCGAGGACCGGGTGGCCCCCGGGATCGCGGCGGGCATCCACTCCTACCTGATGGTGCCGATCACCGCCCGGGGCATGGTGCTCGGCGGATCCGAGTTCATCAGGATGCGCAACCCCGAGCCGTTCAGCGCCGCCGACGTCGCCCTCGCCGAGGAACTGGTCGCCCGCACCGCGCTGGCGCTGGACAACGCCCGGCTCTACCGGCGCGAGCGGGAGACCGCGCTGACCCTCCAGCGCAGCCTGCTGCCGCAGGAGGTGCACCGCACCCTCGGCCTGGAGATCGCCCACCGCTACCTGCCCAGCAGCGTGGTCAGCGAGGTCGGCGGCGACTGGTTCGACGTCGTTCCGCTGTCCTGCGGGCGGGTCGCCCTGGTGGTCGGGGACGTGATGGGCCACGGCATCCGCGCCGCCGCCACGATGGGCCAGCTGCGCACCGTCGCCCGCACCCTCGCCACCCTCGACATGCCGCCCGAGCAGGTCCTCACCCGGCTGGACGAGACCGCCTCGGGTATCGGCGAGGGCCAGTTCGCGACCTGCATCTGCGCGGTCTACGACCCGCTGGAGCGCACCGTCCAGGTCGCCTCGGCTGGACACCTGCCGCCGGTGCGGGTCGCCCCCGACGGCAATGCCGAGCGGGTCGAGGTGCCGCCCGGCGTGCCGCTGGGCGTCGGCGGGGTCGCCTTCGAGTCGATCGAGTTCACCATCCCCGAGGGCGGCATGGTCGCGCTCTACACCGACGGCCTGGTCGAGCGGCGCGGCCAGGACCTGGACGCCGGGATCGACCTGCTCGCCCGCACCCTCGCCGGGCCCGGCCGGACCCTGGAGGAGAGCTGCGACGCCGTCCTCGGGGCGCTGGTCACCGACGGCACCGAGGACGACATCGCGATGATCATGGCGCGGGTGCTGCCGCTGCCCGCCGACCGGATCGCCACCCTCCCGCTCAGCGGCGGCGGGAAGCTGCCCGGCAGGGCCCGCCGGTTCACCCGCGCCACCCTGGAGGCCTGGGGCCTGTCCGCGCTCACCGACTACGCCGAGCTGCTGGTCAGCGAGCTGGTCACGAACGCGCTGCTGCACGCCGACGCCCCGCGCCGGCTGCGGCTGTTCCGCGACCGGGTGCTCACCGTCGAGGTCTCCGACGCCGGCGGCCAGACCCCGCAGCTGCGCCCGTTCGCCGAGCAGGACGAGGGCGGGCGCGGGATGTTCCTGGTCAGCGAGCTGGCCCAGCGCTGGGGCAGCCGGCTCACCCGGGACGGCAAGGTGGTCTGGGCCGAGCTGGAGCTGCCCTTCGCGGCGAAGTAGGCAATGTAGGCGGAGTAGGCGGAGTAGGCGGAACGGCGGCGGCCCGATACGCCGGAACGGCCGTTCTCGCCAGGAGAACGGCCGTTCCGGCTGGGAGGCCTTACGAGGAGGGCCGGGGGGAGCGGGTCACACGTGGACCTTCTCCGACACCGCCGCGGGCTCCTCGGCGGCCGCAGCCGGCCCGGACAGCCCGCGCAGCAGCAGCCAGGCCGTCACCGCCGCGCCGACCAGCAGGACGGCGGCCAGCAGCCCGGCGCTGTTCATGCCGCTGACGAAGCCCGCCTTCGCGCTCGCCAGCAGCGGCTGCGCCAGCTCCGGCGCCAGCCCCTGCGCCGCCTCGACGGCCGAGCCCAGCGACTCGCCGGCCCGGGCGGCCAGCGCCGGGTCCGTCCCGGCCGGGACGGCCAGCCCGTTCGCGTAGATCGAGCCGACCACCGAACCGACCAGGGCGATGCCGAGCGCGGTGCCCAGCTCGTACGCCGTCTCCGAGACCGCGGAGGCGGCCCCGGCCTTCTCGGCGGGCGCGGCGCTCAGCACCAGGTCGGCGCCGAGCGTGTAGACCACGCCCTCGGCCGTCCCGACCAGCAGGAAGGAGGCGGCCAGCAGCAGGTAGGTGGTGTCCTGCTCCAGCCAGCCGAGCACGCCTATGCCCAGGCCCATCGCCAGCAGACAGGCCGTCAGCGCCGTGCGCGCGCCGAAGCGCCGGGCCACCCGGGCGGTCAGCAGACCGCCGACCACCGAGCCCGCGAAGGCCGGCAGCTCGGCCAGGCCCGCCTGCAGCGGCTGGTAGCCGCGGACCAGCTGCAGGTACTGCGAGACCACGAAGATCACGCCGGAGAGGCCGACCAGGGAGACCAGCGAGGCCGAGACCGCCGCGGTGAACCGCCGGTCGCGGAACAGCCGGACGTCGAGCAGCGGGGTCTCCAGCCGCAGCTGGCGGCGGACGAAGACGGTCAGCGCGGCGGCGCCCAGCACGAACGAGACCGGGACGTCCCAGCGGCCGACGCCGTGCGCGGCGGCCTCCTTGACCGCGTACACCACGCCGATCACCCCGGCCATCGACAGGACGACGCTCAGCACGTCCCAGCGGCCCGGCTTCGGGTCCTTGGACTCGGGCAGCAGCCAGGCGCCGAAGCCCAGCAGCAGGAGCAGCACCGGGATGTTCATCAGGAACACCGAACCCCACCAGAAGCGCTCCAGCAGTGCCCCGCCGACCACCGGCCCGAGCGCGGCCCCGGCGGTGGCGGCCGCGCCCCAGATGCCGATCGCGGTGGCCCGCTCCCGGTCGTCCGGGAAGAGGCCGCGGATCAGCGACAGGGTGGACGGCATGATCGTCGCCCCGGCCACGCCGAGCAGCGCGCGGGCCAGGATCAGCCAGCCCGGGCCCGGCGCGTAGGCGGCCAGCAGCGAGGCGGCGCCGAAGGCGGCCGAGCCGACCAGCAGCAGCCGCTTGCGGCCGATCCGGTCGCTCAGTGCGCCCATGCTGACCAGCAGGCCGGCGAGCACGAAGGAGTAGGAGTCGCCGATCCAGAGCAGCTGGGTGCCGCTGGGGCGCAGCGTCTCGCTGATCGACGGGATGGCGAGGGAGAGGACGGTCGCGTCGAGGGCGACCACGGTCACGGCCAGGACGAGGACGGCGAGGCCGGTCCAGCGCTGGCGGGCGGTCAGGGTGCTCATGGTTTATCGGTGTCCTGGCTGTGGGCCGAGGTGCTGGGGGCCGAAGGGCTGTGGGTGGCGGCTGTCTCTTATACACATCTGACGCTGCCGACCAGCGACC
>NZ_JNWQ01000023.1 GCF_000716875.1 Streptomyces novaecaesareae | reverse complement strand
CCACGACCTCCACCCCCACGACCCCCGCCACCTCCGTAACCGCGACCGCCGACGCCACCCCCACGACCGTCGCCCCCGCCACCCGCCTCGGCGGCGCGGTCTGGCTGGCCCTCGCGGTGGTCTACGTCGTCTGGGGCTCGACCTACCTGGCGATCCGGATCGCTGTGGAGACGATGCCCTCCTTCCTCTCCGCGGCCGCCCGCTTCCTCACCGCGGGCCTCCTGCTGGTCGGCTACCTGCTGGTGCGCCAGGGGCCGGCCGGCCTGAAGGTCAGCCGGCGCCAGCTGGCCTCCGCCGCCCTGGTCGGTGTGCTGCTGCTGACCGGCGGCAACGGGCTGGTGGTCCTGGGCGAGACCTCCGTCCCCTCCGGCCTGGCCGCCCTGCTGGTGGCCGCAGTCCCGCTGTGGATGGTGGTGCTGACGGCCTTCGGCGGCGAGCGACCGAAGCGGGCCGAGCTGGCCGGCGTGCTGCTCGGGCTGGTCGGCCTCGGTGTGCTGTCCGCCCCGGCGATCGGCGGGTCCGTCGCGCCGCTCGGCGTGATCCTGATCATCTGCGCCACGCTGCTCTGGGCGGCCGGCTCGTTCGTGAGCAAGAAGATCCCGATGCCGGGCAACGTGCTCGCCGCGAGCGCCTACCAGATGCTGGCCGGCGGCTTCTGCAACCTGCTGATCGGACTGGTGCGCGGTGAGCAGCGCGGGCTGGACCTCGGGGCCGTCTCCGGCCGCTCCTGGCTGGCCATGGCCTACCTGGTGCTGTTCGGCTCGCTGCTCGCCTTCACCGCGTACGCCTGGCTGCTGCGCGCCGCCCCGCTGACGCTGGTCGCCACGTACGCGTACGTGAACCCGGTGGTCGCCGTGCTGCTCGGCTGGCTGATCCTGGCCGAGCCGCTGACCGGTCCGACCCTGGCGGGCGGGGCGATCGTGGTGGCGGGCGTCTGCCTGGTGGTGAGCGTCAGCCGGCGCCCGGGGAGCCCTGGGCGTCCCGCGCGGCCGGAGAAGGCGACGTCCGCGCGTAGGTGAGCACCACGTTCCCGCGCTCGAAGGCCGAAGCCCGCGCAGGAGGCCCGAAGGCCGCGCCCGAAGGCCCGAAGCCCGCGCTCGACGGCCCGAAGGCTCAGAACGAGTGCGGGGGCTTGCCCGTCCACCAGTTGCCCGGGGCGTCCGGGTCGCGGCTGGTCCAGTACTCGACGATCGCGTCGGTGAACTCGGCCGCGGACAGGACGCCGTCGCCGTCGGTGTCGAGGTGGCGGAAGGCCTCGTCGGCGTCGTCGCGGCAGAGGCCCGCGAAGTGGCCGCGCTGGAAGACGAAGAACTCCCCGGCGTCCACCGTTCCGCTGCGGTCGGCGTCGGCGACGGCGAGGAAGGCCCCGGCGAGCGCGCCGAGGATGTCCCGCGCGGCCTCGGGGTCGTCGGCGAGCAGGCTGGTCGAGGCGGTGAACTGCTCGCGGGTGATCGCCTCGGTGCCGGCGGGCAGCCGGGCGAGGTGCAGGTCGTGCCAGATCGTCAGGTAGGCGCGGACGATGACGGCCTCCGCCTCCGAGCCTTCCTGGTGGCCGAGCGAGCGGGCCACCGAGTGGCCCATCAGGACGTGGTCCCGCTCGGTGAGCAGCCCGTCGCCGTCGGCGTCGAGGTGATCGAAACCGTGGTTGATCTTTGCGATGCGCAGGTCGTCCGACAATGTGTCCCCTCGGCTGGCGATTCCTGGTCTGCTACGTCACAGTGCCTGCACGCTAACGCCTCGGACCGAGCCCGCGCAGCCGAACGAAGGGCGAACGACGGTGTCGGTCCGCCGGCAGCCGTCCGCTGCCCTCCGCCCGCGGCCCTCCGCTCAGTCGTCCTGGTGGTCGGCCCAGATGTAGGCCTCCGGCAGCAGGTCCAGCACCCGTACGGTGCGCAGCTCGGACCCGTGCCCGACGATGATCCGCACCTCCGGGAAGTAGTCGAGCAGCACCTGGCGGCAGCGCCCGCACGGCGGGATCACCCCGCGCTCCCCGTCGCCGACCGCCACGACGGTGGTGAGCTCGTACGCGCCCTGCCCGGCCGCCGCCCCGATGAGCACCAGCTCCGCGCACGGCCCGCCGGTGAAGTGGTAGGCGTTCAGGGCGGTGACGATCCGCCCGTCGGCGTTGCGACCGGCCGCCGCCACGGTGTGGTTGTCGCCCCGGGCGTACGTCCGTGCCACCTCCAGGGCGGCCTCGACGAGTTCCCGGTCGACGGCCGCCTGGCCGGGCTGCTGCGTCTCGTCACTCACGGAATCATTTGCGGACATGTCTACTGCTGCACCTCTCCGATCGGACCTGACAGGCTTCGATCATGAGCCGTTCGCCCCAGGCTGCGCCAACCCTTTACTCCGACCCGCTCGCCCCCCGCCGACCGCCCCGCCGACCGCCCTCAGGGCACCGCCGCCAGCAGCTCCCGGGTGTACTCGGTGTGCGGCGCCTCGAACAGCCGGTCCCGGTCGGTGGACTCCACCAGGCGGCCCCGGTGCATCACCGCCACCCGGTCGCAGAAGTGCCGGACCACGGCGAGGTCGTGCGAGAGGAACAGGACGGCCACGCCGAGGCGTTCGCGCAGTTCCATCAGCAGGTTGAGCACCTGCGCCTGTACCGACACGTCGAGCGCCGAGACCGGCTCGTCCGCGATGATCAGGCGGGGCTGCGGGGCCAGCGCCCGGGCGATGCCGATCCGCTGGCGCTGTCCTCCGGAGAACTCGTGCGGGTAGCGGTCCAGGTGGTCGGCGCTCAGCCCGACCTGCTCCAGCAGCTCGACCGAGCGCTCCCGCCGTTCGGCCGGGGTGAGCGCCGACGCCGTTCAGTCCGAACACCGTCTCGGTGATCACCGCCCCGCCGAGCAGCGCCCCGGCTTCCAGCCCGAGCAGCTGAACCAGCGGCCCGGCGGCGCCGCGCGAGGTGTACGTGAGGTGGGCGCGCAGCCGTCCGAGGCCCTTGGCGCGGGCCGTGCGGACGTACTCCTCGTTCATCGTCTCCAGCAGTTGTGAACGTGAAAGCCGGGCGAACACCGCCGAGTTGACGAAGCCGAGGGCGAGCCAGGGGAGCAGTATCCCGCCCGGTCAGGCGGCCGGGTCCTCGGCCGGCGGGGTGTACGAGGGCAGCGGCAGCAGGCCGGTGGAGTAGACCAGGACCCACTGCGCGACGTACCCGAGGAAGTGGATCTGCACGCTGGCGCCGACCAGGGTGAAGCCGGACAGCAGCCGGACAGCAGCCGGACAGCAGCCGGTCCGTCCGCCGGCCGTGCCGCAGCGCGGAGGCGAACAGACATACTGCAGCAAACCGGTCAGGCCGTTCCGCATTCTGAGACCTCCGCCGCAGTCGGTCCGGTGTTGATACGATTCCGGCGGGCTGCGACTGGCGCGTAGGGATGGAATCAACCATCGGGAAGCGGCCTCGTGAAACCTCACGTGCAGTTGCCGAGCGCCTGGGCCACCCGGATCCCCACCAGGAGACCGCCTTGGCCCAGCAGCCCCAGCCGTTCCAGCAGCCCCACACCGCCGCGACCCCCGCCGCCGACACCGCCTTCCGCAGCGCCCTCGACGTGGTCGCCGGCGTCGAACCGCGGATCGCCGCCGCCATCGGCCAGGAGCTGGCGGACCAGCGGGCCTCGCTCAAGCTGATCGCCAGCGAGAACTACGCCTCCCCGGCCGTCCTGCTCGCCATGGGCAACTGGCTCAGCGACAAGTACGCCGAGGGCACCGCCGGCCGCCGCTTCTACGCCGGCTGCCGCAACGTCGACACCGTCGAGACCATCGCCGCCGAGCACGCCCGCGAGCTGTTCGGCGCCGACCACGCCTACGTCCAGCCGCACTCCGGCATCGACGCCAACCTGACCGCCTTCTGGGCCGTCCTCTCCCAGCGGGTCGAGAGCCCGGCCCTGGAGCGCGCCGAGGTCCGCAACGTCAACGACCTCACCGAGGAGGACTGGGCGCGGCTGCGCCACGAACTCGGCAACCAGCGCATGCTCGGCATGTCCCTGGACACCGGCGGCCACCTCACCCACGGCTTCCGCCCCAACATCTCGGGCAAGATGTTCGAGCAGCGCAGTTACGGCACCGACCCGGTCACCGGCCTGATCGACTACGACGCGCTGCGCGAGACCGCCCGCGAGTTCCGCCCGCTGATCATCGTGGCCGGCTACTCCGCCTACCCGCGGCTGGTGAACTTCCGCACGATGCGCGAGATCGCGGACGAGGTCGGCGCCACCCTCATGGTCGACATGGCGCACTTCGCCGGCCTGGTCGCGGGCAAGGTGCTGACCGGCGACCACGACCCGGTCCCGCACGCCCACATCGTCACCACGACCACCCACAAGTCCCTGCGCGGCCCGCGCGGCGGCATGGTGCTGTGCACGTCCGAGCTGGCCGAGCACGTCGACCGCGGCTGCCCGCTGGTGCTCGGCGGCCCGCTCTCGCACGTCATGGCCGCCAAGGCGGTCGCCCTCGCCGAGGCCCGCCGCCCCGAGTTCCAGGCCTACGCCCGTGCCGTGGTCACCAACGCCCAGGCGCTCGCCGAGGGCCTGCTGCGCCGCGGGGGCAAGCTGGTCACCGGCGGCACCGACAACCACCTCGTCCTCGCCGACGTCTCGGGCTACGGCCTGACCGGCCGCCAGGCCGAGGCGGCGCTGCTCGACTCGGGCATCGTCACCAACCGCAACTCCGTCCCGCAGGATCCGAACGGTGCCTGGTACACCTCCGGCATCCGCCTCGGCACCCCGGCCCTCACCACCCGCGGCCTCGGCGTCGCCGAGATGGACGAGATCGCCGAGCTGATCGACACCGTCCTGCGCGCCACCACCCCCACCACCACGGCCGCCGGCGCCCCATCCAAGGCCAACCACACCCTCGACGCCGCCCTCCGCGACGCCGTCGCCAAGCGCGCTGCGGACCTCCTCGCCCCGTACCCGCTCTACCCGGGCGTCGACCTCGTCTGAGGCCACTGAGCCGAGCCGCACAACGCCGCACAGCGCCGCCCGGGGCATCGAGGAAGGGCTCGACGCCCCGGGCGCTGCCCAAGCCCCAGCTCTTACGGGATGCCCAACTCCCCTAGTACTGCAGCGACTTGTGCCGCAGGAACTCCTCCAGTCCGTGCCGGCCCAGCTCCCGGCCGAGGCCGGAGGCCTTGTAACCGCCGAAGGGGGCCAGCGGGTTGAAGCGGCCGCCGTTGAGGTCGACCTGGCCGGTGTCCAAGCGGCGGGCGAAGGCGGCGGCGGTGTCGGTGTCGCGCGCCCAGACGCCGCCCGCCAGGCCGTACGGCGTGTCGTTGGCGAGTTCGACGGCGTGGTCCTCGTCCCGGTAGGGGAGGATCACCAGGACCGGTCCGAAGACCTCCTCCCGGGCCACCGCCATCTCCGGTGTGACGTCGGCGAGTACGGTCGGGCGGACGTAGAAGCCGGTGGGCGGCTCGGCGACGGGCTCCGAGCCGCCGACGACCAGCCGGGCGCCCTCGGCCAGCGCGCCGTCGATGTAACTGCGCACCCGGGCCAGCTGCTTGGCGTTGACGACCGGGCCGATCCGGGTCTGCGGGTCGGTCGGGTCGCCCGGGACGTACTGGGCGGCGGCCTTGGCGGCCCGCTCGACGGCCTCCTCGTACTGGTCCTCGTGCACCAGCAGCCGGGTCCAGGCGCTGCAGGTCTGGCCGGAGTTGGCGAACACGTTCGCGACGTTCGCCTTGACCGCACGGGTGATGTCGGCGCCCGGCAGCACCACGTTGGCCGACTTGCCGCCCAGTTCCAGGGCGACCCGCTTCAGGCCCCGGCCGGCCGCCTCGGCGACCTGCCGGCCGACGGCGGTGGAGCCGGTGAACGAGACCACGTCCACCTCCGGGTGGGCGACCAGCGCCGCACCGGCCAGCTCCCCGGTGCCGGTGACCAGGTTGAACACCCCTGCGGGGAACCCGGCTTCGTGCACCAGGCGGGCGAACAGCCGGGCCACCAGCGGGGTGTCCTCGGCCGGCTTGAGGACCACCGGGCAGCCGGCCGCCAGCGCCGGGACGACCTTGGCCACGATCTGGTGCAGCGGGTAGTTCCACGGGGTGATCGCCGCGACCACCCCGGCCGGCTCGGCGTGCACCACCGAGTTGCCGATCCGCTCCTCGAAGGCGTGCTCGGCGAGCAGGGTCAGGTAGGAGCTCGCCACGGTCAGCGGCAGCCCGGCGTGCACGGCCGCCGCGAAGCCGACGGGGGCGCCCAGTTCGGCGACCACCGTCTCGGTGATCTCGCTCTGCGCGGCGGCGATCCCGTCCCGCAGCCGGGTCAGCGGCGCCAGCCGCTCGTCGCGGGTGGTCGCGCCCCAGCTGCGTGCCGCCCGGCGGGCCGCCGCCACCGCCGCGTCGACGTCGGCCGTCCCGCCGGCCGCCACGGTGGCGAGCACCTGCTCGGTCGCCGGGTTCAGCACGGCTATCGAACCCTGGTCCCCGGAGGGCCGCCAGGCACCGTCGATGTACTGGTCGCCGTACTCCGCGTACTGCTGCACCGGTAGTCCTCTCATCCGCTCGGCCGTTCGACCGACAGCGCTCGTCGAAGGTCAGTCAAAGCGGCCCGGGCGGCCGCGCGCAAGAGCCGATCCGGCGCCGGCGGACGTGCCGGTCAGCTCGGGGCGAACCGCGCGGTGTACTCGTCGAACGGCTCGATGCCCACCTCGGCGCGCCGCTCGTCCAGGCGCTCCGGGTCCTCGCAGGGCCACGGCACCGGGCGTCCGTCCACCACCGCGCCGATCTGGGTGCCGTACCGCTGCTCCCGGCCCTCGTTGACGGCCAGTCGGTCCTCCAGGAAGGCCAGGTCGCGAGCGCTCGCCTCGCCCCGTCCGACCGCCTCGCCCATCAGTGCCACGGCCTGTCGCTGGACGCTGAGTTGCCGGTCCGCGTGCTGTGCGACGAGCCAGGCTGCCCGGGCCGCCTCGGGGCCCACGGTCCGTTCGGCCGGCCAGCCGTGCTCGGCCGTGATCTCCGCGAGCCGGTCCCCGTGCCGGGCGGTGAGCCGCCGCCAGAGCGCCTGCTCGGCCAGGTCGGCACTGTTCGCCCACCGGGCGGCCGCCGCGTCCTCGGCCATCATCGCCACCAACTCCCGGGCGAGCACCGGATCCTGCTCGCCCCGCCGTGCCTGCGCCATGCCGACAGTGCTCCTCACCGCCCTGGCCCTCCCGTCGAGGACCGCCCGCCAAAACGCTATGCGTGGAATCCGCGACGAAGATCATCCTCGAAGCCGGTGACCGGACGACCCCGGACGGGACATAATGGATCAACACCAGGAACCCGCCGTGTTCACCGTCCGGCGGACCGGTGACGGTTCCGGAAACTCCCCGCGCGCAGACCTCCACACGGCGGTCACCGCCCAGGTAGATTGCACTGAACTCAGTGGCGGGGGGTCTACTGCTGACGATGCTTCGACGTGCCGCGCACGGTCGGGGACCGGCGCGTTCCGCGCCCGGCGCGCACTGCCGCCCCCGCTGAGGTCCGCTTCGAGAACCACCGGACCACCCGTGCCCCGAAGGAGCTTTCATGACCGACGCCGCGTTGCCGGGCAACCCCCGGCACCATGCCGAGCCGGCGAGCCTGGACGATGTCCAGGGGTGGTTCTGGGACCACGACCGGCATTCCTTCGACTGGTTCCTGGGGCGGCAGGAGAAGACCGGTGTCACCGGCGACCTGCTGGAGATGGGCGCCTACCTCGGCCGCAGCGCGATCGTCATCGGTGAACACCTCCAGCCCGGCGAGACGTTCACCGTCTGCGACCTCTTCGACTCGGACGCGCCCGACGACGAGAACGCCGCCGAGATGGACCTGTCCTACCGCAAGACGCTGACCCGCTCGGCCTTCGAGACCAACTACCTCGCCTTCCACGACAAGCTGCCGGAGATCGTCCAGGCTCCGACCAGCGTCCTGTCCCGCGGGCACATACCCGCCGGCGCGTTCCGCTTCATCCACATCGACGCCTCCCACCTGTACGAGCACGTCGTGGGGGATCTCCAGGTGGCCCGGGTCGCGTTGCAGGAGCAGGGCGTCGTGGTGCTGGACGACTACCGCGCCCAGCACACCCCGGGCGTCGCGGCCGCGACCTGGGAGGCGGTCTTCAACCACGGTCTGAAGCCGATCCTGCTCACCGAGTGCAAGTTCTACGGCACCTGGGGCGACCCGGAGCCGTTCCAGCGCGAGCTGCTCGACCGGATCGACCTCGCGGTCGGCTGCCACCTGAGCATCGACCAGCTCAACGGGCGCCGGGTGGTGCGCATGCACGGCGACTCGGAGGGCATCGAGCCGTTCCGCGGCTCGCGCCACCAGAGCCGGCTGGCCGCCGAGTCGGCCCGGCGCGAGGCCGAACGGTCCGCGGACGACGCCCGCCTGGCACTCAACTCGGCCCGGGACGAGGCCGTCCTGGACCTCGCGGTCCGGCGGGCCCGCGCCGCCGAGGCGCGCCGCCCCGTCAACGTCGCCAAGCGCGCGGCCCGGGACCTCCTCCCGCCGGTCGTCACCTCCGCCATCCGCCGCGCCCGCCGGGGCTGACCGGCCGCAGGACCTCGGCGGCCGCACGACCGCGGAGCCGCGAGGCCCGTTAGAACCCAAGCCGCAAGGCCCCAGGACGCGCGAGGCCCCCGCCGCTGCAAGCCCCCCGGAGACGCCGAAGGGCCGGTCGGAACACCGACCGGCCCTTCTTCGCTCCGTACGAGATACGAGCGGCGACTCAGACCCGCGAGGGCTCGCCCTTCGCGTCCGGCGCCGAGGCGCCCTCCGCCGATGCGCCCTCCGCCGCAGCGTCCTCCGCGTCCGCCATCTCCTGCCGGACGGCGGCCAGCGAGGGGTTGGCCCAGGCGCTCGCGACGCCCCAGTAGTAGAACGCGAGCCCGATCGCGGCCACGATCAGCAGGTCCCAGCCCTCCGGCAGGGACCCGTTCCCGCCGAAGTCGCTGCTGCCGGCCCAGGAGACGCCGGCCATCACGAACAGGTAGGCGACCATCCAGGCGCCCGCCTTCAGGTGCGGCTTCAGCTCGGCGAACGGCTTGCGCAGCTCGTACCAGGCCCAGATCGGCAGACCGGCGGCCATCAGCAGGATGACCTTGCCGGTGAGCGGCCAGCGGGCCCAGTACAGGACGAGCGAGCCGAAGACCATGGCGACCGGGGCGATCACCGGCATGGCGCGCAGCTTGACCGGCCGCGGCAGGTCAGGGGCGAGCCGGCGCAGCGCCATCACGGCGACGGGGCCGGTGATGTACGAGATCACGGTGGCCACCGAGACGATCTCGGCCAGCGAGCCCCAGCCGCGGAAGACCGCGAGGAACAGGAAGGCGACGACCAGGTTGAGCACCAGCGCCGGGCGCGGGATGCCGGTCTTGGCGTCGACCTTGCCGAAGATCTTCGGCAGGTGGCCGTTCTCCTGCACACCGTGGATCATGCGCGAGGTGGTGGCGGCGTAGATCATGCCGGTGCCGGACGGCGAGATGAAGGCGTCCGCGTACAGCAGGATGGCGAGCCAGTTGAGGCCCCAGGCGATGGCCAGGTCGGCCAGCGGCGAGGTGTAGGCGAGGCTGCTCCAGCCCTGCGAGAGGTCGGCGGCCGGGATGGCGCCGAGGAAGGCGATCTGCAGCGCGACGTAGATCACCAGGGCGATCAGGATCGAGCCGATGACGGCCTTCGGCAGCGACTTGCCGGGGTTCTTGGCCTCGCCGGCCAGGTTGAGCGGCGACTGGAAGCCGTTGAAGGCCCAGACGATGCCGGAGACCGCGACGGCGGTGAACACCGCGCTCCAGCCGTTCGGAGCGAAGCCGCCGTGGTCGGTGAAGTGCGCGGTGTCGAAGTGCGCCAGGAGCAGCGCGCCGGCGGTCAGCGTCGGCACGACGACCTTGAAGACGGTGATCGCCGTGTTGGTCTTGGCGAACAGCGTGATCGCGAACCAGTTCAGGACGAAGTAGCCGACCAGCAGCACGCTGGCCAGTGCCACCCCGCTGAGGGTCAGTTCCTGCCCGTTGTAGAGCCCCTTCGCCCAGCCGAAGTGCCAGGAGCTCATGTACTGGACGGAGGCGGTGGCCTCACCCGGGATGACCGAGACGATGGCGATCCAGTTGGCCCAGGCGGCCAGGTAGCCGGCCAGCGAGCCGTGCGAGTACTGGCCGTAGCGGACCATGCCGCCGGCCTTGGGGAACATCGAGCCCAGCTCGCTGTAGGTGAGGGCGATGGTCAGCGCCACCGCGGCACCGATCACCCAGGCGAGGATCGAGGCCGGCCCGGCGAGCTTGGCGGCGCGCTCGGCACCGAACAGCCACCCGGATCCGATGATCGAGCCCAGCCCGACGGCCGTCAGGCTGATCGTGCCGAGCGATCGGCGGTAGTTCTGGTGTGATGCCGTCGAGGATTCGGGCTCACTCAACGTATCGGTCCTCTCGCTCGGGGTTCATTGGGTGGTGTCGGTGTTTTTGCGGTTTTGAGTCCGCATTCCGGACAAACGCACAGCAGCCTATGGTGCGAAAACGGGCGAATACCTCAGGGGAAGCTCAAACCGTTCGATCGTTGCCATCTCGTGTCCGGTTTCCGGACCGGCGGGCCCATGCGCAGAGACCGGCACCACACCGCCACGGGGTGGCGATCGCGGTGAGCCGGCCGAAAGGCGGTCGGGAAGGTCGGGAAAGTCGGGGAAAAGGAAATTCCCCGTGGGTTCCTTTCGGATCCCACGGGGAATTCGGCTGTGTCCGAGGGGGGACTTGAACCCCCACGCCCGATAAAGGGCACTAGCACCTCAAGCTAGCGCGTCTGCCATTCCGCCACCCGGACAGGGTGTGTGCTCCGGGGGCTTTTCTCTCGCCCCCTCGGCGACAGAGAGAACATTACCAGGGTTCTGGAGTGCTTCTCACCTGCGTTTCCTCGGGCCCGGGCCCCGCAGGCCCCGGGCGGCCCGCCGCACAGGTTGGTACGGCTGGCGAACACGCTCGAACTCCGCCCGAACCGGTGGTGTCCGCGAAGGAACCGGTCGACTCCGGAGCCGCTCGCGATCGGTTCCGGTCGGAAGCGGTCCGACACGGGCAACTTGTCGACGGTGCCACGGCCGCCGGGACGGCTCTCCTAGCCTCTGTGGACCGAGGGCGCCATGAGCGGATCGCCTGATTCCCGGGTCGCGGACGAAGGGCGGCTGGACGTGGAGCAGATCAGCGGGACGGCAGAAGCCGAACCGAGACGCGGCGGGCCGGGCGAAGGGCGGGGCGAAGCCGCTGCGCCCGCAGGCCCCACCGAGGGCACGTGGCGCTTCCCGGTGCCCGCCGCGGAGGCCTCCGTGCCGCTCACCCGGCACGCGGTGCGCGACCGCCTGCTGGCCCAGGGCATGGCCGGGGTGCGTTACCAGGAGCTGGTGGACGACCTGCTGCTGATCGTCTCGGAGCTGGTCAGCAACGCGGTGACGCACGCCGCCGAGCTGTCGCCCGAGGTGGTCACCGAGCTGGCGGTGCGCGGGGGCTGGGTGCGGGTGTCGGTCGAGGACGGCGATCCGTACCGGCCGAAGGCGCTGGAGAACGACACCGGCCGCACCGGCGGGCGCGGGCTGCTGCTGGTGAAGAGCGTCACGTTGCAGGCCGGCGGGGTGTGCGACGTCGAGCGGACGGGGGAGGGCGGCAAGGTCATCTGGGCCTCACTGCCCGTCCCCCCGGAGCCCGAGCACTGACCGGCCCGCTCGTGCCGACCCGTCCGTTCCACGGGACCGGCCCACCGCAGGACCGAGGACGGGACCGACTACCAGTCCCGCCCGGCGATCTCCCGGATCCCCGGCAGCGCCGCCTCGAAGACGGTCTCGAACCAGACCGAGAAGGGCCGCTCGGCCCGCAGTTCCCGCAGCTCCTCCGCGGTCACGAAGGCGAAGTCGTCCACCTCGTCCGGGTTCGGCTCGACCGGCGCGGTCACCAGTCCCACGAAGAGGTGGTTCCACTCCCGCTCGATCAGCCCGGAGGCCTCGTCCGGCAGGTCGTAGCGGACGGTGCCGGCCTCGCAGAGCAGCGCCGGGGCGACGCCCAGCTCCTCGGCGGTGCGCCGGGCGGCGGCGACGAAGGGCGGTTCGTCCGGGTAGGGGTGGCCGCAGCAGGTGTTCGACCAGACGCCGGGGGAGTGGTACTTGCCGAGGGCCCGGCGCTGGAGCAGCAGCCGGCCCTGGCGGTCGAAGAGGAACACCGAGAAGGCGCGGTGCAGCCGGCCCGGCTGCTGGTGGGCCCAGTGCTTCTCGGCGGTGCCGATCGTCACGCCCTCGTCGTCGACCAGCTCCAGCAGGATCTCGGTACCGGGAGCCGAGGCGGTCCGTGGGTCGACCGTCACGTCGGTCTCCACGTCGAGACCGGTGTCGATCTCGGCGGCGAAGTGCGTCTTGTCGGTCGGCAGACTGGGGGGCATGGGGCCTCTTTCCGGGAGCGGGAGCAACGGGAGCATCGGGTGTGTCCGGCGCTCCGGGCGGAGCGCGGCGGACGCAGCGGGGGCACCGGCGCCGGCGTCGGGTTCCAGTCTGCCGTATGGGTGGCACTCGTCAGGGGTCCCACGCACAAGCGGGCGGATCATGGCCCGGAGGAGTCGAAAACCGTGCAGAGATGGGTCCGGGACGCCCCCGTAAGAGTCATCACTGTCGCAGAATCGTTCGACGGACGTTCGGGGGCCGTTCGAGCGGCCCGGTGCGGCCGGGTGCGGCCGGGTACGGCCCCGGGGAGTCGCTCCGCCGTCACCTTCCCGTCTCCGGGCGCGTTCCGGCTGATCGTCCGAGTCGCCTACCATCACATACGACACGGTGCCCGGACCTGCAGGTACCGGCGCGCCGCTGCCCGGCCCGGTCGCAGACCGGTCCGGCGGAGCAGCGGCGCCGCCCTCGGCACGGTTCACCCGCACAGCACGACGGATCAGGAGACCCCGCATGATCGGCCTCGTTCTGGCAGCCGGCGCCGGCCGCCGGCTGCGCCCGTACACCGACACCCTGCCCAAGGCGCTGGTGCCGGTCGACGGGGAGCGGACCGTCCTGGACCTCACCCTCCGCAACTTCGCCGAGGTCGGCCTGCGCGAGGCCGCGATCGTCGTCGGCTACCGCAAGGAGGCGGTGTACGACCGCAAGGACGCCCTGGAGTCCACGTACGGCGTCAAGCTCCACCTCGTCGAGAACGACAAGGCCGAGGAGTGGAACAACGCCTACTCGCTCTGGTGCGCCCGCGAGCTGTTCGGCGAGGGCCTGCTGCTGGCCAACGGCGATACCGTCCACCCCGCCTCCGTCCAGCGCACCATGCTGGAGGGCAACCAGCGCCTCGCCGAGAGCGGCCGGGCCCCGGGCATCCTGCTCGCCCTCGACACGGTGAAGAAGCTCGCCGACGAGGAGATGAAGGTCGTCGTCGACCCGGCCGCCGGCATGCGCCGCATCACCAAGCTGATGGACCCGTCCGAGGCGAGCGGCGAGTACATCGGCGTCACCGTGATCAACCCCGCCGCCGCCGCGGACCTGACCGACGCGCTGCGCGCCACCTACGAGCGCGACCCCCAGCTGTACTACGAGGACGGCTACCAGGAGATGGTCGACCGCGGCCTGCGGATCGACGTGCAGCCGATCGGTGAGGTCTCCTGGGTCGAGGTCGACAACCACGACGACCTGGCGAAGGCGCGGGAGATCGCGTGCCGGTACTGACCCGACTGGTCCCGTCGCCGCTGTTCGTGGAGATCCGCTCGGGCGCGCTGGACGCGCTCGGCGGGATCCTCGCGGACCAGCGGCTGTCGGCCTCGGGCCGGATCGCGGTGGCGATCAGCAACGGCTCCGGTGCGGCCATGCGCCGGCGCCTGGAGCCCGCCCTGCCCGGCGCCGACTGGTACAACGTGGACGACGGCAGCCTGGACAGCGCGGTGCGCCTGGCCGAGTCGATGCGCGGCGGGCACTACGACGCGATCGTCGGCCTCGGCGGCGGCAAGATCATCGACGCCGCCAAGTACGCCGCCGCCCGGGTCGGCCTGCCGCTGGTCGCGGTCGCCACCAACCTGGCCCACGACGGCATCTGCTCGCCGGTCTCGACCCTCGACAACGACGCCGGCCGGGGCTCCTACGGGGTGCCCAGCCCGATCGGCATCATCGTCGACCTGGACGTGATCCGGCAGGCCCCGGCGCGCTTCGTGGCAGCCGGCATCGGCGACGTCGTCTCCAACATCTCGGCCTGCGCGGACTGGGAGTTGTCGCACGCGGTCACCGGCGAGCCGGTGGACGGGCTGGCCATCGCGATGGCCCGCTCGGCGGGGGAGAACCTGCTGCGGCACCCAGGAAACACTCAGGATCAGGACCTCCTGACGGCCCTCGCGGAGGCCCTGGTACTGTCCGGCATCGCGATGAACATCGCGGGCAGCTCCCGGCCTTCGTCGGGCGCCTGTCACGAGATCTGCCATGCCCTGGACGTGCTGTATCCGAAGCGGTCCGCCCAGCACGGCGAACAGGTCGGCCTCGGTGCCGCGTTCGCCAGCTTCCTGCGGGGCGAACGCGAGCTGACCGGTCTGATCGTGGAGCGCCTGGCGAGCCACGGGCTGCCGGTGACCGCGGCTCAGATCGGCTTCACCGAAGCGGAGTTCACCGAAGCGGTGCACTACGCTCCGAACACCCGGCCGGGGCGCTTCACCATCCTCGAACACCTCGACCTCTCCCCTTCCGCAATCAGGGACGCGTACGCCGACTATGTCCAAGCCGTCAACAGCTGACCCCTCCACCACGGGCGCCGACCGTCCCCCGGTGGACCTGACCCGCCGGCCCTCGATCGAGGAACTGCGCGCGGTGATCCACCCGGAGGGCATGCTCCAGCGCCGCAGCGCCGAGCACTGGGCCGGGCGCCTGTACATGCGGAAGATCTCGCTGCGGATCACCCGTGTGCTGTCCACCATGACGGCGATCACGCCCAACGGCCTGACGTACCTGATGATGTTCACCGGCATCCTGGCCGGTGCCGCGCTGGTCGTGCCGGGCATCGCGGGCGCGGTGCTGGGCGCCCTGCTGATCCAGGTCTACCTGCTGCTGGACTGCGTGGACGGCGAGGTGGCCCGCTGGCGCCGGCAGACCTCGCTCACCGGCGTGTACCTGGACCGGGTCGGCCACTACATGTCCGAGGCGGCCCTGCTGACCGGCCTCGGCCTGCGCGCCGCCGACCTGCTGCACCGCGAGGGCGGCGGCTCGCACTGGGAGTGGGCCTTCCTCGGCACGCTGGCCGCGCTCGGCGCGATCCTGATCAAGTCCGAGACGGACCTGGTGGACGTGGCCCGGGCCCGCAGCGGCCTGACGGCCGTCGAGGACAGCGCCTCGGTGCCGCGCTCGACCGCCGTCGCCAAGGCCCGCCGGGCGGCCTCCCTGCTGAAGTTCCACCGCCTGGTCGGCGCGGTCGAGGCCTCGCTGTTCATCCTCGCCGCCGGGATCGCCGACGCCGTGCACGGCGGTCTCTTCTTCACCCGGCTCGCGGTGGTCGTCCTGGCGGCGATCGCCATGCTGCAGACCGTGCTGCACCTGCTGAGCATCGTCCTCTCCAGCAGGCTGCGATGACTGCCGGGACGAACGCGGAGAGCTTCCGCCTCGGCGCCGTGATCATCACCATGGGCAACCGGCCCGCCGAGCTCAACGCCCTGATCGAGTCCGTCCGCGCCCAGGAGGGCCCGGCGGTCGAGCTGGCCGTGGTCGGCCAGGGGGCGGCGCTGCCCCCGCTGCCCGAGGGCGTGCGCAGCGTGGAGCTGCCGGAGAACCTCGGCATCCCGGGCGGGCGCAACGTCGGCATAGAGCTGTTCGGCCGGGACGGGAAGGACGTCGACGCCGTCCTCTTCCTGGACGACGACGGGAGCCTGCCGCGCACCGACTCGGCCCGGCTGCTGCGGGAGGCCTTCACCGCCGACCGGGAGCTGGGCATCGTCTCCTTCCGGATCGCCGACCCGGACACCGGCGAAACCCAGCGCCGGCACGTCCCCCGGCTGCGTGCCAGCGACCCGCTGCGCTCCTCCCGGGTGACCACCTTCCTGGGCGGTGCGAGTGCCGTGCGCTGCACGGTGTTCGAGCAGGCCGGCCAGCTGCCCGCCGAGTTCTTCTACGCCCACGAGGAGACCGACCTCGCGTGGCGCGCGCTGGACGCCGGCTGGGCCATCGACTACCGCGCGGACGTGGTGCTGCACCACCCCACGACCTCGCCCGCCCGGCACGCCACCTACTTCCACAACGTGGCCCGAAACCGGGTCTGGCTCGCGAGGCGGAACCTTCCGGCCCCGTTGGTGCCTCTCTATCTGGGAACCTGGTTCCTGCTGACCCTGGCCCGACGCCCCTCCCCCGAGGCGCTGAAGGCCTGGTGGGGCGGATTCCGGGCGGGCTGGCGCGAACCCTGCGGTCCGCGGCGGCCCATGCGATGGCGTACCGTTTGGCGACTGACCAGGCTGGGCCGACCACCGATCATCTGATCTGATCGAATGATCGATCGCCTCGGCCGGTGACCACACACCGGCCGGCTTCCCCGAGATCCCAGTGGATCCCCATCGGCGCACGGCCGGCGGACTTCCCGTCGGCCGATCGCCCCGACCGATCCCGCGTGAAGGACGAATGTGTCGACAGTGAGTGAACCCGTCAGCCTCTCGACCCCCAGGGGGGTGGACGCGGGCCTGACCCCCAAGCAGCTTGCGGACAAGTACGGTCTGTCGGTGAGCGGTGCCCGGCCGGGCCTGTTCGCGTACACCAAGCAGCTCTGGGCCCGGCGCCACTTCATCTGGGCCTTCGCCACCGCCCGTCTGGTGGCCCAGTACACCGACGCCAAGCTCGGCCAGCTCTGGCAGGTCGTGACCCCGCTGCTCAACTGCGCCGTGTTCTACCTGGTCTTCGGCGTCATCCTGGAGAGCAAGCAGGGCTTCCCGCCGGACACCTACATCGCCTGGCTCTGCATCGGCGTCTTCGTCTTCCAGTTCACCCAGAACGCGGTGCAGTCCGGTACCCGGGCGATCTCCGACAACCTCGGCCTGATCCGGGCGCTGCACTTCCCCCGTGCCAGCCTGCCGATCGCCTTCACCGTGATCCAGCTCCAGCAGCTGCTGATCTCGATGGTCGTGCTGGTCGTCACCGTCCTGGCCAGCGGCATCACCCCGGGCAAGACCTGGCTGCTGATCATCCCGGCGCTGATCCTGCAGACGATGTTCAACACCGGCATCTCCCTGATCATGGCCCGGATCGGCGCCAAGACCAGTGACATCTCCCAGCTGATCCCGTTCGTGATGCGGGCCTGGATGTTCCTGTCCGGTGTGATGTTCAGCATCCAGGACCGGGTCCACAAGTGGCCGCACTACATCCAGGTGCTGACGAACCTGAACCCGGCCTCGGTCTACATGGACCTGCTGCGGCACGCCTTCGCGCCGGTCATCTACAACAAGCACCAGCCCGTGTACCAGAGCCTGCCGCCGCACCAGTGGGTGTACGGCATCGCCTGGGCGGTCGGGATGTTCGTCATCGGATACGTCTTCTTCTGGAAGGCCGAGGAGGAGTACGGCCGTGGCTGACACCGACCTGAGCAAGCGCGACACCCTCCGGGACACGGACGTGGCCCGCGAACCCACCGTCGTCGTCGACGACGTGCACATCGTCTACCGGGTGCACGGCGCCGGCTCCGGCAAGGGCAGCGCCACCTCGGCGCTGAGCCGCATCCTCAGCCGCAAGCGCGGCGCCGGCGTGCGCGAGGTGCACGCGGTCAAGGGCATCAGCTTCACCGCGTACAAGGGTGAGGCGATCGGCCTGATCGGCTCCAACGGCTCCGGCAAGTCGACCATGCTGGCCGCCATCGCGGGCCTGCTGCCGACCGAGAAGGGCGGCATCTACACCAACGGCCAGCCCTCGCTGCTGGGCGTCAACGCGGCCCTGATGAACGAGCTCAGCGGCGAGCGCAACGTCGTCCTGGGCTGCCTGGCGATGGGGATGTCCCCGGCCGACGTGCGGGCGCGCTACCAGGAGATCGTCGACTTCTCCGGCATCAACGACAAGGGCGACTTCATCTCCCTGCCGATGCGCACCTACTCCTCCGGCATGGGCGCCCGCCTGCGCTTCTCGATCGCCGCCGCGAAGACCCACGACGTGCTGCTGATCGACGAGGCCCTGGCCACCGGTGACCAGGCCTTCCAGCAGCGCAGCAAGCGCCGCATCGACGAGCTGCGCGGCTCCGCCGGTACGGTCTTCCTGGTCAGCCACGACAACAACTCGATCCGCGAGGTCTGCGAGCGGACCATCTGGATCGAGGCCGGCGAGCTGGTCATGGACGGCCCGACCGACGAGGTCGTCGGCCGCTACGAGCGCGGCGAGCGCCCGTAGCACCACCGCCCACGAGGCCGGTCCCGGAACCCCCGGGACCGGCCTTCGGCTTGCCCGAAGCGGTACCC
The DNA here is from genome assembly GCF_000716875.1 of Streptomyces novaecaesareae. Taxonomy (GTDB): domain Bacteria; phylum Actinomycetota; class Actinomycetes; order Streptomycetales; family Streptomycetaceae; genus Kitasatospora; species Kitasatospora novaecaesareae. The sequence continues at coordinate 66,680 of NZ_JNWQ01000023.1, read as the reverse complement.
CGGGTGGCCCGCCGCCGCGGGGGTGAGCACCCCGTCCCGGCGGGCGGGGCGGTCTTCTCCGGCGCGCCCCGCGGTGTCAGGCTGTCAGGCGCGAGGGCGGTGTGCCGGACGTGACGCCCGCGCTCGGACGCGTGTCCGAGTCGGACCGGTCGTACCCAGCGGTGTAGAACGGGGGAGTGACAGCAGTGTCGGCTTCGGCCCAGCCCAGTGATACGCCGGTGAACCGTTCCGCAGGTCAGACCCTGGCGAAGGCGGGTGCGGAGAACTTCCCGGTCGCCCCGTTCTTCCTGCCCGCGGCCTGGCGCGACGACCTGATGGCGGTCTACGGCTTCGCCCGCCTCGTCGACGACGCCGGCGACGGCGACCTGGCCGACCCGGCCGACACCGCCCGCCTGCTCGGCGTCGAGCGGACGCCCCCGGCCACCCCTTCGGCCCAGTCCGGCTCGCCGGCTCCGGAGGAGGTCGCCTTCCGGCTCGCCCTGCTCGACGGGCTGGAGCACGACCTCGACCGGGTGTTCGAGACCGCACTGCACCCCTCCGGCGCCGACCGCCCCCGCCACCCCCTGATGCGCGCCCTGGTCCCGCTGGTCGACCGGCACGGCCTGACCCCCGAACCGTTCCGCCGTCTGATCGAGGCCAACCGGGTGGACCAGACCACCGCCCGCTACGCCACCTACGAGGACCTGGCCGGCTACTGCACGCTCTCCGCCGACCCGGTCGGCCGCCTCGTACTGGCCATCGCGGGCGTCTCCACACCCGAGCGGATCGCGCTCTCCGACGCCATCTGCACCGCCCTCCAGGTGGTCGAACACCTGCAGGACGTCGCCGAGGACCTGGACCGCGGCCGGATCTACCTCCCTGCCGAGGACCTGCGGCGCTTCGGCGTGACCGAGACCGACCTCGCCGCCCCCTCCGCCGACGGCGCGGTGCGCGAGCTGATCGCCTTCGAAGCGGACCGGGCCCGCACCCTGCTCGATCGCGGCGCACCATTGGTAGGTACGGTTCGGGGAAGGCTTCGACTGCTCCTGGCGGGATTCACCGCAGGCGGCTACGCGGCCCTGGCGGCCATCGAGGACGCCGGGTACGACGTGCTCGCCCGGCAGGCGAAGCCGGACAAGCGCCGCCTCGCAGCGAAGGCGGCGGCAATCTTCGCGAAGGGAAGGTGAACGCCCGAGTGGCGGCATCACCACTGGCGTCGGCCCAGGTCATGGCGGCGTACCGGTACTGCGAGGCAGTCACCGGACTGCAGGCGCGCAACTTCAGCTACGGCATCCGGCTGCTGCCAGAACCCAAGCGGCTGGCCATGTCGGCCCTGTACGCCCTGGCCCGCCGGGTGGACGACATCGGCGACGGCGACCTCCCGGCCGACCGCAAGGCCGAGGCGCTGGTGCGCACCCGGGAACTGGTGGACGAGGTCCGCTCCGGGGTGGTCGCCGAGGACGACACCGACCCGATCAAGGTCGCCCTGGCCGACGCGGCCCGGCGCTTCCCGATCCCGCTCGGCGGCTTCGACGAGCTGATCGACGGCGTCGAGATGGACCTCAAGGGCGCCGAGTACCAGACGTACGAGGAGCTGAAGGTCTACTGCCGCTGCGTGGCCGGCGCGATCGGCCGGCTCTCGCTGGGCGTCTACGGCTGCGACGACCCCGAACGCGGGGCGCGCTACGCGGACACCCTGGGCCTGGCGCTCCAGCTCACCAACATCCTGCGCGACCTGCGCGAGGACGCCCTGAACGGCCGTACCTACCTGCCCACCGAGGACCTGGTCCGGTTCGGCTGCGAGCAGGGCTTCGCCCTGCCCAAGCCGCCGGTCGGCGCGGACTTCACCGGCCTGGTGGCCTTCGAGGCCGCCCGCGCCCAGGCCGCCTTCGAGGAGGGCCTGCGGCTGCTGCCGATGCTCGACCGCCGCAGCCGTGCCTGCACCGCCGCGATGGCCGGGATCTACCACCGGCTGCTCGGCCGGATCGCCGCCGACCCCGAGTCGGTGCTGCGCGGCCGCGTCTCGCTGCCGGGCTGGGAGAAGGCGTACGTGGCGCTTTCCGGGCTCGCCGGGGGGCGTTCTTGATTCTCGCCACACTTCTGTCACGCTGTGTCAGCGGGGAATCACGTGCGGGTAGTTCCGTGTTGTCCGAACGGGTACCGGCTTCAGCGACCGCCTCCCGGCGGTCCGGCGACTGCGAGGGGGAGGACCGATGACCGGGCGAGCCGATGCCGCGCGCCCGGCCGCCGTCGTGGTCGGCGGCGGTCTGGCCGGGATCACCGCCGCGCTCCGCCTGGCCGAGGCGGGCCACCGGGTCACCCTCGCCGAGGGGCGGCCCCGGCTCGGCGGCCTGGCGTTCTCCTTCCAGCGCGGCGAGCTGACCGTCGACAACGGCCAGCACGTCTACCTGCGGTGCTGCACCGCCTACCGAGGCCTGCTGGAGCGGCTCGGCGCCACCCGGCTGGTCCACCTGCAGGACCGCCTCGACGTCCCGGTGCTCGCCGTCGCCGGGCCCGAGGACGCCCCGGTGCGCACCCTCGGACGGCTCCAGCGGGCCGGCCTGCCCGTCCCGCTCCACCTGGCGGGCAGCCTCGCCCGCTACCCGCACCTGTCCCCGGCCGACCGCGCCCGGGTCGTCCGCGGCGCGCTCGCCCTGAAGGGCCTGGACCTCGCCGACCCGGCGCTGGACCGGATCTCCTTCGGCGAGTGGCTGCGCCGCAACGGGCAGAACGCCGCCACCCAGGCGGCCCTGTGGGACCTGGTCGGCGTCGCCACCCTGAACGCCCGGGCCGACCAGGTCTCGATGGCGCTCGCGGCGAAGGTGTTCAAGACCGGTCTGCTCTCCGACCCGGGCGCCGCCGACATCGGCATCGCCGCCGCCCCGCTCGGCGCGATCCACCACGACCGGGCGATCGCCGAGCTGGAGCGCCTGGGCGTGAAGGTGCTGCTGCGCGCCCGGGTGGCGGAGCTCAAGCCGGCCGCGCCGCAGCACGCCGTCCGCCTCGACGGCGGGGAACTGCTCACCGCCGACACCGTCGTCCTGGCCGGCGCCCAGGACAGCGCGGCCGCCCTGCTGCCGCCGAACGCGATCCCGGGGCAGGACCGGCTGGCCGACTTCGGCACCGCGCCGATCCTCAACGTGCACGTGATCTACGACCGCAAGCTGGTGCGCCGGCCTTTCTTCGCCGCGCTCGGCTCCCCGGTCCAGTGGGTCTTCGACCGCACCGCGCACTCCGGCCTGGCCGCCACCCCGCTCGGCCGCGCCCACCCGGGCGCCCAGTACCTGGCGCTCTCGCAGTCCGCGGTGCAGGACGAGATCGACCTGCCGGTCGCCGAGCTGCGCCGCCGCTACCTGCCCGAGCTGGAGCGGCTGTTGCCGGCCGCGGCCGGGGCCGAGGTGCTGGACTTCTTCGTCACCCGGGAGCGCACCGCGACCTTCGACCCGGCCCCCGGCAACGGGGCGCTGCGCCCGCCGGCCCGGACGGACGTCCCCGGCCTGCTGCTGGCCGGCTCGTGGACGGCCACCGGCTGGCCCGCGACCATGGAGGGCGCCGTGCGCAGCGGCCACGCCGCCGCCGACGCCGCCCTCGCCGCGGCCGGCACCCGGGTGCCGGTGGACCGCGGCGACGGGAGGTGGCCCAGGTGACGCCGGGCGCCGCCGCCGGAGAGCCCGCCAGAGCCGGCGGGCGTACCGTCAAGCGCATCGGCGGAATCGACCGGCCCGGCCGGAGCGGCCGTCCTGACACCGTCGGCATCGGCACCACTCGAAGCGACACCAGCCGTACCGACAGCACCCGGCCGCCCCGTGCGGTCCGGCACCACGAGGGAGAGGGAACGCACGTGGAGTCACGCACCGGCTTCGCCGTCGGAGGCACGGCGCACGCCGAACCGGTCTCGGTGCCGGAGCTGCTCGCCCGCAGCCGTACGCTCTGCACCCCGCCGCTACGGGCCGCGGTCGCCCGTTTGGCCGCACCGATGGACACCGTCGCGGCCTACCACTTCGGCTGGATCGACCGGGACGGCACGCCCGTCGCGGGGGACGGCGGCAAGGCCGTGCGTCCGGCGCTGGCGCTGCTGTCCGCCCAGGCCACCGGCGCGGCGCCCGAGGTCGGCGTCCCCGGCGGGGTGGCTGTTGAACTGGTGCACAACTTCTCCCTGCTCCATGATGATCTGATGGACGGTGACGAGACCCGGCGGCACCGGGCCACCGCCTGGACGGTCTTCGGACCGGCCCAGGCGATCCTGGTCGGCGACGCCCTGGCGACGCTCGGCACGGAGGTGCTGCTCGACGCCGCGGTGAACGGCGGCACCAGCCCCACCGACGCCGCGCGCGCCGTCCGGCTGCTCACCACGGCGACCCGCAGACTGATCGACGGGCAGGCCATGGACGTCGCCTTCGAACAGCGCGACAGCGTCACCGTCGCGGAGTGCCTGGAGATGGAGGCCGGAAAGACGGCGGCCCTGCTGGCCGCCGCCTCGGCGATCGGTGCCGTCCTGGCCGGCGCCGACGACAAGGTCTCCGACTCCCTCCAGCGCTACGGCCACCACCTGGGACTGGCCTTCCAGGCGGTGGACGACCTGCTCGGCATCTGGGGCGCCACCGAGGTCACCGGCAAGCCGCACTGGGGGGATCTGCGCCAGCGCAAGAAGTCCCTTCCGGTCGCCGCCGCCCTGGCCGAGGGCGGCCCGGCCTCGCGCCGGCTCGCCGAGCAACTGGCCGACCCGAAGGGACGCGGGGAGGAGGGCGAGCCCGAGCTCGCCGCCCGGGCCGCGCTGATCGAGCAGGCCGGCGGCCGGGCCTGGACCCAGGAGGAAGCCCGCCGCCAGCACACGACTGCCCTCGCCGCCCTGGACGAGGTGCCCATGTCCGACGAGGTGCGCGAGCACTTCGTCGCACTCGCCGAATTCGTGGTGGTACGAGAGAGGTGACGTTACGTTGACAGCAACCGCGGACGGCCGGCTCGACCCTGAGTACGATTCCGAGCCGGTCGCGGTGGGCGACCGCCCCCCGACCCTGCTGGGCGTGGGGCGGCGGCAGCCCGAGGACACCGACCAGCTCCGGCCGGCCGGTGAGACGGACCTCCGACCGGCCGACGCGCGGGAGGCCCTGGCCCGCGCCACCACCCACCTGCTCTCGCTGCAGTCGTCCGAGGGCTGGTGGAAAGGCGACCTGGAGACCAACGTCACCATGGACGCCGAGGATTTACTGCTCCGCCAGTTCCTCGGGATCCGGACCGAGGAGCAGACGAACGCCACCGCCGAGTGGATCCGCTCCCAGCAGCGTGAGGACGGCACCTGGGGCACCTTCCACGGCGGGCCGGCCGAACTGTCCACCACCGTCGAGGCGTACGTCGCGCTCAGACTGGCCGGCGACGACCCGAACGCCCCGCACATGCTGGCCGCCGCGCGCTACGTCCGCGCCGCCGGGGGCATCGCGGCCGCCCGGGTGTTCACCCGGATCTGGCTCGCCCTGTTCGGCTGGTGGCCCTGGGAGCGGCTGCCCGAGATGCCGCCCGAGATCATCTTCCTGCCCAAGTGGCTGCCGCTGAACATCTACGCCTTCGGCTGCTGGGCCCGCCAGACCATCGTCCCGCTGACCGTCGTCTCGGCCCACCAGCCCGTCCGCCCGGCGCCCTTCCCGCTCACCGAGCTGCACGCCGACCCGGACAACCCCTACCCCGAACGGCCGCTCGCCCCCGCCACCTCCTGGGACGGCCTGTTCGAGCGCCTCGACAAGGCGCTGCACGCCTACCACCGCCGGGCCTTCCGCCCGCTGCGCCGGCTGGCCGTCTCGCAGGCCTGCCGCTGGATCGTCGAACGGCAGGAGGCCGACGGCTGCTGGGGCGGCATCCAGCCGCCCGCCGTCTACTCGCTGATCGCCCTCCACCTGGAGGGCTACGAGCTCGAACACCCGGTGATGCAGGCCGGGCTCTCCTCCTTCGACCGCTTCACCGTGCACACCGAGGACGGCAAGCGCTGGTTGGAGGCCTGCCAGTCCCCGGTCTGGGACACCTGCCTGGCCACCATCGCCCTGGTCGACGCCGGGGTGCCGGCCGACCACCCGGCGCTGGTCTCCGCCGTCGACTGGATGCTCGGCGAGGAGATCCGCAAGCGCGGCGACTGGGCCGTCCAGCGGCCCGGGCTCGCCGCCGGCGGCTGGGCCTTCGAGTTCGAGAACGACACCTACCCCGACATCGACGACACCGCCGAAGTGGTGCTCGCGCTGCGCCGCGTCGCCCACCCCGACCCGGCCAAGGTCGACGCGGCGGTGGACCGCGGCGTGGTCTGGAACCTCGGCATGCAGTCCAAGAACGGCGCCTGGGCCGCCTTCGACGTCGACAACACCAGCACGCTGCCCAACAAGCTGCCGTTCTGCGACTTCGGCGAGGTCGTCGACCCGCCGTCCGCCGACGTCACCGCCCACGTGGTGGAGATGCTCGCCGAGACCGGCCGCGCCCGAGACCCGCGGACCCGGCGCGGCATCGAGTGGCTGCTGCGCAACCAGGAGGCGGACGGCTCCTGGTTCGGGCGCTGGGGCACCAACTACATCTACGGCACCGGCTCGGTGCTGCCCGCCCTGGTCGCCGCCGGCGTCCCCGACGAGCACCCGGCGATCCGCCGGGCGGTGCACTGGCTGGAGGACCGGCAGAACGCCGACGGCGGCTGGGGCGAGGACATGCGCTCCTACGACGACCCGGCGCGCTGGGCCGGACGCGGCGACTCCACCGCCTCGCAGACCGCATGGGCGCTGATGGCGCTGCTCGCGGCCGGCGAGGGCCCGGACGGGCGGGCCAACCCCGCGGTGGAGCGCGGTGTGGACTGGCTGGTGCGCACCCAGCTGCCCGAGGGCACCTGGGACGAACCGCAGTTCACCGGCACCGGCTTCCCATGGGACTTCTCCATCAACTACCACCTGTACCGGCTGGTCTTCCCGGTCACCGCGCTCGGCCGCTACCTCCACGGCGGCCCCGGCACGAGCCGTGCGGGCGGCACCCCGGCGATCGGGGCGGCGCGGTGACCACCGCCCCCCTGCTGGTGCTCTGCGCACTGGGCCCCGAGGTCTGGGCCCTGCGCGGCGGTGACTGGCGCGGCACGGTAGGCGGGCCCCCGGTGCTGCTGCGCACCGGGGTCGGCCGGCGGCGCGCCGGGTCGGCCGTGCGACGGCTGCTCGGCTCCGCCCCCGGCAGCTACGGCGCGGTCGTGGTGGCCGGGTTCGGCGCGGCGGTCGGCCCGGGCGTCCTGCCCGGCGACGTCGTCGCCGCCGACGGCGTGCGCGACGCCGAGGGCCACCTCTACCCGCTCGACTCCGGGCCGGAACTCACCCGGGCGCTGAAGGAGCGCGGCCTGAGCGTGCACACCGGGGTGCACCACACCGCCGACCACGTGGTGCGCGGCATCGAGCGGCGGGCGCTGCACCTGCAGGGCGCGCTCGCCGTGGACATGGAGGCCGCCGCCGTCCTGGCCGCACTGCGCGAGGTGCGGCCCGCGCTGCCCGCCGCCGTCCTGCGGGTGGTGGTCGACACCCCCGAGCACGAGCTGCTGCGGCCCGGCACCCTCCCGGCCGGGGTGCGGGCCTGGCGGAACCTACGGGCGACGGTACCCGCCCTGGTCGACTGGTACCGGCAGGAGCGCGCGCCCGGCTCCGCAGACCCGAACCACCCCACATCCTCGACACTCCCCCAGGAGGCGAGCTAGCCATGGCCATGCCGTTGCGCCAGACCGTGCGGGTCGGCACCTACCTCATGCAGCAGAAGCTGCTCAAGCGACGGGACAAGTTCCCACTGATCGTGGAGCTGGAACCGCTGTTCGCCTGCAACCTCGCCTGCGAGGGCTGCGGCAAGATCCAGCACCCGGCGGGTGTCCTGAAGCAGCGGATGCCCGTCGCCCAGGCGGTCGGCGCGGTCCTGGAGTCGGGTGCCCCGATGGTCTCGATCGCCGGCGGCGAGCCGCTGATGCACCCGCAGATCGACGAGATCGTCCGCCAGCTCGTCGAGCGCCGCAAGTACGTCTTCCTGTGCACCAACGCGCTGCTGCTGCGCAAGAAGATGGACAAGTTCACGCCCTCGCCGTACTTCACCTTCGCCGTGCACATCGACGGCATGCGCGAGCGGCACGACGAGTCGGTGGCCAAGGAGGGCACCTTCGACGAGGCGGTGGCCGCCATCAAGGAGGCCAAGCAGCGAGGCTTCCGGGTCACCACCAACAGCACCTTCTTCAACACCGACACCCCGCAGACCGTCATCGAGGTGCTGGACTACCTCAACGACGAGCTGAAGGTGGACGAGATGATGATCTCGCCCGCCTACGCCTACGAGAAGGCTCCCGACCAGGAGCACTTCCTCGGTGTCGAGCAGACCCGGGAGCTCTTCCGCAAGGCCTTCGCCGGCGGCAACCGCAGGCGCTGGCGGCTCAACCACAGCCCGCTCTTCCTGGACTTCCTGGAAGGCAAGGCCGACTTCGAGTGCACCCCCTGGGGCATCCCCAACTACTCGCTGTTCGGCTGGCAGCGGCCCTGCTACCTGATGGCCGACGGCTACGTGCAGACCTACCGCGAGCTGGTCGAGACGACCGACTGGAGCAAGTACGGCCGCGGCAGGGACCCGCGCTGCGCCAACTGCATGGCCCACTGCGGCTACGAGCCGACGGCCGTCCTCGCCACCATGGGCTCGCTGCAGCAGTCGCTGCGTGCCATCACCGAGACCGTCAGCGGCAACAAGGGCCGCTGAGCAGGGAGTTGACCCCCAGGTCGGCACCCCGGCTCGGGCCTCCGTGCCCGGCTCGGGCCTCCGCGCCCGGGCCGGCTCCGCCCCCGTCGGCTCCGCCCCGCCGGGCGGAGGCACCACCGCACCGCTTCGAGTCGTGAGGTGTACCCATGTCACTGCTCTCCCGCGTCACCTCGCCGGCCGAGCTGCGCAAGCTCCCGGCGGCCGAACTCCCGCTGCTCGCCGACGAGATCCGCGACTTCCTGATCGACGCCGTCACTCGCACCGGCGGACACCTCGGGCCCAACCTGGGGGTGGTGGAGCTCACCATCGCCCTGCACCGGGTCTTCGACTCGCCGCACGACCGGATCGTCTTCGACACCGGCCACCAGAGCTACGTCCACAAACTCCTCACCGGCCGCCAGGACTTCACCCGGCTGCGGATGCGCGGCGGGCTCTCCGGCTACCCCTCGCGCGGCGAGTCCGAGCACGACCTGGTCGAGAACTCGCACGCCTCCACCGCGCTCTCCTACGCCGACGGCCTGGCCAAGGCCGCCCAACTGCTCGGCCAGCACGACCGGCACACCGTCGCGGTGATCGGCGACGGCGCGCTCACCGGCGGGCTCGCCTGGGAGGCGCTCAACAACATCGCCGAGGCCCGCGACCGGCCGCTGGTCATCGTCGTCAACGACAACGAGCGCTCCTACGCCAAGACCATCGGCGGGCTCGCCAACCACCTGGCCACGCTGCGCACCACCCAGGGCTACGAGCGCTTCCTCGCCCTCGGCAAGGAGGCGCTCCAGCGCACCCCGCTGGTCGGGCAGCCGATCTTCGACGCGCTGCACGGCGCCAAGAAGGGCTTCAAGGACGCCTTCGCGCCGCAGGGCATGTTCGAGGACCTCGGACTCAAGTACCTCGGACCGATCGACGGCCACGACCTGGGCGCGGTCGAGCAGGCGCTGCGCCAGGCCCGCAACTTCGGCGGTCCGGTCATCGTGCACTGCCTGACCGTCAAGGGGCGGGGCTACCGGCCCGCCGAGCAGGACGAGGCCGACCGCTTCCACGCCGTCAACCCGATCGACCCGTACACCTGCCTGCCGATCTCGCCCAGCGGCGGGGTCTCCTGGACCTCGGTGTTCGGCGACGAGCTGCTCGCGCTCGGCGCCGAGCGGCCGGACCTGGTGGCGATCACCGCCGCAATGCTCCAGCCGGTCGGCCTGGCGGGGTTCGCCAAGGCGTACCCGGCGCGGACCTTCGACGTCGGGATCGCCGAGCAGCACGCCGTCACCAGCGCGGCGGGGCTGGCCACCGGCGGGCTGCACCCGGTGGTCGCGGTGTACGCGACCTTCCTGAACCGGGCCTTCGACCAGGTGCTGATGGACGTGGCCCTGCACCGGCTGGGCGTCACCTTCGTGCTCGACCGCTCCGGGGTGACCGGGCCGGACGGCGCCTCGCACAACGGCATGTGGGACATGTCGATCCTCCAGGTCGTCCCCGGCCTGCGGCTCGCCGCGCCGCGCGACGCCGACCAGCTGCGGGCGCAGCTGCGCGAGGCCGTCGAGGTCGGGGACGCGCCCACCGTCGTGCGCTTCCCGAAGGGCAACGTCGGGCCCGCGGTGCCGGCCGTCGAACAGATCGGCGGGGTGGACGTGCTGCTGCGCACCGGGCGGCCGGCCGAGATCCTGCTGGTCGCCGTCGGCACCACCGCCTCCGCCTGCCTGGACGCCGCCCGGCTGCTGCTCGCCGAGGGCTTCACCGCGACCGTGGTCGACCCGCGCTGGGTCAAGCCCGTCGACCCGGCGCTGCCCGAGCTGGCCGCCGCCCACCGGCTGGTCGTCACCGTCGAGGACAACGGCCGTACCGGCGGGGTCGGTTCGGCGATCGCCCAGGCACTGCGCGACGCCGACGTGGACGTACCGGTGCGGGTGCTCGGCCTGCCGCAGGAGTTCCTCGGGCACGCCTCGCGCGGGGAGATCCTGGAGGAGGCCGGGCTGACCGGGACCGGAGTCGCCGCCCAGACCGCCGTCTTCGCCAAGAACCTGCTACCGACCCGAGGAGCGAACCCGCGCCATGCCGGCTGAACCAGACCGCCCCGCCTTCGACCTCGCCGCCCTGATCGCCGAACGCGGCGCCGAGCGCTACGAGTTGAACAACCGCTACCTCAACCCGCAGCTGTCCCGGATGCTCCACACCATCGGCTTCGACAAGTACTACGAGCGTGCCTCGGGCCCGTACTTCTACGACGCCGAGGGCAACGAGTACCTCGACATGCTGGCCGGCTTCGGCATCTTCGCGCTCGGCCGCCACCACCCGGTGGTGCGCTCGGCGATCCAGCAGGTGATGGACCTGGACCTGCCGGACCTGGTCCGCTTCGACTGCTCGCCGCTGCCCGGGCTGCTGGCCGAGCGGCTGCTCTCGTACGCGCCCGGGCTGGACCGGGTCTTCTTCGGCAACAGCGGGACGGAGGCGGTGGAGACCGCGCTGAAGTTCGCCCGGTACGCCACCGGACGCCGGCGGATCCTCTACGCCGACCACGCCTTCCACGGGCTGACGGCCGGCTCGCTGTCGGTCAACGGGGAGAACGGCTTCCGCAAGGGCTTCGACCCGCTGCTGCCGGACACCGCCATCCCGCTCGGCGATCTCGGCGCGCTGGCCAAGGAGTTGAAGCGCGGCGACGTCGCCGCGCTGATCGTCGAACCGATCCAGGGCAAGGGCGTCCAGGCACCGCCGCCGGGCTGGCTGCGGGCCGCCCAGGCGCTGCTGCACGAGCACAAGGCGCTGCTGATCTGTGACGAGGTGCAGACCGGGATCGGCCGCACCGGCGAGTTCTTCGCCTACCAGCACGAGGACGGGGTGCTGCCCGACCTGGTCTGCGCGGCCAAGGCGCTCTCCGGGGGGTACGTCCCGGTCGGGGCGACGCTCGGCAAGGGCTGGATCTTCGAGAAGGTGTACTCCTCGATGGACCGGGTGCTGGTGCACTCGGCCAGCTTCGGGTCGAACGCCCAGGCCATGGCGGCCGGGCTGGCGACCCTGGAGGTGATGCGGGACGAGAAGGTGGTGGAGAACGCCCGCAGGATCGGCGACCAGTTCCGCGACCGGCTGACCGCGCTGGTCGACAAGTACGAGCTGCTCGCCGAGGTGCGCGGGCGCGGGCTGATGATCGGCATCGAGTTCGGCCGGCCCAAGTCGCTCAAGCTGCGCACCGGGTGGACGGCCCTGCAGGCGGCGCGCAAGGGGCTGTTCGCGCAGATGGTCGTGGTACCGCTGCTGCAGCGGCACCGGATCCTGACCCAGGTGTCCGGGGACCACCTGGAGGTGATCAAGCTGATCCCGCCGCTGATCATCACCGAGCGCGATGTGGACCGGTTCATGGACGCCTTCACCGACATCATGGACGAGGCCCACCGGGGCAGCGGCCTGATGTGGGACTTCGGGCGGACGCTGGTGAAGCAGGCGGTCGGCAGCCGCTGAGGCCCGGGGCCGGGCGCGGGGAGTGGTCACGTCTGCGTCGCGGGAGTGGGAAGTCGGCCGGGCCGACTTCCCACTCCGTGGGAGACACCGCGTCAGAGCTCCGTCCGGCGGCGCCGGATGACCACCACGAGATCGACGACGGCGAACAGGGAGAGCAGACCGCACGCGACGGCGAAGCCGGTGAGGGTGCCGCGGCTGGGTGCGCCGTCGACCGGGGAGACGGCCGCCCAGACGGCGAAGCCCACCGTCGCCAGCACGAACAGCGGCGTGAAGGTGAGCGAGAGCAGGTAGCGGAGCTTGAGGTCGCTGCGGGCGGTGGCCGGCTCGGTGCCGCTGCGCCACCGTCGCGGGGTGGTGGTGCGCATCGCGGTTCACCTCCGGACCACGCGGGTCGGGCTACGATTCCAGCGTACGTCCGAGGGGGCTAGCCGGGGGAGGCGCGATGTCGGGGTCGGACGCGGTGGGGTCGGGTGCGGCGGGGCCGGACGCCGAGGGGTACGCGGGGCTGCGGATCGAACGCGCCCGGGAGCTGGCCCGGCGGCACGGCTGGGCCTCGGTCCGGGTGCTGGAGCCGGGGGCGATGATGACCATGGAGTACCGGCAGGGGCGGCTCAACCTCGCGGTGCGGGACGGCGTGGTCGAGCGCAGCTGGGAGGGGTAGCGCCGGCTCGCCGCGTCGGCGGAGCCCGGTGCGGCCGCCGGCGGGGTTTCCCGGTGCGGCCCCGGTGGAGTTCCTGGCGCGGCTCCCGGCGGGCTCTCAGTACGGCAGGGGCGGGCGGCCGAAACGGCGGTGCAGCCGTTGTTCGGCGGCGGCGACCAGGGGTTCCAGCAGCGGCAGCGAGAGCAGGACGAGCAGCCCGGCGGCCCAGCCGGCCAGCACGTCGGTGACCCAGTGGGTGCCCAGGTAGACCGTGGTCAGGCCGATCGAGCAGGCGGTCGCGGCGGCGATCACCGCGCCGGTGCGCCGCCAGCGGACGGCGAGGTAGGCGAGCACGCCCCAGGTGACCACGGCGTTGGCGGTGTGGCCGGAGGGGAAGATGGTGCCGCCGGAGAAGAGCTCGGGCGAGCCGACGTACTGGGCGTAGTGCGGGCCGAGCCGACCGGTGACGATCTTCACCGCGCCGACCGTGACATTGAGCAGCAGCAGCGCGATGCCCATGACCAGCAGCGGGCGCAGCCGGCCGAGGCGGCGGGCGCGCCAGGCGAGCCAGGCGAAGGCGGCGATCGCGGAAGGGCCGCGCTGCCCGGCGACCACCCAGGTGTCGAGCAGCGGCTCCAGCCGGGGCCACCGCTCGTACGGGCGCAGCAGGCGGACCGACCAGTCGAGGTCGACCAGGGCGGTGTTGAGCAGGACACCGGCCAGTACCAGCAGGTAGACGGCGAGGGTGGCGGCGAGCAGGGCGGCCCGCCGTCGGCTCATCGGCGGCCAGCCGGGCTCACGGGGGTCGGGGCGGGCCGGCCCGCTGGTGCAGCGGGGGAGGGCCAGGCCGGTGGTGGCGGTGCGGTGGTCCGGCCCCTGTCGCGGAATGGGAGCTGGGGTACTTCTGGATTGCACGGGGTGACCTTACCCAGCCGGACAGAGCCATTTCGGGGGTAATTGTCATTTTCCCGTGAAATCGACAATTAGGCCATCCCGGGGGTGGCTCAGGGGGTGATTTCCGCTATTCCCGGATCGAATATCAGTGTGGTCTTCGAATGATTCTGCAAAAGCGCCGGTAAAGGAAACGGAGCGGGAGGCCGGCCCGCCCGGCTTCCCGCTCCGTGGTAACCCTGTGTAGGTTCCGTGCTCAGTCGAGGGGGCCGCCCGCGACGTAGATCACCTGGCCGGAGACGAAGCCGGCGCCCTCGCTGGCCAGGAAGGAGATCGTGTGGGCCACGTCCTCAGGCAGACCAACGCGCTGGACCGGGATCTGAGAGGCGGCAGCCCGCTTGAAGTCTTCGAAGTCCATGCCGACCCGGGCCGCGGTGGCTGCTGTCATGTCCGTGGCGATAAAGCCGGGGGCGACGGCGTTGGCGGTGATGCCGAACTTGCCCAGCTCAATGGCCAAAGTCTTGGTGAAGCCCTGCAGGCCCGCCTTGGCGGCCGAGTAGTTGGCCTGGCCGCGGTTGCCCTGGGCGGAGGAGGAGGACAGGTTGACGATGCGGCCGAAACCGGCGTCGACCATGTGCTTCTGCACCGCGCGGGTCATCAGGAAGGCGCCGCGGAGGTGAACGTTCATGACCGTGTCCCAGTCGGACTCGGACATCTTGAAGAGCAGGTTGTCGCGGAGCACGCCCGCGTTGTTGACCAGGACCACGGGGGTGCCGAGCTCGGCGACCACGCGGTCGACGGCGGTCTGGACCTGCTCGGCGTCCGAGACGTCGGCACCGACGGCCAGGGCCTTTCCGCCCGCGGCGGTGATCCGGTCGACGGTGTCCTTGCCGGCCGCCTCGTCCAGGTCCAGGACGGCGACCGCGTAGCCGTCGGCGGCCAGCCGGACGGCGGTGGCGGCACCCAGGCCGCGGGCGGCACCGGTGACGACGGCGACCCGGGGGGTGCTGCTCTGCTCGGTCATGCTCGCTCTCGTCTCTCTCGGGGGTTGCCTCCGGGGGAGAGCCCCCGGAGAGGGTGGCCACACCCTACCGGCGGGTAGGGAGCGCGACCAGAGCGGAGAGACGCAGGTGACGGTCGGTAAGGACCGACCGGTCGGGTTTCTGCTGAGAACGGGTTACTGCAAGTAGTTCGCGGCGCGTAAATATGCCAATGTTGCCGAACCTGCGTCTACTATCCGCCCCTGCCTGCCAGCAAGGGCCCGCCGTTTGTATAGTGTCCGCCAGCAGCCACCGGCTGCACGGCTGGAGCGCCCTCCCTCATAGCTGGACGCCCACTCGCCGTTACTGCCCCACCCGGGTGTCCCACACACACCGGGTGTGACATCGGGACGGATACATGGTGCTGGGGGAGATCCCGACAACCCGCGTGTCCGCGCGACTGCAGCAGTCGCCCGGGCACCTGATTCGTGTTGCACAGCAGGTTCACACCCGTCTGTGGTCCGAGCACGTCGGAGCCGATCTCACGGCTCCACAGTTCGCCGTGCTGTTGGTCCTGGCCCTCGAACCGGGTGCGGACCAGCGGACGGTCGGCGAGCGCGCCTCGCTGGACAAGGCCACGATGGCCGAGATGGTCGCGCGGCTGGTCCGCCGCGGCCTGGTGCTGCGCAGGCGCGACCCGGCCGACGGCCGGCGCAAGCTGCTCGCACTCTCGCAGAGCGGCGCCCAGGCGGTGCGCGAGGCCACCGGAGGTGTGGTCCGCGTGCAGCGCGTCCTGTTCGAGCCGCTCAGCGCGGAGGAGCAGGTCGAGGTCGTCCGGGTGATGGCCAAGATAGCCAGGCTGGAGCCCGCCGCGGTCGCCGTCTTCACGGACGCGCGGCCGATACTGGACGCCCAGCGGGCGATCGGCTACCTGATCAGGGTGAGCCAGCAGGTGCACACCAAGCTCTGGTCGGAGCACGTCGGCTCCGAGCTGACGGCCCCGCAGTACGCGGTGCTGGACGCGCTGGAGCTGGAACCGGGCGCCGACCAGCGCACGGTCGGCGAGCTGGCCTCGCTGGACAAGGCCACGATGGCCGAGATGGTGAGCCGGCTGGTGCGCCGAGGTCTGGTGCAGCGCAGGCGTGACCCCTCGGACGGTCGGCGCAACCTGCTCTCGCTCTCACCGGCGGGACAGGACCTGCTGCACCGCTCGGCCGCCGGGGTGGCCGAGGTCCAGCGGCTGCTGCTGGCTCCGCTGGAGGACGGCGAGCACGAGGCTGCGCTCGCACTCATCGCCAAGGCGGCAAGGCTTTAAGGCCAAGCCTTGGGAACAACAGCCAAAACGATTCGCCAAATGACCGAGAGCCTGTCGCTGTCGGCCCGGTGAATCGTGGCACGCCGAAGACCGCCCGCTCCTGAATGGTGTGGGCGGTCTTCGGTGTGACCGGCTGTCAGGGCCCGAGAGGCCCTGCGCCGTCGCGGGAGCCCGGGTACGGGGCCTGCGACGGCTGGGTCAGTGCCTGGGCTGGGGTCAGTTCCAGTCGAAGCCCTGCGGGTCCGGCCCGATGCGCTTGCCGGTGGCGACGGCGGCGATCGCGGTGAGGTCCTCGGCGTCCAGCTCGAAGCCGGCGACGTCCAGGTTCTCCCGGATCCGGGACGGGGTGACCGACTTCGGGATGGCGATCACGCCGCTCTGCAGGTGCCAGCGGAGCACGACCTGGGCGACCGTACGGCCGTGCTTCTCGGCGATCTTCACCAGGGCCGGCTCGGCGAGCAGCTCGCCGCCCTGACCCAGCGGGCTCCACGCCTCGGTGGCGATGCCGTGCTGGGCGTGGAAGGCGCGCAGCTCCTCCTGCGGGAAGTACGGGTGCAGCTCGACCTGGTTCAGCACCGGGACGACCGAGGCCTCGTCGAGCAGGCGGGTCAGCTGCTCGGTGCCGAAGTTGGAGACGCCGATCGACTTGACCCGGCCGTCCGCCTTCAGCTGCTCAAGCGCCTTCCAGACGTTCAGGTAGCTGCCGTGCATCGGGCGCGGCCAGTGGATCAGGTACAGGTCGAGGTAGTCGAGGCCGAGCTTGGCCAGCGAGGCGTCGAACTCGCGCAGCACCGCGTCGCGGCCCTGCTCGCCGGACCAGTCGCGGGTGCCGGAGTTCCACAGCTTGGTGGTGATGTAGAGGTCCTCGCGGGCGACGCCGCCCGTCAGTGCCTCGGCGATCGCCGCCCCGGTGCCTGCCTCGTTCTCGTAGATGGCGGCGGTGTCGATGGAGCGGTAGCCCGCCTCGATCGCGGAGCGCACGGCGGCGGTGGCCTCGCCGTCCGGGACCTGCCACACGCCGAAGCCGAGCTGCGGGATCTGCGCGCCGTCATTGAGGGTGACGCTCGGGATGTTGCTCACGGGACGGGGTGCCCTCCTGGTCGTTGGTGCTTCCAGTGGGGGGCAACTGGCTGTGGAACGGGATTGTTCCCGCCGAATGGGCGAATTTTGGGCGAAGGTTTGCAGGGGCTCGGGCGGGGGTGTCGGGGGGTCGAGGCCCGTCGGGGGGTGGCATCGGAGGCCCCTGGTGAGGCTGCGTGGGCGGGTGTGCGCGGGTGGGGTGGTCGGGCGGGTGGTCGACCGGGGGTCCGTCGTTCGGGCGGTCGGGTGCGGCGACGGAAAACCTGTTGCGCAGGTCACATCGGGGTTGGCAGGCTCGCGGACATGACCTCCTGAAATCAGGGCCCTTCGTGCCCTTCCCGTGTCCGTCCGGTGCTCCCGCCGGACGTGTCGAGTCGCCGCGCCCTCGCGCCGCGCAGCCGTCGCCCGTCGGCTCGGGCCGTTCGGGTGAGCCGGGCCGCCGTGCCGTACGGCGCGTGCCCGTTCGCACCCGTGTTCCCCGTGTGCCACGTGTTCCCCCGTACCTCCGCACCGTTCGTATCGGAGTGTCATGCCGCTCTCCTCCCTGCCGTTGGCCGATCCCGGCAGTCCCGACCTCGCCTCACCCATGGCCTTCCTGCGCTGGCTGCAGCGCAGCCAGCGGCGCGGGCAGTTGCTCGCCACCTGGTGGACCCTGCTCGAGATGGGGTGTCAGGCCGCCCTGCCGATACCGCTCGGCCTGGGTGTGCAGGCCGCCGTCGACGGTGACGCCGGCGGGATCTGGCGGGCCGGCGGGCTCGCCCTGCTGCTCGCCGCGGGCGCCGCTACGGGCACCGTCCTGGCGCACCGCCAGGCGGTCTGGAACTGGATGCACGCCGCGTGCCAGGTGCGGCAGTTGGTGGCGCGGCAGGCCTCGCACCTCGGGGCCGGGCTGTCCCGTCGGATCGCCACCGGAGAGGTCGTCGCGGTCGGCAGCGGGGACGTCGAGCGGATCGCCTGGTACGTCGAGCTGGTCGCCCGGGTCCGGTCCGCGGTGATCGTCTGGCTGGCCGTCAGCTCGGTGGTGCTGGTGGTCGAGCCGGTGCTGGGCGTCGGGGTGCTGCTCGGCGTCCCGGTCCTGGCCGCCTCGGTCTGGCCGTTGATCGGGCCGTTCGAGCGGCGCTACGAGCAGCAGCGCGCGCTGGGCGGAAAGGCCACCGAGCTGGCCGCCGACACGGTGGCCGGGCTGCGGGTGCTGCGCGGCATCGGCGGCGAGGAGCTGTTCCTGGAGCGGTACCGGGCCGCGTCCCAGAAGGTCCGGGCGGCGGCCGTGCGATCGGCCCGGATCTGGTCCCTGATGCAGGCCCAACAGGTACTGCTGCCAGGCCTGTTCGTGGTCGGTGTCACGTGGTACGGAGCCCGGCTGGCGGCCTCCGGCGAGCTCGCCGTCGGCACCCTGATCGCGGTGTACGGCGCGACCGCCTTCCTGGCGGCGCCGCTACGGATCCTGGGCGAGGCGGCGCATGCCTGGAGCGTCGCCCGGGTCTCCTCCGGGCGGGCCGCCCGGGTGCTGTCGCTCAGCCGGACCGTGGGCGCGGCCGAGGCCTCGCTGACCAGGCCGGCCAAGGCCGACCTCCACGACCCGGTGAGCGGGCTCACCGCGCGGGCCGGCGAGCTGACCGCGGTGGTCTGCGGAGACCCGGACTTCGCGGGGGCGCTCGCCGAACGGCTCGGCGGCCACGTCCCGCTGGCCGAGGGCGAGCAGGAGCAGCCCTCCGTGCGGCTCGGCGGTACGGAACTGGACACGGTGCCGCTGGCCGAGGCCAGGGTGGCGGTGCTGGTCCACGACAAGGAGCCGGTGCTGCTCTCGGGCACGCTGGCCGAACTGTTCGACGTCCCGTCCTCGGGCCGGCTCTCGGCGCCCGAGGCGCTGGCCGCCGCCCGGTCGGACGACGTGCTGGAGGCGCTGGTGGACGGCTCGCCGGAGTGCGCGGGCGACCCGATGCGCGCCCGGATCACCGAGCGCGGGCGCTCGCTGTCCGGTGGGCAGCGCCAGCGGCTCGCCCTGGCCCGGGCCCTGTTGGCGGACCCGCCGGTCCTGGTGCTGGACGAGCCGACCAGCGCGGTGGACGCCCACACCGAGTCCAGGATCGCCACCGGGCTGCGGGACACCCGGGCGGGCCGCACCACCGTGGTGTTCGCGACCAGCCCGCTGCTGCTCGACCAGGCGGACCGGGTGGTGCTGCTGCGCGACGGCCGGGTGGCCGCGGCCGGGCGGCACCGGGAGCTGATGCGGTCCGAGCCGGCCTACCGGGCCGTGGTCACCCGCGACGAGGCGGCGGCCCAGCCGGTGGGTGAGGCCGTGTGAACAGGTCCGTGAACAGGTCCGTGAATAGGTCCGTGAGCCGGCCGGGGAGCCGGCCGGTGAACCGGTCTGGGGGCCGGTCCGTGGGCCGGTCCGTCAACTGCCGTGCGACGCACACGAGGAGTACGTCATGAAGCCCCCCGTCCATGAGGAGCAGGGGCCGACCGCCACCCTGCCGGTCGGCTCGCCGGCCGCCGTGCGCGGGTACCTGATCCTGCTCGCGCGGCGGCACCGCGGCGGGTTCTCCGTGGTGGTGGCGCTGCACTCGGTGGCCACGCTGGCCGGGCTGGTCGGGCCGTGGGTGCTCGGCAGCCTGGTCGAGTCGCTGGCCACCGGCACCACCGGGTCCACGATCACGGTGGCCGTCGCCTGGTACCTGCTGGCGTTGGTGGCGCAGGCCGCCTTCACCGGCTGGTCGCGGATGCGCGGCGCGGTGCTCGGCGAGCGGGTGCTGGCCGACCTGCGCGAGGACTTCCTGGTCCGCTCGGTCGCGCTGCCGACCGGCGTGCTGGAGCGGGCCGGCACGGGGGACCTGGTCTCCCGGGGCACCACGGACGTCGACCGGCTGGACAAGTCGGTCCGCGAGGCGGTGCCCGAACTCGCCGTCGCGGTGGTGTCGTTGCTGCTGCTGCTCGGCGCGCTGCTGGTCACCTCGCCGGTGCTCGCGCTGACCTCGCTGGTCGGCCTGCCGCTGCTGCTGGCCACCTCCCGCTGGTACTTCCGGCGCGCGCCGCAGTCCTACCGCAACGAGTCGGCCGGGTACGCCGCGGTGAACACCGTCCTGGCCGAGACGGTGGACGCCGGGCGGACGGTCGAGGCGCTGCGGTTGGGTGACGAGCGGATCCGGCTGACCGACCGCAAGCTGCGCGAGTGGCTGGCCTGGGAGCGCTACACCCTGTGGCTGCGCTCGGTCTGGTTCCCGACCATCGACGCGGTCTACACCGCGGCGGTGCTCGCGACGCTGGTGCTCGGTGGGCTGTTCACACTCCGGGGTTGGATCACCGTCGGCCAGTTGACCACCGGCGTGCTGTACGCGCAGATGCTGACCGGCCCGGTGGACCTGATCCTGCGCTGGTACGACGAGCTGCAGATCGGGCAGGCCTCGCTGGCCCGGCTGGTCGGCGTGCGCGAGGTGCCGGAGCACGAGGGGGACGAGTCCGCCCGCCCGGACGGCCGCCGGGTGGAGGCCCGGGACGTCCGGTTCGGCTACCGCGAGGGCGCGGACGTCCTGCACGGGATCAGCCTGGACGTCGCCCCGGGCAGCAGGGTCGCGCTGGTCGGGCCGTCCGGGGCGGGAAAGTCCACCCTCGGGCGGCTGCTGGCCGGGATCTACGCCCCCGGCGGCGGCAGTGTGACCCTCGGCGGGGCGGCGCTGTCGCGGATGCCGGCCGAGCGGGTGCGCGCCGAGGTGGCCCTGGTGAACCAGGAGCACCACGTCTTCGTCGGCACCCTGCGGGACAACCTGCGGCTGGCCGCGCCCGACGCGGACGACACCGAGCTGCGGGCCGCGCTGGACGCGGTGGACGCCGGTGCCTGGGTGGACGCCCTGCCGGAGGGGCTGGACACCGAGGTGGGCTCGGGCGGCACCTCGCTGACCCCGCCGCAGGCCCAGCAACTGGCGCTGGCCCGGCTCGTGCTGGCCGATCCGCACACCCTGGTGCTGGACGAGGCCACCTCGCTGCTCGACCCGCGCGCCGCCCGGCACCTGGAGCGCTCGCTCTCCCGCGTGCTGGAGGGCCGGACGGTCATCGCCATCGCCCACCGCTTGCACACCGCGCACGACGCGGACGTGATCGCGGTGGTCGAGGGCGGGCGGATCAGCGAGTACGGCAGCCACCCGGAGCTGGTCGCGGCGGGCGGACCGTACGCGGCGCTCTGGCGCTCGTGGCGGGACGAGCGGTAGGGATGCGAGGGCGCGAGCGGTAGGGCACGACCGGTCGCGCCGGAGCTCAAACCCGCACGGGGTCGGATTGCCCCGTGCGGGTTACTCCCTGGCCCGGAAGGGCGCGTATCCGGGCAAAACGGCGGCCCGGCCCGCAGACTGCTCCGGTGACCAAGACTTCGGACGGCTCGTCCCGCTCCCCGCGCGGTGAGATCGGCGGGATCCCCACGCGCTACGTCGGGATCGGCGTCATCGTCATCCTCGCCGTGTGGTTCCTGTTCGCCAACCTCGACAAGGTGAAGATCCAGTTCTGGGTGTTCACCGTCACCGCGCCGCTCTGGATCGCGCTGCTGGCCACGCTCGTCGCGGGCGGAGTGCTGGGCTGGCTGCTGAAGGGGCGGCGCAACCGGTGACCTCAGCTCCCGGGCCGTCCCAGGGCGGCCCCTCGGCCTTCACCCCGCTCATCGAGATGCGCGGGGTCAACAAGCACTTCGGGGACCTGCACGTGTTGCAGGACATCGAACTGACGGTGGGCCGCGGCGAGGTCGTCGTGGTCATCGGTCCGTCAGGATCCGGCAAGTCCACGCTCTGCCGCGCGATCAACCGGCTGGAACCGATCGAGAACGGCACCATCCTGATCGACGGCGAACCGCTGCCCGAGGAGGGCAAGGGGCTCGCCCGGCTGCGGGCCGAGGTCGGCATGGTGTTCCAGTCCTTCAACCTGTTCGCGCACAAGACCGTGTTGCAGAACGTCTCGCTCGCGCAGATCAAGGTCCGCGGCCGGCCCAAGGCGGAGGCGGAGACCAAGTCCCGCGCGCTGCTGGAGCGGGTCGGTCTCGCGTCGCAGGCCGACAAGTACCCGGCCCAGCTCTCCGGCGGCCAGCAGCAGCGGGTCGCGATCGCCCGCGCGCTCGCCATGGACCCCAAGGCGCTGCTGTTCGACGAGCCCACCTCGGCGCTCGACCCCGAGATGATCAACGAGGTGCTGGACGTCATGCGCCAGCTCGCGCACGAGGGCATGACGATGGTCGTGGTCACCCACGAGATGGGCTTCGCCCGGGCCTCCGCGAACCGGGTGGTGTTCATGGCGGACGGCCGGATCGTCGAGGACCGCGCCCCGGAGGACTTCTTCAGAGCCCCCGAGAGCGAGCGCGCCCGGGACTTCCTGTCCAAGATCCTGAAGCACTGAGGCGGCGCCGTGAACCGTGAGACGACGCCCGGCGCGCGGGCGGGGACGCGCGTGCTCGCCGCCGCCCTGCTGCTCGCCGCGCTGGCGACGGGCTGCGGCAAGGCCGGCACCCCGCCGCCGAAGGGCCCGCAGCCCAGCGCGCTGCCCAGCTACCAGGTGCAGGACGCCTCGTCGATCACCGGCTCGCCGACCCTGGACGCCGCCCGCAGCCGGGGCCATCTGGTGGTCGGTGCCAAGGAGGACCAGCCGTACCTGGGCCAGAAGAACCCGGCCACCGGCGAGTACTCCGGCTTCGACATCGAGATCGCCAAGATGGTCGGCGCCTCCCTCGGCTTCCCGCCGAACAAGATCCAGTTCAAGACGATCGCCTCGGCGAACCGCGAGACCGCGCTGCAGAACGGCCAGGTGGACTACTACGTCGGCACCTACACCATCAACGACAACCGGAAGAAGCTGGTCGGCTTCGCCGGGCCGTACTTCGTCGCCGGGCAGTCGCTGCTGGTGCGAAAGAACGACAACAGCATCCACGGCCCGCAGGACCTGAACGGGAAGAAGGTCTGTTCGGCGGCCGGCTCCACGCCGTACCAGCGCATCCAGTCGAAGTACCCGAAGGCCAAGCTGATCGGCTACGACACCTACTCGGCCTGCGTGGACAACCTGATCACCAACCAGGTCGACGCGGTGACCACGGACAACGCGATCCTGCTCGGCTACGCGGCCAAGGTGCCGGACGAGCTCAAGGTGGTCGGCCCGCTGTTCTCGACCGAGCCGTACGGGATCGGGGTGCCGAAGAACGACACCGTGCTGCGCCTGGCGCTGGACGACGCGCTGCAGCAGCACGAGCAGAACGGCGACTGGAAGAAGGCCTTCGAGGCGACCCTCGGGCTCTCCGGGGAAACCGCGCCGAACCCGCCGCAGATCGACCGGTACTGAGAGGGCCGCGCCGTGAAAACGCTGACCGACAACTGGTCGACCTACTGGGACGGCTTCCTCGGCACGCTCTCGCTGTTCGCGGTGAGCGCCGTGCTGTCGCTGGTGCTGGGGGTGCTGATCGCGAGCTTCCGGGTCTCGCCGATCAGACCGCTGCGGGTGTTCGGGACGGCATGGGTGACGGTGCTGCGCAACACGCCGCTGACCCTGCTGTTCTTCATCGTGGTGCTGGGCCTGCCCCGGTTCGACATCACCCTGCCCTTCTACACCTTCGCCGTGCTCGCGCTCGGCTGCTACACCTCGGCCTTCGTCTGCGAGGCGATGCGCTCGGGCGTCAACACCGTGCCGACCGGGCAGGGCGAGGCGGCCCGCAGCCTCGGCATGAACTTCGGGCAGACGATGAGCCTGGTGGTGCTGCCGCAGGCGTACCGCTCGGTGGTGGCGCCGATCGGCAGTGTGATGATCGCGCTGGCGAAGAACACGGCGATCGCCGGCTCGTTCAGCGTCACCGAACTGCTGGGCACCTACCGGACCATCAACGAGCTGGGCTACAGCATCGTCTGGACCTTCGTCTGGATCGCCGTCGGCTACCTGATCATCACCCTGGCCATCAGCGCCGTCTTCAACCTGCTGGAACGACGAGTGGCGGTGTCCCGATGACCGTTGAATCCTCGGCGCTGTACGACATCCCCGGCCCGAAGGCGCTCGCCCGCCACCGGCTGTACGGCGGGATCGCGCTGCTGGTGATCGCGGGCGTGATCGCCTGGATCGTCTACATGCTGTTCCACACCCACCAGTTCACCTACGCCAAGTGGGAGCCCTTCGAGTACCGGGGCGTACAGGACCTGCTGCTGCGCGGGCTCGGCAACACCCTGCAGGCCTTCGGCTGGACGGTGCTGTTCGCGCTGCCCTTCGGCGCGCTGTTCGCGGCCGGGCGGCTGTCCGACCATCGGGTGGTGCGCTGGTTCTCCACGCTGGTGGTCGAGTTCTTCCGAGCCATGCCGCTGCTGGTGATGATCTTCTTCGTGTTCGTCGCGCTCAAGGTGCAGCCGCTCTGGGCGCTGGTGGCCGGACTGGTGCTCTACAACGGCTCGGTGCTGGCCGAGGTGTTCCGGGCCGGCGTGCTCGCGGTGCCCAAGGGGCAGCGGGAGGCGGCGTACGCGCTGGGCATGCGCAAGACCCAGGTGATGACGTACGTGCTCGTGCCGCAGGCCAACCGGGCGATGCTGCCGGCCATCATCAGCCAGCTGGTGGTCGCGCTCAAGGACACCTCGCTGGGCTTCCTGATCACCTACGAGGAGTTCCTGCACGCGGGCAAGCTGATCGCCACCAACCTGGACTACGACCTGCCGTTCATCCCGGTCGTGATCGTGATCGCGCCGATCTACATCGGCATGTGCCTGCTGCTCTCCTGGCTCGCCCGCTTCGTCGAGAAGCGCAGCCGGCGCAGCCCGAGCATGCGGGGCGGGGCGCCGGTGGTCGAGGCCGGGGTGGCGATGGGGCTGCCGCCGTCGGCTCAGCAGTGAGAAGGATGGTTCGATCCTTAACCATAGGTGTCCGTGGGGTTAGGTCCGAAGGCTCCAAATTCCTCTTATGATTGCGGGGCAGGCGACGGACGATGGGCGGAGGGGCCATGGAGCCGGTGTTCGACTCGCGACACATCAGGACCTTCCACGAGGTCGTGCGGGCCGGTTCGTACTCGGCCGCCGCCCGCGAACTCGGCTACACCCAGCCCGCCATCACCCAGCAGATGAAGGCCCTCGAACGCACCGTCGGCGTCCCGCTGTTCACCCGCGCCGGGCGCGGGCTGCGGCTCACCGAGGCGGGCGAGGCGCTCTCCCGGCACGCCGAGGTCATCCTCGGCAGCATGTCCGCCGCCCAGCAGCAGCTCGCCGCGCTCGCCCGGCTGCGCGCCGGGCGGGTGCGGGTCTGCGCCTTCCCCAGCGCCAACGCCACCCTGATACCCGAGGCGATGGCCCGGCTGCTCGCCGAGCACCCCGGCGTACGCGTCGAGCTGCTGGAGGCCGAGCCGCCGGACTCCGTCCAGCGGCTGCTGCGCGGGGAGTGCGACATCGCCCTGGCCTTCCGCTACCCGGGCGCGGCCACCGAGGTGCCGGACGGGCTGGACGAGATCCCGCTGATGGAGGACCTGCTCACGGTGCTGCTGCCGGTCGGGCACCCGCTCGGCCGCCGGCACGCCGTACGGCTCGCCGACCTCGACGGCGAGCGCTGGATCGCCGGCTGCCCGCGATGTCGGGCCAACCTGCTGCACGTGTGCGCGGAGGAGGGCTTCGCGCCGGACATCGTCTTCTCCACCGACGACAACCTCGCGGTGCAGTCCCTCGTCGCCGCCGGGGTCGGGATCGCCCTCATGCCCGCGCTGGTGCTCTCCTTCATGTGCCACCGCAAGGTCACCGGGCGGGCCGTCGAGCCGCACCTGCGGCGGCAGGTGAGCGCGTACGTGCTGCGCGAGCACCGCCGCATCCCGGCCACCGGACTGGTGCTGGACCACCTGCGGCAGGCGGCGGCGAGCCGGGTGGGCTGCTGATCCATAAGTCGGGGTAGGGGTATCGCTTACGAACCCTCCTTGGACGTGATAGGTCCGTAGGTCCGAACCTGCTGGCATGACACCCCCAGCCACAGTCGGCACCGACCGGCTCACCGACCGGCTCACCGAGCGGATGGCGGCGCTGATCAGTGAGATCCGCGCCGTCGTGGACCGCGGACTGCCCCCGGAGCTCACCGCCTACCTGGTCGGCGAGCGCCTCGCCCCGCACCTCCTCGCCGACCAGGACGGGCCCGACGCGCTGCTCACCCCCGCCCAGTGCGAGGGCGACCCGCAGCGCTACCGCCAGCACGTCCTGCACGCCGAGGAGGACGGCAGCTTCTCCGTCGTCGCCCTGGTCTGGCTGCCCGGGCAGCAGACCCCGATCCATGACCACGTGTCCTGGTGCGTGGCCGGCGTCCACCGGGGCCAGGAGAGCGAGACCCGCTACCGGCTGGTCTCCGACGGCCGCACCGCCCGGCTGGTCGAGACCGAGCACGTGGCCGGCCCGGCCGGCACCGTCGCCGCCTTCGCCCCGCCCGGCGACATCCACCTGGTGCGCAACGCCTGTAGCAGCACGGCCATCTCCATCCACGTGTACGGCGCGGACGTCTCGCGGCTCGGCACCAGCATCCGGCGGGTCTACCGGCTCCCCGCCGACCAGGAGCAGTGAGCGGCGGCGTGGCACTCACCCTCAAGCAGCGCGCCGCCCGAACCCGCCCGCTCCGTACCCGCTCACTGCCCCCGATGCGCGGCGACGCCCCGGGGCTGCTGCTCGCGGCCCTCGGGGTGGCCGCCGCCGTCGGCGTCCACGCGGTGGTGCCGGCGGTGCCCAAGCTCACCGCCGCCGTCGTGCTCGGTATGGCCGCGGCCCACCTGCCGGGACTGCGGCCGGTGGTCCGCGGGGTCGCCCGGTCGGGGCTCTCCACGGCCGGGAAGCGGCTGATGCGGCTCGGGATCGTCCTGCTCGGGCTCAAGCTCAGCCTGGACGACGTGCTCGGCCTCGGCTGGGCCACCGTCGCCATGGTGCTCGCGGTGGTCGCCGCCACCTTCGCGGGGACGCTCTGGCTGGGCCGGAGGCTCGGCCTGCCCGGGGACCAGCCGCTGCTGGTCGCCACCGGGTACTCGATCTGCGGCGCCTCGGCGATCGGCGCGGTCAGCCAGGCGGCGGGCAGCGAGGAGGAGGACGTCGCGGCCTCGGTGGCGCTGGTCACCCTGTGCGGGACGCTGGCGATCGCCGTCCTGCCACTGCTCCAGCAGCCGCTCGGGCTCGGCGAGGTGGAGTTCGGGCGCTGGGTCGGCGCGAGCGTGCACGACGTCGGGCAGGTCGTCGCCACCGCGCAGACCGGCGGGGTGGGGGCGCTGCGCGAGGCGGTGCTGGTCAAGCTGATGCGCGTGGTGCTGCTGGCGCCGCTGGTCGCGGGGGTGGCCGTCGTGGTGCGGCGGAACCTGCGGGGGGCGGCTGCGGGCTCGGGTGGGGGCTCGGGTGGGGCCGAGAATTCGGTGAAGGCCGGCAGCCGGCCGACGATCGTGCCGCTGTTCGTCGCGGGGTTCCTCGCGATGATCGTCCTGCGGACCACCGGCGTGCTGCCCGAGCGGGCGCTCGGCCTGGCCGGGGACGCCCAGGAACTCCTGCTGGCCGCCGCGTTGTTCGGACTCGGCAGCGCGGTGCACCTGCCGACCATGATCCGGACCGGCGGGCGGATCGCCCTGCTCGGGCTCGGCTCCTGGGTGGTCGTCGCGGGCGCCTCCTACGCCGGGGTGCTGATCACGACCTGACGGGAGCGGGTGCGGACTCGGCTATTGTCGGGCGGGTACTCGTCCGCACCGGGACGGTCCGGTGCTCGTACCGGGGCGGTTCGGCAGGCGGGTTCGCCGGAGTTCGCCAGAGTTCGTTCGAGCTCACGCGGGTTCGCCTGAGTTCGCCCGAGTCCGCCAGGAGGACGGATGACCACCGCACTGCCCGAGCGGGACGGCCACGAGGCCGTCGTCACGCTCGACCGACGGGAAGGACCGTTCGGCGAGGTGGTGCTGCGACAGCGCGGTCGGCACTTCGAGATCATCGCCAACGGCTGCTTCCTCATGGACACCGCCGACGGACGCTCGGAGCGGCTGCTGATCCAGGCGGCGCTGGACGAGCTGAACCGCACCGGCGGGCGGGTCGACCGGCCGTCGGTGCTGATCGGCGGCCTCGGGGTCGGCTTCTCGCTGGCGTACGCGGTGGCCGAGTCGTGCTGGGGGCGGATCGCCATCGTCGAGCGGGAGACCGCGATCATCGACTGGCACCGGAACGGCCCGCTCGGCGCCTTCTCGGGCGGTGCGCTCGACGACGAGCGGGTCGCGGTGCTCCACACCGACCTGCTGGAGTACCTCGCGGCGGCGGACGGCGAGCGCTACGACGCGCTGTGCCTGGACATCGACAACGGGCCGGACTGGACGGTCACCGACTCCAACAACGGGCTGTACGGCGCGGACGGGCTCGCGGTGCTCTGGCACCGGCTGCGGCCGGGCGGCGTGCTGGCGGTGTGGAGCGCGCAGCCGTCGTCGGCCTTCGAGGAGGCGCTGCGGGCGGCGGGGTTCTCGGATGTGGTGACGCACGAGATCCCGGTGTCGCGCGGGGTGCCGGACGTGGTGCACCTGGCGCGACGCGCGGGCTGAGGGTGAACTCGGCCGTCGTGCCGGGTGGTTGGCGGTGATCGCCCCATCGGGCCTCTCCCCGGGGGCAGTTGAGGGTCGGGCGGACGGTAACGGCCGGTGACTGAGAGCGGAAACCCCCAGACCGCCATCGCACTGGCGGTCGCGGCGCGGTCGCGTGGCGGGTGACAGCCGGCGGTCGACGGCTGACGGGTGACAGGTAACAGATGACAGATTTCAGCTGACGGATTTCAGCGAACGAAATCTGAAATCTGTTACCTGTCAGCCGTCATCTGTTACCCGAACGGGCGGTGCTCCGGTGCCGCCTCCGTCTCCGCCCCGGCCTCCGGCTGCTCGGCCGGCGTGGACGGGAGCTCCGGCATGGCGAAGGGGTTGAAGTCCGGCGGCGGGACCATGACCGGCGTGCCCTTGCGCGGCGACTCCTGCTCGCCCGCGGTCTCCGTCGCGGCGGCCGGTGCCGGTGCCGGGATGACGGGCGGGGTCGAGGGCGGCGGGGGGACGGCCGGGCCCTGTGGGGTGACGGTGGTGCCGAACGGGTCGTTCTTCTGCTCGGCCGAGACCGTGGTGCCGAACGGGTCGGCGGCCGCGGGCGCCGTGCTCGGCTGCTCGGCCGGCGTGGACGGGAGGTCCGGCATGGCGAAGGGGTTGAAGTCCGGCGGCGGGACCATGACCGGCGTGCCCTTGTGCGGCGACTGCTCCTCGGCCGCCGCGGCCTCGACGGCGGGCTGCTCGGAGACCGGGGCGAACGGGTTGAAGTCCGCAGGCGGCACCCGTACCGGGGTACCGCGCAGGTGCACCGGTACCTCGTCCGGCTCCTCCTCCGCCTCGTCCTTCGCCTCCCGCTCCGCCTCCTTCACGGCGCCCTTCTCGGCGTCCGCTTCGACGGGGGCGGGAGCGGTCGTGAAAGCCGGAGCCGGCGCCGGGGCGGGCACCACCGGGGCGGGCTCGCCGTCCCAGCCGAACTGGATGCTCTTCAGCAGCTCCGCGAAGGCCTCGGTGTACAGCTCCCAGTCCTCCGGCCGGGCCGTGGACAGCTGCGCGCACAGCACCGTTCCGCCGTCGGGCAGCGGGACGAAGGCCTGGACGGCGGAGGTGACGACCCAGCGCCGCTGCCCGTCGGCGGCCAGTGGCCCGGGCACCGGGACGGTCCGCCCCTCGACCAGGACGGCGGCCGGGCCGGCCGGCAGCAGGACCGTCCACACCTCGGCGTGCCGTCGGACGGTGGCCAGCTCGGTGGCGAGCGCGGTGATCGGCAGCGGGTGAGGGGCGAGCGAGACGACGAGGGCGGCGTCCGAGCTACGGCCGTCCAGCTCCAGGGCGCAGACGCCCGCGTACACGACGCCCGCGTCGTGGATCAGGTCGGCCAGGGTGGCGGAGATCACCGCGAAGTCGCGGCGCGGTTCGCGGCCGGTGGCGCTGAACAGTTCCTCGGCGACCTCGGCCAGGTGCCCGGTCAGCTCTTCGGCCGCGGCCACGGTGGCGGGGGAGGCACCGTCGGTCCGGTCCGCGTCGGTCAGGTCCGTGTCGGCCCGCAGCGGGGGCACGGTACGGGCGGAGACTCCCGGGGGCCCGCCCGGGGAGGTCAGCGGGTGGAAGCCGGTAGGGACGACCAGCCGGACCTCGGCGCCCGCGCCGGTGGGCAGTTCGACCGGCTGCCGGGTCTGCTGCCCGGCCGCCAGCGCGGCCAGTGCGGGGGCGAACGGCGGGCGCAGCTTGGCGTCGGCGAACTCGCCGGTGACCGGAAGCTGGAACAGCGCGGCCGAGGTGGTGCCCCGGTCGGCGATGGCGCCGCGCACCGCTCCGCCGCCGTAGCGGGCCTGCAGGGCGGTGATCACCCGTTCGGCGACCGGCGCGCCGGTGCCCGGACGGGCGGTCCCGGCGGTGATCACCGTGCCGAGCCGGTCGAGCGCGGTGTGCACCGGTCCGTTGGGGGCGAGCGGCAGGCCGAACAGCGCCTCGGCGGCGGGGTGCCCGGCCAGGCGTGGGGCGCTCAGCGAGGCCGCCGGGTGGCGCGAGGTGTGCTCGTCGAAGAGGGCGTCGGTGAGCGTGCCGAGGGTCGCGCAGACCTGCTCGGCTGCCGCGAAGGGGTTGGCCTCCGCGCTGAACTGGACGTCCTGGGTCAACTGGTGAGCCCCCCGCTCTGCTCCGTCTGCTGTCGGTGGTTCGGGTGGGACCGGGCGCGCCGTGGCGGCGTGCCGTCAGATCCCCGCCCATTCCTATCAGAGGCCACCGTCCTGACCGAACCGCAGGATGACCCGATGATCACTCGGGCGATCGGGCCGCCCCACCGAGGACTCCGCCGTGAGCACCGCCGTGGGCACGGCTGGGCACGGCTGGGCACGGCTGGGCCCGGCGCCGTACCGGCACTTCGGTGGCCTACGGGGACGGTTCGTCCGTGGATTCGGCGGCGAGCGCGGTGACCGCGTCGAGGATCCCCGGGACGGCGAACAGCCCGGCGAGGTCCCGTACCAGGCGCCCGGTCGGCCCCTGCGGGTGCTCGTCCGCGAAGAAGGAGGCCAGTTCCGCGGCGAGCGCCGGCTCCCGGGCGGCGGTGAGGGTGAGCGCCGCGACGAACTCCTGCACCAGGTGCAACTGCAGCTCCTCCAGCGGCACCGAGCGCTCGCCCAGCCACTCCAGCGAGGTGATCTCGGCGTTGGCGATCCAGGCCCGGACGGTCAGCCGCAGCCCGGGGCTGGGCGTGGGGACGGCCAGATGGGCCAGGATCTGTTCCTGGGCGGCCCGGCGCACGTCGTCGATCACCGCCGAGGTGCCCGCGCTGGCCGCCACCGAGCCGCCCCGCAGCAGTGCGGCGAAGCCCGGTCCGTGGCTGTGCACGAAGTCCAGGTAGCGGCCCATCACCCGGTACAGCCGCTCCGACAGCGGCCCCTCCATGGGCTCCTCGAAGCGGGCCGACAGCTCCTGCCCGGCCCGCCGCAGCGACTCCTCGTACAGCGCCTGCTTGCCGGGGAAGTAGTGGTAGACGAGCGGCCGGGAGGCGCCCGCGGCGGCGGCGATGTCGTCGATCGACACCTCCTCCGGCGGGCGCCGGCTGAACAGCTCCAGAGCGACCGCGATCAGCTGCTCCCGCCGTTCGTCCACGCTCAGCCGTCGGCGCGGCCGCTCACCCGCCGCCGCCCGGTCGGGTGCGGAGGTCCGTGCTGCGCGGTCGGCCGTCGGGGACGGCGTGCGGGAGGCCATGCGCGCCAGCCTATCCGGCGGTCGCCCGGCGGCCCATGCGGCCTGAACAGGCCGTACGGCCCGTAGGGCCCGGGCCGCAGGCGGGCTGTACGCCCTATGCGGCCCGGAAGTCCAGGTAGCGGCGGTAGGCGTCGAGGCCGTCAGGGACGAAGGTGTCGCGGGTGACGCGCTCGGCGAGTTCGTCGGGGGCGAGCCAGGCGTGCCAGGCGATCTCGGACTCCTGCGGGGCGACCGGGCCGTCCCACTCCGCCTCGTACATGTCGCACCACCAGGAGAGCTTGCCGTTGTCCGGCTCCCGGAAGAGGAACTTGAACAGCGGGCGCGGGACGATGCCGTGGACGCCGAGCTCCTCCTCGGCCTCGCGGACGGAGGCCTCGGCGTAGCTCTCGCCGGAGCCGACCACGCCGCCGACGAACATGTCGTAGGCGCCGGGGGCGAACAGCTTGGTGTCGGTGCGGCGGTGCACGAAGATCCGCCCGGCCGGGTCGCGGACCAGGACGAAGACGCAGCGGTGGATCAGGCCGCGCCGGTAGACCTCGCCGCGCAGGGCGGTCCCGATCACCCGGTCGTGTTCGTCGACGACGTCCAGCAGCTCTTCGGCAGGGTTGGTCATGAGGGACAGGTTAGGGTTTCGGGGCTCGGTTCGAACGGATTTCCACGGACCTTCGAACGCGGGTGGACGACGACGGACGACGGACGATGACGGTCAGGACGGCTGGAGGCGGCGCGCGGTGGTGGAGATCTGGGGCGAGACGGCCGAGGGGTTCGAGCCCGTACGGGCGGCCTTCGCGCGGAACTTCGTCGAGTACGGCGAGCTCGGCGCGGCCTTCGCGCTGTACGTGCGCGGCCGCAAGGTGGTCGACCTGTGGGGCGGTGACGCCCGGCCCGAGGTGGGCGGGCGGCCCGCGCCGGCGGTGCCGTGGACGGCGGACACCGCGCAGGTGCTGCGCTCGGTGACCAAGGGGCTGACCGCGACCGCCGCGCTGCTGGCCGTCGAGCGCGGCCTGCTCGACCTGGACGCGCCGGTGGCCTCGTACTGGCCGGAGTTCGCCGCCGAGGGCAAGGGCGGGGTGCCGGTGCGCTGGCTGCTCTCGCACCAGGTCGGGGTGCCCGCGCTGGACGTGCCGCTGCGGCTGGAGGACGTGCTCACCTGGGAGCGCGCTGTCGCCGCGGTCGCCGCCCAGGCGCCCGCCTGGGAGCCGGGGACGGCGCACGGCTACCACCCGTACACCTTCGGCTGGTTGGTCGGGGAGGTGGTGCGGCGGGTGAGCGGTCGGACGATCGGGCAGTACTTCGCCGAGGAGATCGCCCGGCCGCTCGGGCTGGACCTGTGGATCGGGCTGCCGGCCGGGGCCGCGCCGCGGGTCGGCAAGCTGGTCGACCTGCCCGCCCCGGAGGCGGCCCGGACCGGCCCGAGCGGGCTGCGGCTGCGGCCCAAGCAGTCCGTCCGGGACGCCTACCAGGATCCGTCCTCGCTGACCGCGCGGGCCTTCGCCTCGGTGCTCCCCGGGGTGAACATGAACGACCCGGCGGTGCAGGCCGCCGAGATCCCCGGCGCCGGTGGCATCGGCACCGCCCGTTCGCTGGCCCGCTTCTACGCGGCGCTGATCGGCGCGGCGGACCGTCCGGACGGCTCCGGCGCGCTGCTGCCGCCGCTGCTCGGACCCGAGGTGCTGACCCGCGCGGCCGGGCCGGCGGTCAGCGGGCCGGACCGGGTACTGATCGTCAACTCCACTTTCGGGCTGGGCTTCTGGCGACACGGCCCGACCGCGCCGATGGCCTCCCCGGCGAGCTTCGGACACCCCGGCCGGGGCGGCTCGCTGGGCTTCGCCGACCCGGAGCTGGGGCTGGGCTTCGGCTACGTCACCAACGGCATGCAGCCGGGCGTGACCGGGGACATCCGCTCGCGGAACCTGATCCGCGCGGTGCGGGGGTGCCTGGGGCTGTCGTGAGCCGGGGCGCTACGCCTGGCCGGTGTCGAAGCGACTGATCTTCCCGCCGTCGACCGTGAAGCGCCAGGCGGTGCGCATCTCGCCCCAGGCCTCGTTGCGGAAGTTGGCGATCAGTGCGCGGCCGCTGTCCGCTTCGGTCTGGACCTCCATGTGGCCGTGGGAGCTGAAGATCTCCCGGTCGATCCAGTCCTGTAGGTCCCGGTCGGAGCCGTCGTCGGACATGGTCGCGTCCGGCGTGAGCAGGGCGAGGAAGGCCTGGCGGTCGCCCGCGTTGATCGCGGTGACGAAGTCGCGGACGGCCGGGTCGGAGAGCTTGGAGACGGCGATGGTCATGCGGGACTCCCGGGTTGAAGGGTGTTGGGGAGTCCTGTTCTAGGGCGTTCGCAGGGTCTGTCCGGGCATGTCGGCGGCGCGTCGGGAAAAATAGCAGGATTCATGTGCTTAGATCCTGAGACGGGTGGTTTTGCCCCGTGGTTTGACCCGAGTGGGTTTGACCCGAGTGGGTTTGACCCGAGTGCCCGCCGCGGGGAGTGGCGGTGGAGCGGGAGACCGGGACCGGTCTCCCGCTCCACACTTTCGCAGGGCCCGGCCTAGAAGAAGCCGACCGCGTCGGGGGAGTAGCTGACCAGCAGGTTCTTGGTCTGCTGGTAGTGCTCCAGCAGCGCCTTGTGGTTCTCCCGCCCGATGCCGGAGTTCTTGTACCCGCCGAAGGCGGCATGTGCCGGGTAGGCGTGGTAGCAGTTGGTCCACACGCGACCTGCCTGGATGGCGCGCCCGGCCCGGTGGGCGGTGTTGAGGCTGCGGGTCCACACGCCCGCGCCGAGCCCGTACTGGGTGTCGTTGGCGAGGGCGACGGCCTGGTCGAAGCCGTCGAAGCGGGTCACCGAGACCACCGGGCCGAAGATCTCCTCCTGGAAGACCCGCATCGAGTTGTCGCCCTCGAAGACGGTCGGCGTCACGTAGTAGCCGCCGGCCAGGGAGCCGCCGAGGTCGGCGCGCTCGCCGCCGACGAGCACCTTGGCGCCCTCGGCCCGGCCGATCTCGAAGTACGAGAGGATCTTCTTCAGCTGTTCGACACTGGCCTGGGCGCCGACCTGGGTCTCGGTGTCCAGCGGGTCGCCCTGGCGCATCGCGCGCACCCGCTCCAGGCCGTCGCCGAGCAGTCGCTCGTAGATCGCGGAGTCGATCAGCGCGCGGCTGGGACAGGTGCAGACCTCGCCCTGGTTGAGGGCGAACATCGCGAAGCCCTCGACGGCCTTGTCGTAGAAGGCGTCCGAGGCGGCGGCGACGTCCGCGAAGAACACGTTGGGGCTCTTGCCGCCGAGCTCCAGGGTGACCGGGATCAGGTTGTCGGCCGCCGCGCGGGCGATCAGCCGACCGGTGCCGGTCTCGCCGGTGAAGGCGAGCTTGCGGATCCGCGGGCTGGCGGAGAGCGGGGCGCCCGCCTCCTCGCCGAAGCCGGTGACGATGTTGAGCACGCCGGGCGGCAGCAGGTCGGCGGTCAGCTCGGCGAGCAGCAGCACGGAAGCCGGGGTCTGCTCGGCGGGCTTGAGCACCACCGCGTTGCCGGCCGCGAGCGCCGGGGCGAGCTTCCAGATCGCCATCAGGATCGGGAAGTTCCACGGGATGATCTGGCCGACCACGCCCAGCGGCTCGTGGAAGTGGTACGCCACGGTGTCCTCGTCCAGCTGGGAGAGGCTGCCCTCCTGGGCGCGCAGCGCGCCGGCGAAGTACCGCAGGTGGTCGACGGCCAGCGGGAGGTCGGCGGCCAGCGTCTCGCGCACCGGCTTGCCGTTCTCCCAGCTCTCCGCGACGGCCAGCTGCTCCAGGTTGGCCTCTATCCGGTCCGCGATCCGCAGCAGCACCTGGGCCCGCTCGGCGGCCGGGGTCCGGCCCCAGGCGGGGGCGGCGGCGTGGGCCGCGTCCAGGGCGGCCTCGATGTCCTCGGCGGTGCCGCGGGCGACCTCGGTGAACACCTCGCCGGTGACGGGCGTCGGGTCGTCGAAGTACTCGCCGCGCACCGGGGGCGTCCATCCGCCGGCTATCCAGTGCTCGTACCGGGAGCGGTAGGCGACGATGCTGCCGGGTGCGCCGGGGGGCTGGTAGACCGTCATGCTCTTGGTGTCTCCTCGCGACGTCGGGCGCCGTCCGGCGGGAGGGCCGGGGCGGCGCGCCGGACCGCCCGGTCGGGGGCGGCCCGGCGGGAGGGGCTGGACACGCACAGAGGCCGGGCTCCCGGTCGGGGCGCCCGCCGTCGAGCACGATAGCCGTCGGACGCGCGCGCGGCTACGGTCCGTACGTCGGATCCGTACGGAGGGTGCGCGTTCCGGTCGTCGCCGGCGGGCCGGCCGTCCGTGCCGGCCGTCCGTGCCGGCCGTCCGTGCCGGCCGTCCGTGCCGGCCGTCCGTGCCGGCCGTCCGTGCGGGCCGGTTGCGCGGGCCGGTTGCGCGGGCGTGCGGCGGGCGTCAGACGGAGTGGTACCGGCCGGTGCGGGCCTCCCAGTTGAGGTAGCCGGCCAGCCAGGTGAGCAGCCCGTCCGCGTACCGCTGGGCGATCGTGCGTTCGATCCTGGACAGGCCCAACTCGCGGTAGACGTCGGGCAGTCGGCCTTGGAGTTCGGCGCAGCGCTCGACCATCAGCTGGGCCTCCGCGATGACCGCCGCGCAGGCCTCCTCGGCCGTGCAGCGGCGTTCGCGCTGGACGATCATGACCAGGTTGTTGACGTCCCCGCGCGGCGCCTCCAGCGGGAAGGACCGCACGTCGTTGCTGAGTGACGGTATGTCGGCGGCCAGTTGGCGGAGTTGACGCAGCACCGGGTGGTGCAGGACGGCGGCGGGGACCTCGAAATGGCCGAGTCGCTCGACCATGTCGAAGATGGTCTCCATCGCCGCGGTGCCCCGTCTGAGTTCGAGGTAGCCGTCCCGGTCGGGGGGTCGGGTGGAGATCCGGCCGGCCGCCTCGGCCGGGTGACTGGCCAGGTAGTACTCCCAGTTGTAGGCGGCGCGCGCCTGCCAGCGTGCGGGCATGCCGTGCGCGCTGCGGTTCCAGAGGTCGGCGAAGGCGGTCTCGACCGCGGAGCCCTGGTCGGGGCGGGCTCCGTGCAGGACCGCGATCAGCCGCTCGCAGATCGGGGCGACCTCGGAGGGGCGGCGGCCGAGCGGGCCGTCGAACTGGTCGTCGAAGAGGAAGTAGAAGCCCATCAGGTCGGCGGCCAGGGCGAGTTCGTCCGGGCCCGCGTCCGGGTAGCCGAGCGCGGCGAGGTCCACCACCTCCCAGTGCGCGTAGCCGGGGTGGTCGACGTCGGGGAGCAGTGGATGGCGGATCAGCCAGTCGCGGTGCATCGCGGTGGCGTACGGGCCGTGCGGACTGCGGCGGTACCGGAACGGGATCTGAAGTGAGGTGTCGTCAGACATCGGACTCCCGGTGCAGCGGAGGGTGGGGGCGCTTGTGGTTCGAGCACTGGTTGTGGGGGAGTTGACGCGGCGAGGCGGGATGGCGGGGACGAGTGTGGCAAGATCATCTGCGCCTGAGGGCCGTAGGGTATCGGATGTATTGATCGGACGTTAGGGATATAGGGCAATTGCCCTTGGCAAGCAGTCCGAACCATCACCGTCCGCCCCAGCCTGCACGAATGACGCACAGGAGGGTCCGCACAGCGCTACCCTCGGCCCCACACAGTGATGAAGCTGTGACGCGAATCGGGCGAGGCGGAGGCGCGACGGTGACCGAGCAGGACAACGAACTTCGGGCGGGAGTCGGTTCCGGCCGAGAGGGCGACGGCACCGCGCCCCGGATCCGGCTGCGCGACCGCGACGCCGAACTGCGGTCGGTGGAGGCCGCCGTCGAGCGGCTCTGCCGCGAATTCGCCGCCGGCGGCACCGAGATCGGTGACCTGCTCACCTTCTCCGGCCGCCCCGGCCTCGGCAAGACCAGCCTGCTGCACGAGGTACGACGGATCGCCAAGGTCCGCGAGGGCGCCACCGTGCTGTTCGCCCGAGGCGGCGAACGGCAGTTCAAGGAGCCCTACCACGTCCTGCGCCAGCTGCTCCAGCCCGTGCTCAGCAACCTGAAGCCGGACGTGTTCCGCCAGGTCATGGGCACCTGGGAGGAGGTCGTCGGACCGGCCATGGGCCTCAAGCAGCCCAAGGCCGGCGCCCGCCGCCTCGACCCGCAGGGCGTGCGCGACGGCCTCGACTACGTCCTCACCCAGCTGGCACCGCGCCGCGCACCGATGGTGATGATCGTCGACGACCTGCACTGGGCCGACGCCGAATCCCTGTCCTGGCTCGCCAAGTTCGCCGTCCGCTCCGACATGCTTCCCGTCCTGCTCGTCTTCGCCTTCCGCGACGACGAGAGCGACTGGCCGACCGAGACCCACGGCCTCCGCAAGGACGTCCTCGCGCTCAAGGGCCGCAAGCACGAGCTCAACCGGCTCAACCTGAGCTCCGTCACCGACATGATCCGCGCCGAACTCGGCGACAAGGCTGAGGACGCCTTCTGCTACGAGTTCTGGAACGTCGTCAACGGCAACCCCTTCGAGGCCGTCGCCCTGCTGGACCAGGTCCGCGACCAGGAGCTCGAACCGGTCGAGGAGAACTCCCGGCAACTGCGCGAACTCGCCGTCGACGCCACCGGGATGACCCTCAAGAGCTGGGTGGACCGGCTCGGCCCCGCCACCCTGCGCTTCGCCTGGGCCTGCGCCATGTTGGGCACCGACATCCGGATCGACCTCGCCACCCGGATCTCCACCCAGAGCACCGACGCCGCCCGGGAGTCCATCAAGCAGCTGCGAAAGCAGCGCGTGCTCACCCAAGCCCCCAACGGGAACCTGGAGTTCGTCCACCCGCTGATCGGCAGCTCCATCTACAACACCATGCCGGACGCCACCCGCCTCGGCATGCACGGCATCGCCGCCGTCGAGATCGAGAACGCCGGACTCGGCCTGCTGGCCGCCTCCCGCCACCTGGTCGAGACCCACGCCGGCGAGGGCGACGACCGGATCGTCAAGAAACTGCGCCGCGCCGCCATCGAACACCAGCTGATCGGCGCCCCCGAAGCCGCCCAGCGCTGCCTGCGCCGCGCACTCGACGAACCGCCCGCCGACGAGATCAAGGCCGAGGTGCTGTACGAACTCGGCTGCTCCGCACTGCTCACCGACCCCGGCGCCACCGTCAACCAGCTCAAGCTCGCGCTCGACCCCGACGAGGTGCCGCTGCGCCCCGAACTGCGCGTGGACGCCACCTTCCGGCTCTCCGAGGTGCTCGCGCACAGCGGCGAGCTGGGCAAGGCCGCCCTGGTCTGCCAGGACGAGGCCGAGCAGACCGCAGACCCGGCCGGGCACCAGCGGCTCCAGGCCGCCTCGTTCATGTGGCACGCCTTCCGCAAGTCCGAGGAGGACGGCCCCGGCCGCTCCGCCCGGCTCGGCGAGATGTGCCGGAGTCTGAGCGGCCGCGAGGCCGCCGACCGGGCCGTGCTCGCCATGCGCGCCTGGGACCTCACCCTGCGCGGCAAGCCCTCCACCGAGGCGCTCGCGCTCGCCGACGAGGTCCTCGACGGCGGTCGGCTGCCCAAGGGCCTCGGCTGGACCGACACCACCTGGGGCTTCGAACTGCCCTCGATGCTCGGCCTGACGTACATCTACAACGACCGCATCGCGCAGGCCGAACGGCTGGCGGCGGACGCCATCATCCAGTTCGAGGTGGCCGGTTGGAGCGGTGCCCACCGGGGCTTCGCGTACTTCCTGATGGGCCTGGCCCGGTTCCGCCGCGGCCTGCTCGCCGAGGCCGAGGACTTCCTGCGCCGGGCGTACCGCATCTCCGAGCGGATCGGGAAGAGCCTGCCGCTGGCCTGGGACGCGGTCGGCGTGCTGGTGGACACCCTGATCGCCCGCGGCCGGGTCGAGGAAGCCTGGGAGCTGGCCAACAAGTTCGGCTTCCACCCGCCCTACCACGCGACCGCCATGGTGCTGCCGGACGCGGCCTCGCTGTACGGCAAGCTGCTCGTCGCCAAGGAGCGGTACGCGGGCGCCGCCGCCGCGCTCACCGAGGCCGGCGCCCAGCTGGAGGTCCGCGGCTGGCGCAACACCGTCTGGGCGCCCTGGGCCGGCCACCTCGCCGTCGCGCTCGCCAACGACGAGCTGGAGCGCGCCCGCGACTACGCCCACAAGGCCGTCCGGGACGCACGCGCCTTCGGCACCGCCTCGGCGATCGGCAGCGCGCTGCGGCTCCAGGCGCAGGTCGAGGACGGGCAGCAGGCGGTCGAGCTGCTGGAACAGGCCGTGCTGCACCTCGGGCAGTCCCCGGCGGGGTACGAGCACGCCGTCGCGCTGGTCGACCTCGGCGCCGCGCTGCGCCGGGTCGGGCGCCTGGAGGACGCCCAGGAGCACCTGTACCAGGGCATCGAGCTGGCCCAGCACTGCTCGGCGGAGGGTCTGGTCGACCGGGCGCGGCGCGAGCTGGCCAACTACGGCCTGCGGCCCAACCGGCTCAGGCTGCGCGACTTCGGGGACACGCTGGAGACCCTCAGCGGGCCGGAGTTGGAGGTCGCCAAGCGGGCGGTGCAGGGCGTGCCGCCGCAGCGGATCGCCGACGAGCTGGGGGTGCACATCAACCTGGTCAACCGGCGACTGGCCGCCGTCTACCGCAAGGCGGGCAGCGGGCCGGACGGGCTGGCCTCGGCGCTCGGGCTGCCGTCGACGCAGCGGGAGGCGACCCGGCCGGAGGAGGAGCAGGAGGAGTAGGGGCGGCGTCCGTGCGTGCGGCGGTGTCTGTGCGGCGGCGTCCGTGCGTGCGGCGGCGTTCCGTACGGCGGCGCCGTCGCTAGGCTGACGGATACGGGGCTGCCGCGGCGAGCCCCCGACGGACCAGGAACCGGGCGGTCGCGGCGCGCCGCCGACGCCAGTGAGGAGCAGGCATGGCGAGCGAGGCCACCAGCGTGCGGCACGAACCCCTCGACCCCTCGGGCGCGGGCGCCGCGATCGAGCGCTGGACGCTCACGGCCGGCCCGTACGAGGCGAGCGTGCTCACGCTGGGGGCGACCCTGCACACCTTGAGCGCGCCCGACCGGTC
This sequence comes from Streptomyces novaecaesareae, assembly GCF_000716875.1. GTDB lineage: Bacteria > Actinomycetota > Actinomycetes > Streptomycetales > Streptomycetaceae > Kitasatospora > Kitasatospora novaecaesareae. Next base: position 25,901 of record NZ_JNWQ01000023.1, on the reverse strand, counting down.
CGGGCGCGTCGAGCAACTGCTGCTGGCGACCGACGAGTTGGCCCAGATCCTCGGCCCGGCCCGGCACTACGGCACGGTGGTGGGCCGGTACGCCAACCGGATCGACCGCTCCTCCGTCACCATCGACGGCGCGGAGCACCAACTGGCCTCCACCGGCAGCGGCATGACGATCCACGGCGGACCGGACGGCTTCGCGCACCGGATGTGGGCGGCGGAGCCGGTCGAGGGCGGGGTGCGGCTGCGGCTGCACAGCCCGGACGGGGACCAGGGATTCCCCGGCGCGCTGGACGTCACCGTCACCTACACGCTGGACGCCGCCGGCGAGCTGGTGATCGACTACCGCGCCGTCACCGCCAAACCGACCGTCGTCAACCTGACCAACCACGCGTACGTCAACCTTGCGGGTGAAGGCAGCGGCGACGTCCTCGGCCACCTGCTCACCCTGGACGCCGACGAGTACACCCCGGCCGACGAGCGGCAGATCCCGTACGGGCGGACCGAGCCGGTGGCCGGCACGCCGTTCGACTTCACGGTGGCCGCGCCGATCGGCAAGTCGGTGCACGACCCGCACCCGCAGCTGGCCGGCCCTGGCGGCTACGACCACAACTGGGTGCTGCGCGCCCGCCCGGCGGACGGCAGCCCGGCGCGGGCGGCACTGCTGGAGGACCCGGTCAGCGGCCGCACCCTGGAGGTGCTGACCACCGAGCCGGGCATCCAGGTCTACACGGCGAACAAGTTCCAGGGCGCGGTCACCGGCGCGCGCGGCGTTCCGTACGGGCCGTTCGCCGGGATCGCGCTGGAGACCCAGCACTTCCCGGACTCCCCGCACCACCCGGCGTTCCCGAGCACGGTGCTGCGGCCGGGGGAGGAGTTCCGCTCGACGACCGTGCTGCGGCTGGGGACGAACCGGCCGGTCACGGCCTAGCGGGGCATAGCCGGGTGGGTCGTGGCCTCGCTGGTCATGGGCCGGCCGGTCACGGACGGAGGTCCCGGCGCATGCAGAGCCGGGGCCAGCGGTCCAGACCGTGCTCGGCCTCCCTGCGGCGGATCTCGCGCAGGCCGGGGGTGAGCTCGTCGACGGCCAGCGGGCGGAAGCCGCAGCGCTCGTAGTAGGGCGCGTTCCAGGGGACCTCGGCGAAGGTGGTGAGGGTGAGCGCGGGGGCGTCGGTGGTCTCGGCGAGGTGCTCGATCAGTGCCCGGCCGATGCCGTGGCGGGCGTGGTCGGGGTGGACGGAGACCTGCTCGATGTGCAGCGCGCCGTCCACCGGTTCGGCCAGCAGGTAGGCGGCGATCGCTCCGTCGGGGGCTTCGGCGACCAGTGCGACGCCCCGTTCCAGGTAGTGCGCCAGCTCCTCGGGGGCCCAGGGTTCGTCCTCGGCGATCTCCGGCATGCCGATCGCGGCGAAGGGTGCGCCGGCGGCCCGTTCCAGCTCGGTGAGCAGCGGAAGTTCGTCCCTGGTGGCGGCTCTGATTCGCATGTGTCCAGTCTGCTGCAGGCGGCTTTCGGCCACGCCGGGTGGTCTGTTCGGCTTCGCAATGGAGGGGTGAATCGGACGTACCCGGGCAATCGGTGCGGACGTCAACTACCGAGCGGCAACGTCCAGGACACGCGGATGTAACGATCCCCGTTTCTTGCAGAAACTTGCTGCAAGGACTTTCCGTCGATCTTTCCCCGCTGTTAACTTCCTTCCCGAGCCCGACGGCAGCAACGATGCGGTCGGCACGAGGCAGCCATTATGCGCCTGTCTCCGAACATCTCGGGCACCCCCACCCTCCCAAGGAGTTCTCATGCGGCGTGGCATCGCGGCCTCTGCCCTCGTTGTGGCCCTCGCGGTCTCGATGGCTGCCTGTGGCAGCAGCGGCTCCAGCTCGGACGGCAAGGCCGACGGGCCGGTCACCCTCACGTACTGGGACACGTCGAACGCCACCAACGAGGCGCCGAACTACCAGGAGCTCGTCAAGAAGTTCGAGGCCGCCAACCCGAACATCAAGGTCGACTTCGTCAACGTCCCGTTCGACCAGGCGCAGAACAAGCTGCAGACCGCCATGGGGGCCAAGGGCGCTCCGGACGTGTTCCGCTCCGAGGTCGGCTGGACCGCCGCCTTCGCCAAGGCCGGCTACCTGGAGCCGCTGGACGGCACCCCGGCCGCCGCCGACACCTCCGCCTTCCAGCCGAGCCTGATCCAGCAGGCCAAGTACGAGGGCAAGCTGTACGGCGTCCCGCTGGTGACCGACACCCTCGGCCTGCTCTACAACAAGGAGCTGTTCACCAAGGCCGGCATCACCGATGCCCCGAAGACCTGGGACGAGCTGAAGGCCGACGCCGCCGCCGTCAAGGACAAGGCCGGCGTGGACGGCTTCTGGCTGAAGGCCGCCGACGGGTACTACGCGATGCCTTTCCTGTTCGGCGAGGGCACCGACACCGTCGACGCCGCCGGCAAGAAGATCACCGTCACCTCGCCGGAGGCCGTCAAGGCCGTCGAGACCTACAAGACGATGTTCACCTCGCCCGGCACCGCCAAGGCTGACGTCACCACCGACGCCTACGCGCACATGATGGACGCCTTCAACAGCGGCAAGGTCGCGGCGATCATCCAGGGCCCCTGGGAGATCACCAACATCTACAAGGGCTCGGCCTTCGCCGACAAGAACAACCTCGGCATCGCCGCCGTCCCCGGCGGCTCCAGCGGCAAGGCCGGCGCCCCCACCGGTGGCCACAACATCTCCGTCTACGCCGGCGCCGACAAGGCCCACAAGGCCGCCGCCGAGAAGTTCGCCGCGTTCATGACCTCGGCCGAGAGCCAGGCGTTCATCGCGCAGAAGAACTCCACCCTGCCCACCCGCTCCGACGCCTTCACCGCCGACGTCAAGGCCGACCCGGGCATCGCCGGCTTCCAGAGCATCCTGAGCAGCGCCAAGCCGCGCCCCGAACTGCCCGAGTACAGCTCGCTGTTCTCCTCGCTCGGCACCAACCTGGGCAAGGCCACCCAGGGCACCGCCACCCAGGACGCGCTGAACACCGTCGCCACCGACTACGCCAAGCTCCTGCCGGGCTTCGCCAAGTAGTCCCCGGGCCCGGCCTGCCCCCCCGGCAGGCCGGGCCGTCGGCTCCGTCGGCCTCCGAGAACCCCCGAGAAGGTGCAAACGATGTCAGTCGCCGTGCAGGGCGCCACCGGCAAGGGCAGCCGGGAGCGCGAGCAGCGTCCGGGCCTGCTGGAACGCGTCAAGCGCTCCTACGCCAAGCACTGGTACGCCTACGCGATGATCGCCCCGGTCGTGCTGGTGCTCGGCGCGCTGGTGATCTACCCGCTCGTCGAGGGCATCTGGCTCACCCTCACCGACGCCAACAGCCTCAACGTCGCCCGCACGATCGGCGTCAACGAGATCCCGGCCAGCTACCGGTTCGTCGGCTTCCACAACTACGCCGACATCCTCTGGGGCCCCGGCTCGTACGACCGCTTCTGGTCGCACTTCGTCTGGACCATCGCCTGGACGGCCGTCTGCGTCTTCCTGCACTACACCCTCGGCCTCGGCCTCGCCCTGCTGCTCAACAAGAAGCTGCGCGGGCGCGCCGTCTACCGGATGCTGCTCATCCTGCCGTGGGCCGTACCCACCTTCGTCACCGTCTTCTCCTGGCGCCTGATGCTCGCCGACGGCGGCGTCGTCAACGGCATCCTCTCCGCCCTGCACCTGCCCGAGCCCGGCTGGCTGACCGACCCGTGGGCGCAGAAGGTGGCCGCGATCCTGGTGAACACCTGGGCCGGCGTGCCGTTCATGATGATCTCGCTGCTCGGTGGCCTGCAGTCGATCCCGGCCGAGCTGTACGAGGCCGCCGAGATGGACGGCGCCACCCCCTGGCAGCGCTTCCGGTACGTCACCATGCCCGGGCTACGCACCGTCTCCTCCACCGTCGTGCTGCTCGGCGTGATCTGGACGTTCAACCAGTTCAACGTCATCTACCTGCTGTTCGGCACCGGCGCGCCCGACGCCCAGCTCCTGGTCACCTGGGCCTACCGCCTCGGCTTCGGCCAGATCCCCCGGGACTACGCGCAGTCCGCCGCCTACGGCGTGATCCTGCTGTCCATCCTGATCGTCTTCACCGCCTTCTACCGGCGTTGGCTCGCCCGCAACGAGCAGGCCAACGGCTGAGGCCCCGGACCCAGTTGACCCACGAAGGCAGGTAACCCCGATGAGCACCACCACCGAACGCCCGGCCCCCGCGGCGAGCGCGGCCCCGACCGCCGGCCGGCCGGCCAAGGTCCGTCGACGCGGCGAGAGCAGCCCGCTGGCCCGGACGCTGTCCCACGGCACCCTGATCGTGGCCAGCCTGATCGCCCTGTTCCCGGTCGGGTGGATCCTCTTCGTCTCGCTCGGCCCGGACAAGTCCGACTACCTCCACCCCGGCCAGATCCTCGACAAGCTCACGCTGTCGAACTACCAGCACGTGCTGTCCGACACCGACTTCTTCACCTGGTTCGGCAACGCCCTGCTGGTCTCCGGCGTGACCACCGTCTTCGGCGTCCTGGTCGCCGCCACCACCGGCTACGCCGTGTCCCGGATGAAGTTCCCCGGGCACAAGCCGCTGATGTGGTCGCTGCTGGTCACCCAGATGTTCCCGATCGCGGTGCTGATCGTGCCGATGTACACGATGCTCTCCGAACTCGGCCTGCTGGACAGCTACACCGGCCTGATCCTGGTCTACTCGACCACCACCGTGCCGTACTGCGCCTGGCTGCTGAAGGGCTACTTCGACACCATCCCGGTGGAGATCGACGAGGCCGGCCGGGTCGACGGGCTCAGCCCGTTCGGCACCTTCTGGCGGCTGGTGCTGCCGCTCGCCCGCCCGGGCCTGGCGGTCGCCGCCTTCTACTCCTTCCTCACCTACTGGGCCGAGGTGCCGTTCGCCTCGACGTTCATGCTCAGCTCCGACAAGTACACGCTGGCCGTGGGCCTGCAGACCTTCGTCAGCGAGCACGACGCCCAGTGGAACCTGATGGCCGCGACCGCCGTGCTGATCGCGATCCCGTCCGCGGCCTTCTTCTACCTGGTGCAGCGCCACCTGGTCACCGGCCTGACCGCCGGTGCCTCCAAGTCGTGACGCCCGACGCGGAACACCTCGCGCGCAAGGCTCCCCGCAACTCCGATCCCCGAGGGATACCGTCCATGACCCAGAACCTGGCCGACACCTCCCGGCCTGTCGCCGACACCGCTCACGAGGCGAACGTCAGCGCGTCCAGAGGCTGGTGGCGGGACGCGGTCATCTACCAGGTGTATCCGCGCAGTTTCGCCGACTCCAACGGCGACGGCATGGGCGACCTGCCCGGCATCCGCAGCCGCCTGCCCTACCTGCGCGATCTCGGCGTGGACGCCGTCTGGCTCTCGCCGTTCTACGCCTCGCCGCAGGCGGACGCCGGCTACGACGTCGCCGACTACCGTGCCGTGGACCCGATGTTCGGCACCCTGCTGGACGCCGACGCCCTCATCCGGGACGCGCACCAGCTGGGGCTGCGGATCATCGTCGACCTCGTTCCCAACCACTCCTCGGACCAGCACGAGTGGTTCCAGCGCGCCCTGCGCGACGGCCCCGGCTCCCCGCTGCGCGACCGCTACCACTTCCGCCCCGGCAAGGGCGAGAAGGGCGAACTGCCGCCCAACGACTGGGAGTCCATCTTCGGCGGCCCGGCCTGGACCCGCACCGAGAACCCGGACGGCACCCCCGGCGACTGGTACCTGCACCTGTTCGCCCCCGAGCAGCCCGACTTCGACTGGGACAACCCGGCCGTCGCCGACGAGTTCCGCTCGATCCTGCGCTTCTGGCTCGACATGGGCGTGGACGGCTTCCGCATCGACGTCGCCCACGGCCTGGTCAAGGCCCCCGGCCTGCCCGACCTCGGCGGCTCCGACCAGCTCAAGCTGCTCGGCAACGACGTCATGCCCTTCTTCGACCAGGACGGCGTGCACGAGATCTACCGCAGCTGGCGCAAGATCCTCGACGAGTACCCGGGCCAGCGGATCGGCGTCGCCGAGGCCTGGACCCCGACCGTCCAGCGCACCGCCAACTACGTTCGCCCCGACGAGCTGCACCAGGCCTTCAACTTCCAGTACCTGGGCACCGATTGGGACGCGACGGCGCTGCGCGAGGTGATCGACGTCTCGCTCGACTCGATGCGCCCGGTCGACGCCCCCACCACCTGGGTGCTGTCCAACCACGACGTCACCCGGCACGCCACCCGCTTCGCCAACGAGCCGGGCCTCGGCACCCAGATCCGCACCGCCGGCGACCGCGAACTCGGCCTGCGCCGCGCCCGCGCGGCCACCCTGCTGATGCTCGCACTGCCCGGCTCCGCCTACGTCTACCAGGGCGAGGAACTCGGCCTGCCCGACGTCACCGACCTGCCGGACGAGGTGCGCCAGGACCCGTCGTTCTTCCGCCAGGCCGGACAGGACGGCTACCGCGACGGCTGCCGCGTCCCGATCCCGTGGTCCGGCACCGAAGCCCCGTACGGCTTCGGACCGGTGGCCGGCGGGCCGTCCTGGCTGCCGCAGCCGGCCGAGTGGGCCGAGCTGAGCGTCGAGGCGCAGACCGGCGACCCGTCCTCCACCCTGGAGCTGTACCGCAGCGCGCTGGCCGTCCGCCGGGCGCAGGCCGACCTCGGCGCCGGCACCGACGTCGAGTGGCTGGACGGCCCCGAGGGCACCCTGGTGTTCCGCCGCGGCTCCTTCGTCTGCACCGTGAACGCCACCGCGGAGCCGGTGCGGATCGCGGCCCCGGGCACGCTGCTGCTCGCCTCGGCCGACCTCGTGGTGGACGGCGGCGAGACGGTGCTCGCTCCGGACAGCACCGGCTGGTGGGCGGTCTGACGTGGTTGCAATAGGCTCTGGGACCGTGACTACGGCGCGACTATCAGACATCGCGGCGCAGGCGGGGGTCAGCGAAGCCACCGTCTCCCGCGTGCTCAACGGCAAGGCGAACGTCTCCGCCGCGACCCGGCAGACCGTCCTGGCGGCGCTCGACGTGCTCGGGTACGAGCGGCCGACCCGGCTGCGCCAGCGCAGTGCCGGGCTGATCGGGCTGATCACGCCGGAGTTGAGCAACCCGATCTTCCCCGCGCTGGCGCAGGTGATCGAGCAGGTGCTCAGCCGGCACGGCTACACCCCGGTGCTGTGCACCCAGACGCCGGGCGGGTCCACCGAGGACGAACTGGTGGAGATGCTGGTGGACCGGGGCGTGGCGGGCATCGTCTTCGTCTCCGGGCTGCACGCCGACACCACGGCCGACCACGACCGCTACGCGCGGCTGGCCGGGCGCGGGGTGCCGTTCGTACTGATCAACGGCTACAGCGACAAGATCGACGCGCCGTTCATCTCGCCGGACGACCGCGCCGCGATGTGGATGGCCGTCCAGCACCTGGCCGAACTCGGCCACGAGCGGATCGGGCTGGCCGTCGGGCAGCGCCGGTACGTGCCGGTGCTGCGCAAGATCGAGGGCTTCACGGCGGCGATGCGCGAGGTGCTCGGGCGTAGCCAGGAGGAGGCCGACGACCTCGTCCACCACACGCTGTTCAGCGTGGAGGGCGGGCACGCGGCGGCCGGCGTGCTGCTCGACAAGGGCTGCACGGCGATCGTCTGCGGGAGCGACATGATGGCGCTCGGGGCGATCCGGGCGGTGCGGCAGCGGGGCCTGTCGGTGCCGCAGGACGTCTCGGTGGTCGGCTTCGACGACTCGCCGCTGATCGCCTTCACCGAGCCGCCGTTGACCACGATCCGGCAGCCGGTCGAGGCGATGGCCACGGCGGCGGTGGACGCGCTGCTGGAGGAGGTCGGCGGGAACGCGGCCCAGCGCGGCGAGTTCATGTTCCAGCCGGAACTGGTGATGCGCGGGTCCACCGGGGCCTGCGCGCGCTGAGCGCCGGCGGTGCGGCCTGTCGAAGGCGGGCGTGCGGCCTGCTGACGGCAGGTGGTGGGTCGGCAGGGCCAAGGCCACGGCCAAGGGAAGGGCCCCGGAGGGCAGTTGCTCTCCGGGGCCCCTCGGCGTGCGCCGGTTCAGCCCTCCTGGGCGGTCGGGCGGCCGGGCGGTCGACGGTGAGGCGGTGGGCAGCAGCATGCCCGTTCGGGTCGGGTTTGACCACGGAGATAGGCCGGAACCCCCGGGGAGGAGCGACAGGCTCTCCCCGGGGGTGGTGGGCGGTCAGCGTTCGGGCGACGGATGACAGCTGACAGATGTTGAAATCTGTTATCTGTCAGCTGTCATCCGTCTGCTGTCATCCGTCGGCTGTGATGCGTCAGCCCTCAGCCCCCAGCCGTCCTCAGACCCGGCCGGCGAAGTCCGGCGCCCAGTTGGCGATGGTCTGCTCGCGGACGCCCGCGCTCGGGTTGGCGGCCTCGACGTACTTGCCGCCGCCGACGTAGATGGCGACGTGGTAGACGCCCGAGTCCTGGCCGTTGTTGGACCAGAACAGCAGGTCGCCCGGCTGCAGGCTGTCGAGCGAGACGTGGGTGCTGGCGGCGGCCTGGTCGGCGGCGACGCGCGGGACGGAGATGCCCGCGGCGCGCAGCGCGGCCTGGGTCAGGCCGGAGCAGTCCCAGCCGCCGTTGCCGGTGCCGCCGTAGACGTACGCCTGGCCGACCTTGGACTCGGCGAAGGACACCGCGGCGGCCATGCTGCCGGTGGCGGCCGGAGCCGGGGCGGGGGTCTGCGCCTGTGCGGCCGGCTTGGCGTTCACGGAACCGCCGTTCGCGGACTGACCGGACTTCTGCGAGCGGTTGAACCAGCTGAAGTCCGAACCGGACGTGGCCGAGGAGGACTGGTCGGCCGAGGCCGACGGCTGGGCCTGGCCGCGGTCGCCGAAGGACAGGTGCTGGCCCGGGTAGATGCTGTCCGGGCCGTCGGTCAGGGTGGCGCGGTTGAGCTCGTAGAGCCGCTGCCAGCCGCCCTGGACGTGGTTCTTGTCGGCGATCGAGGACAGCCAGTCGCCCTCGACCACGGTGTAGTCGCCGCTCTGGGCCTGCTGCTGGTGCTTCTGGGCCCAGTTGCCGGTGGCGGAGTCCGTGGCGGCCTTGGCGTCGTCCTGAGCGGGCGCGGCCGGCTTGGCGGGCTTCGCCGCGGGCTTGGCGGCCGGAGCGACCGGGGTGGCCGGAGCGACCGGGGTGGCCGGAGCGGCCGGGGTGGCCGGGGCGGCCGGGGTGGCCGGGGCGGCCGGCTTGGCGGCGGCCGAGGTGTCGACGGCGGCCGGGGTGCCGCCCTTGGTCAGGCCGGCCTGGATCGAGCAGACGGGCCAGGCGCCCGGGCCCTGCGAGGCGAGGACCTTCTCGGCGACGGCGATCTGCTGGTCCTTGGTGGCCTGGTTGGCCTGCGGGGCGTAGGCGGTGCCGCCGAAGGCGGCCCAGGTGCTGGAGGTGAACTGGAGGCCGCCGTAGAAGCCGTTGCCGGTGTTGATGGCCCAGTTGCCGCTGCTCTCGCACTGGGCGACCTTGTCCCAGGTGGCGACGGAGGCGGCGGAGGCGGTGCCGGAGACGAGGCACGGGATGGTGAGGCCGACGCCCGCGACGCCGATGGCGGCGATCACGCGGCGGGTGCGGCTGGACAGACGGGTGCCGTTGGTGGGAAGCATGAAGACGCGGTCCTCTCCCACGCCTGCGAGGTGAGCTGTCGGATTCGGGCTGGAGTTGCCCGGCCGCGCGTGCACGGCTTCACCCCTAGCCCTGGACCGTTCCGGAGAGCGGTCCGGGGCGACTTACCTGTGGGTCCCCCGCTCCTGCCGTGGTGCGTTTTCGCGCTACCAGACATCCGACGGCAGGACTCGGCGTTGCGGATGAACTGGGTCCGTGTGGTCACGAACGGGGAGCACGTTAAGCAGACTTAAGTTCAAACTGCAAACACCTGTGACGCTCATCACGGTTTAGTGAGAACTGCCAAAACAGCAGGCCTTCATGATCGGAAATGATCGTTTTTCGGCAATGTCGCTGCGGATGTGCACAACTGTCTCTGCCTCAGGAGAGACGTGACGGCGCGTAGAAGCGCGGAGCGGCGCATTTGTCGAACCGGGGGAGGGGGCGTGATTCGAGCGCTGAAAGGAGCGCAGAGCAATTACCTTCAAATAGCACCAGATCGGACATTCCTCTTCATTGCTTGCTTAACTCCCGTACGGCACAAGGGGAGCAAAAGGAAGGGCCCGGAACGGAAACCGTTCCGGGCCCTTCGTGCGCGCCGGCGGGCGCGCGGTGTCCACTACTGCTCGACGGAGTCCCGGGCGGCCGCGTGGGCGCCGCGAGCGCCCTCCACGGTGCCCTCGGCCTCGGCGGCTGCCGCGGCCTCCGCCTCGGCCCGTGCCAGGTCCTCCGGGGACGGCGCGGGCAGTGCGGCCAGATAGGTGGAGGCGATCAGCTGGCCGACGGCCGGGTACGAGCCCAGCGGCGCCGCCGACGGGCAGCCGGTCTCCTCGGCGGCCGTGGCGAGCAGCTCGGAGTCGGCCTCCGGCCCGATCACCAGCGGGGCCAGCGCGGGGCGCTGCGAGCCGGTCTCCTTCAGGTGGTCGACGGCCGCGGCCACCGAGCCGGGCACGTCGAGTGCGGCGGCCACGACCGGGACGGCCAGTCGGGCGGCCAGCAGCACGCCGGTGATGCCGGCCGCGGCGGCCGCGTCCTCGCCACCGGCGGTGGTCAGGACCACACCGTCCGCGGCGGTGGCGATGGCGAACAGCCGGGCGCGGTCGGCGCGGGCCAGCCCGGCCTCGGAGAGCCGCACGTGCACGGCCTCGGCGAGCAGCGGGTGCGGGCCCAGCGCATCGGTGACGGGCGCGCCGTACTCGGCGGCGAGCGCGTGGAGTTCGGGCAGGAAGTCGTGCGGACCGGGCACCAGCGGCACCAGGACGGGCATCGGCAGCCCGCCCTCGGCGGCTGCCGCCAGGAGTTCGGCAACGGTGCGGTCGTCGCCGTACTCGCCCTCGGCGGAGCCGCCGGGGAGGTAGCCGACCGTCGCCCGGATGCCGTTCTGCTCGCTGCGGACGATCGAAAGCAGCTCCTCGACGACCGAGCGGGACTCGGGCCCGGCGGTCGCGGGTACGGCGAGCACCAGGGCCGGGGCGTCGGCCGGGATCTCGGGGCGCTCGGGACGACGGTGGCGCCCCCGCGCACGGGAGCCTGGAGTGCGGACGGGCAGTGGCGCGCCCGGGATGGCTGCGGTGCTCATGCCGGAGATCGTAGGACATCTGCCCGTCAGGCCTGCAGTCGGCTGCCGTGCGGGTTTCGTGCGACGACGATGCGGACCCGGCGCGCTCCCCGTGCCGGTCCGGGCGGTTTGCCCACAATCCGGACATTCCTCGCCCAACCCCCGCAGGGGCGGGCGTCATTGCCTTGACGTGCCCCGTGGGGCCCGGCGTTGCGCCGGCGTCGCGTGAGATGTCTCACAGCCGCGGGGTCGTCTGACGCAGGGTCACGGCGGTGCGACTCCCGGCATTCGAAGATCAACATTCAGCGGGGGATCGCTCACGGCCGGTTATCCCGGACTCGACGATTCAGTCGGCTATGTCCGTTTACGTACCGTCAGGAAAAGGCCCCGTGAAGACTTCGGGGCTATGGGCGAAAAGCCTCCTGCACCTGCAACGTCCCGTGCTGATGCACGTGCACAGCAGCTATCATCGCGTCAAGTGAGGCGTTGTGCCGGGCCGGTACGGGGCCGGTCCGTTCGTTCGGCGGTGCCGGGGGCGCCGCGCTGGACGACAACTCCGGAGCTCTTCGGGAGATTTCTATGCACGACTCGCAGGACAAACACGGCTCGTACGACACCTACAACGGGATGGCCGCCGCCGATCTCCAGGGGGTGGTCTGGCAGAAGAGCCTGCACAGCAACTCCCAGGGCAACTGCGTCGAGTTCGCGGCCCTGCCGGGCGGCGATGTGGCGATGCGCAACTCGCGGTTCCCGGACGGTCCGGCGCTCATCTACACCCGGGCCGAGATCGCCGCCCTGCTGCTGGGGGCCAAGGACGGGGAGTTCGACCACCTGGCGGTCTGACCGACCGCCGTGCTTCACCATCGGGGGGCCGTCGTGGGTGCCGACACCACGACGGCCTTTGTCTTTCATCCTGTGATGATCCGCCGGCGGGGCCTGGCGGAAGGGCCCGGGGTGTGGAACTCCCGGGGTCTCCCTCGGCCGGCCGCTCCACCGGCCGCACACCGCCCGACCGGCGACGTTACCGCTCGATCGGCGACGTAACGGCTCGTCGACGCACTGCTCGACGGCGTATTGCTCGTCGGCGCACTGCTCGACCTGCTCGACCGACGACGCACCGCGCCACCGACGACGTGACCGCGGCACCGCCCACTCGCCGTTCGGCCGGTCGTCCAAGGCCCATCGCCCGGCGCTAGGCCGAGCGCCTGTGCCGTCCACCGACGTCGAACGGTCCGCCGAGCGCGTCGAGCACCGATCGCCCGCCGACCTCCGGGTGTCCGTCGAGCGGGGAACCGCCGGCCTGCTCCGTCTCGAACATCGCCCAGACCACCTTGCCGCTGCCCAGCGGGTGCCAGCCCCAGGAACGGCTGAAGGACTCCACCAGGTGCAGCCCGCGGCCGGATTCGGCGACGAAGTCCGCCTCCCGGGCCACCGGGCCGATGCTGCTCGGGTCGCTGACCGCGCAGACCACCTGGGGTGCGCGGTGCACCAGGCTTATTCGGATCGGCAGCCGCCCGTCCGTGGTCGGCTGTATGGGAAAGTCGTACTCGCCCAGGGCGCCGCCCGCCGGGTCGGGCCGTGCGCCGATCGCATGCCGGAGCGCGTTGGTCACGAGTTCCGAGGCCACCAGCGCGACGTCGTCGAACAGCTCCATCAGTCCCCAGCGCTGGAGCGTGGTCCGGGCGAAGTCGCGCGCGGTTCTGACGGCTTCGAAGCGAGGAGCGAGCGTACAGGTGACCACATGGGGGTCAACCGCCAAAGCCGTACCGGTGCTCATGAAGAGCTCCTCCCATAAGGGGGCGGACACGGCTGGACCCGCCGGGGTCATGCCGGTCACCTCCGACTCGCTCGGCCGCTCGGCCGCCCCCTCGACCAGGCGCGCGCGCACTCGAACGCCCGATGGCGCGGGGGACGCCGTCGGGCCGGTGCACGGAGTCGCGCGTGGGGTCGACGCGGAGCCCGCGGGATTGCCAGGGATGTGCAGGTGCACGTGCACCATGGTGGTGTGCGCTCACTGCAGATGCAAGAGTCGATTCACGTGCAGTCGCACTATTGGCATATGCAAGCGCCGAATGCACGTGCATCCTGGTGCGCGGAGTGGAGAACTGATAGGAACATCCGTCAGTATCGGCACCGTGAGCGCTCAACTGATGGCAGACTGTGCGCTGTTTGCCCTAGGTGGAGGTTTCGACCGCATGACCACAGTTCAGCCGGGCGGCGGCTCGATGGTCCGCCGGATCCTCCTCGGCTCTCAGCTGCGCCGCCTGCGTGAGGCGCGCGGCATCACCCGCGAGGACGCGGGCTACGCGATCCGGGCCTCCGAGTCCAAGATCAGCCGCATGGAACTCGGCCGCGTCAGCTTCAAGGAGCGCGACGTCGCCGACCTGCTCAGCCTGTACGGCGTCGACGACGGCCTGGAGCGGGAAGCCCTGCTCGGCCTGGTCCGCGAGGCCAACAAGTCCGGCTGGTGGCACAGCTTCAACGACGTGCTGCCGGGCTGGTTCCAGACGTACGTCGGCCTGGAGGAGGCCGCCCAGCTGATCCGCACCTACGAGGTGCAGTTCATCCCCGGGCTGCTGCAGTCCGAGGAGTACGCACGGGCGGTTTTCGGCCAGAGTCGGCCGGTCATCAGCGAGGAGGAGGTCGAGCGGCGGGTCAGCCTTCGCCTGCGCCGGCAGAAGCTGCTGACCGAGGGCGCCAGCCCGCGCCTGTGGGCGGTCATCGACGAGGCCGCACTGCGACGGCCGGTCGGCGGGCCGAAGGTGATGCGCGGTCAGGTGCAGTACCTGATCGACGTCGCCGAGCAGGCCAACGTGGTGATCCAGGTCATGCCGTTCCGGTTCGGCGCGCACGCGGGCGAGTCCGGGGCGTTCACGATCCTGCGCTTCCCGGAGCAGGACCTCGCGGACGTGGTCTACCTGGAGCAGCTCACCAGCGCGCTCTACCTCGACAAGCGGGACGACGTCGACGCCTACATCCAGGTCATGGAGCGGCTGTGCGTGGACAGCCTCACGCCGGAGCGCACCGTAGACCTGCTGGCCTCGATCCTGAAGGAGCGCTGAGCCACTGCCGCGCGGGGCCCGTGAGGCCGCCCCTCACGCAGTCTGTGAGGCCGTTCCTCACGGGACCTGTGAGGCCGGTTCCTCACGGGGCCTTCGGCAACGCTTAGCCACGGGCAGGCCGCCCACCCGCCGTCAGCCGCGGGCCGGCGGCCTTTCGCGTTCCGGCGGGTTCTGCTGGGGCGGGAGGCCGAGCTCCCAGGCCAGGTCGTAGCGGCGGAAGAGGTCGGCCCGGATCGGCGCCAGCGGGAGCTCGGCGCCCGGCAGCAGGACGCCGATGCAGCCGCCCATCAGAGCGCTGCGCAGCACCGCGTGCTCGGCGACCGGATCCGGCGCGCCCCAGTCGTGCAGCAGGCCCTGCAGGATGGCGCCGAGTTGCTGCTGTTCGGGGTCCTGGACGAAGGCGCCGGTGTCGGGGTCGAGGATCAGTGCCAGGTGCGAGCGCATCACCCGGGGGTGGTCCATCGCGAGCCCGAGGACGGCGTCGATGGCCCGGGCCAGTCGGGCCTGGGGGGAGGAGCCGGGCGCCAGTTCCGCCAGCGCGGTGGACAGGCACTGGTGCATCATCCGGTGCGTGGCGGACTGCATCAGCAGCCGTTTGCCGTCGAAGTAGTACGAGACCAGTCCACGGGCGAGCCCGGCCCGCTCGGCGATGTCGGTCAGGGTGGTGCCGGCGTAACCGCGCTGGTCAACCAGTTCGACGGTGGCCCGCATGATGCGTCGGCGGGAGCGTTGCCGCATCTCCTCATTGACCGAATCCCCGCGAGGTGCCATCGTGACTGCTCCGAACGTTCGTTGGCTCCGGGCCAATATACTTGCGGAGCCGACAGCCGCACCGTGGAACCGCGCCCCGTCGGGCGCCGCCCGGGCGGCCGGTACGAAGACGGCCGGCTCCACCAACACGGGGGTTTGGTGGAGCCGGCACCACTGCCCGACGGCCTTGGGGTCGGCCGCGGGCGGGGCCCGGGATCAGCGTTCGGTCAGGACTTCGGTTCGGGTCGTCGTCGACCCGGCTGACTGATAATCATAATCGGGCACCGACGCGGGGACTGCATTCCGGCGCCGGTCCACCAGCACGCCCGCCGCTGCGACCACCAGTCCGACCAGTGCGACCGCCGTGACGAACACCAACGCCGGCCGGTATCCGTCCAGTTGGGCCTGCGGGCTGTCGCCACCCGCACTGCCGGCCGTGATCATGGCAGTCGCCCCGGCCAGCACCACCGCGGTGCCGACCTGGATCGCGGTGTTCACCAGGCCCGAGGCCAGGCCCTGCTCCTCGTCGGCCACCCCGTCGGTGGCGGCGATGTTCACCGAGGGGAAGGCGAGCGCGAAGCCCACGCCGAGCAGCAGCATCGACGGCAGCACCAGGACCACGTAGGAGCTGTGCTCGTCCAGCCGCAGGAAGAGGGCGAAGGCGCCGGTCAGGGCCACCAGGCCGAGCGGCAGCAGCCGGCCGGTGCCGAAGCGGTCCACGATCGGGCCCATGAACGGTGCCGAGAGCGCGATGAACGCACCCGCCGGCAGCAGCCCGAGGGCCATCTGCAGGGCCGACCAGCCGAGCAGGTGCTGGAGGTAGAGCGTGACCACGAACTGGAAGCCGCCGTACGCGCCGGTCATCGCGAAGGCGACCACGTTGGCCCGGGCGACCGAGCCGTTGCGGAAGATGCCGAGCCGGACCAGCGGGTGGGCGGTGCGGCTCTCGACCAGCAGGAAGGCGGCGGCGAGCGCGGCGACCACGACCAGTGAGCCGAGCGTGCGCAGGCTCAGCCAGCCGGCGCCCTGCGCCTCGGTGACGGTGAACACCAGCAGAAGCACGGTCGCGGTGCCGGTGATGGCGCCCAGCACGTCGTAGCCGCCCTTCGCGGGCTCCTCGACCGGGCGGGGGAGCAGGCGGACGGCGAAGACCAGGGCGAGCAGCGCGACCGGGACGGGCATCAGGAAGGTCCAGCGCCAGCCGACCGAGGTGAGCAGACCGCTCAGCACCAGGCCGAGGGAGAAGCCGCTGGCGCCGCAGGTGGTGTAGATCGACAGCGCGCGGTTGCGGGCCGGGCCCTCGGCGAAGGTGGTGGTGATGATCGACAGGCCCGCCGGGGCGGTGAAGGCGGCGCTGACGCCCTTGAGGAAGCGGGCCGCGATCAGCAGTCCGCCGTCGTCGACCAGGCCGCCGACCAGCGAGGCGGCGGCGAAGGCGCCCAGCGCGATCAGGAAGACCCGGCGGCGGCCGAGCAGGTCGGCGGAGCGGCCGCCGAGCAGCAGCAGGCCGCCGTAGCCGAGCACGTAGCCGGAGACCACCCACTGCAGGGTGGAGGTGGACAGGTGCAGTTCGGAGCCGATGGACGGAAGGGCGACGCCCACCATGGAGACGTCCAGGGCGTCCAGGAACATGGCGGCGCAGAGCACGATCAGGGTGCCCCAGAGGCGGGGTGTCCAGTGCAGCCCACTGCTTGACGGTGCGTCGGGTGGCGTGGCGGTCGCGGTGGTCATGGGGAGGACAGTACATGCGTGTGCATTCAATGCAAATGAATTAGATGTGAATACAATAATTTACCGCGCACATGCTAGGGTGGCGGTGTGGCTGAACTCGACTCCTCGGCGGAGGCCGGTCTCGTCGCGCAGTGGCGCGAGCTGCTGGCGCGGCATGCCGTTGCAACCTGCATGCTCGATCGCCAGCTGGGCGAGCGATTCGGGCTGGGCATGAGCGAGTTCGAAGTGCTGGAGCGCCTCGTCGAGGGGGCCGGGGCCGGCGACGGCCACGCGCTGCGGGTGAGCGAGCTCGCCCCCACCGTGCACCTGAGCCAGAGCGCGCTCTCCCGGCTGATCGCCCGCCTGGAGAAGGCCGGACTGGTCGTCCGGGCGATGTGCGAGAGCGATCGACGGGGCATCATGCTCACCCTGACCGAGGCCGGCCGGGAGCGCTACGAGCAGGCCAGGCCGGTCCATCGCGAGGTGCTGGGGCTGACCCTCGGGGGCGGGTTCGGCCAGGCCTGCGAAGCGCCGTCGCCGGACTGACCCGGGCTGATCCGCACCGGCCCAGGCTGACCCGGGTGTGCTTCGACCGACTGATCGTGCGTCAAACTACCTGTGCCCGTGCGGGTTGATCCGGTCGGGTTCAGAGGAGTGAGTGCAGCCCCGGGGCGACGGCCAGCAGGACGACCGCGACGGGTGCGGCGAGCGCCGCGACGGTCAGCCGCAGCCGGTGCGGGACGGAGAGTCGCGGGCGGCCCGCGAGCAGCCGGTCCACCCGCTTCGGGGACTGTGCCAGGCCGGGCGGGCAGGAGCCGAACACCCCGCGGTCCAGGTTGAGTTCGGCCAGGGCGAGGGCGGTGGTGTGCCGGCCGTGCCGGCGTGCGGCCCGGTCGTCGGCCGCCAGCTCGACCAGTTCGGCCACCTGGTCCCGGAAGGCGTTGAACACGCCCACGCCGGGGAAGCCCGAGGCGAGCGCCTGGGCGAACTGCTGCAGCCAGTGGTGCCGGGCCCGGACGTGGCCGCGCTCATGGCTCAGCACGGCCGCCAACTCCCGGTCGGTCAGCTGCTGGAGGGCGCCGGTGGTGACCACCAGACGGGAGTCCGGGCCGGGCAGCGACCACGCCTCGGGGCGGACGTTCTCCAGCACCACCAGCCGCTCCCGGCGGCTCCGGGCGGCCTCGATCGACTCGGGCAACTCCGGGGCCCGGCTCGCCAGTTGGGCGTGGCGACGGTCGCGCAGCGCCTTGGCCGTCCGGACCTCACGGGTGAGCGCCAGCACCGTCTGCACCCCGCCCGCCGCCAGCACCGCGGCGCACAGCCGCCCCCAGCCCTCGGCCTCCTGCAGGCCGTACGCGGCCTCCACCCCGTGCGGCGCGCCCGCGAACACCAGGGCGCGCAGCTCCGGCAGGGCGGCGGAGGCGGCGAGCACCAGCCCCAGCGCGCAGCACAGCAGGACCGCCACCACGAGGCACTGCCACACCAGCAGCGCCAGCACCGGTTCGCGCTCCACCCAGCGGGCCCGGGCCAGCAGCCGGGGCACGAGGGTCGAGAGCAGCAGTCCGAGCAGCAGCAGGCCGATCAGGGCAGGCATCGCATGGGCTCCCCGAGTACGCACGGAACGCGACAGCGCGCTCCCTGCCAACCTATGCGCTGGCGACGCCCGGTGGAACGGCTTTCGGCCGGCCAGTGACCAACGCCACGCACACACCGGGGTCTTGGCGCGCGGCGAGCGGCGTCACATGGTCAGGAGCATGGCGAACATGCCGATGCCCATGGTGAGCCGGCAGGCGTGCGGAAGCCCGGCGGTGCCGACGGCGAGGGTGCCGGCGGGGGTGCGCAGCAGCCGGCTGCCGGCCCAGAGGGTGTACCCGCCGAAGTAGAGGAGGAGGGCGCCGGTCAGCAGCGGCAGGCCCTGACCGACGGCGTGGTGGTGCTGGTGGCCGGGGGTCGCGGCCATGGCGAGGGCCATGTACGTCATGGCGAGCGCGCCGACCGCGTGGTGCAGCCGGTGGGCCCGGCCGGCGGGGGCGTGGGCGGCGGCGAACAGGAAGGCGACGGCGGGGAGGCCGAACAGTGCGGCCCAGACGGTGGGCGGGACGGTCGCGCCGGTGACGGCCATTGCGGCCATGCCGAGCCCCATCAACGCCTCGGCGGCGTCGGACTCCCGGCCGAGCGGTCGGTGCGCGCCGCCGGGGGCGCAGGGGGAGCGCCGCAGCCGGGCCAGGCAGGTGGCGCCGGCGGCGGCGGTGAGGAGGGCGAGGAGCCAGTTGACCAGGGCGGGTCCGTGCAACGGCGGCCTCCCGGGGCGGTGGGCGACGGGAGGCGGCGAACAACGGACAGCTGACAGCGGTCAGCGAACAGATGATGAAATCTGTCAGCTGTCATCTGTCACTTGTCATCTGTTCGCCGCCCCCGTACGCGGCGACGGTCGTCCGGACCACGATCACTGCTCCCCACCCGGCGCGGGCAGGGCGCGTACGGGGGCGCACTGTGGTGCCCGCCGTGGTGAGAGCCCCAGCCGCACACCGGTCCGCCGACCTCGCGGGGCTCAGCCCTGGAGCCGGCCCGAGGCGACCACCCGGCTGAGGAACCGCCGGGTCCGCTCCTCCCGCGGATCCCCGAACACCTGCTCCGGCGGCCCCTGTTCGAGCACCACCCCGCCGTCCAGGAAACAGACCTGGTCGGCGACCTCGCGCGCGAAGCCCATCTCGTGGGTGGAGATGACCATCGTCATCCCCTGCTCCTTGAGGTCGCGCACCACCGAGAGGACCTCCCCGACCAGCACCGGGTCGAGCGCCGCAGTGATCTCGTCCAGGAGCAGCAGCCGGGGCCCGGTGGCCAGCGCGCGCACGATGGCGACGCGCTGCTGCTGCCCGCCGGAGAGCCGGTCCGGGTACTCCGCCGCCTTGGCCGCCAGCCCGAGCCGGTCGAGCAGTTCCAGCGCCCGCGCCTCCGCCTCGGCCCGCGCGACCCCGTGCACCCGGCGCGGCGCGAGCGTGATGTTCTCCAGCACCGTCATGTGCGGGAACAGGTTGTACGACTGGAACACCACCCCGATCCGGCGCCGCACGGCGTCCTCGTCCGCCCGCGGATCGGTGATCTCCTCGCCGTCCAGGAAGATCGCGCCGTCGTCGATGCCCTCCAGCAGGTTGACGCACCGCATCAGCGTGGACTTCCCGGAGCCGGACGCCCCGATCAGCGCCGTCACCGAGTGCTCGGGAACGGCGAGGCCCACGTCGCGCAGCACCACCTGGCCGCCGAAGGTCTTGCGCACCGACTCCAGCCGGAGCACCTCGGTCTTCGGGACTCCGGCCTGGGTCATACCGCACCTCCCTGGAACTGCCGACGGTTCATCCGCGCGGTCAGCCAGTCGGCGAACCGGGTCAGCGGAATGGTCAGCACGATGAACACCAGCCCCGCCAGCAGGTACGGGGTGAAGTTGAAGGACCGGGCCGCGATGATCTTCGCCGCGTACACCGCGTCGATCGCACCGCCGATCGAGACCAGCCCGGTGTCCTTCTGCAGGCTCACCAGGTTGTTCAGCAGCGGCGGCACCACCCGGCGGACGGCCTGCGGCAGCACCACGTACCGCATCGCCTGCGCGTTGGTCAGCCCCAGTGAGCGCGCCGCGGCCCGCTGGCTCGGGTGCACCGACTCGATGCCGGAGCGGAACACCTCCGACACGTACGCCGAGTACGTCAGCACCAGCGCCACTCCGCCCAGCAGCAGCGGATCCGTGGTCACGCCGGTCAGTCGCAGCGCCGGCACCCCGGTGATCATCACCAGCAGGCAGATGATCATCGGCAGGCCGAGGAAGAAGTCCACGTACGCGGTGGCGAGCAGCCGCACCGGCAGGAACACCGGCCCGCGCAGCGTCCGCAGCACCGCCAGCAGCAGGCCGAACACCAGGATCAGCACCCCGCAGCCGAGCATCAGCTCCAGGTTGAGCCGAAGCCCCTTCAGCACCTCGGGCAGCGCCTGGCGGGCGTAGTCGAGGCTGAAGAAGGTCCGCCGAGTCACCTCCCAGCCGGGGGAGTTGACGATCAGCAGGTAGAGCGCGAGGGCCGTCGCCAGGGTCGACGCGGTGGCGATCAGCGCCGAGCGGCGGGCCCGGGCGCGCCGGTACGCCTCGTGCGCCAGCCGCCGCTCGGACGGGCGGTAGCCGTCGTCCCCCGCCGGGGCCTTCGCGAGCAGCGCCGCCCCGGCCGCCGTCGCGCCGGGGCCCACGTCCCCGCTCACATCCCCACCCATGTCCCGACCCAAGTCCCCACCCACGTTCCCGTTCCTGCCGGGGCTCAGGTCCCCGCCCACATCCCCTCCCACGTCCCCGCTCACGCCGGGGCTCATGTCAGCGCTCACTTCAGCACCGGTGCCGAGACGGCCTCGGAGAGCCACTGCTTCTCCAGCTTCGCCAGCGTGCCGTCCGCGCGCAGCGCGTCCACCGCCTGGGACACGCAGCCGGTCAGCTTGGAGCCCTTGTCCAGCACCAGGCCGAACTGCTCGCCCTGCGAGGCCGACTCGAACTGGCCGACCACCTGGGCCTCGGGCACCTCGGCGCCGGTGATGTAGAAGGCGGTCGGCAGGTCCACCACCAGGGCCTCGACCTGGCCGTTCTTCAGCGCGGCCTTGGCCAGGTCGTTGGAGTCGAAGACGGCCGGCTGGGTGCTCGGCTTGATGGTGTTGGTGATGGTGTCCAGGCTGGTGGTGCCGACCTGCGCGCCGAGCTTGGCGCCCTTGAGGTCGGCGATGCTCTTGGCGCCCGCCGCCTTGGAGTTCTTCAGTGCGATGACGGCCTGGCGCACGTCGTAGTAGCCGGAGGAGAAGTCCACCGCCTGCTTGCGCTCGTCGCTGATGGACACCTGGTTGATGTCGAAGTCGAAGTCCTTGGCGCCCGGCGCGGTGGCCTTGCCGAACGGCGCGACCACCCAGCTGACCTTCTCCTTCGGGTAGCCCAGCTTCTCCGCCACCGCGTAGGCCACGGCGGACTCGAAGCCCTTGCCGGTCTCCGGCTTGTCCTCGGAGAACCACGGGTCGTACGCGGGCTTGTCGGTGCCGACGGTCAGCATCCCGGCCGTGCGGGTCGCCAGCGCGCCCGGCGCGCAGCCCGCCGCCGTGCCGGCCGTACCCGAGGCGCCCGAGGCGGCGTCGGACTTGGAGTCCTGCGGGGCGCACGCGCTCAGTGCGGCGGCGGCGACCAGCGCGGCGAGGGGCAGTGCGACGGACGGCTTGCGGATGGTCATGCGGGACTCCAGAGGAAGGTGAGGACCGGGCGGGGAGGGACAGGAGGCACGGGAGGGGCGGCGGGGCGGGTCCCGGCGGATCACTTCCCCCGGTGGCGGCGCCGGAACACACACGGCATGGTCGGCGTACGGGTCCACGTCCGCGGCGCCCCCGAGCTGGATCGGCAGCGGCCTGGCCGGCCGCAGCCTGTTCGGCGGCAACCGGGTCGGCGGCAACCGGGTCGGTCGGCCGGGCGGCGGCCGGATCAACAACAGCGGCGACAGCGACAGCAGCGGCAGCAGAGTCCGCGCGAGAGTCCGCGCGCGCGACAGCGACAGCCGACGTGCCGATGGGAGGGCATCCGGAACGGGCTGTCGTGGCGTACGGCCACCGTGATCACCGCCGGGAACATGCGGGGAGGTTCGCATCACAGCGGCGCATCTGTCCAGAACATCCAGATCACTGTCCACATGCCGGACAACCGGCCTCCTGGCGAAGGTTTTCGGGCCGGAGTGGTGGCGCGCCGCAGCTTTGCCTGTCCGGGCCCCCTTGAACGGGAGAACCTTTCGTACTTATGGTGTCCTCGTTGAAATAACTCCTGTCGAAGTGAGTCCACGATGCAGAATCTTTCGCCAAGGCTCGCTGCGGCGGCCGTCGCCCCGGTTTCGACCCTCGCCGGCCACCCGGCCTGGCAGCGCCTGAAGGAGGCCGTCGAGACGCTGCGCCCGCTGCAGTCGAAGGACGGCTCTATCGACCTGTCCGCCGTCCAGCGGCACACTGTCGACCCGCTGGTCGCCACCGTCCGCGCCGCCGTCGAGGAACTCGCCCCGAGCTTCCCGCACGACGCCGCCTACCTGGCCGCCGTGGACGCCGACCTCGCCAAGTGGGCCGACACCGGCTACCGCGAGCCCGACTTCCTCGACTCGCTGCTCGCCTTCCAGCCCGCCGACCAGCGCGAGGACGGCCTGGAGCACCTCGTCGTCTTCCCGATGTACACCCAGAACGGCAACCCGGACCGCAACCTGGAAGCCGTCCTGCTGCGCGTCGTGTGGCCCGAGTGGCTGGATGAGCTGGAGCGCACCCGCTTCGACAACCCGATGTTCGTGCCGATCACCTTCACGGACTTCACCGCCGGCTACGACACCAACTCCGCCGTCCTCTTCCCCGAGACGGTCGCCGTGCGCAAGGCACCGGACCGATTCACCTGGGGCGGCATCTTCTGCGACCGCGAGGCCGCCCGCTTCCGCGCCGTCACCACCAGCGCCGTCCAGCAGCTCGGCCTGGAGATCCCGGCCGACGCCGAGGGCCTGCTCAAGGACCAGCAGCGCGCGCAGGAGACCTTCGTGCTGTGGGACCTCGTCCACGACCGCACCCACAGCCACGGCGACCTGCCGTTCGACCCCTTCATGATCAAGCAGCGCAGCCCGTTCTGGATGTACGGCCTGGAGGAGCTCCGCTGCGACCTCACCACCTTCAAGGAGGCGGTGCAGCTGGAGGCCGAGGGCAACGCGCACGCCCGCGACGTCCAGTACGCGATCCTCTTCGACCGCCTGTTCCGCTTCCCGGTCAGCGGCGACCGCGTCCGCAACTACGACGGCATGGGCGGCCAGCTGCTCTTCGCGTACCTGCACAAGCACGACGCGCTGCGCTGGCGGGACAACCGCCTCACCATCGACTGGGAGCGCGCCCCGCAGGTCACCAACGCGCTCTGCGGCGAGATCGAGACCCTGTACCGCGACGGCATCGACCGGCCCAAGCCGGCCCACTGGATCGCCGCCTACCAGCTGGTCTCCCGCTACCTCACCCCGCACCCGGCCTCCACCTGGGCGAAGGGCCCCGAGGCCCTTCCGCTCGACCTCACCGACGGCAAGGCCCTCAACAAGGCCCTGTGCGACGCCGTGCTCCCGGACGAGTTCCCGCTGAGCATGTTCTACGAGGCCCTGTCCAAGAAGCTCCGCGGCGTCATCGCCGCCACCGCCGGCATCACCGGCGCCGGTATCCAGGGAGTCGCCGCGTGACCACCTCCACCAACGCCCCGCTGGCCGGCAAGGTCATCGCCGTCGCCGGAGCCAGCGGCCCGGCCGGCCGCGCTGTGCTGCGCCGCCTCGCCGCCGACGGCGCCACCGTGATCGGCGCCGACATCGACCCCCAGCGCCTGGAGTCCGCACTGGACGCCACCCGGGTGGCGGTACGCGGGGCCAAGGTCAGCGGCCAGGTCATCGACCTGCTCGACCCACAGGAGGTCCACGACTGGGCCGACCACCTGGAGTCCGAGCACGGCCACGTCGACGGCCTGTTCCACCTGGTGGGCGGCTGGCGCGGCAGCAAGACCTTCTTCGACTCCCGGCTGGACGACTGGGACTTCCTGCACGACACCGTCGTGCGCACCCTCCAGCACACCTCGCTGGCCTTCCAGCCCGCGCTGGTCCGCAGCCCCGCCGGCCGCTACGCGATGATCTCCGCCGCGGCCGCGCACAAGCCCACCGCCGGCGGCGCCGCCTACGCGGCGGCCAAGGCCGCCACCGAGGCGTGGACCCTCGCGATGGCCGACTCCTTCAAGAAGGAGACCACCTCCCCGGACGGCGAGCCCACCGCCGCGGCTGCGATCCTGGTCATCAAGGCGCTGGTCAGTCCCGAGATGCGGGCCGAGAAGCCGGAGGCGAAGTTCGCCGGCTTCACCGACACCGCCGACCTCGCCGAACACCTGGCGGGCCTCTGGGACCGCCCCGCAGCAGAACTGAACGGACAGCACCTGTGGCTGACAGCCCGATGACCGACCTCACCCGTACGGACGCGGTACGGCGGCACGACCCCGCCGTCCGCGGCTTCGCCAGCGACAACTACGCCGGCGTGCACCCGGAGGTCCTCGCAGCGATCGCCCTCGCCAACGACGGCCACCAGGTCGCCTACGGCGAGGACGACTACACGGTCCACCTCCAGGACGTCTTCCGCCGCCACTTCGGCGAGAAGGCGGAGGCCTACCCGGTCTTCAACGGCACCGGCGCCAACGTGGTCGCCCTCCAGTCGCTGCTCCCGCGCTGGGGCGCCGTGGTCTGCGCCGACACCGCCCACATCCACGTGGACGAGGGCGGCGCCCCGGAGAAGATGGGCGGCATCAAGCTGCTCACCGTCCCCACCCCGGACGGCAAGCTCACCCCCGAGCTCATCGACCGGCAGGCCTGGGGCTACGGCGACGAGCACCGCGCGCAGCCGCTCGTGGTCTCCATCACCCAGAGCACCGAGCTCGGCACCGTCTACACCGTCGACGAGATCCGCGCGATCACCGAGCACGCCCACCAGCTGGGCATGCTCGTCCACATGGACGGCTCCCGGCTGGCCAACGCGGCCGCCTCGCTCGGCGAGCCGCTGCGCGCCCTCACCACGGACGTGGGCGTCGACGTGCTGTCCTTCGGCGGGACGAAGAACGGCCTGCTGCTCGGCGAGGTCGTGGTGGTGCTCAACCCGGAGCGGGTGCGCAACATCAAGTACCTGCGCAAGACCTCCATGCAGCTGGCCTCGAAGATGCGTTTCGTGTCGGTCCAGTTCGAGGCGCTGCTCTCCGGTGACCTCTACCTGCGCAACGCCGGCCAGGCCAACGCCATGGCCAAGCGCCTGGAGGCCGCGGTCCGGAAGATCGAGGGCGTCGAGATCGTCCGTCCGGTCCAGGCGAACGTGGTGTTCGCGATCCTCCCGCGCGAGGTGAGCGAGCGGCTCCAGAAGCGTTACCGCTTCTACTTCTGGAACGAGCACACCGGCGAGGTGCGCTGGATGTGTTCCTTCGACAACACGGAGGCCGACGTCGACGCCTTCGCGGCGGCCCTCGTCGAGGAGATGAACCACGCCTGACGGTGGTCGAACGACCGAATCGCCCCTGCCCGGGAGCCCGGGCGGGGGCGATTTGCATGCGGCGGGCCCGGCCCCGTACAGTTCCGGAGTCGCCGCGGGAGACCGGGGCGGCAAAGCGGAAAGCAAATCCGATGAATGAAGTT
>NZ_JNWQ01000022.1 GCF_000716875.1 Streptomyces novaecaesareae | reverse complement strand
CTTCCAGCGGACCCTCCGGGCTTCGTTCTTTCGTGTTCCCAGCTTATCAGATGTTTTCCGCTCCGTTTCCGGGGCTTCGTTCATCCAACTCGCCGGTGTATTCCGGGGTTTGACGCCCCGTCCGACGTTTCAAACTCTAGCCGATCCCCGCTCCGAAAAGCGAATCCAGCCGCAACCCGATAAAACGAACATGCCGCACACGCACCGAGCCGCGACACGTAAAACGCGAACGCGACCCAGCCCGTGACTGGGAAGTGGTGTTTCAAGGGATTGGCCGCCCCGGGACCGTCCGCGCCGATGCGTGTCCGGTGCTCCCTGTCGAGCGACTAGAGAACACTACTCCCACTTCGCCCCCGAGCCAAACGCCCCTCCCGGGCCCCTCCCGGGCTCCTCCCCTGCTTCCTGCCGGTCTCTCCCGAGCTCGCCCGGGCTCTCCCCCTCAACGCGGCGTTTATCGTTTGTCTACCGACGCCAGCCAAGGTCGTTCCCACGGCGCCCCGGACACCTCGCGGGCGTCAACGTACGAGAGAGGCGACACGGGGACATGAAGGCGACGAAGACGCTGCGGCGCACGGCCGTCGGAACGGCGGCCGGTGTGCTGGCACTGGTCGGGACGATGCTGTCGGCAGGGACCGCGCAGGCCGACTACTCGGCCGGCTCACAGTTGAACGAGCCCGGGATCCTCTACCAGGGCGGCTACCTCAGCTACAACGACACCAAGCTGATCCTCCAGAGCGACGGCAACCTCGTCATCTACAAGGGCTACTCGTACCCGACGGCGGTGTGGGCCGCCCCGGGCACCTGGGGCTGCGGCCAGAAGGCGATCATGCAGGGCGACGGCAACTTCGTCGTCTACGGCAGCAACGACCGCGTCTGCTGGGCCAGCAACAGCTTCAAGTCCAGCCCCAACGAGCGGGCCTCCGTGTCGCTCTCCGACCACGGCGGAGTCGACATCGTCTTCGTCGACAACCGTGTCGAGAACATCGGCCGGTTCACGATCCGCAGCTCGGACCCGTACTAAACAACTCGTCCTGAACAACGCGTCCTGAACAACGCGAGTGAACAACTCGTCGCGCCCCGGCCCTCACCCCCGTTCGGTGAGCCACCTGACCAGGTCCGCCACCGACCACCAGGGCCGGGCCGCGAGCCGCGTCGCCGCTGTCCGCAGCAGCACGGGCAGGTAGCCGCAGAGGCCGGCCAGTTCGGCCGCCGCGTCCGGCTCCCGGCTGATCCGCTCCACGCCCACGATCCGCGCGAGCAGTTCGTGGGCGTCGTGCGGCTCCAGCGGTCCGACCGCCAGCCGGACCGCCTCGGCGGGCAGCACCCCGGGGTCGGCTCCCGTCACCACCGCCGCACAGCCCGGTGCCATGGGGAGCAGCGGGGTCGGGTCGGCCGCCCCGTCGAGCACCACCAGCACCCGCCGTCCGGCCAGCGCCGCCCGGTAGTGCCCGGTCAGCTCGCCGACCGGGGCGGTGTCGGCGGGCCGCTCGCCCAGGGCCCGCAGGAAGGCCGCCAGGACGGCACCCGGTTCACCGCCGCTCGTGTAGAGCTGGCCGTCCGGAAAGGCGTCCTGGACAGCATGGGCGATGTGCACCGCCAGCGCGGAGGTCCCGCTGCCCGCCGGGCCCGACAGCCCCACCACCGGCGAGCCGCCCGCCGTCCGGAGGACCTGTTCGGCCTGCCGCGCCAGCCCGGCCCGGCCGACCAGGTCGGGGAGGTCCGGCGGCAGCTGGCCGGGCCTGGGCAGCCGCCGCAGGGGCACCGGCGACTGTCCCCGCCGGATCCGGTCGGCCAGCTCGACCACCGCGGCCGCCGGTTCCAGCCCCAGCTCGCGGTCCAGCCGCTCCCGCAGCTCCTCGTACACCACCAGAGCCTCCGCCGTGCGGCCGCACCGGTGCAGCGCCAGCAGGCGCAGCCGGTGCACCTCCTCGTCCTGCGGGTGCGCGGCCGCCAGGGCGGCCAGCGGCTCCACCGCGTCGGCGTGCCGGCCGAGCACCAGGTCCAGGTCGAGCAGTGCCTTCACCGCCGCGAAGCGCCCGGCCGCCAGGCGTTCCCGCGCCCGTTCGGCGAACGCCCCCGGCACGCCGTCCAGCGCGCGGCCGCCCTCCCACACCCGACCGCCCTCCCAGGCCCCCAGCGCGGCGGTGAGCAACTCCCGCGCCCGGACCGGGTCCTGGTGACGCAGCGCGACGGCGTCCGCCACCGCGGCCTCGTACCGGAACAGGTCCACCGACTCGCGCGGCACCGCCAACCGGTACCCGCCGGCCGCCGCCACCAGCAGCCCGGGGGCGCCGAGCGCCCGCCGCAACCGGTGCGCATGGGTGCCGATCTGGCCGACCGGATCCTTCGGCCAGGACGTGTCGTCCTCGCCCCACAAGCCCTCGACCAGCCGCTCCGTCGGCACCAGCTGCCCCGGAGACAGCAGCAACGCGGCCAGCACGGCCCGCTGCTGCGGCCGGCCGAGCTCTACCTCACGGTCGTCGCACCGGGCGCGCAACGGCCCCAGCACTCGGAAATCGAGCCGCACAGCTCCCCCCTCGAAACCCCCGTTCCGGTGCACAATCAGTGACAGAGCATAGGCCGCCGGGGCAAGGGGGCGCCGCTGTCCGGACGGAAGTGGCGGGATACCGGCGCAGGACGACTTTCGGGACGGGACATGGGTGACTTGGGGGGAGCCGGGCTGCGGTTCGGACTGCTGGGGCCGCTGCGGGCCTGGTACGGGGAGCAGGAGCTGGAGTTGGGCAGGCCGCAGCAGCGGGCCGTGCTCGCCGTCCTGCTGCAGGCCCCCGGACGGACGGTGGCCGTCCCGGTCCTGGTCGAGGGGGTGTGGGGCGGGGCCTCGCCCGCCGATCCGCGCAAGGCCGTCCAACTCGCCGTCTCCCGGCTGCGCAGCGCGTTCCGGCCGTACACCGGCGACGACCCGGACCGGATGCCGCTGGTGCGGGTCGGCGACGGCTACGCGTTCAGGGCGCCGCACGCCGAGGTGGACGCCACCGCTTGGGAGGAGCTGCTGGCCGAGGCCGGGCGGCTGCGGGACGCGGACGCGCCGCCCCAGGAGGTCCGGAAGGTGCTGCGCAGCGCCCAGCGGCTGTGGGTCGGCGAGCCGCTCGCCGGCCTGCCCGGGCCGCACGCCGAAGCCGTCCGGGCCCGCCTCGCCGAGCAGCGGATCTCGGCCAAGGAGACCGAGCTGGAGCTGGACGCCGAACTCGGCGACCGCACCGACCTGACGGCCGAGGCCGAGGCACTCGCCCTGGAACACCCCGGACGGCCCCGGCTCACCACCGTCCTGATGCGCGCCCTCTACCAGGCGGGCCGCAAGGCCGAGGCGCTCGCCGTGTACGAGGACGCCCGGCCGTCGCTGCCACCGGACGACCGCGGCCCGGCCGAACTCCAGCTGCGCATCCTGCGCGAGGACGCCTCGCTGCTGCCCGCCACCGCCCCCACAAACCCGGCCGACCCCGCCACCGACACCTGGCAGGCGCCCGACCAACTCCCCGCCGGCCTGCCCGACTTCACCGGCCGCACCGAAGAGGTCGAAGCCCTCCTCGACCGCCTCGCCGCGGGCGGCGGGCGCGCCGTCGTGGTCTCCGCGCTGGACGGCATGGGCGGCGTCGGCAAGACCACCCTGGCCGTGCACGTCGCCCGGCAGGTCCGCGAACGCTTCCCCGACGGGCAGCTCTTCGCCGACCTGCGCGGCGCCGACCACACCCCGCCCGACCCGGGCACCGTCCTCGTCGGGTTCCTGCTCGCCCTCGGCGTCGACCCCGCCGAGATCCCGCCCGACACCGGCGAACGCAGCGCCCTCTACCGCTCGGCGCTCGCCGGCCGGCGCGTCCTGGTCGTCCTCGACAACGCCGCCACACCCGGCCACGTCGAACCACTGCTGCCCGGCTCGGCCGGCTGCGCCGTCCTCATCACCAGCCGCCACCGGCTGGCCGGCCTCCCCGGCGCCCACCAGCTGCGCCTGGACACCCTGCCGCCCGAGCAGGCCCTGGAACTGCTCACCCGCATCGTCGGCGCCGAACGCGTCGCCGCCGAAGCCGACGCCGCCGAGGAGGTCGTACGGGCCTGCGGGCTGCTGCCGCTCGCCGTCCGCATCGCCGCCTCCCGGCTCGTCGCCGACCCCTCGCTCACCCTCGCCGCGCTCGCCGAAGGGCTGTGCCACGAGCACCGGCTGGCCGAACTCAGCGACGGCGAACGGACGGTGGAAGCCACCTTCGCCCTCTCCTACCGCCGCCTGGACCCGGAACTCGCCCGGGCCTTCCGCCTGATGTCGCTGCCCGACGCCCCCGACCTCCCGCTGCACTGCGCCGCCGCCCTGCTCGGCCGCACCGAGGACGAGGCCGACGAACTGCTCGAAACCCTCGTCGACCTCAACCTGCTGCACTCCCCCCGGTTCGGCCGCTACGGCTTCCACGACCTCGTCCGCGCCTACGCCCGCGGCCGACTCGCCGCCGAGGACGACGCCGCCGAACGCACCGCCGCCACCGACCGGCTGCTCGACTTCTGCCTCGCCACCGCCCGCAACGCCGACCTCGCCGCCCGCAAGGCCGAACCGGCCGAACTCAGCCTGCTCGGCGCCACCGTGGCCTCCCCCGGCCGGGCCATCGCCGACGGCGCGGAAGCCGTGCGCTGGATGCGCGACCAGGCCGAGGTGCACGCCGCCGCCATCGCGCTCGGCTGCGACGACCCGGCCCTGTCGCTCGACCGAGCCGCCGAACTCGCCGACCGGATGGGCGCCGTACTCCCGGAACGCACCCAGACCGGCGTCATCGCCGACCTCGCCGAACGCATCGCCCGGCAGGCCGCCGCCCGCGGCGAGCACGGGCCGCTCGCCCTCGCCCACTACCTGCGCGGCAGCATGCTCTGGCACATCAACCGCTACGCCGAGTCCGAGGAGGAGATCCGCCGGGCCGTCGCCCTGTCGGACCGGCAGGAGTCGGGCGGGCAGGGTGCGGCCGGGCAGGAGTCGGGCGGGCAGGGTGCGGCCGGGCGGAAGTCGGACGGGCAGGGTGCGGCCGGGCAGGAACGGACCGAACGCGTCCTCGCCAAGGCCCTGATCACCCTCGGCAGCAACGCCCGCACGCACGGCCGCTACGCCGAGGCCGCCGAACACGCCGGCCGCGCCGCCGCGATCTTCCACCGCCTCGGCGCCCAGCGCGCCGAGGGCAGCGCACTCGGCGAGTTCGCCTTCAGCGCCGCCCAGACCGGCCGGGTCGACGAGGCCCGGGACGCCGCCGAGCGCAGCGCCCGCCTGATGAGCGCCTCGGGGCCGGTCTCCGCCGCGATCGGCCGCTACTACCTCGCCCGGGTGCTGCGGCTGTGCGGCGACCCGGAGGCGGCACTCGACCACGCCGTCGGCGCCCGCGAGGAGTTCACCGCCCTCCAGGTCACCGTCTTCGCCGCGGCAGCCGGCGACCTCGCCGCCCGCATCCACGCCGAGGCCGGCCGCTGGCTACTCGCCGTCGACGCCGCCGAAGCCGTCCTCCCGCTCGCCCGCCGCACCAGCGCCGCCCTGGAGGCCGGCCTGCTGCGCACCCTCGGCACCGCGCTCGACGGCCTCGGCCGGCCGCGCCAGGCCCGGGCCTGCCTGGCGGACTCCCTGGAGCTGTACGAGCGGCTGGGGCTGGCGGATGAATCAGCGCAGGTCAGGGGGTTGCTGAGCCGGTAGACACCGGGTTGCCGGTCCGGTAGACAGACCGTCAACGGCCGGATCCGCTACGCGCGTTGACCAGCCGTCTACCGGATTCCTGGAACGTCTTCCTCGTCAGGCCCCGGGCCGCCGCGAACAGCGGCCCGGGGCGACACCACAGACGAGAGGCGCAACCCATGCCCACGCTCCCGCAGCACGGCCAGACCTGGACGCTCAAGTCCGCCAACGGAACGGTCGCCGACGTCCGCTCCAGCCAGACCGCCGCCGGCACCGCCATCCAGTCCTGGGGCTCCAACGGCACCACCGCCCAGGGCTGGACCTTCTGGGCCAAGGAGAACGGCAGCTTCCTCCTGGAGACCCAGCTGACCGTCGGCAAGCACGCCCCCGGCCAGGCCATGGTCATGGACTACAACTACTCCATCGGCCAGACCTGGCTGTACAACGAGCACAACCAGCCCAACCAGCACTGGTGCTTCGAGCCCGTCGACAACGACTGGGTCCGCATCCGCACCACCCGCGGCGACGAGGGCGCCCTCTTCATCACCGCCGCCGCCCCGGGCTCCCCGCTCACCCTCGCCAAGCAGGACGACGGCAACCCGGCGCAGCGCTGGCAGCTCGTCCCCGCCGGAGGCATCAGCGGCGGCGGCCAGCAGCAGCAGCAGCCCCAGCCGCAGCCCCAGCCCCAGCCGGGCGGCGGCGGTGACTTCCGCATCGAGATGCTGAACGCCGTCAACGCCGAGCGCGGCCGCGTCGGCGCCGCGGCGCTGCACCTGGACGACCGCCTCAGCGCGGCCGCCCAGCGCCACGCCAACGACATGGCCTCGCACGACCTCACCCAGCACGACGGCACCGACGGCAGCTCCCCCTGGGACCGCATCCGCGACGCCGGCTTCGTCTCGCGCGCCTCCGCCGAGAACGTCACCCCGGGCAACAGCATGGCCGAGGCCATGCAGATGTGGATGAACAGCCCGCACCACCGGGACAACATCCTCGGCACCGCCTACAACTCGATCGGCATCGGCTACGCGCCGCGCCAGCGCGGCAACTGGGGCCGCTACGTGCAGACCTTCGGCCAGGCCTGAGACCCCCACCAGCACCGTTCCAGCAACAAGGAGTCCACACCCATGTCCTCGAACGCGGCGGCCCTGATCAACGTCGCCCGAGACCAGGTCGGCTACCACGAGGGGCGCGAAGGCGGGCACTGGAACAACATCCAGAAGTTCTCCCCCGCCGTCTCCGGCCTGGAGTGGTCCCAGGGCGAGGCCTGGTGCGCCACCTTCGTCGCCTGGTGCGCCCAGGAGTCCGGCAACGCCGGCCTCTTCCCGGTGACCGCCTCCTGCGCGGAGGGCGTCGCCTGGTTCAAGGACCGCGGCCGCTTCACCGAGTACCCGGTGATCGGCGGCCAGGTCTTCTTCGGCCCGGGCGGCGGCAGCCACACCGGCATCTGCGTGGCCTACACCACCTCCACCATCACCACCGTCGAGGGCAACACCAACACCAGCGACGGCGGTAGCTCCGAGAGCGACGGCGTCTACATGAAGACCCGTGAGCGCCGCTCGGACTGGGTCCACGGCTACGGCATCCCGGAGTTCGCCGAGGGCGTCGTCCTCGCCGACCCGGAGTGGAAGGACCGACCCGGGGCGCTCTACTTCGGGCAGGAGGCCTCCTCGACCGACAGCCCGAGCGGCGGCGCGGCCGGCGGCACCGCTCCGGCGGCCGACGGCGGCGGTGAGGGGGGCGACGGGGGCGACGGCTACGAGCCCTTCCCCGGCG
This sequence comes from Streptomyces novaecaesareae, assembly GCF_000716875.1. Taxonomy (GTDB): domain Bacteria; phylum Actinomycetota; class Actinomycetes; order Streptomycetales; family Streptomycetaceae; genus Kitasatospora; species Kitasatospora novaecaesareae. The sequence goes on along the minus strand of NZ_JNWQ01000022.1, from coordinate 77,780 downwards.
CCGAGTTCTTCCACGACGGCCAGAACAGCGAGGTCATCACCCGGATGGGCGAGCGCCTCGTCGCCGAAGGCTGCTCCGCCTACGCCGAGGGCCCCGGCCCCGAGTGGTCCGACGCCGACCGCGAGTCCTTCCGCAACTGGCAGCACAAGCTCGGCGACTCCGGCTCGGACGCCGACGGCATCCCCGGCCCCAAGCAGTGGGCCGCGCTCCAGGTGCCGCGCGGCTGACGCCGGAACCGCCGTCCCGCGCCGCCGATGCCGGGACCGTCCTCCCGCGCCGCCGATGCCGGGACCGTCCTCCCGCGCCGCTGACGCCGGGACGGTACTCCGGCGCCGCTGACGCCGGGAACGTCCACCACACCAGAGGGAGAAAACCACGATGAGATCCACCACCCGTACCCGCACGTTCCTCGCCACGCTCGGCGCCGTCGCGGCCGTCGCGGGGGCGGCCGTCGTCGGCACGCCGGCCGCACAGGCGGCGCAGGCCGGCGCCTGCGACCTGGGGCCCGCCCTGCACACGCCCGGGAAGGTCTACAACGGCGCCGCCGGCGTCCTCGACCTGCCGAACAACGACGAGACCAACGGCCGGCGGATCGGCGTCTACGCGGCCAACGACCAGTCCACCGCCCAGACCTGGTCGTTCTGGGCCTACTGCGACGGCACCACGGCCATCTCGCACGGCGGCGACGGCAAACTCGTCGACCTCGACACCCGCTCGGGCGCCGTCCAGCTCTGGGACACCCCCGGAGGCTGGGACGGCCTCAACCGCCCGGCCGGGGACTGGATGCCGGCCAACCAGAAGTGGCGGCTGACCGACGAGGACCGCGGCTGGTACCTGATCCGCAACGCGGCCACCGGGCAGTGCCTCACCTCCGCCGGCGTCGCCCAGTACACCTCGATGACCGGCTGCAACCCGGCTGACCCGGCCCAGCGCTGGATGGCCTGACCAGCCCCCCAACGGGCCCGGTCCGCTCGTCGGCGCCGACGAGCGGACCGGGCCTATCCTCGACCGGGTGCCCCTCATCAGCCTGCACGACCGCGCCGCGCTCGCCGCCCGGTTCCGCACCGACCCGGCGCTGCACCTCTTCGAACTCGGCGACCTGGACGACACCCTCTGGCCCAACACCGCCTGGTACACCGCCTCCGCCGAGCACGGGCCGGTCGCCCTGCTCTACAGCGGCGGCGACACCCCCGTCCTACTCGCCTTCGCCCGGCCCGCCGACGTCCCGCCGCTGGAGGCCCTGCTGGGCCGCCTCCGGCCGTTCCTGCCGCGCCGCTTCACCGCCGGGCTGCCGGACGGCGCCGAACGGGCCCTCGCGCCGGACTACGCGGTCGAGCGCCGCACCCCGCTGCTCCGGATGCTCCTCACGGCCGCACTGCCTGCCGAAGACCCTGCCGAAATCCATTACGCAGCACAGCCGTTGACGACCGCCGACCTCGCCGACCTGCGAGCCCTGCTGGCCGAGGCCTACCCGGAGGCCTGGTTCGACCCGCGGATGCTGTCCGGCAGCGGCTACGTCGGTGTCCGCGAGGACGGCCGGCTGCTGGCGGCCGCCGGGGTGCACGTCCACTCACCCGCCCAACGGGTCGCCGTCCTCGGCAACGTGGCCACCCACCCCGACGCCCGCGGCCGCGGCCTCGCCCGGGCCTGCGTCACCGCCCTGTGCCACCGGCTCGCCGCGACCACCGACCACCTGGGCCTCAACGTCCGCACCGACAACGCCCCGGCGATCCGCCTCTACCGGCGGCTCGGCTTCACCACCGTCGCCACCTACAACGAGCTGGTGCTGAGCGCCGCCCAGCCGTCCGGACCGGCTTAGGGCCGATGAGGGCCGATCCGCCGGACAGTCCCGGCGGCCAGGCCCGACGTCCGGCCCCGGATCACGACTCGATCTCCCTTGTCACGGACCCGCGAGGGACTCGTCACGGAGGAGTCAAGACACCGGCAAAGCGATGGCACCCGACCTCCGGGCTGCGCTATGAACATCCTTCGGAAGGACCGCCGAACGGTGGTCCGCGAATACGGGGGACGTCTCATGAAGCTCATCCGCACCAATCGCCATGCCCTGGCGCTGGCCTCGCTGGCCGCGGTCGGCGCACTCACCCTGACCGCCTGCAACGACGACGCCTCGTCGTCCGACACCGCGACGACCCCGCCGGCCGCGCCGTCCGCGACCGCCACCGGCGCCCCGTCGCCGAGCGGCGCCGCCATCACCCCGGCCGCCCCGACCTCCGCCCCGGCGGGCGGCGCGGCCTCCGGCTCGGCCGCCGCACCCGCGCCGGCCGGCCCCACCGCGGCGCCCGGCACCACGGTCAAGGTCGGCGACGCCGTGACCGTCCCGTTCACCTCGGGCAGCACCAAGGGCACCATCGCGCTCGCGGTCACCTCGATCGAGAAGGGCGACCCGGCCGACCTGACCGCGCTCAAGCTGGGCGACAAGGCCAAGGGGCTGGTGCCGTACTACATCCACTACAAGATCACCAACGCCGGCAGCACCGACCTGTCCTTCACCAGCGTCGACCACATGAAGGGCCTGCTGGCGGACGGCACCGAGGCGCAGGAGCTGATGATCATCGGCTCTTTCCCCAAGTGCAAGAGCGACTCGCTGCCCAAGGGCTTCACCAACGGCCAGTCGTCCACCTCCTGCGCGGTGGCGATGTCCCCGGAGGCGTCGACGGTCGCGGGCGCCGAGTACTGGGGCGACCCGTACACCCTCGGCAAGGGCGTCAACTGGAAGTGATCCGTACGGACCTCGGGCGGGGGCGGCGCACTGCCACCCCCGCCCGGCGTCCGGCCGCCCCTCCCGGCCGTCCCGGCGCTCCCGTCCCTCCCGGCACTCCGGGTGCTCCGGGTACTCAGTCCCGTACCGCCGGGGTGCCGTAGATCTGCAGGAAGGCGTCGACGCCGACCGCCGCAATCCGCTCGACCTCCTCGTCCGCCACCGGGACGGCGCCCCAGAAGGAGCGCTCGGCGACGCCGTGGAAGGTCAGCAGCGTGTACTGCTCGGCGGCCAGCGCCGGATCCTCGACCGTCAGCAGCCCCCGGCCCGCGAGCACCTCGAAGTGCGCCGCGAGGTCGCGCAGCGAGGCGACCGGTCCGGCCTCCAGCCAGGCCTCCAGGACGTCCGCCGGGATGTTGGCCACCTCGGCGCGGATCGCCCGGCCGAGCGCGCCGTGCTCCCCGGCGGACAGCACCGCGCGGGCCCGGTCGACGGCGAAGCCGGCCAGGTCCCGGCGCAGGTCCACCACCCGGTCGAGGTGCTTCGCCATCAACGCCCGGATGGTCTCGGTCAGTTCCGCCGAGTTCTGCAGGGCCACCGACAGGAAGAGGGTCTCCTTGTCGGCGAAGTGGTTGTAGACCGTGCGCTTGGACACCCCGGCCTCGGCCGCGATCGCGTCCATGCTGGCCCGTACGTAGCCCTCGCGCCCGAACACCGTCGTCGCGGCCTGCGTGATCGCCTTGCGCTTCTCCGGCCGTCCCGTTCCGCCCGTCGCCGCCACGGCCCACTCCTCATCCGTCGGCCCACCGACCGACCCTCTCAGAAACTACCCGGTGTAGTTTATCCTGGTCACGGCGGGCCGGGCCGCCGCGAACCAGGACTTGCCACCGGACGCGCGTGATCTATGCTGCCTACGATCTCTACACCCGTGTAGAGGAAAATCGGAAGTGCCGGCCCCGGATCACCGGCGGCCCGGCCACGCACGGGAACCAGCCGAACGGCCCCGGCGTCCAGAACTGGCAGCGCCACGACCGAACTTACGGACGGGCAACCGGCGCGGGCGCCACCGTGGCGCCCGGAACACGGGAACACCGGGGGTGAGTGCGTGGCGGGGCAGCGAGGACGGTCATCCGACCGTGGACGGCAGTCCGACCAGGGGCGACAGCCCGACCGTGGACGGCAGCCCCAGCAGGGACGGCAGGCCGGCCGGGAGCGGCAGCCCGCGCAGGGACGGCAACCCCAGCAGGGGCAGCCGGCCGGCCAGGCTCCACGGCGACGCGCGGCGGACAGGCCCACGGCCCGCCGCCCGAAGCGCCCGCTCTCCGGAGGGCCCGCCCTGCCGGCGGTGACCGCCGTCGGTCTGCCGGTGGTGGGCGCGGCGATCAGCGAACTCTCCGGCCCGGGCATGGGGCTGGCGTTCGCGCTGACCGCAGTGCTCGGCACCGGCCTGGCCGCCGCACTGAGCACCCGCAACGGCTGGTGGTGGGTGCTCGCGACCTCCCCGCTGGTCGTCCTGGGCGTGACGGCCGCCGCGGAGCTGCTGGCCAACCGCGACCTATACCAGGGCAAGGGGCTGGCCACCGGCGCCGCGAAATGGGTGGTGCACGGCTTTCCCGTGATGGCGGAGGCCGCACTGGCGGCCCTCCTGGTGATCGTGGTCCGGGTGGTCCGGGACCGGAGGAGGCACCGTGGCTGACAACGCCGAGCAGACCGCCGGCCCCCAGGGCACGCCGCCCGACGGCCGCGCCGCCCGACGGAACACCGGGCCCGCGGCCCGCACCCGCTCCCCGCTGCTGGTCGCGGGCCGGGTGGTGGCCTGCACGGCCGGGTTCGCGGTGTTCGCGGCGAGCGGGGTGGTCTGGTACGAGTACAAGCAGCTCACCGACGGGATGACCACCTCCAACGTCATCGCCCAGACGAAGAAGGACGCCCCCAAGCACCTCGACAACTCGGTGAACCTGCTGCTGATCGGCCTGGACAGCCGCAAGAACATGGACGGCTCGGACCTGCCGCCGCAGTTCATCCAGGACCAGCTGCACGCCGGGTACAGCTCCGACGTCGGCGGCTACAACACCAACTCCCTGATCCTGCTGCACATACCGGCGGGCGGCGGCAAGGTGCAGGCGGTGTCCGTCCCGCGCGACGACTACGTCATGACCTACAACGCCGACGGCTCCCAGATGGGCATGGGCAAGATCAAGGAGGCCTACGGCAACGCCAAGGACAAGGCCGACGCGGGCCTGCGTGCCAAGGGCCTCAAGGGCGCGGACCTGGAGAAGGCCGGTCGCGACATCGGCCGCGCGGCCACCATCCGCACCGTGCAGAAGTTCCTGGACCAGCCCATCGACCACATCGCCGAGGTCAACCTGATGGGCTTCTACGACATCGCCAAGGCCGTCGAGCCGATCCAGGTCTGCCTCACCCACGACACCAAGGACCCGGCCATGGAGGGCCAGGGCTCCGGCGCCGACTTCAAGAAGGGCATCAACACCCTCAACGCCTCCCAGGCCCTCTCCTTCGTCCGCCAGCGCCACAACCTCGACGGCCCCGACGGCAACTCCGGCGACTTCGCCCGCACCCACCGCCAGCAGGCGTTCATCTCCGCCGTGGTGCACAACCTGAAGCAGAAGGGCATCGTCGGCGACCTCGGCAAGATGCAGGAACTGATGAGCGTCATACAGAAGGACCTCGTCATCGACAACGAGTGGAACATCCTCGACTTCGCCCAGCAGGCCCCGGCGCTGACCGGCGGCAACGTCGAGTTCAACACCCTGACCTTCGACGGCTTCGGCACCCGCAACGGCCAGGACGTCAACCTGGTGACCCCGGCGAAGATCCAGAAGGTGGTCAAGCAGCTGTTCGGCTACGCCGACGCCGCCGCCCCCTCCGCCCCGGCCGACGGCGCGGGCGACGCCCCCCCGACGGCACCCGCGGCCACAGCCACCCCGACGCCGACCCCGACGCCGACCACCGCCAAGGCCGTCACCGTCGACGTCTTCAACGCCTCCTCGGCCACCGGGGTCTCCTCCACCGCCGAGGCCAAGGTCCTGGTCGGCCTGGGCTTCAAGGAGGGGCGGACCGGCTCCGCCGCCACCAGGCCCAAGACCACCACCGTCACCTACGGCAAGGGCGCCAAGGACGCCGCCGACCAGATCGCCGCCCGCTACGGCGTCACCGCCACCGAGTCCGCCTCCGTCGCGGCGGACCACGTCGTCGTCACCCTGGGCACCACCTTCACCGGCGTCGCCACCGACAAGCCCGCCGCCCCCACCGGCCCGGCCCCCGCCGACCCGGCCGCCAACCTCCCCATGCAGGGCCCCGGCGTCGACGCCCAGTCCGACGGCGGCATCCCCTGCGTCTACTGACCCGCCCGGTGCCCCGCCGACCCCGGCGGGGCACCGCTCACGACCACTCGAAGTAGAGCGCCGGCCGCACCGCCCGCGGACCTCCCGGCGCGAACAGGAACACCAGGTTCACCGTCGGCCCGGACGGCCCCTCCAGCCGCGGACCGCGGATGCTCAACCCGAACTCCCTGGCCCTGCGCCCCGCCGCCACCCCCTCCCGGACCCCGCGGTACCAGGCCTCCAACGGCTCGACCGGCAGCTCCCAGTACGCAGCCAGCTCACCCGACAGCCGGTAGGCATCCTCCACCGTGGCAGCCGGAAAGACCGCGCTGACCAGGTCGATCGCCTCACCCTCGGCCGCGACCGACAACTCCACCCGCCCGGTGAACCAGCGACCCCCCGGCATCGCGATCGTCGCGGCGACGGCAGGCAGGCGCCAGTGGCGCCGGACGCGCTCGGGCCAGCCGACATCGCTGCGGGTATGGCTGCCGCGGAGGTTCCAGGTGACGGCCGCCGGCTGAACGGGCTGCTGGTACGACAACAGTGCCTCCGGATCAGAGCGCGGTCGGGGTGGCGGACCGGGTGGCCTGGTCCTGGAGGGTGAGCCTCAGGTTGTCGCCCCAGGCGATGTTGACCGACAGGGTCACGGGCTGCCCGCTGTTGCCGGTCTCGTACTTGAGACCGACCCCGAAGAGCGGTCCGGCCGGTGTCAGCAACGGGAAGTCGGAGTCGCCGGTCTGCCCGTCGAGGCTTACCCGGTCGCCCGCTGCCAGGCCGTCGAGGACCTTCTGACGGAACTCGGTGATCTTGTCGGACTTCAAGCCGAACTGCCGGGTGATCTCCATGGCCCTCCGGTACCCCTCCTCCAGCGAGAGGTCGGAATCCCAACAGACGAGTTCGTCGATGTTCTCGGCGTCATCGTGGGTGGCCGCGACGATGAGGCTCATCTTGTCGGCGTGGAAGCGCTGACCGCCCGGCAGGTCGATGTCCACCGGCCCCAGGTTCTCGAAGTCGTGGCCGCTGTGCGGATTGAGCTTGACCCCGAGATCGGCGCCCCGGTGCGAGTTCCGGAGGTCCCAGTGGACGGCCCGCGTCCTCCCGCCCACCAGGTAGCACCCGGCCGCCACCAGAACCAGGCAGAGCAGCACCGCCAGGATCCGGATCCGCCAAGCCCCCGTCACGGCACGATCTCGTACTCGTCGGCCCGGTCGAGCAGCGGAGTGTCGATGAGCGTCTTCGCCTGCACCGGATTCGCCAGGAGCTGCTGGTACTTGGGCAGCATGTCCTTGCGGATCCAGTCCATCCGGTCGTTCGTGTCGGTCACGTACCGGTCGTCCCACCAGGTCGACCACTCGCCGCCGTAATAGCCGTTGAAGGACTTGCCGCCCGGGATCGGCGACTCGGTCATGGCCGACAGCACCTGGGCGAACGTGTCCCCGACCGGGCCGTGGTAGTTCTCCACCTCCTTGTACGAGGTCGGCAGCACCTTGGTCTGCTCGCGTTCCAACAGGGCGGCATTGCCAGCCGCCACCCGCTTCGGGTCACCCGAGTCGATGTCCCGCCAGGCGTTCACCAGCTCGTCCTTGAAGTTCTTCGGGGCCTGCTGCTGCAACGCCTCGATGCCGGCCATGCCGTACTGCTGGTACGCGGCGTGCATGGCACCGACGTCGTCGAAGATGTCCTTCTGCATGTGCAGGAACTTGTTCTGGAACCACTGCACCTCGTCCGAGCTCAGGCCGGCCAGCAGCGACACCCCCGGGACGGGGGTGACGAGTCCGCCGACGTCCGCGCCCTTGATGACCTCGTTGAGGTCGTGGAGCCCCCCGTACACCGGTGCGCCGGCCAGCTTGGCCATTCCGGCCCACTGGAAGTCCCGGTTCTCGTCCCACAGCTTCTGGTACCAGGCGTAGACCTTCTGCACGGTCTCGTCGTTGAAGTCCAGGCCCTTCTCCGGGTCCCACTTCGACGGGTCGATCCCGGCCTTCCTCAGGGCGAGTTGCTTGTAGTACTCCGGCAAGGTCGGCACACCGGGCAGGCCCTGGACCTTCCAGGGCGCCGCGTCCAGGAACAGGTTCCGCTGGTCCGGCGTCAGGGCTCCCCACCAGGCTGCTCGGGCGGCCGGGTCGGTGGGGACGGTGTCGCCTTCGACCGTCCCGGCGAGCCTGGTGGCCTCGCCGAGGTCCTTGGCGGCGAGCTGGACCGCTCCCGCCAGGCCCGTCCGCCCCGATCCGTCGAGGAGTTTGGACTCTTCGGCCAGCTTGCCGAGTTCGGCCGCGCACTTGGCGTCCGCCTGGGTGGCGGCCTGGACGGCGGCGGCGATGTCGGCGGTGAGGGTCGCGGCGTAGGCGACCTCGGCCCGGTAGGAGTCCGCGGCCTCCTGGCGCAGCGCCGCGTTCTTGGGCAGCTGGTCGACCGGTGTCGGTGTCGCGGTGACGGTGCCGTTCGCGTCGACCGTGAGGCCGTGCCGGCTCGCCTCCGTCAGCGCGTACTGCAGCTCCTGCTGGGCGGTGGTCACCGCCAGGACGAAGCCGGACAACACCTGCTCGACCGCCTGGAGTTCCAGCGCGGCCACCTGCAGCTGCAGCTCCTGCCGGCCGAAGGAGTGCCGGGCACCGGTCGCGGCTGGGCCGGTCCAGGTCCCGAGCGGCTTCAGCACCGACTCCTCGATGTGCTGCCGTGCTTGGTCGAACGCCTTGGCGACGGCCTGCCAGTCCTTGCCGGCCTCCGTCACCGACTCCAGCTTCACGTCGCGCAGGCGCGCGAAGTCCACCACGGGAGCCCCCCTTCCCCTGTTGCGCTACCGGAGGGCCCCGGCGTTCCCGTTCTCGGTCCTGCCGTAGTCGTCGGCGGCCTTGCGGAGCGACTCCTCGTCCGCTCCGAGCGCGGTGCGGATCTTCTCCGCCCCCTGTGTCCACGCCGTCACCACGGCGGCCAGCTGTCCGGCCACCTGCCAGCCGCCGAGGGCCGTACCGGCGGTCCCCGAGGCGGTACCGGCGGTCTGGACCGGCGTGGCCAGACCGGTGGCGATGGACGAAGCGTTGGCCGCCGAGGCCCTCAACTGCTCCGGCGAGACCTCGAATCCGGCGTCCGACATCGGATCGACCCCCCAATGCTCGATGCGATGCCCCGACCCTAGCGGCGCCGGGCGGTTCGCCGCCGGACTTTCTCGAACACGGGCGCGATCGGCCGGCGGATCTCCCTGGCGGGATTCTCCGTACTATGTATAGTGTACTGCGTACGGGGTAACTGTCCGGGTGCCCCGGGTGTCGACGAGAGGACTCTCGCCTTGCAGATCACCAAGACCGCCGTCTCCCTGACCGTCGAGGACGTCACCGCCTCCGCCGCCTTCCTCCAGCGGCACTTCGGGTACACCGAGGAGATGTCGGCCGACGGCTTCGTCTCGCTCGGGCACCCGGGTGGCGGGGTCAACGTCGTCTACCTGCGGCGCGGTCTGGAGGTCCTGCCCGAGGAGCAGCGCCACCGCACCGCGGACGGCGTGATCCTGGCGTTCGTCGTCGAGGACATCGCCGCCGAGGAGCGGCGGCTGAGCGGCGAGGGGGTCGTCATCACCCTGCCGCTGCGCGAGGAGCCCTGGGGCGAGAAGCTGTTCCAGGTCGCCGACCCGAACGGGGTCGTGATCGAACTGGTCGAGTGGGTCGAGCAGTAGCCGCGAACGACGGGCGCCCCTCGTCCCGGCCGGGACGAGGGGCGCCGACGCATGCCGACCCGACGGTCAGTCCACCGTCCAGGTGTCGTTGCCGGCGAGCAGGGTGGCCAGGTCGCCCGGGCCGCGGTGGGCGGCGGCGGTGGCCAGCTGGCTCGCCATCAGCTCGTCGTAGACGGGCCGTTCGACGCTGCGCAGCACGCCGATCGGCGTGTGGTGCAGGGTGTCCGCGTCGGCGATCCGGGTGAGCGCGAAGGCGGTGGCCGGGCCGGCCGCGTGCGCGTCGTGGACCAGGAGGTCCGCCTCGTTCTCCGCGGTGACCGGCGCGGTGAACAACTCGCCGTCCGGGCCCCGGAAGACGCCGCCGGAGCCGTCCGCGCCGAAGCGGATCGGCTGCCCGTGCTCCAGCCGGATCAGTGCCTCGTCGCGGGTGCCGGGCTCCTTCAGCACCTCGAAGGCGCCGTCGTTGAAGATGTTGCAGTTCTGGTAGATCTCCACCAGTGCCGTGCCCTGGTGCTCGGCCGCCGCCCGCAGCACCGACTGCAGGTGCTGGCGGTCGGAGTCGATGGTGCGCGCGACGAAGGTGGCCTCGGCGCCGATCGCCAGCGAGAGCGGGTTGAACGGCGCGTCCAGCGAGCCCATCGGCGTGGACTTGGTGATCTTGCCGAGTTCACTGGTCGGTGAGTACTGGCCCTTGGTGAGGCCGTAGATACGGTTGTTAAAAAGCAAGATCTTCAGATTGACGTTCCGCCGCAGGGCGTGGATCAGATGGTTGCCGCCGATCGACAGCGCATCGCCGTCACCGGTCACCACCCACACGCTGAGGTCCTGCCGCGAACTCGCCAGCCCGGTCGCGATCGCCGGCGCCCGCCCGTGGATCGAGTGCACCCCGTAGGTGTTCATGTAGTACGGGAAGCGCGAGGAGCAGCCGATGCCCGAGACGAACACCGTGTTCTCACGCCGGATGCCCAGCTCCGGCATGAAGGACTGCACCGCGGCCAGGATCGCGTAGTCCCCGCAGCCGGGGCACCAGCGCACCTCCTGGTCGGTCTTGAAGTCCCGTGCGCTCTGCGGCGCTTCGGCCTTGGGCACCAGCCGCAGGGACGGGAAGGCGTGCTCGTTCACCGGTGGTCCTCCTCGTCCAGGGTGCCGATCGCGGCCCACAGCACGTCCGCCAACTGCGCCGCCTTGAACGGCAGTCCGCGCACCTGGTTGTAGGACTCGGCGTCCACCAGGTACTTCGCCCGGAGCAGCAGGGCGAGCTGCCCCAGGTTCATCTCGGGCACGATGACCTTCTCGTAACTCCTCAGCACCGCCCCGAGGTTGGCCGGGAAGGGGTTGAGGTTGCGCAGGTGCGCCTGGGCGACCTCGCCGCCGTCCGCGCGCACCCGGCGCACCGCCGCGGTGATCGGCCCGTACGTCGAGCCCCAGCCGAGGACCAGCACCCGGGCGTCCCCGGTCGGGTCGTCCACCTCGACCGGCTTCACGGTGATGCCGTCGACCTTGGCCTGCCGGGTGCGGACCATGAAGTCGTGGTTGGCCGGGTCGTAGGAGATGTTCCCGGTGCCGTCCTGCTTCTCGATGCCGCCGATCCGGTGCTCCAGGCCGGGCGTGCCGGGCAGCGCCCAGGGCCTGGCCAGCGTCCGCGGATCCCGCAGGTAGGGCCAGAAGGCGCCGTCCTCGCGGTTCGGGCCGGTCGCGAACTGCGGGTCGATCTCGGGCAGTTCGTCGACCTCGGGGATCCGCCAGGGCTCCGAGCCGTTGGCCAGGTACCCGTCGGAGAGCAGGAAGACGGGGGTGCGGTAGGTGACCGCGATCCGGGCCGCCTCCAAGGCCGCGTCGAAGCACTCCGCGGGCGTGGCCGGGGCGACGATCGGCACCGGCGCCTCGCCGTTGCGGCCGAACATCGCCTGCAGCAGGTCCGCCTGCTCGGTCTTGGTCGGCAGGCCGGTGGAGGGGCCGCCGCGCTGGATGTCCACGACCAGCAGCGGCAGTTCGAGCGAGACCGCCAGGCCGATCGTCTCGCTCTTGAGCGCGACGCCGGGCCCGGAGGTGGTGGTCACGCCGAGCGCCCCGCCGAAGGCCGCGCCGAGCGCCGCGCCGATGCCGGCGATCTCGTCCTCGGCCTGGAAGGTGCGCACGCCGAAGTTCTTGTGCTTGCTCAGCTCGTGCAGGATGTCCGAGGCCGGGGTGATCGGGTACGAGCCCAGGTACAGCGGCAGCCCGGAGCGCCGCGCGGCGGCGATCAACCCGTAGGACAGGGCGAGGTTGCCGGAGATGTTGCGGTAGCGGCCGGCCGGGAGCTTGGCCGGCGGCACCTCGTAGGAGACGGCGAAGGACTCGGTGGTCTCGCCGAAGTTCCAGCCCGCCCGGAACGCCAGGATGTTCGCCTCGGCGATCTGCGGCTTCTTCGCGAACTTGCTGCGCAGGAACGACTCCGTCCCGTGCGTGGGCCGGTGGTACATCCAGGACAGCAGGCCCAGGGCGAACATGTTCTTCGCCCGCTCCGCGTCCTTGCGCGCCAGGCCGCTGTCCTTGAGCGCCTCCAGGGTCAGCGCGGTCAGCGGCACCTTGTGCAGGTGGAAGGCGTCCAGTGAGCCGTCGCCCAGCGGGTCCGCCGGGTAGCCGACCTTGGCCAGCGCGCGCTTGGTGAACTCGTCGGTGTTGACGATGATCTCGGCGCCACGCGGCAGGTCGGGCAGGTTCGCCTTCAGTGCGGCCGGGTTCATCGCGACCAGCACGTTCGGGGCGTCGCCCGGGGTCAGGATGTCGTGGTCGGCGAAGTGCAGCTGGAAGGACGAGACGCCCGGCAGGGTGCCGGCGGGGGCACGGATCTCGGCCGGGAAGTTCGGCAGCGTGGACAGGTCGTTGCCGAAGGACGCCGTCTCCGAGGTGAACCGGTCACCCGTGAGCTGCATGCCGTCACCGGAGTCCCCGGCGAAACGGATGATCACCCGGTCCAGTCTGCGGATCGGCTTGGCACGCCCGGGTGGTGCGCCGCCCGGGGCGGTCGGGCCGGCGGGTGTGGTCGGGCCGGGGCGCGGCTCGCCGCTCCCGGTCCGGGCCTCGTCGCCGTCCGGGCCGTCCGAGCCGTCCACTGCCTCTGACTGATCGACCTGACTGGTCACTGCCGCGGACCTCCTCGAGGGCACACCACCGCGGGCGCGGCCCCGTGCCCCGTCCGCCTGGTGCACCTCCCGCATCCTATGCGCGCGGAGTCGGCCTGGGACGGAACTCCCGCATGCGGCGGGAAATCACCGGCCCGCGTCCGTACCGCACATGAGGGAGAACGTCCGGCCGCCGGAGATCATTCCGGGCTAGGAGCCGGCTAGGAGTTGAGATAGGTCAGCACGGCCAGCACCCGCCGGTGGTCCTCCGGGCTCTGGGCCAGGCCCAACTTGAGGAAGATGTTGCTGACGTGCTTCTCCACCGCGCCGTCGGAGACCACCAGCTGCTTGGCCACCGCGGCGTTGGTGCGCCCCTCGGCCATCAGCCCGAGCACCTCGCGCTCGCGCGGCGTGAGATTGGCCAGAACATCACCCTTGCGGCTGCGGCTGAGCAACTGCTGCACCACCTCCGGGTCCAGCGCGGTGCCGCCGTCGGCGACCCGGACGACCGCGTCGGCGAACTCGCGCACCTCGGCAACCCGGTCCTTGAGCAGATAGCCGACGCCCCGGGTGGATCCGGCCAACAGCTCGGAGGCGTAACGTTCCTCCACGAACTGCGACAGCACCAGCACGTTCAGTTGCGGGTAGCGGCCGCGCAACTCGACGCAGGCGCGCAGGCCCTCGTCGGTGTGGGTCGGCGGCATCCGCACGTCGGAGACCACGACGTCGGGCAGCGCGTCGGCCGCGGCCAGGTCGTGGATGGTCTTCACCAGGGCCTCGCCGTCCCCCACGCCCGCGACGACCTCCAGACCGCGGTCGGTGAGCAGCCGGGTCAGTCCCTCCCGCAGCAGTACGGAGTCCTCGGCGATGACGACGCGACGCATGGCGACCTTCCGGCTGGGGTGAGCTGACGGGTGCCAGTCTCCCCCATCACGGAAGCGGGTTTTCCCTTTCCCCGAAGGAACGGACGTCCCGGGCGAACGCCCGCCGCGGCACCGCGCGGCGGGCGGCCCCGCCGTCACACGGTGCGGATGGCCACCGCGTCGCAGAGCCCCTCCAGGGCGGCCTTCGCCGGGCAGTCCGGCAGCGGGGCGAGCAGCGCCCGGGCCTCCTCGGCCCGGCGCAGGGTCTCCGCGCGGGCGCGCTCCAGCGCGGGGTGGGCACGCATCAGGCGCAGCGCCTCGGCGTGCAGCGCGTCGTCCGAGAGGTCCTGGGCGAGCAGTTCGCGCAGTCGGGCGTCGTCCGGGTCCGCCGGGTCGGCCGGCATCTGCTGCAGCAGCAGGGTCGGCAGGGTCGGCACGCCCTCGCGCAGGTCGGTGCCGGGAGTCTTGCCGGACTCGTGGCCGTCGCTGGAGATGTCGAGCACGTCGTCGGCCAGCTGGAAGGCGATGCCGATCCGCTCGCCGAACTCGCCGAGGGTGTCCACCAGCTCGGGCCCGGCGCCGGCCATCAGCGCTCCTATCCGGCAGGCCACGGCGATCAGCGAGCCGGTCTTGCCCTCCAGGACGTCCAGGTAGTGCAGCAGCGGGTCCATCTCCGGGCCGGGGCCGCGGGTCTCCAGGATCTGGCCGGTGACCAGCCGCTCGAAGGCCTCGGCCTGCATCCGCACGGCCTCCGGGCCGAGGTCGGCCAGCACCTGGGAGGCGCGGGAGAACAGGAAGTCGCCGGTGAGGATGGCGACCGAGTTGTCCCAGCGGGAGTTGGCGCTCGGGGTGCCGCGGCGCACCGGGGCCTCGTCCATGACGTCGTCGTGGTACAGCGTGGCCAGGTGGGTCAGCTCGACGACCACTGCGGCCGGCACCACGCCGGGCGCCCCCGGGTCGCCGAACTGGGCGGCCAGCAGCAGGAGGAGCGGACGGAAGCGCTTGCCGCCGGCTTCGAGGAGGTGACTGGCGGTGACGGTGATGAACGGGACGTCGCTCTTGACGGCCTCGCCGAGCGCCGCCTCCACCGCTTCAAGTCCGGCCTGGACGTCCCGGGTCAGGTCGCGGTCCTGCACGCTGAGCCCGAAGGGTTCCACGACGGTCACGAAGACCACTCCTCTGTCCCTGGTCGATCTAGCGGCCTGGTCCCTGAGTGCCGCCGCTGGCCATACAGGCAGGGTATCCGGTCGCGAGTGGATCACTGCACGGGCGTGCGGATCCTGTCGTGATCGGGCCGTACGCCCTGGTCAGGGCGGCTGTACGGGCCGTGCGGCGGTGGGGGTCGATCCGGCCGGAAATAAAGGCGGGGGAGCCTTCCGAACTCCCCCGCCACTTCCCCCGCCCCGGATCCCGCGGAAAGGTCAGCGCACGAACAGTGAGGCCTTGGAGGCCAGGTCGAGGAAGTACTGCGGCAGCAGACCGAGACCCAGCGTGACCACCACCCCCACCCCGATCGCGGTCGCCGTGAAGGCGCTCGGGATCGCCACGGTCGGCCCGCCCGGCTGCGGGTCCGAGAAGAACATCAGCACGATGACCCGGATGTAGAAGAACGCGGCCACCGCCGAGCTGAGCACACCGACGATCACCAGCGGTGTCGCCCCGCCGCTCGCCGCCGCCTGGAAGACCGCGAACTTCCCGGTGAACCCGGAGGTCAGCGGGATCCCGGCGAAGGCCAGCAGGAACAGCGCGAACACCGCCGCCACCAGCGGCGAGCGCCGCCCGAGCCCGGCCCAGCTGGACAGGTGGGTCGCCTCGCCCTTGGAGTCGCGCACCAGGGTGACCACGGCGAACGCACCGAGCGTCACGAAGGAGTACGCCAGCAGGTAGAACAACACCGAGGAGATGCCCTGCTTGTTGACGGCGATCACGCCGGTCAGGATGAACCCGGCGTGCGCGATCGAGGAGTACGCCAGCAGCCGCTTCACGTCCTGCTGCGTCACCGCCAGCACCGCGCCCACCACCATGGTGAGGATCGCCACCCCCCACATCACCGGCCGCCAGTCCAGCCGCAGGCCGGGGAAGGCCACGTAGAACAGCCGCAGGAAGGCGCCGAAGGCCGCGACCTTGGTGGCCGCCGCCATGAAGCCGGTCACCGGGGTCGGCGCGCCCTGGTAGACGTCCGGGGTCCAGGAGTGGAAGGGCACCGCGGCGACCTTGAACAGCAGGCCGACCGCCAGCATCGCCAGGCCGGTCAGCACCAGCACGTCGCTCTGGGTGCTGCTCAGCTGCGCGGGGGTGGTCATCGCCTTGCCGGAGATGACGTCCCCGATGTCGCCGAGCTTCACGCTGCCCGCGTAGCCGTACAGCAGCGCGGTGCCGAACAGGAAGAACGCCGAGGCGAAGGCACCGAGCAGGAAGTACTTGACCGCCGCCTCCTGGGAGAGCAGCCGGCGGCGCCGGGCCAGCGCGCACAGCAGGTACAGCGGCAGCGAGAAGACCTCCAGCGCCACGAACATCGTCAACAGGTCGTTGGCGGCGGGGAACAGCAGCATGCCGCCGACCGCGAACATGGTGAGCGGGAAGACCTCGCTGGTGGCGAAGCCGGCCCGGAGCGCGGCCCGCTCCTGCTCGCCGCCGGGGGTGGCGGCGGCCTGGGCGGCGAAGGCGTCCGCGGGCAGGCCGCCGGCCTTGGGCTCCAGCTTCCGCTCCGCGTAGGTGAGCACCGCGACCACGGCGGCCAGCAGGATCACGCCCTGCAGGAACAGCGCCGGGCCGTCCAGCGCGACCGACTCCATGGCCAGCAGGTCGATCCTGGTGAAGCCGTGGCTCTGCACGGCCAGCACCACCACGGCCACGAAGGCGCCGACCAGCCCGGCCAGGGCGAGCGTCACCTGCGTCCAGTGCCGGAACCGGCGGGGCACGAAGGCCTCCACCAGGATGCCGGCCACGGCGGCGCCGAACACCACCAGCATCGGGGAGAGTTGGCCGTACTCGATGTGCGGCGCCGGGATGCTGGGGGTGTTGCCGCCGGCGGCGGCGAGCACTGCGATGGCACTCACTTCTGCTCACCTCCTGAGGTGGCGGCGACCGGGTGGGCCGGCGCCGGGTCGGTCTCGTGGACCTGCGACAGCGTCGCGTTCACCGAGGGGTTGACCAGGTCGGTGAGCGGCTTGGGGTAGACGCCGAGCAGGACGGTCAGCGCCACCAGCGGGGCGACCACGGCGAGTTCGCGGGCCTTGAGGTCGGGCATCGTGCGCACCCCGTCCTTCACCGGGCCGGTCATGGTGCGCTGGTACAGCAGCAGGGCGTACAGCGCGGCCAGCACGATGCCGAAGGTCGCGACGATCCCGATCGCCGGGTAGCGGGTGAAGGTGCCCACCAGCACCAGGAACTCGCTGACGAACGGGGCCAGGCCGGGCAGCGACAGGGTCGCCAGGCTGCCGATCAGGAAGGTCCCGGCGAGCACCGGGGCGACCTTCTGCACGCCGCCGTAGTCGGCGATCAGCCGCGAGCCGCGGCGGGAGATCAGGAAGCCGGCCACCAGCATCCACGCGGCGGTGGAGAGGCCGTGGTTGACCATGTAGAGGGTCGCGCCGCTCTGCCCCTGGCTGGTCAGGGCGAAGATGCCCATGATGATGAAGCCGAAGTGCGAGATCGAGGCGTAGGCGACCAGCCGCTTGATGTCCTTCTGGCCGACCGCCAGCAGCGCGCCGTAGACGATCCCGACCAGCGCGAGGACCAGGATCGCCGGGGCGAAGGTCTTCGAGGCGTGCGGGAACAGCCCGAGGCAGAAGCGCAGCATCGCGAAGGTGCCGACCTTGTCCACCACGGCGGTGATCAGCACCGCCGTACCGGCGGTGGCCTCGCCCATCGCGTTCGGCAGCCAGGTGTGCAGCGGCCACAGCGGGGCCTTCACCGCGAAGGCGAAGAAGAAGCCCAGGAACAGCGCCTTCTCGGCGGTGCCGGACAGCTGCAGCTTCCCGTCGGCGACGGCCGAGGCCAGGGTCGGCAGGTCGAAGGTGCCGAAGCCCTGGTCCTGCGCGACCACGTACAGGCCGATCACGGCGGCCAGCATCACCAGGCCGCCGAGCAGGTTGTAGAGCAGGAACTTCACGGCCGCGTAGGAGCGCTGACGCGCCGACTCGGGGCCGCCCGCCCGGTCCCCGAAGCCGCCGATGAGGAAGTACATCGGGATCAGCATCGCTTCGAAGAACACGTAGAACAGGAAGACGTCGGTGGCGTAGAAGGAGACGATCACCATCGCCTCCACCGCCAGGATCAGGGCGAAGAAGGCCTGGGTGCGCCTGCGGTTCTCGAAGGTCCCGTCGGGGCCCGCCGGCCCCGGGTCGGCGTCGTGCCAGGAGGCCAGCATCACCATCGGCACCAGGACGGCGGTGAGCAGGGCGAGGACGGCGCCGATGCCGTCCACGCCGAGCGAGAAGGTGATCCCGAAGGAGCGGATCCAGCTGTACGACTCGGTCAGCTGGTAGCGGTCGCCGTGCGGCTCGAACCGCGCCGCCACCACGGCGGCCAGCACCAGGGTGACGGCCGAGACGCCCAGGGCGACGGCCTTGGTGGCCCGGCGCCGGGACTCGGACGACCCGGCGGGCAGGGCGGCGGTCAGCACCGCGCCGGCCGCCGGGACGGCACAGGTGGCACTCAGCAACGCACTCATGCCGCTCCTCCCCTGCGGGTTGTGGATTCCTTGTCCATCAGACGGACCTCATCAGGAGAGTCGTGGCGACCAGCACCAGCGTGCCGCCGAACATGGAGAGCGCGTACGAGCGGACGAAGCCGTTCTGGACCCGCCGCAGCCGGCCGGACAGGCCCCCGATCGTGGCGGCCAGTCCGTTGACGAAGCCGTCCAGGCCGCGGCTGTCGAAGTAGACCAGCGTCGCGGTGAGGGCCGAGCCAGGCCGGACCAGCACCGCGTGGTTGAAGTCGTCCTGCAGCAGGTCGCGGCGGGCGGCCCGGGTGAGCGGGGAGCCGACCGGCGGCACCACCGGGACGGGCGAGCGCCCGTACACCAGGTACGCCAGGGCGACGCCGGCCAGCATGCAGGCCGTGGTCAGCAGGGTGACGGTCAGCGGGGCGAGCGGCGAGTTGCCCTCCTCGTGCCCGGTGACCGGCTCCAGCCACTTCAGGAAGGAGTCGTTGAAGGCGAACAGCCCGCCCGCGAAGACCGAGCCGAAGGCCAGCAGGACCATCGGGACGGTCATCGTCTTCGGCGACTCGTGCGGGTGCGGGGCGTTGCCCTCCTCGTCCGGCTGCCAGCGCTTCTCGCCGAAGAAGGTCAGCACCATCACCCGCGTCATGTAGAACGCGGTGACGGCGGCGCCGACCAGCGCGCACAGGCCGAGGATCCAGCCCTCGGTGCCGCCCTTGGCGAAGGCCGCCTCGATGATCTTGTCCTTGGAGAAGAAGCCGGACAGCCCGGGGAAGCCGATGATCGCCAGGTAGCCGAGGCCGAAGGTGACGAAGGTGACCGGCATGTACTTCCGCAGGCCGCCGTAGTGACGCATGTTCACCTCGTCGTTCATGCCGTGCATGACCGACCCGGCGCCGAGGAACAGCCCGGCCTTGAAGAAGCCGTGGGTCACCAGGTGCATGATCGCGAAGGCGTAGCCGATCGGGCCGAGCCCGGCCGCCAGCACCATGTAGCCGATCTGCGACATGGTCGAGCCGGCCAGCGCCTTCTTGATGTCGTCCTTGGCGCAACCGACGATCGCACCGAACAGCAGCGTGACCGCGCCGACCACCACCACGGCGGTCTGCGCGTCCGGCGCCAGGTCGAAGATCGCCGAGGAGCGGGTGATCAGGTAGACGCCGGCGGTCACCATGGTGGCCGCGTGGATCAGCGCCGACACCGGGGTCGGGCCCTCCATGGCGTCCCCGAGCCAGGACTGCAGCGGCACCTGCGCCGACTTGCCGCAGGCCGCCAGCAGCAGCATCAGGCCGATCGCCGTCAGCTTGCCCTCGCTCGCCTGGTGGGCGCCGCCGGCCGCGCCTTCTGAACCGAGGATCGGGCCGAAGGCGAAGGAGCCGAACTCGGCGAACATCAGCATGATCGCGATCGACAGGCCCATGTCGCCGACCCGGTTGACGATGAACGCCTTCTTCGCCGCCGTCGCCGCACTCGGCTTGTGCTGCCAGAAGCCGATCAGCAGGTACGAGGCCAGGCCCACGCCCTCCCAACCGAAGTACAGCAGCAGGTAGTTGTCGGCGACCACCAGCAGCAGCATGGCGGCCAGGAAGAGGTTCAGGTACGCGAAGAAGCGGCGGCGGCGCTCGTCGTGCGCCATGTAGCCGACCGAGTAGAGGTGGATCAGCGTGCCGACGCCGGTGATCAGCAGGACGAAGGTCATCGACAGCTGATCGAGCCGGAACGTGAAGTCGGCCTGGAAGCCGTTCACCGGGATCCAGCTGAACAGGTGCTTGGTGACCGTCCGGTGCTCGGCGTCACGGCCGAGCAGGTCCGAGAACAGCGCCAGGCCGAAGCCGAACGAGAGCGCCGCGAGCGCGGTGGCCAGCCAGTGGCCGAACCGGTCCAGCGCCCGGCCGCCGAGCAGCAGCAGGGCGGCGCCGGCCAGTGGAGCCGCCACCAGCAGCGGAATGAGAGAGTTCACCGAAGGCCCTCCGCCTACAGCTTCATCAGATTGCTGTCGTCGACCGAAGCGGAGTGCCTGGTCCGGAAGATGGAGACGATGATGGCGAGGCCGACCACGACCTCGGCCGCCGCGACCACCATCGTGAAGAACGCGATGATCTGTCCGTCCAAGGTCCCGTGCAGCCGGGAGAAGGTCACCAGCGCCAGGTTCGAGGCGTTCAGCATCAGCTCCACGCACATGAACAGCACGATCGCGTTTCGCCGGATCAGCACGCCCGCGGCCCCGATGGTGAACAACAGGGCTGCGAGATACAGGTAGTTGACCGGATTCACTCCACGCCCTCCTCGTCGGCCTGGCCGTCCCTGCCGTTCGCCGCCACCTGCTCCAGCGACTTGCGCGGACCGGTCACCGCCGGCCGCTCCGAGGACGGACGGCCCAGCCAGTCCGCCGTGCTGTTCTCCAGCTCCGCCATCCGCTGCAGCATCGCCTGGCTGACGTCCCGGATCTGGCCGCGCTCGCGCAGCGTCGCCATCACCGAGTCCTCGGCGATCGTGCCGTCCGGCAGCAGCGCCGGCACGTCCACCGCGTTGTGCCGCGCGTACACGCCCGGCGCCGGCAGCGGCGGCAGCTGGATGTTGTCCTTGACCCGCTGGGCGGCCAGCTCGCGCTGGGTCTTCGGCGCCTTCACGTGCTCGCGGTGGGTCAGCACCATCGCGCCGATCGCCGCGGTGATCAGCAGCGCGCCGGTGACCTCGAAGGCCCACACGTACCGGGTGAAGATCAGCCGTGCCAGGCCTGGCACGTTGCCCTCGGCGTTCGCCTCGGACAGGCCGGTGAAGTGGTCCAGCCTCGCGTTGGCGATCCCGGCGATCAGCAGCACGCCGAAGCCCAGCCCGCACAGCGCCGCGGCGATCCGCTGCCCCTTCAACTGCTCCTTCAGGGAGTCCTCGCTGGTGACACCGACCAGCATCACCACGAACAGGAAGAGCATCATGATCGCGCCGGTGTAGACCACGATCTGCACCACGCCCAGGAACACCGCGCCCTGCGCCATGTAACAGACCGCCAGCGCCAGCATGGTGGCCGCCAGGCAGAGCGCGCTGTGCACGGCCCGGCGCATCAGCACCATGCCGAGCGCGCCGCCGACCGCGATCACCGCGAGCACCCAGAACTGGACGGCCTCACCCGTGGAGGTCGTCCCGGTCGCTTCCGCGAGGTACGAGGTCATTGCTGCGCCTCCTTCTCCCGGTCGGTGCGCTCCTGCTGGACCGTCCCCGGCGCCGCCGCGGTGATCTCGCCCCGGTAGTACGCGCCCTCGTCGGTCCCCGGGAAGATCGCGTGCGGGGTGTCGACCATGCCCTCGGACAGGCCCACCAGCAGCTGCTCCTTGGTGAAGATCAGATCCCGCCGGGAGGAGTCGGCCAGCTCGTACTCGTTGGTCATGGTCAGCGCGCGGGTCGGGCAGGCCTCGATGCACAGCCCGCACAGGATGCAGCGGGCGTAGTTGATCTGGTACACCGCGCCGTAGCGCTCGCCCGGCGAGTAGCGCTCCTCGTCCCGGTTGTCCGCGCCCTCCACGTAGATGGCGTCGGCCGGGCACGCCCACGCGCACAGCTCGCAGCCGACGCACTTCTCCAGGCCGTCCGGGTGCCGGTTCAGCTGGTGTCGGCCGTGGAAGCGCGGAGCGGTGGGCTTCTTCTGCTCCGGGTACTGCTCGGTGAGCCGCTTCTTGAACATGGCCTTGAAGGTCACGCCGAAGCCGGCGGCCGGGCCGAGCACCGACGGCCGGTCGGCCCGCTCGGGCCGGTCCGTACGGTCCGTACGGTCCGTACGGTCCGTTCGGTCGGAACGGCCGGAACGGTCTGTTCGGTCGGACTGGTCGGACGACATCTCGGTTCAGCTCCCTTCGGAATGGTCGGCCCCGTTGAGGGCGTCCTGGAGTTGCTTCGGGGCGCGGCTGCGCCTGCGGGGCACCGGCGGGAGCTCCTGGCCGGGCAGCGGCGGGACGGGGTAGCCGCCGGCCATCGGATCGAACTCGCCCCCGGGAGGCGCCTCCTCGGCCTCGGGCTGCTTCCTCAGGAAGTCCCGCAGCAGCGCCAGCAACAGCACCGCACCGACCGGGGCGCCCACGTACAGCACCACCTCGCCGAAGCCGTAGCCCTCGTTGCGCAGCGCCCGCACGCTCGCGATCAGCACCAGCCACACCAGCGAGACCGGGATCAGCACCTTCCAGCCCAGCTTCATGAACTGGTCGTAGCGGAACCGGGGCAGCGTGCCGCGCAGCCAGATGAAGAAGAACAGCAGCAGCTGGATCTTCAGCGTGATCCACAGCATCGGCCACCAGCCGTGGTTGGCGCCCTCCCAGAAGGTCGACACCGGCCACGGCGCCCGCCAGCCGCCCAGGAAGAGGGTCGAGGCCACCGCCGAGACCGTCACCATGTTCACGTACTCGGCCAGCATGAACATCGCGAACTTCAGCGAGGAGTACTCGGTGTTGAAGCCGCCGACCAGCTCGCCCTCGGCCTCCGGCAGGTCGAACGGCGCCCGGTTGGTCTCCCCGACCATCGAGATGACGTAGACGATGAAGGACACCGGCAGCAGCGCCGCGAACCACGTCGGCTGCTGGTGCGCCACGATCTCCGAGGTCGACATCGACCCCGAGTAGATGAACACCGCCGCGAAGGACAGACCCATCGCGATCTCGTAGCTGATCATCTGCGCGGCCGAACGCAGCCCGCCCAGCAGCGGGTACGTCGACCCGGAGGACCAACCCGCCAGCACGATGCCGTAGATGCCGATCGAGGCGGTGGCCAGGATGTACAGCAGCGCGACCGGGAAGTCGGTCAGCTGCATCGCCGTCCGGGTGCCGAAGATCGACACCTCGTTGCCGGCCGGGCCGAACGGGATCACCGCGAAGGCCATGAACGCGGGGATGGCACAGACGATCGGGGCCAGGATGTAGACCACCTTGTCCGCGCCCTTGACCACCAGGTCTTCCTTCAGCGCCAGCTTCACGCCGTCCGCCAGCGACTGCAGCATGCCCCACGGCCCGTGCCGGTTCGGCCCGATGCGCAGCTGCATCCAGGCCACCACCTTGCGCTCCCAGACGATCGCGACCAGCACCGTCAGGACCAGGAACGCGAAGCAGAACACCGCCTTCAACAGGACCAGCCACCACGGGTCCTGGCCGAAGAAGTGGAGCGTCTCGTACGGCTGCGGAGTTGTCATCGGTCCTCCCCTTCACCCGTGGTCGCCCCGGCCGGGGCCTGCGCCGCCGGCTCGGCCGCGGCCGCGGCGATCGTCACCAGGTGGCCGACGGTGGTGCCGAGCGCCCGCTGGGCGCCGCCCGGCGTGGAGTTGAGCGGGATCCAGACCGTGCGGTCCGGGATCGATCCGGTGACCTCCAGCGGCAGGGTCAGCGAGCCGGCCGGGCCGGTCAGCCGCAGCGCGGTGGCCGCCTCGGCGCCGATCTCCTTGGCCGTCTCGGCCGAGATCCGGGCCACCGCCGGGTGCCGGGTGCCCGCCAGGTGCGGATCGCCCTGCTGCAGCACCCCGTTGTCCAGCAGCTGACGCCAACCCGCCAGCACCGCCTGGCCGGTGGCCGGCCGCGGCAGCAGGCCGGGGTGCGCCGCCGGGTCGGCCGCGCGGTCCCCCTCCCAGGGGGTGAAGGCGTCCAGCTCCAGCCGCGCCGCCCGGACGTCCGGCAGGCCCAGCCGGTGCCCCAGCGCGTCCGCCAGCATGGTCAGCACCCGCAGGTCCGACTGCACGTGACGGCCCATCTGCTGGTCCGGTTTGAGCGCCGCCTCGAACATCCGCACCCGGCCCTCCCAGTCCAGGAAGGTGCCGGCCTTCTCCGCGACCGCCGCCACCGGCAGCACCACGTCCGCGCGCGCCGTCACCGCGGAGGGCCGCAGCTCCAGCGACACCACGAACGGCACCGCCGCCAGCGCCTCGTCCGCCAGCGCCGGGTCCGGCAGGTCGTCCGGGTCCACACCGCCGACCAGCAGCGCCTCCAACTCGCCCTGCGCCGCCGCCGCCAGGATCTGGTCGGTGTCCCGGCCCGGCCGGGACGGCAGCTCCGCCACGCCCCACGCCGCGGCCGCCTCCGCCCGCGCCGCCGGAGCGGCCACCGGACGGCCCCCGGGCAGCAGGCCCGGCAGCACGCCCGCCTCCACGGCCCCGCGCTCACCCGCCCGGCGCGGCACCCACGCGAGCTGCGCGCCCGTCGCGTGCGCCAGCCGCAGCACCGCCGTCAGCGCACCCGGGACGGCGGCCAGCCGCTCGCCCACCAGGACCACCGCGCCCGGCGCGCGCAGCAGTTCCGCCGCCCGGCCCGCCTCGTCGTTCAGCGGCTCGTCTGCCGCCAGCGCCCCGAACCACTCCGCCTCGGTGCCCGGCGCGGCCGGCAGCAGCGCGCCGCGCAGCTTGGCCAGGCCCCGGGAGCCGAACGCCGCCACCGAGAACACCTTCAGGCCGCGGCCGCGGACCGCCTTGCGCAGCCGCAGGAAGACGATCGGCGACTCCTCCTCCGGCTCGAAGCCCGCCAGCAGCACCACCGGCGCCTGCTCCAGCCGCTCGTACGTCACGCCCGAGCCGTCCACGTCCACCCCGCGCCCGGCGACCGCCGCGGCCAGGAAGTCCGCCTCCTCGCCGCTGTGCGGGCGGGCCCGGAAGTCCACGTCGTTGGTGCCCAGCACCACCCTGGCGAACTTGGCGTACGCGTACGCGTCCTCGACCGTCACCCGGCCGCCCGCCAGCACACCCGTCCGGGCGCCGCGCAGTCCCTCGGCGGCCCGGGCCAGCGCCTCCGGCCAGGAGGCCGGCACCAGCTCGCCGTCCACCCGCACCAGCGGGGTGGTCAGCCGGTCCCGCTGCTGGGCGTAGCGGAAGGCGAAGCGGCCCTTGTCGCAGTTCCACTCCTCGTTCACCGCCGGGTCCTCGCCCGCCAGCCGGCGCAGCACCTTGCCGCGCCGGTGGTCGGTGCGCTGCGCGCAGCCCGCCGAGCAGTGCTCGCACACGCTCGGCGAGGAGACCAGGTCGAAGGGGCGCGAGCGGAACCGGTAGGCCGCCGAGGTCAGCGCGCCCACCGGGCAGATCTGGATGGTGTTCCCGGAGAAGTAGGACTCGAAGTCGTCCCCCTCGCCGGTGCCGACCTGCTGCAGCGCCCCGCGCTCGACCAGGTCGATGAACGGGTCCCCGGCGATCTGCTGCGAGAAGCGGGTGCAGCGCGCGCACAGCACGCAGCGCTCGCGGTCCAGCAGCACCTGGCTGCTGATCGGCACCGGCTTCTCGTAGGTGCGCTTCATGCCCTCGAAGCGGGAGTCGGCGGCGCCGCTGGACATCGCCTGGTTCTGCAGCGGGCACTCGCCGCCCTTGTCGCAGACCGGGCAGTCCAGCGGGTGGTTGATCAGCAGCAGCTCCATGACGCCGCGCTGCGCCTTCTCGGCCACCGGCGAGCTGAGCTGGGTGCGCACCACCATGCCCTCGGCCACCGGGATGGTGCAGGAGGCGACCGGCTTGCGCTGGCCCTCGATCTCGACGATGCACTGGCGGCAGGCGCCGGCCGGGTCGAGCAGCGGGTGGTCGCAGAAGCGCGGGATCTGGGTGCCGATGGTCTCGGCCGCCCGGATCACCAACGTCCCCTTGGGGACCTGCACTTCGACGCCGTCGATGGTGAGCGTGACCAGTTCGACCGCGGGCTTCTCTCCCGTGGAGGCGGTTGGCTCTGTGATCGTCACGCGTGCACCTCCCTTTCGGTGGCGGACTGGTTGCCGGGGCGGGGGCCGTCGGCCCAGACGGTGGAGGCGGCCGGGTCGAACGGGCAGCGGCGCTCGGCCAGGTGCTGTTCGTACTCGGCCCGGAAGTGCTGGAGCGAGGAGACGATCGGGCTCGCCGCGCCGTCGCCCAGCGCACAGAAGGACTTGCCGTTGATGTTGTCGGCGATGTCGAGGAGCTTCTCCAGGTCCCCCTCGACGCCCCCGCCCGCCTCGACCCGCTTGAGCAGTTGGACCAGCCAGTAGGTGCCCTCCCGGCAGGGGGTGCACTTGCCGCAGGACTCGTGGGCGTAGAACTCGGTCCAGCGGGTGACGGCCCGCACCACGCAGGTGGTCTCGTCGAAGACCTGCAGCGCCTTGGTGCCGAGCATCGAGCCGGCCGCGCCGACGCCCTCGTAGTCCAGCGGGACGTCGAGGTGCTCGTCGGTGAACATCGGGGTGGAGGAGCCGCCCGGGGTCCAGAACTTCAGCCGGTGCCCGGCGCGGACGCCGCCGCTGAGGTCGAGCAGCTGGCGCAGGGTGATGCCCAGCGGGGCCTCGTACTGGCCGGGGTTGGTGACGTGCCCGGAGAGCGAGTAGAGCGTGAAACCGGGCGACTTCTCGGTGCCCAGGCCCCTGAACCACTCCTTGCCGCGGGCCAGGATCGGCGGCACCGAGGCGATCGACTCGACGTTGTTGACCACCGTCGGGCAGGCGTACAGGCCGGCGATCGCCGGGAACGGCGGCCGCAGCCTGGGCTGGCCGCGGCGGCCCTCCAGCGAGTCCAGCAGCGCCGTCTCCTCGCCGCAGATGTACGCGCCGGCTCCGGCGTGCACGGTGATGTCGAGGTCGATGCCGGAGCCGAGGATGTTCCGGCCGAGCAGGCCCGCCCGGTACGCCTCGGCGACGGCCTCGTGCAGTCGCCGCAGCACCGGGACGACCTCGCCGCGCAGGTAGATGAACGCGTGGTCGCAGCGGATCGCGTAGGAGGCGATGATCATTCCCTCGATGAGGGAGTGCGGGTTGGCGAACAGCAGCGGGATGTCCTTGCAGGTGCCCGGCTCGGACTCGTCCGCGTTCACCACCAGGTAGTGCGGCTTGCCGTCGTTCTGCGGGATGAACTGCCACTTCATGCCGGTGGGGAAGCCGGCGCCGCCGCGGCCGCGCAGGCCGGCGTCCTTGACCAGGGCGATCACGTCGTCCGGGGGCATGGCGAGGGCCGCCTTGAGGCCCTCGTAGCCGTGGTGGCGGCGGTAGGTGTCCAGCGTCCAGGGGCGGGTGTCGTCCCAGGAGTCGGACAGGACGGGGGTGAGCAGCTTCTCGGCCGGCTCGGCGGCGGTCATCACGCCTCGCTCCCTTCCTGGCCGGTGCCCTCGTTGCGCGGCGCTTCGGTGCGGGGTTCGTCGCTGCGGGGTTCGTCCTGGCGCGGCGCTTCGGTGCGGGGTTCGTCCTGGCGCGGCGCTTCGGTGCGGGGTTCGTCCTGGCGCGGCGCTTCGGTGCGCGGTGGTTCGTTGCGCGGTGAGACGACCCTGGTGCCGGCGGTGCCGGGCAGGGCCTCGCCGCGGGCCAGCCGCAGGCCGGCCAGGGAGGGCGCGCCACCGGCGCCGGACTCGTCGTTGGCGCCGGGGCGCTCGTCGGGGAAGCCGGCCAGGATCCGGGCGGTCTCCTTGAAGCCGCACAACCGGGCGCCCCGGGTGGGCCGGACCTCTCGGCCGGCCCGCAGGTCGTCGACCAGCTGCCGGGCGCTCTCCGGGGTCTGGTTGTCGAAGAACTCCCAGTTGACCATCACCACGGGCGCGTAGTCGCAGGCCGCGTTGCACTCGATGTGCTCGATCGAGATCTCACCGTCCTCGGTGGTCTCGTTGTTGCGAACGCCCAGGTGCTCCTGGAGCTCGGCGAAGATCTGGTCGCCGCCGAGCACCGCGCACAGGGTGTTGGTGCAGACCCCGACGTGGTACTTCCCGGCCGGGCGGCGCCGGTACATGGTGTAGAAGGTCGCGACGGCGGTGACCTCGGCGGTGGTGAGGTCCAACTGCTCGGCGCAGAACCGGATCCCGGTCGGGCTGACGAAGCCCTCCTCGGCCTGCACCAGGTGCAGCAGCGGCAGCAGCGCCGAACGCGGCTGCGGGTAGCGGGCGATCAGCTCGGCGGCGTCCGCGGCCAACCGGGCGTGCACCTCCTCGGGGTAGGGTGCGGCCGGCAGCGCCGGCAGTCCGAGTTCGACGTTGGTCACCGGTCCACGCCTCCCATCACCGGGTCGATCCCGGCCACCGCGA
This sequence comes from Streptomyces novaecaesareae, assembly GCF_000716875.1. GTDB lineage: Bacteria > Actinomycetota > Actinomycetes > Streptomycetales > Streptomycetaceae > Kitasatospora > Kitasatospora novaecaesareae. Next base: position 49,446 of record NZ_JNWQ01000022.1, on the reverse strand, counting down.
CGATCACGTCGGCCACCTGGCCGCCCTCGCACATCGCCGCCATCGTCTGCAGATTGGTGAACGACGGATCCCGGAAGTGGACCCGGTACGGGCGGGTCCCGCCGTCGCTGACCACGTGCACGCCCAGCTCGCCCTTGGGCGACTCGACCGCCGCGTACGCCTGGCCGACCGGGACCCGGAAGCCCTCGGTGACCAGCTTGAAGTGGTGGATCAGGGCCTCCATCGAGGTACCCATGATCTTGCGGATGTGATCGAGGGAATTGCCCATCCCGTCCGGGCCGACGGCCAGTTGGGCGGGCCAGGCGATCTTCTTGTCGGCCACCATGACCGGGCCCGGGCGCAGCCGGTCCAGGCACTGCTCGACGATCCGCAGGGACTGCTTCATCTCCTCCAGGCGGATCACGAAGCGGCCGTAGGAGTCGGCGCTGTCGGCGATCGCGACCTCGAAGTCGTAGTCCTCGTAACCGCAGTACGGGTCGGTCTTGCGCAGGTCGTGCGGCAGTCCGGTGGCGCGCACGATCGGGCCGGTGGCGCCGAGGGCCAGGCAGCCGGGCAGGTCCAGGAAGCCGACGTCGACCAGGCGGGCCTTGAACACCGGGTTGCCGCTGGCCAGTTTGTCGTACTCGTGCATCCGGGAGCGGAAGACCTTGACCGCCTCGCGGATCTGGTCGACGGCACCGGGCGGCAGGTCCTGGGCGAGGCCGCCCGGGCGCACGTACGCGTGGTTCATGCGCAGGCCGGTGACCAGCTCGAAGACGTCCAGGATCAGCTCGCGGTCCCGGAAGCCGTAGACCATCAGGGTGGTGGAGCCGATCTCCATGCCGCCGGTGGCCAGGCAGACCAGGTGCGAGGAGATCCGGTTGAGCTCCATCATCATGACGCGGATGACGTTGGCCCGGTCCGGGACGTCGTCGGTGACGCCGAGCAGCTTCTCGACCGCCAGGCAGTAGGCGGTCTCGTTGAACAGCGGGGTCAGGTAGTCCATGCGGGTCACGAAGGTGGTGCCCTGGACCCAGCTGCGGAACTCCATGTTCTTCTCGATGCCGGTGTGGAGGTAGCCGATGCCGCAGCGGGCCTCCTTCACCGTCTCGCCGTCGATCTCCAGGATCAGCCGCAGCACGCCGTGGGTGGACGGGTGCTGGGGGCCCATGTTGACGATGATGCGCTCGTCGTCGGCCCGGCCGACCGCCTCGACCACCTCGCCCCAGTCGCCGCCGGTGACGGTGAAGACCCGGCCCTCGGTGGTCTCGCGGGCCTCCGCTTCCGCGGCTTCTCCGTGGGTCTCCCCTTGGGTCTCCCCGTGAGTCTCTTCGTAGTGCTGAGTGTTCATCAGCTGTACGACCTCCGCTGGTCGGGAGCCGGGATCTGGGCGCCCTTGTACTCGACGGGGATGCCGCCGAGCGGGTAGTCCTTGCGCTGCGGGTGGCCCAGCCAGTCGTCCGGCATCATGATCCGGGTGAGCGCCGGGTGGCCGTCGAAGACCAGGCCGAAGAAGTCGTAGGTCTCGCGCTCGTGCCAGTCGTTGGTCGGGTAGACGCTCACCACCGAGGGGACGCGCGGGTCGGCGTCCGGCGCGGTGACCTCCAGCCGGATCAGCCGGCCGTGGGTGATCGAGCGCAGGTGGTAGACCGCGTGCAGCTCGCGGCCCTTGTCGCCGGGGTAGTGCACGCCGCTCACGCCCAGGCACAGTTCGAAGCGCAGCGCCGGGTCGTCGCGCAGGATGCGGACGGTCTGCAGGAGGTGGGCGCGGTCGATGTGGAAGGTGAGTTCGGCGCGGTCGACCACGGTCTTCTCGATCACCTCGGCCGGGTCCAGGCCCTGCTCCTCCAGGGCGCCCTCCAGCTCGTCGGCGACCTCGTCGAACCAGCCGCCGTACGGTCGTTCGCTCGCGCCGGGCAGCACGATCGGGGCGGCCAGACCGCCGAATCCGGAGGTGTCACCGCTGCCCTCGGCGCCGAACATGCCCTGGCGGCGGCCGACCACCTCGACCGGGATCTCGCGGACCGGCCGCTCCCGGCGGGTCTCGGGTACCTGCTCGTTCATCGCAGCTGCCCCCGCATCTCGCTGATCGGGGTGGCCTGGAGGGCGAGCGCCTCGCCGAGCTCCTCGGCCCGGCGGCGGTTCACTCCCAGCGGCTCGTGCTGGATCTTGTCGTGCAGCTTCAGGATGGCGTCCATCAGCATCTCCGGACGGGGCGGACAACCGGGCAGGTAGATGTCCACCGGGACGATGTGGTCGACGCCCTGCACGATCGCGTAGTTGTTGAACATCCCGCCGGAGGAGGCGCAGACACCCATCGAGATGACCCACTTGGGGTTGGGCATCTGGTCGTACACCTGGCGCAGCACCGGGGCCATCTTCTGGCTCACCCGCCCCGCCACGATCATCAGATCGGCCTGCCGGGGGGAGCCCCGGAAGACCTCCATGCCGAACCGGGCCAGGTCGTAGCGGCCGGCGCCGGTGGTCATCATCTCGATCGCGCAGCAGGCCAGACCGAAGGTGGCCGGGAAGAGTGACGCCTTGCGCACCCAGCCGGCGGCCGTCTCCACGGTCGTGAGCAGAAAGCCGCTCGGCAGCTTCTCCTCGATTCCCATCAGATCCCTCTCAATGCCCTCAAGTCCTCTGGTACGTCCGACCCGTCCGGGGTTTGTCCGCTCGTTCACAAGGCCGGCGGCCACCCCGCGTCCGGGCTCAGCCCCACCCCGGGGTCAGTCCCACTCCAGGCCGCCGCGACGCCACACGTAGGCGTACGCGACGAAGACGGTGGCGATGAAGAGCAGCATCTCGACCAGCCCGAAGATCCCCAGGGCGTCGAAGGTCACCGCCCAGGGGTAGAGGAAGACGATCTCGATGTCGAAGACGATGAAGAGCATCGCCGTCAGGTAGTACTTGATCGGGAACCGACCGCCGCCCACAGGCTGCGGGGTCGGCTCGATGCCGCACTCGTACGCCTCCAACTTGGCCCGGTTGTAGCGCTTGGGGCCGGTCAGTGAGGCCATCACGACGGAGCCGACCGCGAACGCCGCCGCGATGGCACCGAGTACGAGGATCGGCGCGTAGGCATTCATAGCCCCCGCTCCCTCCGTCCAGTCGTCCTTGACTGCAGATCGGAACCGGCGGGTCACGCTGAGGTGAACCCGCGTCCCAGTTCCCGAGATCCACCTCATGTGAGGCAGTTCACAAACCCTGGAACGAGCGCATCCTATGCCTGTCTGCTTGTGATCTGCGACACGCAGTTCACCGCCATCTTTGTGATCTACGACACCATGTGAATGGCGGCGAATGTGAACATGCCCAGATTTGTCGACGCAAAGGAGCCAAATGGTCACAACCAGTCGCATTTACTTGTTAAGCGGCTGGTCAGGGGCACATTCCTATATCAACTATGCGTCGGCGGAAGCAAATTTAGAGGCGTCATGTTGACGTGTTATAGCGGCTCACTCGCAGGGGTGGCGCGAGCCTGAACGCTCGCTTGACCCTTCGTTCACAAGCGCGCGAGCTCGCTCTCCTCCTGGGCCTTGGGCCTCCAAGGCTGCCCTCCGGCCCGCGGGGCCCGCGGGGCCCGCGGGCCGGCGCCGGTTACCGCTTTCCGGCCGCCTGCTCCCAGACCCAGGCCGCGATGCCCACCCGGTTACGGGCACCGAGCTTGCGCTGGATGCTGGCGAGGTGGTTCTTCACCGTCCCCGGCGAGATGAACAGCCCCGCGCCGATCTCGGCGTTGGTCGCGCCGTCCGCCACCTGCTCGGCGATCTCCCTTTCGCGCGCGGTCAGTTCCTCCACCGGCCCGGCTATCAGCGGGCCCGCCGTTGCCGTACCGGAGCCCACGCTGGAGCCCGCACCGGAGCCCCGCACGGGCTTCGGCTCCACTCCCGGAAGAGCCATGTGCCGTAGCAGCCGCACGGTGATCTGCGGGCTGATCAACGCGTCCCCGGCCATCGCCGCCCGGATCGCCTCGATCAGCAGCACCGGCCCCGAGCGCTTCAGCAGGAACCCGGCCGCACCGTGCCGCAGCGCCGTGTGCACGTACTCGTCCAGGTCGAAGGTGGTCACCACGATCACCTTGTGCGCGTCGGCCAGTTGCCGGGTGACCTCCAGGCCGTCGAGCTTCGGCATCCGGATGTCCGCGAGCACAACGTCCGGCCGCAGCCTCCTCGCCTCTGCCACCGCCGCGGCCCCGTCCGCCGCCTCCGCGACCACGGCCATGTCCGGCTGGGCGTCCAGGATCATCCGGAACGCACTGCGGACATCCGCCTGGTCGTCCGCGATCAGGATCCGAACCGGCCCCGTGCCACTGCCCATGCCCTGCACCTCCCCGTTGCCGACCCGCGTCGGCTTCTACGATCGCGCCGGCCTCGCACCGGCTTCCTCCAACGGCAGCACCGCCGTCAACCGCCAGGCCTCCCGCTCGTGCGGGCCCGCCTCCAGCGAACCACCGAGGGCCTCCACCCGGGCCGCCAGCCCCTGCAGCCCACTGCCACCGCCCCGGCGCGGCCGCCCCGCCTGGCCCGGCGCCCGACCGTCGTTGATCACCGTCAGCTCCAGCCGCCCTCCGCTGCGGCGGGCTCGGACCTCGACCGCCCGCGCGGCCGGGGCGTGCCGCCGGACGTTGGTCAGGGATTCGACCACGATCCGGTGGACGGTGCCCTCCACCTCGCGCGGCACCGGCCCCTCCGGCAGCTCCAACCGGACCTCGGCGCCGCCAGTCGCGGTGAACTGCTGTGCCACTTCGGCAAGTTCGGCAAGCCCGGGCTGCGGATCCCGACTACCGCCCTCCTCGCTGCGCAGCAGCTGCACCGTCCGGTCCAGCGAGGCCAGCGCCCGCTGCCCGGCCTGCTCTATTCGCTGGAACATCTCGGCCGCCCGAGCCGGATCGATCCCGGCCAGGTACGCCCCCGCCTGGGCCTGGGCGACCATGCCGCTGACATCGTGCGCCACGAAGTCGTGCAGGTCGTGGGCCAGTTCGAGCCGCTGCGCACGCCTGGCCTCGACCACCGCCTTGCTGCGCCCCTCGTCCAGGCCTCGCAGGTAGAGCCCGATCAGCACGGCCGGCAGGGACAGCATCGATCCGAACCCGAAGAGCGTGAGCACGTCGGCGGGCCCGTCAAACCGGGACGGCCAGAGCGCGACCGCTCCGCCGGCCGTCCAGGCCGCCGCTGCGCTCCGCGGGCCGTCCTCGGCGCGCAGGGTGAGAACCACCGCCAGCAACAGGGCGGCCAGCTCGGCCAGACCGACCAGCCCGGTCCAGCGAACCGTCTCCGTCCAGGGGCCGGTGAACCAGACCGCAGCCGAGACCGCCGCCGACACCGCGCCGAGCGAGGCCGTCGCGGCAGCCGCCCCGTAGCGTCCGCGGACCATCCAGGCCGGCAGCAGCAGGACCGGGACGACCAGCGACAGGATCTGAGTCATCGTCACCGCCTCTCCTCGACTCTTCGACTGCCGTCACATTACGACGCCGCCCTGGCGGCGCGCCTGTGCCGATCGGCATATTTCAAAGGCCGGTTGAGCAGGAGGAACAGCCCGATCGGCACTGCCGCGAACCCCTGGCGGACCTCCAGTCTTGAGTCACCGCACCGGCCACGGAGGCCGGAGCCGAAGGGAGTCCACCACCATGTCGAAGCTCGTGATCAACGCCCGCAGCACCGCCCACCGGGCCGAGGCGGCGGCCCCGCCCGTCAAGCCCGCCCCGGCTGTCCCGCCCGCCCCGCGCTGGGCCCGGCTCGCCGCCAAGGCCGCCGCCCTCACCACCGTCCCCTCGGGGCTGTGGCGGATCGTCTTCGGTTTCGGCATCCCGGTCGGCTTCACCGGAGCGACGGCCGCGGGGTTCGGCGAGCACCAGCCGGGCTGGGGCACGGTCTACTGCGTGGTGCTGAGTGCCCTGACCGAGGCCCTGGCCTTCCTGACCCTGGGCCTGGTCCGGCCCTGGGGGCTGGTGGCGCCCCGGTGGATCCCACTGATAGGCGGCCGCCGGGTCCAGCCGCTCGCCGCGATCGTCCCCGCCCTGCTGGGCTCGGTGGTCCTCACCGGCCTCTCGACGGCCGCTCTGTTCGGCGGGTGGGCACGCAACCTGGCCGAGCCGGATTCGCCGCGCGGCTTCGCCGCCGTCGTGATGACGCTTGCCTACCTGCCCCTGGTCGCCTGGGGCCCGCTGCTCGGCGCGGTCACCATCGACTACGCCCGCCGGACGCTGCGGCGGCGCCGGTGACGAGGGTCGCGGGTCAGACCGAGGCCCGCTCCGGGTTCGGCCCCACCGCGTCAGCCGCACTCTCGCCCTCACCCTCGCCCTCGCCACCAACCGGGCGTGGCGCAGGAGCGGGAGCGGGAGCGGTACGACGGCCCCACTCAGTCGCGACCAGCACCAGGGCTCCGCCGAGCAGGGCGAGCGGGCCCATCCGGTTCCCGGCCACGGTGATGCCGAAGACGGCGGCCCACAGCGGTTCGGTGCCGAGCAGCAGGCTCACCCGGGAGGGCGAGGTGGCCCGCACCGCCCACATCTGAACGAAGAAGGCGAACAGCGTGCAGAACAGGGACAGATGCAGCAGCCAGGCCCACTGGCCGGCCCCGTACGAGCGGGCGACGGTCCACGGCGACGGCCCCACGGCCACTGCGACGACGGCGAACACACTGGTGGCCGCGGCGAGTTGGACCCAGGTCACGGCGAGCATGTCGGTGTCGCGCAGCGCCCGGGTGCGGGCCATGGCGAGGACGTACCCGGAGCGGACGAGGGCGGCGCCCAGCACCAGCAGGTCGCCGAGCGAGGGAGCGCGAAGCCCGCCGTCGCCGGTGAGCAGGGCGACGCCGAGGACGGCCAGCCCGGCAGCCGCGAGGAAGGCCCGCGGCGGTGCGGTCCGGCCGAGGGCGCTCTCGCCGAGCGGAGTGAGCACCATCGCGAGGCTGATGATCAGCCCGGCGTTGGTCGCGGAGGTGTGCACGGCGCCGTAGGTCTCCAGCAGGAAGATCCCGCTGAGCACCACCCCGAGTGCGGCGCCGCCGATCCACTCGGCGCGGCTCAGCCTCCGCAGGGCCCGCCAGGCGACCACGCCGAGCAGCGGCAGCACCAGCCCGAACCGCAGCACCAGCATCGCCACGACCGTCCCCGGCTCGGCCACCCGCTGGACGGCGAGGAAGCTCGACCCCCACACCACGGCCACCAGCAGCACCGGAAGATCACGAAGGATCGAGGAGGACGGGCCCTTGGACAGGGAGGCAGGCATGAGGAGGATCCCTCCGAACGAACGGAACCGGCGGGCACGAGTCCCGTACGGCGCCGGACGGACCCAGGAGCCGGACGAAAGGCCCGGCGGTGAACGAGACGAAGCGTGGAGCAGGGGTGCGCCATCTTCGCGCACCGGAGTGCCGGTGATCAATGCCCGTCCGGACACCGGATGGTCGGACGACGAATGCTCAGGTGGCAACATCCGCCACACGGGAGGCACCATCCCGCCCTGTCCCGCCCCCTACCGCATCCCCACCCGGCCGTGGATGATGCCTCCATGACAATCCAGCCGTCCACCACCCCCCGGAAGGCCCGTCACGTGAAGCGCACCCACTGGGCGCTGGTCGCCGCCGCCACCGTGCTCCCGCTCGTGGCGAGCACCGGAACCGCCGTCGCGGACACCTCCGCCCCCGCGGCGACCACCCCCGCTGCCGGCTGCACCTACACACCGGCCGTCCCGGCCGACAACTTCAAGGGCATCCCGGTCTTCGACGTCAAGAAGGCCGCCCAGCCCTACCGCGCGACGCTACGGACCAGCCAGGGCCAGATCACCTTCGAGGCGCTGACCGACAAGGCGCCCTGCACCACCTTCTCGTTCCGCTTCCTCGCCGAGCACGACTACTTCGACCGCAGCCACTGCCACCGCCTCACCACCCAGCGGATCTACGTCCTGCAGTGCGGCGACCCGACCGGGACTGGCAGCGGCGGCCCCGGTTACTCCTTCCCGGACGAGAACCTGACCGGCGCCACGTACCCCGCCGGGACCGTGGCCATGGCCAACGCCGGCCCGAACACCAACGGCAGCCAGTTCTTCTTCGTCTGGAAGGACACCAAGCTCTCCCCCGCCTACACCCCGTTCGGCCGGATCACGGCCGGCCTGGACGTCCTGCAGAAGATCGCCGCCGGCGGCGAGGACGACCAGAACAACCCCGGCGACGGCTTCCCCAACCTCCCCGTTAACATCCGCCACGTGAAGATCAGCACCCGCTGACCGACCCCCTCCCCGAACGCGCTCACCGAACGCGCTTCCCGATCTCGCCGACCGCCCGCCACGCCGCTCCCGTACGGTGGCAGCACCGACGACACGCATGGGAGCAGCGCCGCATGGACAGCCGGATCTGGGAGAGCGTCGACCACCTGGTCGCATGGCTGGACGAGCAGAGCACGCAGTCGCCCCGGGAGGAGCGCCTGCTGCGGCTCCTCAAGCTCTCCGAGGAGGTCGGCGAGGTCGGCGCGGCCGTGATCGGTGCCACCGGCCAGAACCCGCGTAAGGGGGTCACCCACACGTGGGAGGACGTCCAGCACGAGCTCTGCGACGTCGTCTTCACCGCCCTCGTCGCCCTGCGGACGCTCACCCCCGACGCGGCCCGGGTCTTCGCCGACCGCCTCGCCTACGTCGAACAGCGCTCCGCCGCCTCCCGGCGCCCGATCGACGGACCCCGGGAGACGGCGGTGGAGAAGCCGGAGGAAGCCCCGAACCAAGCCTGAACCAGGCCTGAACCGGGCCCCGAACTAGGCGTTCGGCGCGACCCTGGCGAGGCCGTTGATGACGCGGTCCATCGCGTCACCGCCCTGCGGGTCGGTCAGGTTGGCGAGCAGCTTGAGGGTGAAGCGCATCAGCATCGGGTGGGTGAGGCCGCGCTGGGCGGCGATCTGCATCACCTTCGGGTTGCCGATGAGCTTCACGAAGGCGCGGCCCAGGGTGTAGTAGCCGCCGTACACGTCCTTGAGGGTGCGCGGGTAGGCCTGCAGGGCGCGTTCCCGCCCGCCGTCGGTGACCCGGGCGAGGGCCTGCACGATGACGCCCGCGGCGATCTGGCCGGATTCCATCGCGTAGGCGATGCCCTCGCCGTTGAACGGGTTGACCATGCCGCCCGCGTCGCCGACGAGCAGCAGGCCGCGGGTGTAGTGCGGCTGCCGGTTGAAGGCCATCGGCAGCGCGGCGCCGCGGATCGGCTCGGTCATGTTCTCGGGGGTGTAGCCCCACTCCTCCGGCATGCCGGCGCACCAGGCCTTGAGGACCTCGCGCCAGTCCAGCTCGCCGAAGGCCGGCGAGGAGTTGAGGATGCCGAGGCCGACGTTGGAGGTGCCGTCGCCCATGCCGAAGACCCAGCCGTAGCCGGGCAGCAGCTTGCGCTGGCCGCCGCGGGTGTCCCACAGCTCCAGCCAGGACTCCAGGTAGTCGTCGTCGTGGCGGGGCGAGGTGAAGTACGTGCGGTAGGCGACGCCCATCGGGCGGTCCTCGCGCCGGTGCAGGCCCATGGCGAGCGAGAGCCGGGTCGAGTTGCCGTCGGCGGCGACCACCAGCGGGGCCCGGAAGGTGACCGGCCGCTTCTCGTCGCCCAGCTTGGCGGTGACGCCGACGATCTGGCCGGTGCGGTCGTCGAGGACCGGCCCGCTGACGTTGCAGCGCTCGTAGAGCCGCGCGCCGGCCTTCTCGGCCTGACGGGCCAGCAGCTCGTCGAAGTCGGCGCGCTTGCGGACCAGGCCGTAGTCGGGGAAGGAGGACAGCTCGGGCCAGTCCAGCTCCAGCCGGACGCCGCCGCCGATGATGCGCAGGCCCTTGTTGTGCAGCCAGCCGTTCTCGGTGGAGACGTCGATGCCCATGTCCACCAGCTGCTTGGTGGCGCGCGGGGTCAGGCCGTCGCCGCAGACCTTCTCGCGCGGGAAGGCGGTCTTCTCCAGCAGCAGGACGTCCAGCCCGGCCTGGGCCAGGTAGTACGCGGTGGTGGAGCCGGCCGGGCCCGCACCGACCACGATGACGTCGGCCGTGCTCTCCACCGGGCTGTCCGGCTTCGTCAGATCGGCTGCGGTCTCGGACACGTGGACACACTCCTGGAGCTGCGGCGGGGGACGGCGGCTTTCGTCTCCGGCAGTCTAGTTCCGCTCACGCCACCGAAAACGCCCGCGCCCCACCCCACCGGTCACCCCAGCCAGGTCGCCGCGCCCCACCCCACCGGCCGCTCCCGCCCAGCCGCCTGCCCCCGCCCGGCCGGACCGACTACGCGGTCTTGTACGCCCGGTGCAGCGCGACGATGCCGCCCGTGAGGTTCCGCCAGGCGGCCTTGGACCAGCCGGCCTCCTGCAGCTTGGCTGCCAGCCCGGGCTGGTCCGGCCAGGCCCGGATGGACTCGGCGAGGTAGACGTACGCCTCCGGGTTGCTGCTGACGGCGGTGGCGACGGGCGGCAGCGCGCGCATCAGGTACTCGGTGTAGACCGTCCGGAACGGCGTCCAGGTCGGCGTGGAGAACTCGCAGATCACCAGCTTGCCGCCGGGCTTGGTGACCCGCAGCATCTCGCGCAGCGCCTCGTCGGTGTCCTGGACGTTGCGCAGCGCGAAGGAGATCGTCACCGAGTCGAAGGTGTCGTCCGCGAACGGCAGCCGGGTGGCGTCCCCGGCGGTGAGCGCCAGGTCGGGGTGGCGGCGCTTGCCCTCGGCGAGCATGCCGACCGAGAAGTCGCAGGGGACGACCTGGGCCCCGGCTTCGACGAAGGGCAGCGAGGAGGTGCCGGTGCCGGCCCCGAGGTCGAGCACGAGGTCCCCCGGTCCGGCGGACACCGCCTCGGCCACCGCCCGGCGCCAGGCGCGGGCCTGGCCGAGGGAGAGCACGTCGTTGGTGCGGTCGTACTTGGCCGCGACGTCGTCGAACATGGCGGCGACTTCGTGCGGCTGCTTGTCCAGAGAGGCTCGGGTCACGCCCCCATTGTTCACCCTCGCACGGACACCCCGACCAACGGGGCACACCGGACCAAGGAACGGGGCACCCCGGATCACGGGAGAGCGCCCCCGTCAGTGCTGCCCGCGCCGCCCGCCCGCGCGCCGCTTGCGGCGGGAACGCTTGCCGTGCGTTATCGCGGGCATCCCGTCCGCCAGTGCCTCCGTCGCGAGCGCGAGGTTGGCGGCCAGCCGTCCCTGCCCGTCGCGGACCGCGACGGCCTTCCGGTACCGCCGGATGCGCAGCAGGCAGATCACGAAGAGCACCACGGCGACCGGCACGCTGAACCGGGCCAGGCCCACGCCGACCGGCTGCGGGTAGGTGTCGCCGCAGATCCGCACCGCGCCCGCGTCGTCGGCCGCGTGCTCCAGGCAGACCCTGTCGCCGATCTTGGCGCTGTCCGCGAGCGGCAGCGCGGCCGCGGTGTGCGGCTGTCCGTCGGCCCGGTAGCTGACGGCGCTGTAGGTGCCGCCGCCGGTCGGGAGCTGGGTGACGACGCCCTCGACTCTCACCGGGTGCGCCTCGATCCGGTCGGCCTGGTCGGCCTGGCGCCAACCGAGCAGGCACATGCCGACGGCCAGCACGGCGCTGAGCACGGCGGCGAGGTACCAACCACGGCCCAACCGCGGGATGCGCGGCGGGGGAACGGTCGCGGTTTGCATGGTTCCTGTTCCTGGCTTGCCGTCGGGGTCCGGGAGGCGGCCCCGCCGCCCGCGGGCACGGGCGGTGGTGTGGTGAGGGTACGGAGTGAGCTGTCCGGGATCGTATCCGCTGGCGGGCCCTCAGGTCACGGCGAAGGGACAATCACCCCCCGTCACCGACAGTGGAGTTCGGGTGCGCACGAAGGAAGTCCCGTACGCGGCAAGGAATTCCGACTACTGACGAGTACGTCACACTCAGCGTCGCCGGTACACCAACCGCCCGCCCAGCACCGTGGCCAGGCACCCGCCCGCCGCAGGTTCGGCGCTCCCCTCCCCCGCGACCGCGAACACCGCGAAGTCCGCCCGACCACCGGGCGTCAGCCGCCCGTACCCGGCCTCCGCGAACGGCAGCACGGCCAGCGGGTCCAACGGCCCCGCACCCGCTGCGCCGCCCGCACCCGCCGACCCCACCGACCCCGCCGCACCCGCCAACGCCACCAGTCCCGACCGCGCCACCGCCGTCCGCACCGAGGCCCGCTCGAACGGTCCGGCCACCGCCGTCACCCCGAACCCGAGCATCCGCTGCAGCCCCCGCCGCGCACTCGCCCCGCACCGCGTCTCGTCCGTCGACCCGACCAGCCCGTCCACGACCGGCTCGACCCCGATCTCCTCCCGCGGATCCGGGTGGTAGGCACGCTCCAACAGCCAGTGCCCGTACGGATTGCGCAGCCCGGGCGCCAGCACGGCCGAACCCCAGTCCCGCACCCGCGCGCCCGGGTGCGCCGCCGCCAGCGCGCCGTACGGCCCGACCGCCTCGACGAGTTCGCCACGCACCAGCACCGCCCCGTCCGGGTGGGACGGGGCGGTGGGATCGGCCGGGTCGGGCAGCACGAGCGCCGCCCGGTGCAGAGTCAGCACGGAAACACCTTCGCCAGGAGAGACCGCAGAAGGAGCGGCCCTCAAAGGAACAAGCTCAAAGGAGCAGCCTCAAAGGGAGCAGCCTCGAAGGAGCGGCCTCAGTTGTCCAGGATCTTCAGCTCGGGGTGCGCCGTGCCGCCCTCGATCGCCGTGGAGGCGATGTGCGAGGCGACCCGCGGGTCGACCGGGTCGTTGGCCGGGTCGTCCAGCACCCGCAGGTGCTGGTACGTGGTCGAGCGCTGCGCCGGGACGCGGTCGGCGGCCCGGATGAGGTGGATCAGCTCGGTGAGGTTGGAGCGGTGCTTGGCGCCGGCGGCCGAGACGACGTTCTCCTCCAGCATGACCGAGCCGAGGTCGTCCGCGCCGTAGTGCAGCGACAGCTGGCCCGCCTCCTTGCCGGTGGTGAGCCAGGAGCCCTGGATGTGGGCGACGTTGTCGAGGAACAGGCGGGCGATCGCGATCATCCGCAGGTACTCGAAGACGGTGGCCTGGGTCGAGCCCTTCAGGTGGTTGTTCTGCGGCTGGTAGGTGTAGGGGATGAAGGCCCGGAAGCCGCCGGTGCGGTCCTGCACGTCGCGGATCATCCGCAGGTGCTCGATCCGCTCGGCGTTGGTCTCGCCGGTGCCCATCAGCATGGTGGAGGTGGACTCCACGCCGAGGCCGTGCGCGGCCTCCATGATCTCCAGCCAGCGCTCGCCGGACTCCTTCAGCGGGGCGATCGCCTTGCGCGGACGCTCCGGCAGCAGCTCGGCACCGGCGCCGGCGAAGGAGTCCAGACCCGCCTTGTTGATCCGGGTGATCGCCTCCTCGATGGAGACGCCGGAGATCCGGGCCATGTGCTCGACCTCGGAGGCGCCCAGCGAGTGGATCACCAGCTGCGGGAAGTCGGCCTTGATCGCCGAGAACGCGCGCTCGTAGTACTCCACGCCGTAGTCCGGGTGGTGGCCGCCCTGGAACATGATCTGGGTGCCGCCCAGCTCGACGGTCTCGGCGCAGCGGCGCAGGATCTCGTCGAGCTCGCGGGACCAGCCCTTGTCGCTCTTCGGCGGCACGTAGAAGGCGCAGAACTTGCACGCCGTCACGCAGACGTTGGTGTAGTTGATGTTGCGCTCGATGATGTACGTCGCGATGTGCTCGGTACCGGCGTACCGGCGGCGGCGCACCGCGTCGGCGGCGGAGCCGAGGGCGTGCAGCGGCGCCGAGCGGTAGAGCTCCAGCGCCTCCTCCGGAGTGATCCGGCCGCCGGCGGCGGCCCGGTCGAGCACGGCCTGCAGATCGGTGCTGGACGCATCGAGGGTGGTCGCTGCGAGCTCGGTCACCTGGCGGCCTTCTCTCTCTCGGGTGTTGCTGCTGTCTGCGCTGCCGGCACGGACAACGGGGCGTCCGGGTACGGCCGAACCAGCCTACGCCAGCACATTCCGCCGCCCGCGTCAGGCCGCTTCCCAGCGCCCCCGGCCGCCCCGGGACCCATCGTCCACAACCCCGCCGGCCGCCCCGGCCCTCAGCCGAGCGGTGAGTCCGCCGGCACCAGCGGCAGTTCCGCAGGCTCCAGCAGCCGCACCGCGACGTCCGACGCGAAGCCGCTGTCGTGCGCCACCCGCCGGGCGAACTCGGCGACGCCGGCCAACTGCCGCTCGCCGAGCGAGAAGTCGAGCGCCTCGCTGAAGTACCGCTCCAGCACGTCCGCACCGAAGGCCTCCCAGCGGGCGGCCTGCTCGGCGACCTTGGCGGCCTCGACCAGCGACAGGTCGCGGGACTCCAGGAAGGCCCGGTGGACGGCCGCGGTGAGCTCCGGGCGGCGCTCGGCGAACTCGCGGCGCACCGCCCAGACCGCGAAGACGAACGGCAGGCCGGTCCATTCCTTCCACATCTCGCCGAGGTCGTGGACGGTCAGTCCGAGGTCGGCGGCCTGTCCGAGGTAGGCGCGCAGCGCCGGGTCGCCGATCAGGACGGCGGCGTCGGCCTCGGCGAGCATCGCGCTGAGGTCCGGCGGGCAGCTGAAGTACTCGGGGTGCACGCCCTCGCGCTCCTCCAGGAGCAGCCGGGCGAGCCGGACCGAGGTGCGGCTGGTGGAGCCGAGGGCGACCCGGCGGCCGTCGAGGTCGGCGAGCGGCACCTTGCTCACGATCAGGCAGGACATCACCGGGCCGTCGCTGCCGACCGCGATGTCGGGCAGGACCAGCAGGTCGTCGGCGTTGCGCAGGTACTCGACGCAGGTGATCGGACCGATGTCCAGGGCGCCGTCGACGAGCCGGTCGCTCAGCTTCTCCGGGGTGTCCTTGGTGAGATCCAGATCGAGCAGATTGCCGGTCCTGGCGAGTCCCCAGTAGAGGGGAACGCAGTTCAGGAACTGAATATGGCCGACCCTGGGCCTGACCGGCGGTTTCTCTCCGGCCGGGGTGTTCTGGGGCTCCCGCGTTTGCGCGTCCGGTGTTTGTGCGTCCGGTGCTGCCACTGCGCCGCTCCCTTGCTGTTCGTGCGCCTCCCCGCAGGGTATGCCCGCCGTTCACGACGGCTCGCACCGGCCACCCGACACGCCCTCACCCGCCCCCAACACGCCTTTCCACGCCCGCTCCCGCGCCTACGACACGCGCCTTGGGAGCCGCAAGTGACCTCTGGTCGTCACAGCTGCCGCATGCTAGCGTTGCCCTCAGTTGCAGTTTGATTCCCCTTGCAGTACTTGAAGCCTGCGGAGCATGTAACCGCAGGCTTTTTGTAGTTTTTCAGCAATATCGAAAAACTTCGGACTCGTCCGGAGGCAGGGCGATCAGCGCAGCGGACCGGGTGCCACACGGTGTGGCCCCCGACACGCCTCGCAAGGAGAACGGCATGGCCACGGGAACCGTCAAGTGGTTCAACGCTGAGAAGGGCTTCGGCTTCATCGCCCAGGAGGGCGGCGGCCCGGACGTCTTCGTTCACTACTCCGCCATCAACGCGAGCGGCTTCCGCTCGCTGGAGGAGAACCAGGCGGTCAGCTTCGACGTCACCCAGGGCCCGAAGGGTCCGCAGGCGGAGAACGTCACCGCTATCTGACCATCCTCTGATGATCTGATCGCTCGGGACCCCGACGGGTCCATCGGCGGCTCCCGACAGCCGTCACCATGAGCACAAGAGCAGTACCCAAGGGGGCCCGCCCAGGTGGTGGGCCCCCTGCCTTTTCGCCCTCCGAACAGACCCGGGCGGCGAACACGGCGAACACCGCGAACACGGGAAGCACGGCGACCGCAGCGAACACGGAAGGGCCCTCCCCCAAGCACCCGGGGAAGGGCCCTTCGTCGTCAGGCGGGGGATCAGGCCGCAGCCGGCTCCCGGACGGTGCCCGAGGGGACGTCCGCGTCGTACAGGTCGCCCGAGGGGTTGTTGTACGCGGCGACGTCGAGGATCTTCTCCCGCGCGGCGACCACGACCGGCACCAGCACCTGCCCGGCGACGTTGGTCGCGGTGCGCATCATGTCCAGGATCGGGTCGATGGCGAGCAGCAGGCCGACGCCCTCCAGCGGCAGGCCCAGGGTGGACAGGGTCAGCGTCAGCATGACGATCGCACCGGTGAGGCCCGCGGTCGCGGCCGAGCCGACCACCGAGACGAAGGCGATCAGGATGTAGTCCTTGATGCCGAGCTCGATGTTGTAGACCTGGGCGACGAAGATCGCGGCGATCGCCGGGTAGATCGCGGCGCAACCGTCCATCTTGGTGGTGGCGCCGAACGGCACCGAGAAGGACGCGTACTCGCTGGGGACGCCGAGCTTCTCGGTGACGCGGCGGGTGACCGGCAGGGTGCCGACCGAGGAGCGCGAGACGAAGGCGAGCTGGATCGCGGGCCACGCGCCCTTGAAGAAGTGCAGCGGGTTGAGGCCGGCGGCGAAGCGCAGCAGCAGCGAGTAGACGACGAAGAGGACCAGCGCGCAGCCGACGTAGATGTCGAGGGTCAGCGTGGCGAAGGGCTTGAGCAGGTCCCAGCCGTACTTGGCGACGGACTTGCCGATCAGGCCGAGGGTGCCGAGCGGGGAGAGCCGGATGACCCACCACAGCGCGGTCTGGGTCAGCTCCAGCACGGACTCGCTGAGCTTGAGGACCGGCTCGGCCTTGGCGCCGAGCTTGATGATCGCCGCGCCGACCACGACCGCCATGAAGACGATCTGCAGCACGTTCACCTTGGCGAAGGCGTCGACGATGTTGGTCGGGAAGATCCCGGTCAGGAAGTCGATCCAGGTGCCCTTGGAGTCGATCGCCTTGAGGCCCTCGGTCTTGAGGTTGGTGCCCTGGCCGGGGTTGGTCAGCAGGCCCAGGCCCAGGCCGATGGCGACCGCGATCAGCGAGGTGATCATGAACCAGAGCAGCGTCCGGGTGGCCAGGCGGGCCGCGTTGGTGACGTTGCGCAGGTTGGCGACGCTCACCACGATCGCGGTGAACACCAGCGGCGGGACGGCCAGCTTCAGCAGCTGGACGAAGATCTTGCCGATGGTCTCCAGGGTGGTGGCCAGCCAGGAGATGTCGGCGGCCCGGGCCAGGTAGCCGAGGCCGACGCCGAGCACGAGGCCGGCGACGATCTGCACCCAGAACGGCGTCTTGCGGATACGGGTGAGCACGGAGGGCGACGAGGTCGCCTCGGGCGCTGTGGACATGGCGGTGCGGCTCCGGGGGAGGGCGTTGCTGACGGTGAGGTGAGTGGGGCGGAGAAGGCGGCACGGCGCGCGGGCCGGACGGGAAGTCGTGGCCCCCGGTCAGGGGCGTGCCGCCGGAATACAGCTCATGGCGCGACAACGGCGCGGGCTGTCCACAGCACCGGTCGGGGCGCACGGGCGGGCGGCGCCGGGCAGCTGGCCCGGGCCGTGCATCCGCAGTGCGTCCGAGGTGGTCATGGCCGACACGTTAGCAGTAAAGGTTTGAGATGTTCAAAGTAGTTGTTTGAGGTCAAGACGAGATCCGGACACGAACGAGGCTGACGCCCCATCAGTTCACGCCAACCGGCCCGATTGACCGACGAGCGGTTATACGTATAACTTTGATGACGTCCCCGCCACCGCCTGCCCAGACCGGAGAAGACGCCGATGGGCTACCTCGCCCTGCTCCGCGCCCCGCACGTCACCCGCCTGCTCCTCGGCACCCTGCTCGGCCGCCTGCCCGCCGGCATGACCGCCCTGGTGATCGCCCTCGCCCTGCGCGAGGCCGGCACGCCGTACGGACGGATCGGGCTGGCCACCGCCGCGTACGCGATCTCGGCGGCCGTCGGCGGCCCGGTGCTCGGGCGGATCGTGGACCGCACCGGGCAGCCCCGCGTCCTGCTCGCCTCGGCCGTGGTGGCCGGCGGCGGGTACGCACTGCTCGCCCTCGCCCCCGGCTCCCCGCTCGCCGCCCCGGTCGGCGCCGCGATCGCCGGCCTCGCCATGCCGCCGCTGGAGCCCTCCCTGCGCTCGCTCTGGCCGGACGTCGTCGACGAGGAGCAGCTCGACACCGCGTACGCCCTCGACTCCGCCTCCCAGCAGATCCTCTACGTCGCCGGGCCGCTGGCCGTCGCCGGGATCGCCGGCCTCTTCAGCCCGGTCGCCGCGCTCTGGGTCGCCGCCGCACTCGGCCTGGCCGGGGCACTGATCGTGGCCACCGCCGCACCGGCCCGGGCCTGGCGTGCCCCCGTCCGCGCGGACTCCGCCGGACTGCTCGGGCCGCTGCGCTCCCCCGGCCTGGTGCTGCTGCTGCTCGGACTGGCCGGGGCCGGCTGGGCGGTCGGCGCGCAGAACGTGCTGTTCATCGCCTACGCCGAGCACCACACCGGCGCGCTCCCGGGCGGCGCGGGCACCCTGCTCGCGCTCGCGGCCCTCGGCGGCCTGCTCGGCGCGCTCGCCTACGGCGCGGTCAAGTGGCGGCAGACCACCGCCACCCGCACCTGGGTGATGGCCCTCGCGATGGCCGTCTCCTACCTGCCGCTGGTCACCCTGCCCGGGCCGTACCCGATGGCCGCGCTGGCCTTCGTGTCCGGCGTCATGCTGGCCCCGCTGCTGGCGGCGGCGTTCGTCCTCGTCGCCGAGCTGGCGCCGACCGGCACCGTCACCGAGGCCTTCGCCTGGCTGGTGACGCTGTTCGCCACCGGCAACTCGCTCGGCTACGCCGTCTCCGGCAACCTCGCCGAGGACTCGCTGCGACCCGTCGCGCTGTGCGCGGCCGGCGGGATCGCGCTCGGCGGACTGCTCCTGTTCGGCGCCCGGCGCTGGTTCCGCCCGGCGCCCGTCGCGCCGAGCCTGGCCCAGCCCGTCCCGGTGGGCTGAGCCCACCCCCACAGACGACTGCGCCCGCCGGGGTCTGGCCGGCGGGCGCAGTCCCTTTATTCCTCGGCGGCGGACTCTGCCACGGGCTGTGCGTCGGTGACGGCGAGTTCGGCGGTGACGGCGCCTGGACGCCGACGCCGACCTTTGCGGGTTCGGCGGGCAGCAGCGGGCTGCCGGTGAAATCGGTGGCGGTGTAGGCGACCCATCTTCACCTGATCGAACCAATCAGACGAATGGGCGCCCTTGCCGGTACCGGCTACGCCGACGCGGTGGACGAGCGCAGCACCAGCGACGTGGCCAGCGGCGCCACCGGCTCCACCCGCTCCCCGCGCAGCAGGCCCGCCAGCGCGGCCGCGCCGGCCCGGCCCAGTTCCTCGCCCGGCAGGTCGACGGTGGTCAGCGGCGGGGCGAGCAGCGCGGCCACCGCCACGTTGTCCATGCCGACCACGGACAGGTCCTCCGGCACCCGCAGCCCCAGCTCGACGGCGGCCTGGTAGACCCCGGAGGCGACCACGTCGTCGTCGCAGATCACCGCACGCGGCCGGTCCGCCCGTGACAGCAGACGGTCCGCCACGGCTCGCGCGGCCCGGTGGCCTTCGTTCAGGCTCACGCCCAACTCCACGACGTCCAGGCCGAGTTCCCGGACGACCCGCTCGAAGGCGGCCTGCCGCACCCGGAACGTGTACGCGGCGTGGCTGGAGCGCAGCCGGCCGATCCGGCGGTGGCCGAGGGCCGCCAGGTGCTCGACGGCGGCGCGCATCCCGCCGGCCACGTCGAGTTCCACGGTCGGGCGCGTGCGGTCGGTGCCCGGGTCGGCGTCGAGGAAGACGGCGGGGGTGTCGGCGGGCAGTTCGCCGAGCTGGCTGTCGTCCGGGGAGCAGATCAGCAGGCCGTCGAAGCGGCCGGCGGTGGCGGCCTCGGCGAGGGTGGCGCTGCCCCAACCGGAGCTGACCACGACCGCCAGTCCGTGCCGGCCGGCCTCCTGGTGGACGCCTTCCAGCACCCGGCCGAAGAAGGGGCCCTGGAGGTTCGGCACGGAGAGCAGGATCATCCCGCTGCGGCCGAGCCGCAGCTGCCGGCCGGCCGCCTGCGGGCGGTAGCCGAGGCTGCGGGCGGCCTCCCGGACCCGCTGGCGGGTGGCTTCGGAGACCCGGCGGCCGGCCTCGGCACCGGAGAAGACCAGGGAGACGGTGGCCTGGGAGACCCCGGCGAGCCGGGCCACGTCCCGCCCGGTGGGCCGGCGTACGGGGGCCGGCCAGGTCCCGAGCGCGCTCTCGGCGGGCGGCGGCTCGGGCAGCGGCTCAGGCGACGACTCGGGCAGCGGCTCGGGCGACTGCCCGAACGGCGGCTCGGACGGCACGGAGTCTCGGGTGGTGGGCACGGCGGCTGCGGCGGGGGCTCGGCGGGCGGGGAGGTGGGCCGGGATCAGTTCTGCCCGGCGGCGGCCGCGCGGGCGGCGTCGTCGGCGGCGTCCTCCTCGGCGTTCTGCGCGGCGATCCGCTCGGCGGTACGGCTGCGCAGCCCGGAGACCTTGCCGCTGATCTGGGCCGACATCTCGTCGCGCTGCTTGCCCAGCAGGGCGTAGCTGAGCGGCGCGGAGGCGACCGCGGCCAGCAGGAAGAGGAAGATCACACCGGCCTCGCCGCTGACCGGGATGACCTGGAAGTGCCCGAGCAGCAGGGCCACCAGCAGGCAGCCGAGGAAGATGCTGACCCGCAGGGAGGTGTAGCGGAGCGTGGCGTGCGACTTATCCGGGCCGTTGCTGCTCACTGGAACACATCCTTCTCGTTGCGCGGGGCGGGTCCTGGCGCGGGGCGGGTCCTCCAGTCAAGCATGCCTGACGGCCGACGCGGCCCGGGCCCCTCCTGCTCGAAGCCGGGCGAGGAGGGCCGGTCGCCCGCCCCGGCCGTTTCCGCCCCGGCCGTTCCCGCCAGTTGGGCCCGGGATCAGCGAAGGTCGAGCCACATGGTGATGTCGTCGCGGTCGTCCCCGGGGGCGACCCGGATCGCGGCCGGCACCCGGCCGACCTCACGGTAGCCGCTGCGGGCGTAGAACTGCTCCAGCCCCAGGCCGCCGCGCGCGGTGAGCCGCAGCGCCTCCAGCCCCCACTCCCGGGCCACCCGCTCGGCCTCGGCGAGCAGTCGGGCACCGTGGCCGCGGCCCTGGCAGTCGGGGTGCACCATGACCCGCTTGAGCATCCGCCAGTGCTCCATCGGTTCGAACTGCATGGACTCGAAGAACAGCACGCCGACCAGCCGGCCGGTGTCGCCGTCGTGGGCGGCCAGCAGCCGGTCCGGGCCGTCCGGCCCGACCCCGGCGAACTGGCGGTCGGCGGTGTCCCAGACCTCGTCCTCGGTGACCGGCGCCACGAAGCCGACCGCCCCGCCGGCGTTGGTGACGTCGGCCCACAGCCGGACGATGTCCGTCCGCAGATCGGGGTCGAGCTTCGGGTCCAGGGTGAAGGTGAGCGCCATGGGGCGAGCCTAGGCTTCCGCACCGACAGCCTTCACGGTGCCGCCGGCACCGCCCGGGCGGTCGGGGCGCAGCGCCAGGCAGAGCCCGACCGCGACCGCGCACAGCGCCCCGGCGCCGTACCAGGTCAGGTCGTAGTTGCCGAGCGCGTCGCGGGCCAGGCCCGCCAGCCCGGCGACGACGGCCGCGCCGATCTGGTGGCTGGCGAGCACCCAGCCGAAGACGATCGGGGCGTCCTCGCCGAAGTGCCGGCGGCACAGCGCGACGGTCGGCGGCACGGTGGCGACCCAGTCCAGGCCGTAGAAGATCACGAAGGCGAGGATCGGCGGCTGCAGCGAGCCGGCCAGCAGCTGCGGCAGCAGGAGCAGGGACAGCCCGCGCAGCCCGTAGTAGACGGTCAGCAGCACCCGGGAGTCGACCCGGTCGGTGAGCCAGCCGCTGAAGACGGTGCCGAGCACGTCGAAGACGCCGATCAGGGCGAGCAGGCTCGCAGCGGTGGTGACCGGCATGCCGTGGTCGTGCGCGGCCGGGATGAAGTGGGTGCCGACCAGGCCGGCGGTGGTGGCGCCGCAGATCGCGAAGGAGCCGGCCAGCAGCCAGAACGCCCGGCTGCGGGCGGCGCCGCGCAGCACCCGCAGCGTGCGGGCCAGGGCGCGACCGTCGGAGACCGGGGCCGGAGGCTCCTCGGTCGCGCCGTACGGGAGCAGGCCGATGTCGGCGGGCCGCTCGCGCATCAGCACCAGGACGGGGACTGCGACGGCGCTGGCGGCGAGCGAGACCACGACCACGGCCGAGCGCCAGCCGTGCTGCTCCACCAGCCAGGCACCGACCGGCAGGAAGACCAGGTTGCCCGCCGCGCCCGCGGCGGTCAGCACTCCGGTGACCAGGCCCTGGCGGGCCCGGAACCACCGGCCGGTGATGGTGGTGGCGAAGGCGCCGGCCATCGAGCCGCTGCCGAGGCCGACCAGCACGCCCCAGCAGAGCACCAGTTGCCAGGGCTCGCGCATCAGCATGGTGAGCCCGGAGCCGACCGAGATGGTCAGCAGCGCGCAGACCACCACCAGGCGCACCCCGAACCTGTCCATCAGGGCGGCGGCGAAGGGGGCGGTGAGGCCGTAGAGGGTCAGGTTGACGGAGGTGGCGCTGGAGATCGTCCCCAGCGACCAGCCGAACTCGTTGTGCAGGGCGTCCATCATCAGGCTCGGGGTGGAGCGGAAGCCGGCCGAGCCGAGCAGGACGAGCAGGGAGACCCCGGCCACCACCCAGGCGTAGTGCACCCGGGGGCGCCCGGCCGGGGCGGGCCGCTCGGAGCCGGTCGGATCGGAGTCGGTCGGATCGGGGACGGGTGTGGGGGTGAGGGCGCTGCGTTCGGTCACGCGAACGAGTGTTCCGGGCGGCCGGGCTCCCGACGAGTGGCCTGAATGACAGCTTTCGCAAGAATCGGGCCACGACCGGGCGTACGCTGATCCGCACCCACCGACACCCGAGGGGACCCCATGGCACACCTGGTCGCGGTACTCGCCCTGGAGGGCGTGATCGCCTTCGAACTCGCCATCCCCGCCCGCATCTTCGGCGGCGCCAAGGACTCGGCCGGACAACGCCTCTACGAGGTGGCCACCTGCACGCTGGACGGGCGGCCGATCGCCACCAGCGCCGACTTCAAGGTCATGGTGGACCACGGGCCCGAACTGCTGGAGCGGGCCGACACGGTGGTGATCCCGGCCTCCGCCGACTCCAGGCCGTCCGCCCCCGACGCCTGCTTCACCCCGGCGCTGGCCGCCGCGCTGGCCCGGATCCGGCCCGGCACCCGGCTGGTGTCGATCTGCACCGGCTCGTTCATCCTGGCCGCCGCCGGACTGCTGGACGGCCGCCCGGCCACCACGCACTGGCGCTACACCGAGCGCTTCGCCCAGCTGTTCCCCCGGGTGCTGCTCGACCCCGACGTGCTCTACACCGACGACGGCGACATCCTCACCTCCGGCGGGGTGGCCGCCGGGGTGGACCTCTGCCTGCACGTGGTGCGGCGCGACCACG
The DNA here is from genome assembly GCF_000716875.1 of Streptomyces novaecaesareae. Classification (GTDB taxonomy): domain Bacteria; phylum Actinomycetota; class Actinomycetes; order Streptomycetales; family Streptomycetaceae; genus Kitasatospora; species Kitasatospora novaecaesareae. Next base: position 26,192 of record NZ_JNWQ01000022.1, on the reverse strand, counting down.
GCAGTGCGGTGGCCAACGCGGTGGCCCGCAACTGCCTGGTACCGCCGTGGCGCGAGGGCGGCCAGAAGCAGTACGTGGAGGCCCCGAGCCCGGTGGACGCCGAGGGCCCCGGCACCGCCGCGGTGCGCGCCTGGGCGCTGGAGCACCTGGACCAGCCGCTCGCCCTGCGCCTGCTCGCCGACCGGGCGGGCATGAGCGTACGGACCTTCACCCGGCGCTTCCGCGAGGAGACCGGCGCCAGCCCGGGTCAGTGGATCACCACCCAGCGCACCGAGCGGGCCCGCCAACTGCTGGAACGGACCGATCTGACGATCGACCAGGTCGCCCGGGAGTCCGGCTTCGGCACCGCCGCCTCGCTGCGGCTGCAGCTGCGCGGCCGGCTCGACGTGGCACCGAGTGCCTACCGGCGCACCTTCCGCACCGTCCCGCAGTAGGACGGCCCCGGCTCGGCTCATATGGACGCCGGCCGAGGCGGTGGCCGGATATCGCCGTGGCCCGGCGGCGCGCCGGGCGGCGCAGTGGATGGCGGCAGGCCGCGTGCACCCCGAGCACGGAACGACAGGCCGCCATCCAACCGCGACACGCGGGCCCTGAACCCGCGCCGCGGCCTCCGCACTCGCCGAGGAGCGGTCCGCGACCGGCAGTCCGCGGCCCCTTCGCTGACACGATCCCCCTGGACAGCGGAACCGCGGCGGTGGACGGACGTCCCCTCGGCGTCCCCTCGCAACGGAGAGCCGCACCCAAGCGTGATCAGTCGGATACGTCACGTCAATGGGTAGTCAGAAATTCGGAATGGTTGCGTCACCTTTCGGCCGGTGATCGCCACGGGCCGCCGGCCGCCGCGGAAGCCGCTATTGCGCCAAAGCCGCCCAGTCCACGTCCGCCAGCGGATCGGCCGGGCGGGCGTCCGCGCCGATCTCGCACCAGACCCGCTTGCCCGAGCCGTCCGGGTACCAGCCCCAGCGTTCGCAGAGCAGCTCGACCAGCTCCAGGCCGCGCCCGTTGGTCGCGTCCTCGTCCGCCCCGGCGTGCCGCGGGGCCGGGGCCGTCTCGCTCGCGTCGGCGACCTCCACCCGCAGCGGGACGGCCGGCCCGCCCTCCCGCGCGTCCTCGGTCACCGGCAGGCAGAGCCGCAGCACGGCCGGACAGCCGGTGTGCACCACGGCGTTGGTCACCAGCTCCGAGACCACCAGCACCACCGTCTCGGCCATCGGCGCGTCCGGGTCCACCCCGTGGTTCAACAGCCGCGAGCGCACCCACCGACGGGCCCGGCCGACCTCGGCGGGGTCCGCCTGCACCGCAAGCTGTACCTGAAGAACCTGCACCGCTCCACCACCCGCACTCGCAGTTCGGCCTAAGTCCCGATCGGGCCGGATCGACCGGCCGGCGGGCCTTCGCACTCCGCCCGGCGCCACCCGAGCCGCACCCGGGCGTCCGCCCGGGCCGTCCACCCGCGCCCACTCGTCCGCGCCGACCCGTCGGTCGCGCACCGGCCGCGACACGAATACGCCTCAGGATGGGCGGGCGGGCGGACCGCGGCAAGCGCTTCGGGCATATTCCGGCGATCGGGGGACAGGGCAGTGCATACTGTCCCGCTCACGCTCGCGAGCCTCGCACCGGCGCTCGTCCGGCCCGGGCCGACCCACCTCGGACACGCCCTGGGCGCGAACCTACCGCCGGACACCCCGGGTGCCCCGCCCGCCACTCGCGAACCACCCGTGCGACATATGTCCAACGGCTCTCGAACAGCGCCGATGTGACGCCCCGTCCCCTCGCCGACGATCCGCGAGGAAGGGTTCCGTTTTTTGCTCGATTGCCTCCGCCGCGCTCCGGCCGCAAGATACCGTTGGGTAAGCCAGCGACCCCGGGCAGGAGGGTGGTTCCCGATGGCCACCCCGGAGCGGACCCCGCGCTGGGACGAGCAGTTGCAGCGCCGCCTCGCGCGCGGCGAGGAGACCGCGCTCGGCGAACTCTACGACCAGCTCGCGCCGATGGTGCACGGCCTGGCCGGGCGGATACTGGCCGATCAGGCCGCCGCCGGGCAGCTCACCCGGGAGATCTTCGCCCATGTCTGGGAGCACCCCGAGGACTTCGACCCCGCCCGGGGCACGCTGCGCTCCTGGCTCGGCACACTGACCCACCGGCGTGCGGTCGAACGGCTGCGGGCGCGGCGCGCGGCCGAACGACGGCCGGACTGCGACACCCTGGGCGCGGAGGCGGAGATCCGCGCCGTGGCCACCGCCGCACGCATGCAGTACGTGGTCGACTCCCTGCCCCGATCCCTGCGTGAGACCATCGCGGTGACGTACTACGACGGCCGGACCTACCGGGAGACGGCCCGACTGCTCGGCATCAGCGAGCAGGCCGCCAAGCAGCGGATGCGGCTCGGACTGGCGCTGCTGGCCACCGAGTTGGCCGACGAACCGACCGGCGAACCAACCGACGGACCAACCGACGGCCCGACCGGCGAACCGACCGGCGAACCGACCGACGAGCGCGCCCGCCAGGACGAGGCCGGGGACGGGGAGACGTGAGCAGCACTGAGGAGCAGCACGACGCCCTGCGCTCGCTGCTCGGCGCCTGGGCCCTCGGCGCCTGCCCGACCCGCGAGGCCGCCGAGTTGGAGCAGCACCTGCGCGGCTGCCCGGAGTGCGCCGAGGAGGCGGCCCGGCTGCACGAGGCGGCCGGCTGGCTCTCCCTGGACGAGCCGCTGGACCAGCCCGGCTCGCTGCGCCAGCAGGTGCTCGACTGGTGCCTGGCCCGCCGCCCGGCCGAACTTCCCGTCCCCGCCTGGGGGATGCCGTACACGGCGGAGACCGCCAAGCTCGACGCGCTGCTGCGCGACCTCGGCCCGGAGGAGTGGCAGGAGGTGGCCGAACTGCCGTGGCACGGCGGATCCGACCGGCTGCGCCCGGCCGAGGTGCTCGGCCACCTGGCCGCCGTGGACGGCTTCCTGGCGCTCGCCCTCGGCCTGCCCGACCCGGTGCCGACCGCTCCGGGCGGACCGGGCGGACCGGCCGCACGTGTCGCGCCGACCGAACGCCGGGTGCCGCCGCAGGATCCGGCCGGGCCGTGGCCGGTGCCGCGCGTCGCGGCGCAGGGCGGGCCGTACGCGGCGATCACCGCGCGCACCGCCCGGATGCTCGCCGCCCAGAGCGCCCTGCCGCCGCAGTCGGTGCGCGCCCGGTGGCGGCGGCAGAGCCACGACCTGGTGCGCAGTGCCGCGCTCGCCCCGCAGGGCAACACCCCGGTCGACTACGGCTTCACCGTGCTGCCGCTGCGCGACGCCTTCGTGGACCGCGCCTTCGAGTGCTACGTGCACGGCGAGGACGTGGCCCGGGCGGTCGCCTACCCGTACGACCCGCCGGCGCCGCAGCACCTGCGGCAGATGGTGGAGCTGGTGGTCCGGCTGCTGCCCCGGGCACTGGCCGGCCTGCGCGCGGCGCAGCCCCAACCGGTGGGGGCGCCGGCCGGGCACGGGCCGGCCGCCCGGCGGCTGCGGTTGATGGTCGACGGCCCGGGCGGCGGCGAGTGGCTGGTCCCGCTGGACGGCGGGGACGTCACCGCCGGAGCGACCGGCCCGGAGTCGTGGTCGCCCGGCGGGGAGCCGGTGGCCTCGATGGTGCTGGACGGCCTGGAGCTCTGCCAGTTGGCCGCCGCCCACCGCGACCCGGACCGGCTGCCGGTCGGCGAGCACGGGGACCGGGCCGCGATCCGCGAGGTGCTGCACGCGCTCCCGCTGCTGTCGCGGCCCTGACGCCGTCAGCGGCTGTCAGCAGCCGTCGGCGGCTGACGGCGACTGTCAGCCGCCGTCACACGGCTCAGGCGAAGACGACCGTACGGGTGCCGTCGAGCAGCACCCGGTGCTCGCTGTGCCACTTCACCGCGCGGGCCAGCGCCTGGCACTCGACGTCCCGGCCGAGCGCGACCAGCTGGTCCGGGCTGACGTCGTGGGTGACCCGGGCCACCTCCTGCTCGATGATCGGGCCCTCGTCCAGGTCGGCGGTGACGTAGTGCGCGGTGGCGCCGATCAGCTTCACGCCCCGGGCGTGCGCCTGGTGGTACGGCTTGGCGCCCTTGAAGCTCGGCAGGAAGGAGTGGTGGATGTTGATCACCCGGCCGGACAGCTCGGTGCACAGCTGGTCGGAGAGCACCTGCATGTAGCGGGCCAGCACGACCAGTTCGACGTTCTCCTTGGCGACGAGGTCCAGCAGCCGCTGCTCGGCCTCCGCCTTGGTGTCCTTGGTGACCGGGATGTGGTGGAAGGGGATCCCGTAGCTCTCGGTCAGGTCCTGCAGGTCGGTGTGGTTGGAGACCACCGCGGCGATCTCCACCTGCAGGGCGCCGATCCGGGTGCGGTAGAGCAGGTCGTTCAGGCAGTGCCCGAACTTGCTGACCATGAGGACGATCCGCATCCGCTGCTCGGTCGGGTGGATCTGCCAGTCCATCGCGAAGGAGGCGCCGATCGCGGCGAAGCTGGCCCGCAGCTTGTCGGCGGTGACCGTCTCGGGGGCGGAGAAGTGCACCCGCATGAAGAAGAGTCCGCTGTCGCCGTCCCCGAACTGCTGGCTGTCGATGATGTTGCAGCCGGTCATGAAGAGGTAGCTGGACACAGCGTGGACGATGCCCTGCTTGTCGGGGCAGGACAGCGTGAGGACGTACTGGGCGCCGGCCGGCTGCTGTTCCACTGGGGTATCCCGTTCTGAGCTCGTGACGTGCGTGGACGGTCCAGCGTGTCACATCCTGGACATCCGCCGCCCCGCTGCCCGTACTGCGGGACGGCGCCGTCCGCCGGAGCCGGCCCGGGTGTCAGACCTGGGTGAGGATGCGCAGCACGTCCAGCGACTTGGGGGCCGCGTCCGGGTCGTCCCCGTCGCCCGCGGCCAGCGCGACGTGCGCCTCGCGGGCGGCCCGGACGGTCTCCGGCCAGCCGGGGTGGCCGAGGTAGGCGGAGGCGGGGGCGTCCGCACCGACCTCGTGCAGCATCTGCACGGCCCGCAGCACCGCGACGTCGACCAGCGCGGCCTCGGCGGAGTCCCGGAAGATCGTGCCCACGTACTTCTCGGCCGACCAGCGGTCCAGCCAGGTGTCCTCGACCAGCCGGTAGACGGCGTCGGTCACGTCCCCGTACCCCTCCCGGCCGGCCAGCCAGGCCTCCTGCTGGAAGGCGGGGTCGGACAGCATGTGCAGCGCCGAGCGCAGTCGGGCTCGCCAGCGCCACCAGGGCAGGTCGTTGAGCGGCATGCCGCCCATGGTGCTGGAGCGATGGCCCGGACGAGAAGGGTTTCGGGCGGACCGGTGCGAAGAATCTGTGCTGACGGACATGGTCAACGATCGTACGTTCCCCTTCTGTTCGTACTCCACTCGCGATCTACACGCGTCCCTCTCCGGATTTCAGCTGCCGTTTGCCGACCGTTCGCATTTCTGCCCTCTCGCCTTGTGGCACCGGGGCTTGGCTGGTTCCGGTGCGCCGGAGTGCGTCCAGAGAGAGGGAAGACCGATGACCAGCCGAAGGGACTCTTTCCAGGGCCGTCCCCCCGTCGTACGGCGCCGCCGACGACGCCCGATCGCCGCCGCCGCCACCGTCTTACTGCTCCCCGCCCTCTTCTCGGCGTCCGCGTGCGGCGGACCGGCCGACGCCTCCGACGGCAACGACCTGACCGTGATGACCTGGGCGCCGTCCGGCACCGGCTCCGCCGACCGGCCGGGCATGACCGCGCTCGCCTCCGCCATCGGCCAGGACGTCAACAGCAAGGGCGGACTGAACGGCCGCCGACTGCGGGTGATCACCTGCAACGAGCACAACGCCGCCGACGGCGCCCGCGCCTGCGCCCAGCAGGCCGTGGACGCCAAGGCCGTCGCCGTGATCGGCTCCTACAGCCAGTGGGGCGAGGCCTTCATGCCCGTGCTGGAACGCGCCGGGATCCCGCTGATCGGCGGCTACGGGCTCTCCCAGCCCGAGTTCTCCAGCCCGCTGTCCTACCCGGTGGACGGCGGCCTGCCCGCACTGATCGCGGGCAACGGCCGGCAGCTGGTGGACGCCGGCTGCAAGAGCGTGTCGCTGGTCCGCCCGGACACCCCGGCCGGCGACAACCTGCTCGGCTACCTGGGCACCGCGCTGCGCCCGGCCGGGATCAGGCTGCTGGACGTCAAGGCGCCCGAGCAGTCCTCCGACTACACCCCGGTGGCCCGCAAGGCGCTCGGCAAGGACGAGCCGGGCAACTGCGTCACCAGCGCGCTCGCCGCCGAACCCACCGGCAACCTGCTGGACTCCTACCGGCGGCTGACCCCGAAGAACACCCGGATCGCCTCGGTGATCGGCAGCGTGCAGCAGTCGGTGGTCGACTCCACCGGCGGCGACTCGGGCCCGCTCAGCGGCGCCTACGTCACCAGCTGGTACCCGCCGGAGTCGGCGAAGGTCTGGGACGGGCTGCGCGGGGTGGTCCGCGCCGACACCACCGGCGGGAGCACCATCGACGTCTCCGACCCGGGGGTGCAGACCACCTGGGTCGCGTACGAGGTGTTCAAGTCGGTGACGCAGAAGCTGTCGGAGGCCGGCAAGCCGGTCACCGCGAAGTCGATCTCCGGGCTGCTGGACAGCGGCGAGGGCATCGACGTCGGGCTCACCCCGCCGCTGAACTGGGGCGCCACCAACATGCTGCCCAGCACCGCCTCGCCCCGGCTGGTGAACACCTGGGTCACCTACCAGGTGGTCAAGAGCGGCCGGATGACCCTGCAGCAGCCGGGCTTCGTGGACGTCCGCTGGGTGCTCACCGGGGGCCGCCCGCCGGCGTGACCCCGCGGGGGCGGGCGGGCTCCGGCAGAGTCGGCGGGCCCGGTGGGGCCCGTCCCGCCGCTACAGGTCGCCGTCGCTGCGGCTGGGCAGGCCGGTCTGGGCGGCGATCGCGTTCCAGAGCGTGGAGGCCTGCTTCTTCGCGTTGGTCGCGGTGCCGCTGGCCTGGACCGCGTTCTTGTAGTGCGGGTTGTCCTGCTTCTTCGGGTCGCAGGAGCCCTGCGCGTCCTGCGCCCAGGCCGCGTACTCGTCGTCGGCCTGCGCCGAGGCCGTCCAGGCCGCGTTCAGCTGCTCGACCAGCTGCTGGCCGCCCGGCATCTTGTCGGTCTTCAGCTGGCCGAGCTTGGTCTGCAGCTCGCGCCGCTTGCCGGCCGCGCCCGTGAGGGCCTGCTGGGACTCGGGGAGCTTGTCGCACTTCTGCACCGAGGCGACCGCCGAGACCACCGAGTTGCGGCTGTCGCTCGCGGTGCCCAGGAGGTCCGACAGCGGCTGCGCCTGCGCCTTGACCTCCGGGTCGACGGCGGCGCCGGAGCCGCTCGCACCGGCCGTACCGGGGGCGGAGCTGCTGCCGCCGGCGGCCACCGGGGCGGTCTTCTTGTCGTCCTTGACCGTGTTGCCGCCGCTCATCAGGACGGCGACCAGGATGCCGGCCGCCGCACAGCCCGCCACCACCCCGCCGATGATCAGCTTGTTGGACGGGCGGCCGCGCCGGGCGGACCCGCCCGCCTGGGTCGCGTCGAAGCCCTGCCCGTGGTCCGGGGCGTAGCCCTGGCCGTAGTCCTGCGCCGGGTAGGCCGGCTGGGGCTGCGCGGCCGACGGGTAGGCCTGGTACCCGGGCGCGGCCTGCTGCTGCGGGTAGCCGCCGGACTGCGGGTAGCCGCCGGACTGCGGGTCGGCGACCGGGTAGGGCGGCAGGTGCTGGGTCTCCGGGGCCGGCTCGGCCTGCGGGCCGCCGTACCCCTGCTGCGGCGCGCCCCACGGGGCACCCGGCCCGGGCATCGGCTGGCCCGGCATCGGCTGTGCGGGCATCGCCTGGGTCGGCAGCGCGTGCTGCGCGCCGTCCCCGAGGTACTCCGGCTGACCGGACGGCTGCCCCACCGGCGGCACGGCCGAGTGGCCCTGCGGCGGGCCCGGCTGCCCCTGGTACGGCGGCTGCCCCGGGAACTGCGGCTGGCCCGGCTGGCCCTGCGGCTGGCCGGGCTCGGGGCGGAACAGGTCGTCCAGGTTGAAGTCACCCGAGTTGGGGTACGAGCGGCGCTGACTCAACGCGATTCCTCACCTGTGCAGGACCGCGCGCTGACGGCGGACCACATCTCGTCGGTTCTTGGGAGCATCACAGTTCCTTGGACGTCGCGCCCACGCTACCGGTTCGCCTCACCGGGTGACCACGTGGGCGGGACATCCGTCACGCTCCTCGTACGGACGATCACGGTCCGCCCCCGGTCAGGCCGCCTCCGCGTCCGCCCTCGCGTGGAACTCCCGGACCACCCGCTGCTCCCGGTACGGCTCCAGCCGGCGCCGGAACTCGTCCAGGTACTCCACGCCCCGGTTGGAGCGCAGCCCGCTCAGCAGCCGGACCGCCTGGGTGCCCGTCTCGCAGGCGCGTTCCAGGTCCCGCTGCTGCAACTGCGCGGTGGCCAGCAGCACGAGGTCGACCGCGCGGCGCCGCACGCGCGTCGGCGGGTGCAGGTCGAGCGCCCGGCGGGCGTAGTGCTCGGCCTGGCCGGCCTGTTCCAGGTCCCGGTGGCAGTGGGCCAGTTCGTCCGCGAGGTAGGCGTCGTCGAAGTGGGCGATCCAGTCCGGGTCGTCCTCCGGGTGGCGCTTCTCCATCATCTCCAGCGCCTTGGCCGACACCGCCTCGCAGGAGCGGGCGTCACCGAGCAGGGCGTGACCGCGGGCCTCGGCGGCGTAGAACATCGCCATCGCCGTCGGAGTGGCCACCGAGCGGGCGCCCTCCTGGGCGGCGCGGGCGAGCTGGGCGATCTCCCGCGGGTTGCCGAGGGTGGCCGCCAGGTGGCTCATCGAGGCGGCCAGCACGTAGCCGCCGTAGCCGCGGTCGTCGGCCGCCTGGGCGAGCCGCAGCGCCTGGATGTAGTAGCGCTGGGCGAGCCCGGGCTGCCCGGTGTCCACCGCCATGTAGCCGGCCAGCTCGGTCAACCGGGCCACCGCGGCGAAGAGTTGGCGCCCGGTCTCCTCCCGGTACGCCCCGCCGAGCAGGCCGGAGACCACCGAGTTGAGGTAGTGCACCACCACCGGGCGGACGTGGCCGCTGCCGAAGCGGTGGTCCAGGTCGACGAGCATCACGGTGGTCGCCTTGATCGCGGCCACGTCGGTCGGACCGACCCGTGGGCCACCGGCGCGCGCCACCACCGGATCCGGCGGGGTGATCAGCCAGTCCCGGCTGGGCTCCACCAGCGCGGAGGCGGCGACCGTCGCCCCGGTCAGGAAGTCCCGCCGGCCGACGTCGCTGCGCCACAGCTCGCAGACCTGCTCCAGGGCCGCGTTGATGGTGGGCGCGAACTGCAGCCCGATGCCGGAGCTGAGGTTCTTGCCGTCCGCCATGCCGATCTCCTCGACCGACACGCTGCGGCCGAGCTTGCGGCCCAGGGCCTCGGCGATCACGGCCGGCGCCTGCCCGCGCGGCTGCTGCCCGCGCAGCCAGCGGGCGACGGAGGTCTTGTCGTACCTCAGGTCCAGACCGTGCTCGGCGCCGCAGAGGTTGACCCTCCGGGCCAGGCCGGCGTTGGAGCAGCTGGCCTCCTGGATCAGTTGCTGCAGACGCTCGTTGGGCTGTCGTGCGACGAGTGGTCTCGCGGCCATTGGGCTTCGCCTCCCCACACCCTCCGGTCCCGGCCGGCGGGCGACGATTCTGCTGATCTGTTGCCGACTGTCCGACCGTCCAAGGAATCTGACACCAGGTTAGCGATCAGCAACGCCAGCGGGATACCCACGGTGACGATCCGCACCCCCCTTGCGCCCTGGGGAATGCTCCCGTGCGCCCCCGCTGCGCCCGCTCCCGACCGCACCAACACGGATCAGTAACCGGAACGGGTGACATTGCCGGGATGCGCCCAACCGGGCACCGTCGGGCCGTAACCAGCCTCACGCACGGTAGTTGAGCAGCGCGTGGAAGACATCCCCGACGCCTCCGGCCAGGACAAGAACGCCGGCCTGCCCCCGCTGCTCATCGAAGCCGTCGGCTACGCCGAGAACCGCCACTGGGAGGTGGCCCCGGGCGCCTGGCTGATCGACGGCGACGGGCCCGCACACTGCTCCTGCGGCGACCCTCGCTGCATGCTGCCGGGCGCCCACCCGCTGGACGCGGACTGGGCGCGCAGGGCGAGCGCCGGGCCGGGCGCGGTGCGGCGCTGGTGGACCGAACGGCCGCAGGCCTCGATCCTGCTGCCCACCGGCCGGTCCTTCGACGTCCTGGACGTGCCGGAGACGGCCGGCTGCCTGGCGCTGGCCCGGATGGAGCGGATGGACCTCCAGCTCGGCCCGGTGGCGGTCCTGCCCGCCGCGCCCGGGCGGGTCGGCCGGCGGCTGCACTTCCTGGTACTGCCCGGGGTCGCGGCCAAGCTCCCGGAGATGCTGCGCAAGCTCGGCTGGCCGCCCGGCCGGCTGGACCTGGTCGCCCGCGGCGAGGGGGACTGGACGGTCGCCCCGCCGTCCCGGATCGGCTCCACCGGGTACGCCCAGTGGGCCCGCTCCCCCTCGGCGCTCAACCGCTGGCTGCCGGACGCCGCCGAGCTGGTCAGCCCGCTCGCCTACGCCTGCGGCCGCGAGGCGCCCGCCCAGCACGCCGCCCAGGCCGCCCAGCCGGCGCCGGTGGGCTGACCGGGGCCGCCCGGAGGTTCACCCTCCCCCGAACGGCCGCCCTACGCCTATCGAGCGAGGGCGCGCGCTGCGCGACACAACGCGCACGAGTGACGGGCCCTGCCTCCCACCGGAGGCAGGGCCCGTCATATGCATGTGCGGATAAGGCTTCGGCCTACCCGCTGGTCAACCGCGAAAGCCCCCCGGACGAGTGACAGCGCTCAAGGATTGCCATGATCGGCCGAGGGGAGGAATTGCGGTGCGGGGAGCCGGAAGGGGCGCTCGGACGGGGAAGCCGGGCGAGGCACCGGAGGGGAACCGGGAGGGAGCAGGGAGGGAGTAGGGAGGGACGGAGGGGAGCAGGGAGGGACGGGGAGGCGAGCGGGGCCCGCTGCAAGGAGAGCAGCGGGCCCCACTCCGTCGTCCTCGCCGCGCCTCAGGTCTGGGCGACGAAGACGTGCTGGGCGATGTCCTTGCCCAGCTCCGCCGCGTTCTCCCCGGTGCCGACCAGCACGCCGCCGACGCCGGCGCTCACCTTGACCGTCGAGCCCGGCCGGACGCCGGCCCGGCGCAGGGTGCTCATCAGCACGCTGTCGGTCTGGATCGGCTCGCCGATCCGGCGGACCACCACGTCGGCCCCGGCCTCGCCCGGCTTGACGGTGTCCAGCGGGACGAGCCCGGCGTCGAAGCCCTCGCCCTCGGCCTTGGTGTCACCCAGCTCGTCCAGGCCCGGGATCGGGTTGCCGTACGGGGACTGGGTGGGGTGGCCGAGCATGGCGAGCACCTTGCGCTCGACCGTCTCGCTCATCACGTGCTCCCAGCGGCAGGCCTCCTCGTGCACCTGCTCCCACTCCAGGCCGATCACGTCGACCAGCAGGCACTCGGCGATGCGGTGCTTGCGCATGACGCGCACCGCGAGCCGGCGGCCCTCCTCGGTGAGTTCGAGGTGACGGTCCCCGGCGACCTGGAGCAGCCCGTCGCGCTCCATGCGGCCGACCGTCTGGCTGACCGTGGGCCCGCTCTGTTCCAGGCGCTCGGCGATCCGGGCGCGCATCGGGACGATGCCCTCCTCCTCCAGCTCCAGGATGGTGCGAAGGTACATCTCAGTGGTGTCGATCAGCCCAGACATCGCCGCTGGCTCCGTTCTTCGGTGTCCTCACCGCCAATTCTGACGTACCCGGGCGACAACCGGGCCCGCCCGGGGGCTCCGGGTACCGGTTTTCGTTGCTGTTGACAGCGGTGCCACCGGGGCGCGACCGTGCTCGCCGTAGCTTTCTCCACCGGCGGTCTGGACCACCCGCACCGCCCCGCCCGGCCGGCTCCCTCACCGGCAGAGAGTGAAGGCACCAGATGAACGACCTGGTCGGCAGCTACTTCGACGCTGCGATCGCCCACCTCCAGCGGGTCCGCGAGGAGGAGGCCGACACCATCGAGGCCGCCGCCGCGCTGCTGGTGGAGGCGATCGCCGAGGGCCGCCGGGTTTTCACCTTCGGTGCCGGACATTCCTCGCTGCCGGCCCAGGACGTGGTCTACCGGGCCGGCGGGCTGGTCCCGATGAACCTGCTGAACGTGCCCGGGACGACCGGGGTGACGGTGATGCCCGCGCCGCTGTCCAGCGCGTTGGAGCGGGTCTCCGGGCTGGCCACCGCGACCCTGGACCTGACCCCGGCGACCACCGGCGACCTGCTGTTCGTGATCTCGCTGTCCGGCCGCCAGACCATGCCGGTCGAACTCGCCCGGTACGCCCGGGACCGCGGGCTGAAGGTGATCGGGGTGACCTCGCTGGCCTACCCGGAGGAGGTGCCCTCGGGTCACCCGTCCGGCACCTATCTGAAGGACCACTGCGACGTCGTACTGGACAGCAAGGTCGCGGTCGGCGACGGCGAACTGACCCACCCGGGCGCCGAGACCACCTTCGGCCCGGTCTCCACCGTGGTGACCAGCGCGCTGATGCAGGCCGTGGTCGCCTCCGCGGTCGGCCGGCTGGCCGACCGGGCGGCCGCCGGGGACGCCCCAGCCCCGCCGCTGTTCCGCTCCGGCAACGTCCCCGGCGGCACCGAGTGGAACGCCAAGCAGATGGCCGACAACGCCGAACGGGTCTTCTACACGTACTGACCCGCCCGCCGGCTGCCGCCGACCGCCGGACACGCTCGGTACCGGACCGAACACGGGGCGTACCGGACAATCCACCGCGCCTTCCCGGCCATTGCGGGCCGCCCCGGGCGTCCCCAGGCGTACCGGGAAGGCCCCCGGGGCAGGAGAGCGGTGCGACCGGAGCGACAGGTGGGGGCCGAACATGGCGTCTGGTGCGGGGCGGACCGGGTGGGTGCGGGAGCGGGACCTGCTGCCCGAGTTCTTCTGGGCCGCCGACGCGGCCTCGCTGCGCGGTCAGCGCCGCTCGGTGCTGCTCTGCGCCTGGGAGCTGGTCCTGCTGGTCCTGGCCGCCGCCACCGGCTCGGCCGACGGCGAGCCCTGGGCCTGGCCCGCGGCCGTCGCCTACCTCGGCGCGATCGCGCTGGCGGTGGTGATCAGCGGGCAGAACCCGCAGGGGCTCTGGTACGAGGGGCGGGCCGCCGCCGAGTCGGTCAAGACCCTGGCCTGGAAGTACGCCGTCCGGGCCGACGCCTACCAGCCGCCGCCACGCGCCCTGCCGGACGCCGAGGGCCTGTACCGCTTCCAACTCGGCCGGGTGCTCGGCGCCTTCCGGGACAGCCCGGCCGCCGTCCCCGGGGGCGGGGTGGAGGTCACCGCGGCGATGCACGACCTGCGCGAGCAGCCGCTGGCCGTGCGCCGCGAGGTCTACCTGGGCGAGCGGATCCAGGTGCAGCACGACTGGTACCGCGCCAAGGCGCGCCAGTGCGCCCGGGCCGGGTACTGGGCCGGGGTGCTGGGCGTGCTGCTGCCGGCGCTCGGGCTGGCGCTCGCGGTGCTGCGGGCGTTCGGCGCGTTCACGTACGACGCGCTGGGCACCGTCTCGGCGGTGGCCGCCTCGATCACCGCCTGGGCACAGCTGCGCCAGTACCGCCCGCTGGCCGCGGCGTACGGGCTGGCCGCCGAGGAGCTGGCGCAGATCCAGCGCCAACTCGCCCGGCTGGACCTGGACTCGCCGGAGGCCGAGGAGGTCTGGGCCCGCCTGGCCCGGGACGCCGAGGACGCGATCTCCCGCGAGCACACCACCTGGCAGGCCCGCCGGGAGGTGCGCACCACCACCGACCGGGAGCACGACACGGGCCCGGAGCACGGAACCGACCCGGAGCACTGAGGAGGCCGCAGGTGTCGTTACGGATGGTCAAGACGGCGGACGATCGCGCGCTCGCGGTCGAGTCCCTCGGCGACCCGCGCGGCCGTCCGGTGTTCCTGCTGCACGGGATGCCCGGCAGCCGGGTCGGCCCGCATCCGCGCAGCACCGTGCTCTACCGGCTCGGCGTGCGGCTGATCTCGTACGACCGGCCCGGCTACGGCGACTCGACCCGGCTGTTCGGCCGCCGGGTGAGCGCGGCGGCGGCCGATGTGCGGGCCATCGCGGACGAGTTCGGGCTGGGCAGCTTCGCGGTGCTCGGCCGCTCCGGCGGCGGCCCGCACGCGCTGGCCTGCGCCGCGCTGCTGCCCGAGCGGGTCAGCCGGGTGGCCGTGCTGGTGGGCCTCGCGCCGCGCGCCGCGACCGGCCTGGACTGGTACGCGGGGATGACCCCGTCCAACGTCCGCGCCTACAAGGAGGCCGAGCGCGGGCACGGCCGGATCGCCGACGCGATGGAGTTCCGCTCCCGGCAGATCAAGGACGACCCGGTCCGGCTGCTGAACGGGCTGCGCACCGAACTCTCCCCCGCCGACCGGGAGGTGGTGGCCGACAGCGGGCTGCGCCGGATGCTGCAGAGCAACTACCGGGAGGCGTTCCGGCACGGCGCGGACGGCTGGATCGACGACGTGCTGGCCTTCACCGCCGACTGGGGCTTCGAGGTCGGGACGATCCGGGTGCCGACCTGGCTCTGGCACGGCGCGGACGACCAGTTCTCGCCGGTCGACCACTCCCGCTGGCTGGCCGACCACATCCCGGGCGCCGAGCTGTTCCTGGAGCCCGGCGCCGCGCACTTCGGGGCGTTCCGGGTGATGACCACCGCCCTGGCCTGGGCGGCGGGGTAGGCCCCCGGCCGCCCTGACCTGGGCGGCGGGGTGGTCCGCCCGGGTCAGGCCCGTACCGGGGTGACGGCTTCGCCCCCGCCGAGCACCGCCAGGACGTTGTCCACCGCCAGGCCGCCCATCGCCTGCCGGGTGGCGACGGTGGCGCTGCCCAGGTGCGGGGCCAGTACCGCGCGTTCCTGGGCGAGCAGCGCGGACGGGACGGCCGGCTCGTGCTCGAAGTTGTCCACGGCGGCGGCGAACAGCGCGCCGGACTCCAGCGCGGCGGCCAGTGCCTCCTCGTCCACCACCCCGGCGGTCATGCTGACCACCACCGCGCCGCGCGGCAGCAGCGCCAGCCGGCGGGCGTCCAGCAGGTGCCGGGTGGCGTCGCTGAGCGGGCAGGTGACGACCAGCACGGTGGAGGTGGCGAGCAGTTCCTCCAGCGGCTTCCACTCGGCGCCCTCGGCCTGCTCGGGCGGCAGTGCGCGGCGGTTGTGGTAGCCGACGGGCATCTCGAAGGCGCGGGCCCGGCGCGCCACCGCCTGCCCGATCCGGCCCATGCCGAGCACGCCCAGCGGGGTGCCGGACAGCTCCAGGCCGAGCAGGAAGTTCGGCGCCCAGGTCCAGGGCGTGCCGGAGCGCAGCAGCCGCTCGCCCTCGCCGAGCCGGCGGGTGGCGGCCAGCAGCAGCGCCCAGGCCATGTCGGCGGTGGCGGTGGTGAGCACGCCGGGGGTGTTGGAGACCAGCACGCCGCGCTCGGCGCAGGCGGCCAGGTCCACGTTGTGGTAGCCGACCGCGTGGTTGGCGACGATCCGCAGCCCGGGGCCGGCCGCCTCCAGGAACTCGGCGTCCACCCGGTCGTCCAGGGTGGTGAGCACGGCCCGGCGGCCGCGGGCGGCGGCGAGCAGCTCGGCCCGGTCCATCGCCAGGTCGGAGTCGTGGCAGGTGACGGCGTGGTGGGCGGTGAGCCGTTCGATGACGCCGGGCGCGAGGCGCCGGGTGACCAGGACCGGGGGCGGGGTGCTCCGACCCGTGGTTCGCTCGCTGTGCTCGCTCATGGTGCCGCAGCGTACCCCCCGCCCCCTGGTGACTACACCGGCTGCGGCTCCAGATCGCGGTTGATCCGCTTCCAGCCCCGCGCCGACACCGTGTTGGGGTGCTCCTCGCCGAACTGCCGGATCAGCTCGGCGATCGCCCGGGAGCGCAGTTCGGAGGCCTGGGCGTGCCGGTTGGCCGTCCGCAGGGTGACCGCCAGGTTGGCCTCGCAGGCGACCGCGTCCGGGTGCTGCGGCGAGTAGCGCTCGCACAGGCCCTGGTAGGCGGCCCGGCCGAGCTGTTCGGCGAGGGCGAGCTGACCGTCGTCGCCGTAGGCGTTGGCCAGGTTGATCATCGCGTTGAGGGTGTACGGGTGTTCCGGCCCGACCGAGCGGGTCAGCCCCTCGACGGTGAGCCGGCCGCGCTCGATGGCGCCCGGGACGTCGCCGCTGCCGCGCAGGTAGATGCCGAGGTTGTTGGCACAGGCCAGGGTGAACGGGTGCTCGTCGCCGAACAGCCGCCGGTGGCCCTCGAAGACGGTGGAGCAGAGGTCGCGGGCGGCCTCCTTGTCGCCGGAGGCGCTGTGGTCGGCGGCCAGGTTGAGCGCGCAGGCGAGCGCGTCGGGGGCGTCGGCGCCGTAGCGCTCCAGGTAGCGCTCGTAGGTCTCCTTGGTGATCCGGCGGGCCTCGGCGAGCTGGCCGATCCGCCGCAGCGAGACGGCCAGCGACTTGGCGTTGCGCAGGTTCTCCGGCAGGTCCGGGTCGAGCACGTCGCCGAGGTCGGAGGTGACCTCCTGCAGCAGGTCCACCGAGCCGCGGTAGTCGCCGAGTTCGCGCAGGTCGCGGGCCAGGTTGGACTTGGTGGACAGGGTGTAGGGGTGCCTGGGGCCGAGTACGGCGGTGCGCCGGTCGAGGGTCTCCTGGTCGAGTTCGCGGGCGGCCTCGCTGTCGCCGACCAGCCGGTAGTCGATCGCCAGGTTGTTCGCCATGGAGAGCGTGCGCGGGTTGTCGTCGCCGAACAACTCGCGGAACTGGTCGAGGATTTCGCGGTCCAGGTCGAGCGCCGCCTGGAACCGGCCGAGCGCCCTGCGATCGGCGCCGAGCGAGCCCGCCGTCATCAGGGTGTACGGGTGGTGCTCGCCGAGCAACGCCCGCTGGCGCTCCAGGGTGGCCTCGTCCAGGGCCAGCGCCTCGGCGTAATTGCCCTGGGAGCGCAGCACGTTGGCGAGCTGGAAGCGCAGCAGCAGGGTCTGCCGGTCGTCCTCGCCGAGCTTGCTGGTCCACTCCGCGTCGAGCGCGTGGCCCAGGTCGCGGGCGCGGTCGAGCTCGCCGCGCTTCCACAGGTAGCGGACCCGGTCGATGAGCAGCTGGCGGGTGTCGGCCTCGTCGCAGTTGTGCGCCTTGGACGGCGACAGGTGCGGCCAGATCTCGTCGAAGGCGGGCCAGTTGGCCGGGTCGTCGGTGTCGCCGAGGACGGGCCGGGCGCCGGTCAGGATGCGATGCACCTCGTGGACGGCGGTCTCCTGCTCGTCGGCGGTCATCCCGGCCCGGATCACCGCCTGGACGAGGCGGTGCACCTGGAAGCTGTTGCTGCCGGCGTCGACCTTGGCCAGCGCGTACCGGCCGATCGCCTGGATCACCTTGCCCAGCATGAACTTGTCGCTGAGGTCGGCGTCGTACCTCACCAGCGCCCGGATCATCTGGTCGCTGTAGAAGAGGTTCATCGAGATCGGCTCGGGCGCGAAGAACGCGCACAGCTGCAGCAGCCGCACCGCCGCCGGGGACTGCTGGCGCAGCCGTCCGATGGAGACGTTCCAGGTCGCCGCGACCGGCGTCGGGTAGTCGGCGGGCCGGCCGACGGCCAGCGCGCGGGCCGCCTCGGCGTGCAGTTGGGCGACGTACGTCTCCACCGGGGTGCCGGTGGTGTCCAGCCAGGCGGCGGCCACCTCGACGGCCAGCGGCAGGTCACCGACCGCCTCGGCGACCCGGTCGGCGTCCGGCCGGGAGAGGCTGCGGGCGCGCCGGCACAGGTGCTCGACGCTCTCGCCGCGGGTGAAGACGTCGACCTCCAGCGCCTCGGCGTGCCCGGTCCAGGCCTGGTTGCGGGAGGTGACCAGGATGTGGCCGGAGCCGCCGGGGAAGAAGCGGCGGATCTCGGCGGGCTCGTCGGCGTTGTCGAAGATCAGCAGCCAGCGGGCGGTGGGCACGCCGCGGCGCAGCGCCTCCCGGGCGGCCTCGGCGGCCTCGGTGACCGAGTCGCCGACCCGCAGGCCCAGTCGGCGGGCGAGTTCGGCGAGCGCCGGGGCGACCAGCTCAGTCTGCTCGGCGTCGATCCACCAGACCAGGTCGTAGTCGGACATGAAGCGGTGGGCGTACTCCAGCGCCACCTGGGTCTTGCCGACGCCGCCGAGCCCGTACAGGGTCTGCGGGGTCGGCAGGACGGCCGCCATGCCGCCGCGCAGCTGGTTGCGCAGCTGCTCCAGGACGGCGGAGCGGCCGGTGAAGGAGGGGTTGCGCGGCGGGACGTCCCACACCGAGGGCTTGCTGCCGGGGAAGCG
Organism: Streptomyces novaecaesareae; assembly: GCF_000716875.1. Taxonomy (GTDB): domain Bacteria; phylum Actinomycetota; class Actinomycetes; order Streptomycetales; family Streptomycetaceae; genus Kitasatospora; species Kitasatospora novaecaesareae. The sequence continues at coordinate 7,872 of NZ_JNWQ01000022.1, read as the reverse complement.
CGGCCCGCCGCTGGGAGCGTCGTCGAGCGCCACGTCGCCGCGGCCGAGCGCGCGCAGCAGGCTCTGGATCGACTGCGTCTCGTCGCGGCCGACCAGGTCGACCGGGTTGCGGTTGCTGAACGGCGCGGTGAGCCGCACGTCGCCGACGCGCACGGGCAGCAGCTGGCGCCGGGTGCCGGACGGGTCGGAGCTGACCACCGACTCCCACAGCGCCCGGGCCTGCGGGGAGCGCTGGTAGGCGGGCGAGAGCACGGCGACCGTCCGGTAGGCGGAGTCGATGCCGCGCTCGGTCTCCTCGCGCGGGTCGGTGCCGGCGCTGAGGTCGCGGGGCAGCACCCGGAAGCCGGCCCGGGTGAGGACGGACTCGATCCAGTCCGCCCACATCCGGTCCTCGGGGACGTAGGAGAGGTAGAGGTCGGCGGGGACGGACGGGCGGCGGCGGGTGAACGCGTCCACGTAGCGCAGCCGCACCTCCTCCTCCACCGGCGGCAGGCCGGAGACCCGACCCTCGGTGATCATGGAGGTCAGCCGCTCGCAGGCGGCCAGCATCGAGGTGGGGGTGCCGGTCTGGTCGCCGAAGGTGGCGAGGATCTCCTCGTAGGCGTAGAACGGCCGGTACGGGATCTCCACCGAGCCCCAGTACTGGGTGAGTTCCTCGCTGCCCAGGCCGGAGGGCAGGCCGTCGAAGCGGACCCGGGCCAGGGCGCGGCCGGCGTCCGCCTTCTCCTTCTCGCCCTCGTCGATGCGCATCGGGACGGGCAGGATGCGGATGCCGCGGTCGCGGTAGCGGTCGTGGATGTGCTGGGCGATCCGGGAGGCGCCGTCGATGGACTGGTCGCTCAGGGTGAAGCAGACCACCAGGTCGTCGGGCATCTGGACGGTGCAGATCTCGGCGATGTCGGACAGGCCGGTGCGGGAGTCGATCAGCACGTAGTCGTAGCGCTTGGCCATGTCGGCCTTGAGGGCGTCGAAGAACTGCCCGCCGTCGAAGCGGTCGTAGAAGATGTCCCAGTCGAGGTGGGTGACGGCCTCGGAGTAGTCCCGGTTGAACTGGCCCGCGGAGAGGAAGTCCAGGCTGCCGCCGGCCGGGAAGTACGGCCAGGCGAGCGAGAGCGCGTGCGGGTGCACCCGGGCGAAGTCCAGGTGCCAGCCCTCGGCGTGCTCGACCGGGCGCAGCGCCTCCTCCCGGTACTCGGCGATCAGGTCCATCATCCCGGTGGTGCCGGCCAGGGAGGCCGGGTCGAGGAAGGGGTGGAAGAACTTGGCGAGGCCCGGCGCCTCCAGGTCCCAGTCCACGGTGAGCACCCGGAAGCCGTTGGCGGCCAGGATCCAGGCGGTGTTGGCGAGGGCCATGGTGCGGCCGGTGCCGCCCTTGTACGAGTAGAAGGTGATGATCCGGCCGTCGCGGTCCTGTTCCGCGGCCTGCCGCTCGGCCTCCCGCTGGGCGACCAGCTCGGCGGCGGTGAGGCCGCCGAGGCGGAGGTTCCTGGTGCGGTTCTCGGTCATCGGTTTCCTCGTCCTCCCAGGGGCGCCATCCCGTCATCGGGGTCATCGCCGTCGTCGCGGTACGGGTCGTGCTCGCGGTACGGGTCGTGGTGGTTGTCACGGTCGTGGCCGTTGCTGCGGCCGTTGCCGTCGTGACCGTTGCTGCGGCCGTTGCCGTCGTGGCCGTTGCTGTGGCTGTCGTCGCGGTCGTTGCCGTTGCCCCCGCCTCCGGCTCCGCCTCCGCTGCGTCGGAACGCGTCCCGCAGGCTCGGCCGGGGCGGCGGCGGTTCCTCCGGCTCGGCCCTGGTGCGGCCCTCGAAGGCGTACTTGGCCTTCATCGCGGCCCGGGGAAGTGCGTCGTCGAAGTCCTCCAGGGTGCGCAGCCCGGTCGGGCCGGTCACACCGAGGAAGCTCGGGCGGCCCGCACGCCGGGTGATGCGCAGCGCGTCGTCGCTCAACTCCCCCATCTCACCGGCGCGTTCCTCACACTCCGGGTCGTCGGTGTTCCACGGCTCCAGAACGCTCACCCAGGTGGTGTCCGAACGGTCGAACCGCCGGACCAGCTCCCGCCGGCGCGGGTCGCGCAGCGCCCAGCGGTCGAGCAGCAGCAGGCCGGGGGCCTCCGCGGCGCCCCCGATGATCGACTCGGCCTCGTCGTCGAACTCGTGCACCGTCGGCTGGAACCCCAACTGCCGTGCCAGCCTGACCGCGTGCTGCGCGATGGGCGAGCCGACCGGCCGGTACGGATGCCAGTCGGTGCGCCGGTCGCCGTAGTAGTCGGGGTTGCGGTCGGCGGGCAACTCCCCCTGGTGGTAGGCGAGGACGGAGATCCGCAGCTGCTTGGTCGGGGCGGTGACGTTGAACGCGCTCGGGAGGCCGTTGAATTCGAGCCGCCGCCCGACCGGGATCACCGTCTCCTCGGCGACCTGCACGATCCGCGCCGCCAGCCGGTGCACGGCCAGCTCGTACGCGGAGCGGAAGTAGCTGAGCTTCATCAGCGCGTACAGGCCCTCGGTGGCGTAGTCGGGCCCGAAACTCGCATGGTTGAACTGGAGTTCAGTGGCCACCTTCGGCAGCCGGTAGCGACTCATCGGCGCCCACAGCACCGGGACGATGCCGCTGGTGCGCTCGGAGTCGAGGTTCGCCGGGTAGACCGGGCGGCGGGTGAAGGCGTGCCACTCCTGCCCGCACGGAACGCTGTTGAAGTACCGGGGGGAGTACAGCGGGACGAACACCCGGCAGCTCGCCAACTCGTCGGACAGCCGCTCGGCCCACAACTCGCCCTGGTGCATGGACTCGTCCATGAAGCCCACCGGCACGCCGTCTGGGGCGGTGGTGATCTGCAGCACCGCCTCGCAGAGGTCCCGGTACAGCTGCCTGACCCAGTGGTTCGGATCGCCTGCGCCCCGCGCACCGGCTTTCGGGGTGTGCGCGTAGGAGAGGAAGAAGTACGGCCGGGTGTCGTCGTCGTCCCAGCCCCGGTCAGTCACACGCGCCTCCCCCGGGCCCGTCGGCAACCTGCCTCCCGCAGCCCCCGTGCGGCGGGGCTTCAGTGTAGGAACGACTGACACCCCAATGGAATAGCACAACGTCTCGCACGAATTGACATGACCGAAACGATGCCGCCGCCTCCTTCGCCGGAGCAGTACCCTCGATCCGGCCGCCGCACACGATCAGAAGGGGCACCCGTGGAACACCTCGACTGGCAGAAGTCCAGCCTCAGCGGGGACAAGGCGGAGTACATCGAGATCGCCTCCGACGGCGACCTCGTCTACATCCGCCAGTCCGACGACCCCACCCACATCGTCACCACCACCCGCATCAAGTTCAACGCCTGGGTCCGCGGGGCCAAGGCCGGCGAGTTCGACCACTTCGTCGCCTGACGCCCAGCCCCGGCCCCCTCCTGCTCACCGAGTAGCGTTCACCCCCACTCCATTGCAACACCCGGAGTGGGGGTTGTTGCGTTAAGGCTGCGTCCACCGCAACGATTTCCCGACTTTCACCTGCACAGATGGCGATTTGAGGCAACGAGCTTGTTGCCACATCCATGAACGCAACGTAGCTTTTCCATCGTCAGAAACGACGACCGCGCAACACACAAGCGCAGCACTCAGGAGAGCACGATGCAGAAGTTCGCCACCCCCGCCCCGATCACCGCCGTCCTGGACGTTGCGGCCGGCAGCGTCCGGTTCATCGCCGCCGACCGCGCCGACACCACCGTCGAGATCCGCCCCGCCGACCCGGGCAAGAACCGCGACGTGCGCACCGCCGAGCAGACCACCGCCACCTACACCGACGGCCTGCTCACCATCCGCACCGCCAAGACCGGCAACACCCTCTTCGGCGCCGGCTGTCTGGAGATCACCGTCCAGCTCCCGGCCGGCTCCGCCGTCGAGGCCGACACCCAGGCCTGCGAACTGCGCGTCGTCGGCCGCCTCGGCGACCTCGCCTTCACCGGCGCCCACCACCGCATCAAGATCGACGAAGCCGCCGGCGCTCGCATCACCGCCATCGACGGCGACATCGAGATCGGCCGCCTCACCGGCCCCGCCACCCTCACCACCGCCCGCGGCGACATCCGCATCACCCAGGCCGACCGCGGCACCCTCGCCCTCACCACCCGGTCCGGAAACATCACCGTCGGCACCGCCACCGCCACCTCCGCCGCCCTCGATGCCGCCACCGGACACGGCCGCATCAGCAACGCCCTGCGCAACGACGGCACCACCACCCTCCACATCCGCGCCACCACCTCCCACGGCGACATCACCGCCCACACCCACTGAACCCCCTCCCCCCCAACCGCTCCCAGCTGCTCAGGAAGGCACACCACCATGAACACCCAAACGAACTCCGCGCGTTCCGCCTGGACCGGCATGGTGTCGGTCGACGACACCGCCCTGGCCGTGACCGACACCGGCGGCGCCGGCATCCCCGTGGTCTACCTCAACGGCTCCTACGCCGACCAGTCCCACTGGAAGCACGTCATCGCCGAACTCGGCGACGGCTACCGGCACATCACCTACGACGAGCGCGCCCGCGGCAAGTCCGGGACTTCCTCCGACTACACCTTCGAGGCGTCCGTCCGCAGCCTCGACGCCGTCCTCGCCGCGAGGGGAGTCGAGCGGGCGATCCTGGTCGGCTGGTCCTACGGCGCCATGCTCGCCATCCACTGGGCCGCCCGGAACCCGGAGCGCACCCTCGGGGCGGTGGCCGTGGACGGCGCGATGACCCACGAGTGGCTCGACGACGCCACCAAGGTCCAGGTCCGCAAGCTCTTCCGCCGGCTGAGCCCGCTGTTCCCGATCTGCCGCCGGCTCGGCCTGGCCGCCCGGATGAGCGCCGTCCAGCACGCCGAGATCAACATCGAGCTCAACGAACTCTGCGCGCCCGCCGCCCTCGACCCGGTCTTCGACCGCATCACCACCCAGACCCGGTACGTCCTCGCCACCGGCGGCAACCTGGGCGGCGACCCGAAGGTGATGGAACAGCTCCGCGCCGGCCTCGGCGCCGTGGTCGCCCGCAACCCCAACATCAAGCTCAGCGCGAAGGTCCCGAGCAACCACTCCAAGATCCTCCGCAAGGACTTCGGCGCCGTCGCCAACGCCGTCCGCGAACTCTCCTGACCCGCAGGCTCGTCTACACCTCTCGGACGCGGCGCCGGTTGAACTCCCGGACGAGCGCCAGAAGATCGATCACCGTGCTGGCCGGGACATTGCCGAGGGAGACCAGGACCCGCCCGTCCACGATCGTCTCGCCGGGCTTGGCGGACGGCCAGAGCAAGCCGAACTCACGGCCCTCGGTCCGGAGTTCCACGATCAAGTCGGTGATCTGCCGACCGGTGAGGTGGTGAATGGCGGGGTCGGCCGGGTGGATCGGGTACAGAGCGTTCACGCCACGCCGTCCAGCTCGAACCAGACCCGCTTCCCGAGCTTCTGCGGCTCGGCACCCCACCGATGGGTGAACGCCTCCACCAGCTGCAACCCCGCCCGCACTCGGCGAGTTCGGACGACCCCCGCTGCGCCGACAGCTCGGAGCTCCGGTCGGCGACGGTGACCCGGAGGGTCTTCTCCGCGATCACGACCACCACGACCGGCGACGGCGTCGCCCCGTGCCGCCACGCGTTCACGATCAGCTCCACGAGCGCGAGTTCAGCGTCCCCGATGGAGGGATCGGTGTACCCGGCGCGCACCATGGCGTCGCGCAACACCTCGCGCGAGACGGTGAGAGAGGGGGGCCTCAATCTTGAGCGTCTGAACGCCTGGCTCGACATCTGCAACGTCACGGACCCGGAGTACCGAGCCGGCCTCATCGCCATGAGCGAGAGCACAGGAAAGGGCTGGTGGACCGAGTTCAGGCATGACGTGATCCCTCATGCTCTCGATCTGGCCGAGGCGGAAGCCAGCGCCGCGAGTCTGGACAGCTACGAGACTCTCCTCATCCCCGGCCTGCTGCAGACCAAGGCCTACAGCGAGGTCATCCATGGATACAACGAGAGGAAGGTCGAGTTCCGCCACCGGCGCCAGAAGCTCCTGACCAGCGCGGACGCACCTTCCCTCCGGGCCGTGATCCATGAAGCAGCCTTGCACACCATGTACGGCGGCCCGACCGTCATGCGGGATCAACTGAACCACCTGATCGAGATGAGCCAGCTGCCGAACGTAACGATCCAGATCCTGCCGTTCGACTGCACGACCTACGCGTACAACGACACCACGTTCATGCTCATCCGAGCGCCGCACACTCGACTTCACACGGTCCTTCTGGAAAGCCCCACGGGGTCACGTTCATCGGTGACCCCGAGTCCGTCACAACGTTTGACCAGAAGTTCGATCGGATCAGGGGTCTGGCACTTCCGCCCCTGTCCGCTTCCACACCGGCGCCGTCCGCCACCTATCGTGACTCACTGGGCTTGATCCAGCACATCCGATACAAGATCCAGGGACGGTGACCATGACCCAGCTCAGCTGGCAGAAATCGAGCTTCAGTACCGATCAGGCCAACTGCGTTGAAATCGCCTCCGACGGCGACCGCGTCCACATCCGCGAGTCCGACGACCCCACCACCATCGTCACCACCACCCGCCCCAAGCTCGACGCCTGGATCCGCGGCGCCAAGGCCGGCGAGTTCGACCGCTTCACCGCCTGAGGACGACCCCATGCCCCGGCGTCTCCGCCGGGGCATGGGGAAGAGCCACCCGATCCGGTGAGGTCGAGCCGGCTCTCTGCCGAAGAGACCGCGGTTCGCATTCCGGCTTCACTGATTCGGAGGATTCAGCTTGGAACACTGGCGGCAAGCCGCCGATGCCCTCGACCTGCCTCCGCTCTCTCCGGACGTGCTGCGAAGGGTTGTTGATGTACTCGGAACCTGAACCGGCGACGGCTTCACGGATGCGCGCAATGCACGACGCTGCCGCGACTCGACTGAACGCGACGCCGATCGGCTCTCGTGAAGCGTGGGGATGGCGTGGACGGACACTCGGCCGCGCTGTGTCCCTGGACATCGACGCGGGCTGGCTCCGGTTGGTGTCGGCCCCGTCGGGCAGGGCTGGCGGGAAGCTCTGGGAGGGGCCGCTGGAGGCCGACCGCCGCATGCCTTCCGCGGTTCCTCGCCCCCGGCTCGTCGAACGGCAGAGCTGGAACGACGGCGAGTACGGCTACCTGGCAGAGCTGTACGAGCTGGTCACTGCCACCACCATCACAGCCCACGAGCCTGCCCTACGTACGGAGCCCGATCTGGACGGAGGCTGGTGGGACAGCCTCAGCAACGCTCTCGACTCCATCGCGGCTGTGCCCAGCGACCGGGTCGCCGTGCGACAGGAGTACTTGGACCGCGCGATGCCGCAATTCCTGGGCGTTCCCGTCGACAGCACCGTTCACGTCTGGGCCACTGCCCACGGCGATCTGCACTGGGCCAACCTCACCGGGCCCTCACTCACGATTCTCGACTGGGAAGGCTGGGGCGCCGCACCCGCCGGCTACGACGCCGCCCTGCTCCACGCGTACAGCCTGCTCGTCCCGACAACCGCAGCGCAGATCCGAAGCCACCTGGGACACATCCTCGACACACCCTCCGGACTGTTCGCCGAACTCGTCGTCATCACCGAGCTACTCCAAACCACCACCCGAGGAGACAACCTCGACCTCGAAGCCCCACTCCGTGCCCACCTCGGCCATCTCCTCGACAGGCTCTGACCCAGCTCCTGCGCGAAGACCCACCGGCCCTTGCCCCAAAACCCGGGGCACGGGCCGTCGCCTGACAGGTCATTGCGCGTGAGAAGTCGGCCAAGCCGACTTCTCACGCGCAATGGGGGCTTGGAGCACCGTCGCCGCTTCGGCGAAGCCGAAGCGGCGACGGGCGACCCAGGCGGGGTGGGGGGTGGGGGGG